>DATHVD010000024.1:0-35872 GCA_035461525.1 Gaiellaceae bacterium
TCGCCGACCGCACCCTCTTCCTCGCCGACGGCACCATCGTCCGCGAACTCCGCAAAGCAACCGCCCACGAGATCCTCACCACCATGGACGACGTCAGCCACGCATGATCCGCGTCGCCCTGCGTGGGCTGTTCGGCCGCAAGCTGAGGACGGCGCTGACGGCACTCGCGGTCGTCCTCGGGGTGGCGATGGTCAGCGGCACCTACGTCCTCACGGACTCGATCGACCGCGCGTTCGACCGCATCTTCACCGACGTCCGCCAGGGGTCGGACGCGGTCGTGAGCGGCGAGTCCGCCTTCGACCTCAGCGAGGGCAGCGGCGCGACGGCGCCGGCCTTCGACGAGTCGCTCGTCGAGACCATCCTCGGGCTTCCAGCCGTCGCGGCGGCCGAGGGCGCCGTCGAGGGCCAGGCGCAGTTCATCGGCGAGGACGGCAAGGCGATCGTCTACGGCGGCGCGCCCAACATCGGCTTCTCGATCGCGGAAGGCGAGAGCCCGTTCAACCCGCTCGACCTGGTCGAGGGCGACTGGCCGGGCGACGGCGAGGTCGTCGTCGACGCCGCCACCGCCGGAAACGAGGGCTTCGAGGTCGGCCAGACCGTCGGCGTCCAGGCGCGCGGCCCGCAGGAGGACCTGCGCATCTCCGGGATCATCCGATTCGGCTCGGTCTCGACGATCGGCGGCGCCACCCTCGCCGGCTTCGACCTCCCGACCGCGCAGAGGATCTTCGGCAAGGAGGGCGAGCTCGACGAGATCGCGGTCGCGGCCGCCGAAGGCGTCTCCGACGAGCAGCTCCTCGCCGATATCCGCACCGTGCTCCCGTCCGGGACGGAGGTGCGGACGTCCCAGGAGCAGGCCGCGACCGACGCGGCGGAGACGAACGAGTTCATCACGTTCCTCCAGGGCTTCCTGCTCGCCTTCGGCGGCATCGCACTCTTCGTCGGCGCCTTCGTGATCGCCAACTCGCTCTCGATCACGATTGCGCAGCGGACGCGCGAGTTCGCGACGCTGCGGACGATCGGAGCCTCGCGGCGGCAGGTGCTCGGCTCGATCGTGGTGGAGGCGCTCGCCGTCGGGATCGCCGCCTCCGTCGTCGGCCTCTTCCTCGGACTCGGCCTCGCGCGGCTCCTCTTCTGGCTCTTCGACGCCGTCGGCTTCACGCTCCCGAACACCGGGCTGCTCTTCCTGCCGCGGACGATCGTCGTCGCCCTGCTCGTCGGGATCCTGGTCACGCTCCTCGCCAGCCTCCGCCCGGCGATCCGGGCGACGCGGGTGCCGCCCATCGCCGCCGTACGCGAGGGCGCGACCCTGCCGGAGTCGCGCTTCGCCCGCTTCCGCCTCCCGGGCGCCATCCTGCTCACGATCGCCGGCTTCGCGGCGATGGTATACGGGCTCTTCGGCCCCGCCCTGAGCACGACGGAGATCCTCGTCTTCATGGGCGTGGGCGCCGTCGTCATCTTCGTCGGCGTCGCGCTCCTCGCCTCGGGGCTCGTCCCGTGGCTCGCGACCGTGCTCGGCTGGCCGACCGCGCGGATCGGCGGAGCGTCCGGCAAGCTCGCGCGCGGGAACGCCAAGCGCAACCCGCAGCGCACCGCCTCCACGGCCGCGGCGCTGATGATCGGGCTCGCCCTCGTGACCCTCGTGGCCGTGCTCGGGCAGGGGATCCGCTCGACGTTCACGGACTCCGTGGACGCGCTCTTCGTGGCCGACTACGCGATCACGGCCCAGAACAACTTCTCGCCCATCCCGACCTCGGCGGCGGCGGCGGCGGAAGAGGGGCCCGGCGTCGAGGAGGTGGCGAGCGTGCGCGCCGGTGAGGCGCTCGTCTTCGGCGAGCCGCAGTTCGTGACCGCGGTGACACCGAACGCCGGCGGGGCGATCGCGCTCGACTGGCAGGAGGGCTCGCAGGCGGTCCTCGCCGAGCTCGGCGCCGACGGCGCAATCGTCGACGACGGCTTCGCGGAGGAGCACGGTCTGGAGGTCGGCTCGCCGGTCTCGATCGTCACGCCCGAGGGGGAGACGCTCGACTTCATCATCCGGGGCGTCTTCGAGCCGCCCGCGGGGGGATCTCCCTTCGGCCCTGTGACGTTCTCTGCGGAGACATTCGACGAGCACTACTCCCAGCCGCAGAACCTCTTCAGCTTCGTCTCCATGACAGGCGGCGTCACCGACGAGAACTCGGAGGCGCTCGCGGCGACGCTCGCCGACTTCCCGAACGCGAAGTCACAGACGCGCGACGAGTTCAAGGACAACCAGATCGGCGCCCTCAACAACGTCCTCAACATCCTCTACGTCCTCCTCGCCCTCTCCGTCGTCGTCAGCCTCTTCGGCATCGTCAACACGCTCGTCCTCACCGTCTTCGAGCGCACGCGAGAGCTCGGCATGCTGCGTGCGATCGGGATGACGCGGCGGCAGGTGCGCCGGATGATCCGCTACGAGAGCGTGATCACGGCGCTCATCGGCGCGGTGCTCGGAATGGTGCTCGGCGTCGTTCTCGGTGCGCTCCTCGTGTGGCGCGTCGACTTCATCGAGTTCGCCTTCCCGACCGGCCAGCTCCTCGCCTTCGCGGTCGCCGCGATCGTCGTCGGCATCATCGCCGCCATCTTCCCGGCCAGGCGGGCGGCGAAGCTGAACCCTCTGCGCGCCCTCCAGTACGAGTAGCCCGGAGGTTCGGTTAACCCCACCCCTGGACTCGCGCTCCCCTCCTTGCCGCGCGCGGTGGCCGCCGTGAGGATCCCCGGGAACCCGAAACGGAGGTCCCCGAGTGACGGTGATGCAGACTGAGTCGCGCGATTCCCAGGTTTCCCCGGACGGGGCGGTCGTCTCGGCGCGGGAGGTCACCCGCGTCTACGGCGAGGGAGACACCGCCGTCCACGCCCTCCAGGGCATCACCCTCGACGTCGAACGCGGCCGCCTCACCGGCATCATGGGCCCCTCCGGCTCCGGCAAGTCCACCCTCATGCACATCCTCGCCGGACTCGACCGCCCCACCACGGGCCAGGTCGCCATCGACGGCACCGAGATCGCCACCCTCGGCGACACCGACCTCACCAAGCTCCGCCGCCGCCACATCGGCTTCGTCTTCCAGTTCTTCAACCTCCTCCCCATGCTCACCGCCGAAGAGAACATCCTCCTCCCCCTCGAGCTCGCCGGCGGCAAGATCGACAGCGACTGGACCGACAGCGTCATCGAAAGCGTCGGCCTCACCGACCGCAAACACCACCGCCCCTCCGAGCTCTCCGGCGGCCAACAACAACGCGTCGCCATCGCCAGAGCCCTCATCAACAAACCCACCGTCGTCTTCGCCGACGAACCCACCGGCAACCTCGACTCCACCACCGGCCACGAAATCCTCGACCTCCTCCGCGCCTCCGTCACCAACCTCGGCCAAACCATCGTCATGGTCACCCACGACCCCAACGCCTGCTCCTTCGCCGACCGCACCCTCTTCCTCGCCGACGGCACCATCGTCCGCGAACTCCGCAAAGCAACCGCCCACGAGATCCTCACCACCATGGACGACGTCAGCCACGCATGATCCGCGTCGCGCTCAGAGGCCTCGCGGGGCGCAAGCTCCGGGCGACGCTCACCGCGCTCGCCATCATCCTCGGCGTCGCCATGATGAGCGGCACCTTCGTCCTCACGGACACGATCGACAAGGCGTTCTCGCAGATCTTCGACGACGCGTACGAGGGCACGGACGTGGTCGTCTCCGGCCGCGGCGCCGAGATCAGCTTCCAGGGGACCCGGTCGGAGGCTCCGCCGATCGACGAGGCCCTCGTGGACGACGTCCAGGGCGTTCCGGGCGTCGAGCTTGCCGCCGGCGGCGTCTACGACGAGACGAACACGAAGATCATCGGCTCCGATGGCAAGTCGATCAACACGCAGGGAGCTCCGAGCATGGGCTTCGGCATCGACGTTCGCCCGGAGTACGACCGCTTCAACCCACTCGACCTCGTCGCCGGCCGCTGGTCCGAGGGAGAGGGCGAGGTCGTGATCGACGCCGGGACGGCCGACAGGGAGGGCTTCGCCGTCGGGGACACGGTCCGGATCGCGACGCTCCAGCCCGCCCGCGACTTCGAGCTCGTCGGCATCGCGCAGTTCGGGGACGTGAGCTCGCTCGGCACCTCCACCGTCGCCGTCTTCGACCTCGCCACCGCGCAGGCTCTCCTCGACCGCGAAGGGCAGGTGGACGAGATCTCCGTCGCCGGCCGCGAGGGGACGACGCCGGAGCAGCTGATCGCCGAGATCGAGCCCATCCTGCCCGCCGACGCCCAGGTGCGGTCGGCCCAGGCGGAGGCCGACGACGAGAAGGAGGAGATCGGCGAGTTCACGAGCTTCATCCGCTACTTCCTCCTCGCCTTCGCCGGCATCGCGCTCTTCGTCGGCGCCTTCGTCATCTTCAACACGCTCTCGATCACGGTCGCGCAGCGGACGCGCGAGTTCGCCACCCTGCGGACCGTGGGCGCCTCCCGGCGCCAGGTGCTCCGCACGGTGATCGTGGAGGCGCTCGCGATCGGCGTGGCCGCCTCCGTCGTCGGCCTCTTCGCCGGCTTCGGCCTCGCGATCGGCCTGAACGAGCTCTTCAAGGCGCTCGAGCTGGAGCTCCCGACCGCGGACATGGTCTTCGCCACGCGGACGATCGTCGTCTCGCTCCTCGTCGGCACGCTGATCACGCTGGCCGCGGGCCTCTTCCCGGCCATCCGGGCGACGCGCGTGCCTCCGATCGCCGCCGTGCGCGAAGGCTACACGCTGCCGCGCTCGCGGTTCGCGCGCTTCACGCCGTGGATCGCGCTCGTGGCGATCGGGCTCTCGCTCCTCCTTCTGGGCTACTCGATGTTCCGGGACGAGGTGTCGACCGGCACGCGTCTCCTGGCGATCGCCGGCGGCGTGCTCCTCCTCTTCCTCGGCGTGGCCATGATCTCCTCGCACCTCGTGCGCCCGCTGGCCGCCGTCCTCGGCCTGCCCGCGCGGCAGATCGGCGGCGCAGCGGGGAAGCTCGCCCGCGGGAACTCGGTGCGCAACCCCGGCCGGACGGCCGCGACCGCAGCCGCGCTCATGATCGGGATCGCGCTCGTGACCTTCGTGGCCGTGCTCGCCAACGGCATGAAGGCCTCCAACCGCGAGGCGATCGAGGAGCAGGTGGTCGCCGACTACGTCGTCACGTCCCAGGACGGCTACTCGCCCTTCGTCGCCGCGGCCGGCGACTCCGTCGCAGGGTCGAGCGAGGCCGAGACGGTCTCGAGCGTCCGCTCCGACCTCGGCCAGGTGGGTGACGCGGCCACGTACGTGACCGGCATCGACCCCGAGACGATCCTCGCCACGTACAGCTTCGAGTGGAAGGAGGGCTCGGACGAGCTCGCCGCCTCGATCGCCGGGAACGCCGCCATCCTCGACTCGAAGTTCGCCGAGGACAACTCGATCGCCGTCAGCGACACTATCCCGCTCCTGACCGCGTCCGGCGAGACGCTCGACGTCGAGGTGACCGGGCTCTACGAGCCGCCCCCGTTCTACCCCCTCCTCGGCGGCGTCTCGATCGCCCAGGAGACGTTCGACTCGGTCTACGAGCGCCCGCGGAACCAGTTCACGTTCGTGAACGTCGCCGGCGACCCGAGCGACGGCACGACGGAGGCGCTCACCGCGGCCGCAGCCGACTACCCCGACGCGCTCGTCCAGACCCGCGGGGCGTGGATCGACAAGCAGGATGCGGACTTCAACCAGTTCCTGACGATGCTCTACGTCCTGCTCGCGCTCTCGGTCATCGTCAGTCTCTTCGGGATGGTGAACACGCTCGTCCTCTCGGTCTTCGAGCGGACGCGGGAGCTCGGGATGCTCAGGGCCGTCGGCATGACGCGCCGGCAAGCACGCCGCATGATCCGCCACGAGAGCGTGATCACGGCCCTCATCGGCGCCGCGCTCGGCCTCCCGCTCGGCGTCTTCCTGGCCGTGCTCGTGACGCGGGCGCTGGAGCAGTTCGACGTGCGCTTCGCCGTGCCGTGGGGACAGCTCGTGGTCTTCGCCGCGATCGCGGTCCTCGTCGGCATCTTCGCCGCGATCATGCCCGCGCGCCGGGCGGCGAAGCTGAACGTCCTCCGCGCCCTCCAGTACGAGTAGGCGGAGCGGGGAGGGGCGCGGCCGCGCGCCCTTCCCCTTCCGCCGCTGTAGCGCTACCGGCGCGTCCGGTGGATCTCGTAGAGCGCGCCGCGCGTGTTCGAGAGCACGAACAGGTTGCCATTCGGGCCCTGGAGGATGTCGGTCGTGAGGCCGAAGCCCTGCCCGAACACGAGGCTGTCGCTCTCGGTTCCCTCGAACTTCGCCAGGTTGTCCGCGACCCGGTCTTCGATCCGCGGGTCGTCGACGCCGACCTTGCGCCGGTCGCCGGTGATCTCCATCCGGAAGATGTGACCGCTCAGGAAGAAGTTCCGGGCACCGCCCATGAACAGGTCTCCGTTGTACTGCGGCCCGAGAGCCCGGCCGCTCACGAAGCCGAGCGCGGCCGGCGCGACCTCGAACTTCCACGCGAACTCGGGATCGCTGAAGTGGGCGCCCGGAAGCATGAAGAGGCGGTCGAGCGCCTCCTCGGGCGAGTCCGCGATGTTCGCGGGCGGCCAGCGGTTCTGCTGGAGGCCGACGAACGGCGGGGTCGTCTCGATCTGCTTGAACTCGTGGAGGCGCGAGAGCGGCCCCATGATCTGCACCCAGCCGGAGTTCATCCCCGGCTCGACGCGGTTCAGCTCGCTGAAGGTGTCGTCCCCGTTCTCGTTCTGCCAGAGGTCGCCCGAGATGGGATCGAAGTTCATCCCGTAGCTGTTCCGGATCCCGTAGGCGTAGATCTTCTGGACGTTCCGGCCAACCTCGCCGCCGAGCTCCGCCCCGAAGGAGAAGAACGGATTGTCGGCCGGGGTCGTGCCGTCGTCGTTCAGGCGCACGATCACGCCCGTGAGGTGCGCGTCGTCCGGCTCGGGGCCGCCGAATGCGTCGTCCGGGACGGTGGGATCGGGCGGGCAGGTGTAGATCGTGGCGAGGCCGAACGGGCCGCAGCGGAGGTTCTGCATCCAGCCGCGGCGGCCGGTGTCGCCGACGATGACGTAGAGCTTGCCGTCGGGGCCGAAGCGGATGACGCCGCCGTCGTGGTTCCCCGCGGCGTTCTGGGCGGGGAGCGGCGGGCTGGCGGCGACGGCGGGCTGCGCTGCGCGGAAGCGCGTGATCTCGAGGTCGTGGGTCAGCGTCGTGCCGTCCCAGACGAAGCGGTCGACGCGGTTGCCGAGGAGCGCCACGTCTCCGTTCACGTTCGTGTCCACTCCCGTCGTCGACTCCGTCCAGAAGAGGTACACCCAGCCGTTGACGTGGAAGCTCGGGTGCAGGGCGATCCCGAGCAGCCCGCGCTCGGAGTTGGAGTTCACGGCCAGGTCGAGGACGGGTCCCTGGATGACGCCGTCCGTCACGCGCATGACCCGGCCCGTCGACTTCTCGTTGACGAGCATGTCGTTCGGCCCCAGGAACGCGAGGCCGGTTGGCTGGACGAAGCCCTCGGCGACCGTCCGAACGGCCAGATTGGGATCGACGACCGTCGGCTCGGGCTGCTGTGCCCGGGCGTGCGGCGCGAGCACGAGGGTGCCGAGCGCGGCCAGGAGCGCGAGCCGCCGGCCGGGCGAATGGAGTCTCATGGTGTCACCTCCGAGTCGGGCTGCTGTGCGGCGATGTGAGCCGGGGATGTCGACGGCGATCTCCTCCCCCTGCTCCGGACTACGGAGGCGGCGGCGGCGCGGTTTGATCCGGCTCAGCGCCGCGGCGGCGTGAGCTCGCCGTCCCGCGCGACCGCGACGCCGCGGCGGCCGAAGTCCTCGCGGGAGAGGCGGCGGACGAGGGCGAGCGCCTCGCCCGCCCGATCGACTGCCGGCGTGCCCGTCGCGTCGAGGCGCAGCGGGACGAGGCGGCCGCTCCTCCAGGTGCCGTCGCCGTGCAGGTCGACGCGGAGGATCGCGCTCACAGCGGCCTCACCCGAGATGTTGAACGTGCGGTAGCCGGCGAAGTTGCCGAGGCTGTAGGCGACGAGGCGGCCGCGGTACCACTCCAGCCCGCGGAGGACGTGCGGGCCGTGGCCGACCACGAGGTCGGCGCCCGCGTCGACGACGGCGCGGGCGAACGCGCGCGAGTCCCCGCGCGGCTCGCCGAGGTAGCTCTCCGGGCCGCGGGGCGTCCGCGAGGCGCCCGCTCCTTCCGTCCCCGCGTGCATCGTGACAACGACGATGTCGGCCCGGCGACCGGCTTGGCGGACGAGCCGCCTGGCCGCGGGAAGGTCGAGCATGCTCTGGGCCGTCGCGTAGGGCGCGAAGCCGAGGACGGCGACGCGGACGCGCTTCGGGCGGAGGCGGGCGATCTCGTCCGGCCGCCCGGTCGTCCGCAGCCTCTCCTCCCGCAGCGCGGCGACGGTCGAGTCCAGGCCTGCCCGACCGAAGTCGTAGGAGTGGTTGTTGGCGAGGCTCAGCACCGTGAAGCCGGCGCGGCGTAGGTTCACCGCGTAGGCCGGCGGCGTTCTGAACGCGAAGCACGCGACGGGCGCCGCCTCCTTCTGCTGTTTCTCTTTCCCCTTTCGCTTCGGCGTCTTCGGGGGCGGCCGGCACTTGGAGACACCGCCGTCGGCGAGCGCTTGCTCGAGGTTCCCGAGGACGACGTCGCCGTCGAGCTCGCCTCTCACGCCCGCGAAGAGCGAGGCGCCACCGTCCGCCGGGAGCACGGGGGCGCGCCCCATGGCGATGTCGCCGACGGCTGCGATGCGCACGACCCGGTTCGGCGGCGGGCGCTCCGGCGCAGCCGGCGCGGGATCCTCCTGGGTCGCAGTCTCCGCGACGGCCGTCGCCGGCACGGGGGTCTCCGGCTCAGCGCGCGCGGGCGCGGCCTGCGGCCCGTCCCGAAGGAGCGCGGCCGCCACTGCGACGGCCGCGGACGCGACGACGAGGACAGCCGCCAGCCGCACGCGCCTGCGGCGGCGCCTCCGCCGCCGCCTGGCGGCGAGCTCCTCCCGCGAATAGCCCACCACCGGAGAGGATAATGAGCGGGCCGGAGCGCCTAGAACGGGGTGGGCGCGTCCGCCGCCACGTCGGACGGCTGGCCGGAGCCCGAGAGCGCGCGCGGGATCCGCTCGAGCGCGCCCTCGACGTCCTCGGCGGAGACGTCAAGGTGCGTGACCGCACGGAGGACCCCCTTGGGCGCCGCGAACGAGAGGAGCACGCCTTCGACGCGTAGGCGCGCGACTGCCTCGACGGCGTCGAGCCCGAGTACCGCGGCGTCGAGCTGCACGAAGTTCGTCTCCGTCCGCGAGGGGTCGACGGGGAGGCCCGCGGCCGCGAGCCCCTCCGCAAGCCGCCGGGCGTTCGCGTGGTCGTCCGCCAGCCGCTCGACGTGGTGGTCGAGGGCGTAGAGGCCGGCCGCGGCGACGATCCCCGCCTGGCGCATGGCGCCGCCGAAGAGGTGCTTGAGCCGCCGCGCCTTCGCCATGCGGACATGCGAGCCGGCGACGAGCGCGCCGAGCGGGCAGCCGAGGCCCTTGGAGAGGCAGAGCGTGACCGTGTCGAACTCGCGGCCGTACTCGGCGGCTGCGACTCCGCTCGCGACCGAGGCGTTGAGGAGCCGGGCACCGTCGAGGTGGGCGGCGAGCCCGTGCCGCCGCGCCTCCGCGACGACCTCGCGCACCTGCGCGAGGGGCCAGACACGCCCGCCGCCGCCGTTGTGGGTGTTCTCGACGCAGACGACCCGCGTCGGCGCCATGTGTAGGTCCGCGGGCGGGTTGACGGCCTCGCGCACCTGCTCGGCCGTGAACCGCCCGCCGGCGCCCTGGATCGGCTTCATCACGAGGCCGCCGTGGACGGCCGGCCCGCCGAGCTCGTAGCGGAGCAGGTGGGCGAGCGACTCGACGAGGATCTCGTCGCCGGGCTCGGTGAGGACCCGGAGCGCGATCTGGTTTGCCATCGTGGCCGTCGGGACGAAGACGGCCTCCTCGTGGCCGAGCAGCTCGGCGCCGCGCTCCTCGAGCGCGGTCACGGTCGGGTCCTCGCGCTTCTGCTCGTCGCCGACGACCGCCTCGGCGATGGCGCGGCGCATACCCTCCGTCGGCTGCGTGAGCGTGTCGGAGCGGAGGTCGATCACGCATTCACGGTACCTGCCTCGGAGCGGGCGGTGCGAGGCTGGAGGCGGCGTCCGAGGAGGGCGAGCGCGCCTGCGGTGACGGCGACCGCGGCAGCGCCCTGAACCGTGAAGGCGAGTGCCGTGCCGCCCACGGCGGCGAGCCACCCGGCGAGCATCCCGCCGGCCGGGCCGGCGCCGTTGAAGGCGAAGTAGTAGAAGCCCATGACGCGGCCACGGAGGCGGTCGGGCGTCGCGAGCTGGAGCGTCGCGTTCGCGTTCGACGTCCAGAGCGTGAACGCGAGCCCGGTGACGAAGAGGATGGGCGCCGCTCCGGCCAGGGTCGTCTGCGGTGCGAGGGCGAGCTGGGCGAGGCCGAAGACGCCGATGCCCGTGAGCAGGAGCCGCGGGCTCGCCCGCGAGATCGAGGCGGCGATCAGCGCGCCCGCGAGCGCGCCCGCGCCGAAGCAGGCGGTGACGACCCCGAAGACCTGCGGCCCCTCCTGCAGCGTCTGCTTGGCGAGCACGGGCAGGAGCACGTTGAAGTTGAACGAGAGCGTGGTCACGAGGAGGACGAGCGCGAGCACGCCTCCGGCGACCGGCACGCGCCGCAGGAACGCGAAGGCCTCGCGGCTGCCGCGGACGAAGGTCGGCGGGTCGTCGCCGCGCTCCAGGGGCACGAGCTCCGACGGGCGGATGAGCGCGAGGCTGCCGAGGACGGCGAAGAAGCTGGCGGCGTTGAGGAGGAAGGCCGTCCCCGGCCCGGCTGCGGCGATTACGAGCCCGCCGAGCGCGGGCCCGAGCACCCGCGAGCCGTTGAAGAGGCCGGAGTTGAGCGCGACCGCGTTGGGCAGCTCGTCGCGCCCGACCATCTGGAAGGTGAGCTGCTGGCGCGCCGGGTGGTCGAGGACGAGCGTGACGCCGCGCAGCGCCGCCAGGAGGTAGACGTGCCACGGCTGGACGACCCCGCCTAGCGTCAGCCCCGCGAGGACGGACGCGAAGACCATCGCCGCCGCCTGCGTCCCGATCACGACCCGGCGCACGTCGAGCCGGTCGACGAGGACGCCGCCGAAGAGGCCGAGGACCGTCGCCGGCGCGAACTGGCACAGCATGAGGATGCCGACCGCGACCGGCGAGCCCGTCAGCGTCAGGACGAGCCAGGCGGCCGCGACGTTCTGCATCCATGTCCCGGTGACCGAGACGACCTGGCCGCCGAAGAAGAGGCGGTAGTTGCGGTGGCGGCGGAGGCTCGACCAGGTTCGGCGCTGGGCGCGCAGGAACGCGGCCGTCACGCCTCGTCCTCGAGCAGCCTGAGCAGCGCAGGGAGCGCATCCTCGATGCGCGCGAGATCCTCCGGCTCGAGCAGCTCGAGCCGTGCCGCGAGCCAGGCCGTCCGCCGGCTCCGCGCCGAGCGGAGGACGCGGTGGCCCTCCCCGGTCAGCTCCAGCTCGACCCGGCGGCGGTCGTGCTCGCAACGTCTGCGGCCGACGAGGCCGGCGGCCTGGAGGCGGTCGACGTAGGCGGTCATCGCCGGTGTGGAGACGCCCTCGAGGTCGGCGAGCCCCCGGATCCCGATGCCGGGGTTCGTGCGGACGGCGTGCAGGAGGGCGGCCTGGCCGCCCGTGATCCCGAGAGGCGCCAGCTCACGGCGCAGGCGCCGAGCGAGGTGCAGCACCGCAGGCCGCAGCCCGTTCGCGACGTCCACCGGTCGAGAAGTCGTTAACATCGTTAACCATCGTAGCGAGACCCGCCGGGCTCCCGCCTCCCCCTCGGAAGGACGGTCATCCGCGGAAGCACGATTTGCCGCTGCTCTCGGCACACCTCCGGCACGGTCCGCGCACCACACGCGCGGATTTCCGCTGTACGCTCGAAAGCGGGTGGTGGGCTGGGGTGCCCCGGAGGGCGAGGGAGCGGCGGGAGCGGCGGCGCGCGCCGTCCCCCCACGCGCCGGATACGGTGCGACCATGGATCTCGACCGCCTCGCAGACGAGCTGGCCGCGCGCGGAGAGCCCGGCTACCGCGCCCGCCAGGTGTGGGAGTGGGCCGCGCGCGGCGCGGCAGGCTACGCGGCGATGACGAACCTGCCGGCCTCGCTCCGCGGGGAGCTCGACGACGCCGCGCCGTTCTCGACCCTGACGCTGCGCGAGGAGGCGCGCTCGCAGGACGGCACGGCGAAGGCCCTCTTCTCCACGCACGACGGCCACCCGGTCGAGGCCGTGCTCATGCGCTACCGCGACGGACGGCGCTCGCTGTGCCTCTCCTCGCAGTCCGGCTGCCCGCTCACCTGCCGCTTCTGCGCCACGGGCGCGATGCGCTTCGGCCGCAACCTGACGCCGTGGGAGATCCTCGACCAGGCGCTCCACTTCCGGCGGGAGGCGGACGTCGACCACGCCGTCTTCATGGGCATGGGCGAGCCGATGCTGAACCTCGACGCCGTGCTCGCCGCCGCCCGGCGGCTGCCCGACCTCGGGATCACGCACCGGCGCACGACCGTCTCGACGGTCGGCTGGCTTCCCGGCCTGACGCGCTTCGTCGACGAGGTGGACGAGCCGGTCCGCCTCGCGCTCTCCCTGCACGCGCCGGAGCCCGCGCTCCGCTCGGAGCTCATGCCCGTGAACGACCGCTACCCGCTCGCGGACGTGGTTGCCGAGTGCCGGCGCTACGCGGCGCTCCGCCGGCGGAAGGTCTTCGTCGAGTACGTCCTGCTCGCGGGCGTGAACGACCGCGTCGAGCAGGCCGGGAGCCTCGCCCGCCTCCTCGGGACGAAGGAGTTCAAGGTGAACCTGATCCCCTACAACCCGACGGGCGCCTACGACGCATCCTCCCGCGCCGCGATCGCCGCGTTCCGCGAGACGCTTGCCCGCGCCGGCGTGCCGACGACGGTCCGGCTCACGCGTGGCCGCGACATCGAGGCCGCGTGCGGCCAGCTCGCCGCGGCCCGGGCCTAGCTCTGGCCGGCGAGGCGCGCAGCCAGCTCCTCGTAGCCGCCCTCGCGGGCGAAGTCGGCCGGGGTTCGCCCGTCGTCGGCGGCCAGCCCGGGATCCGCGCCGAAGCGGAGGAGGAGGTCGACGAGGCCCTCGGCGCCGGCTCTAGCGCCCGCGTGGAGCGGCGTGAAACCGCCCTCCTGGCGGGCGTTCGGATCGGCGCCGCGCTCGAGCAGGAGGGCTGCCGTCTCCTCCTGCTCCGCGGCGACCGCGCTCTGGAGCGGCGTCACGCGGATCGTCTGGTGGCGGGCGACGACGTCGACCGGCGCGCCCCGCTCGACGAGCAGCCGCGCCGTCTCGGGCTGGCGGAAGAAGGCGGCGAGGTGGAGCGGCGTGAAGCCGTCGTCCGACCAGGCGCCGGCCCGCGCGGGGTCGCCTGCGAGGAGCTCCTCCACGCGTCTCGCGCGGCCGACGGCGGCGGCCTCGAAGAGGTCGAGCTCCGGATCTGCGGCCAGGAGCTCGGCGACACGGTCGCCGTCGCCGCGGTAGAGCGCCGCGAGCAGGTCACTCAAGGAAGGTGTCCCCGTCCGAGTAGGCGGGCGCACAACAGCAGAGGAAGCGCAGCTCCTCCCCGCCCGCACGGATCTGGTGCCGCGCGCCGGGCGGGATGAGGATCGCGTCGCCCGGGCCGACCGTGCGGCGCTCGCCGTCTACCTCCATCTCCCCGCTCCCCTCGAGGATCGCGTAGATCTCCTCCGTGCGCGCGTGATGGTGGCGCGTCGTCGTCTGCCGCGGCGCGAGCGTCGCCTCGGCGAGACTCTGCTCGGAGGCTCCTCCGAGCCCGGCGTCGAGCAGCACGCGGATCGTCGAGCCGTCGAGCGTCGTGAACGACTCGGCCTCGTCCCTGTTCCTGATCTCCATCAGACCTCCTCGTCGAGTCGGCTCAACTCGGCGCTGCAAGCTTCCCGGCAGGCCTCGTGGGGAGCCGAGACCGCGCACGTGCGCAGCGCCGCAACGGTCTCCTCCGTGGCGAGGATCCGCGCCGCAGCCGCGAGCGCCGCGGCACTCTGCGGCTGGCAGGAGCTCAGACCGGCCGCCACCGCGGCCGCGTCTCCACGGAGGACGAGGGCGGCCGCAGCCGCTGCCGCCCGTTCGGCTGGATCGACGGCGGACTCGGCGCGCTCGGCCAGGTGCGGGAGCGACGTTGCGTCCCCTATCTCCGCGAGCGCCCACGTCGCGTGGACTCGCTCGCCGAGGTCGCTCGAGTGGAGCCGCCTCCTCAGGTCGGGGGCCGCAGCCCGGGCCGCGTCGCGGTCGAGACGGAGCAGGACGGCGAACGCCGACCGGCGCACGCCCGCGTCCCGGTCTCGCGTGAGCGACAGGACGAGGCGAACGGACACCCCGCTCGCGCCGAGCAGGTCGCCAGCCGCCCCGGGCACCCAGCCGCGCACCCGTGCGTCGCCGTGGCGGGAGAGCGCGTCCAGGACGAGCGCCCCGCGCCCGGGGTTGCCGCGCAGCCGTGCGGCCTCGAGCTCGAGCGCGTCGCGCCCTTCCGGGCCGGCCCGGATCGCCTCGGCCACGGCGCCGGCCCGATCCTCTCCCCAGAGACGCTCGAAACGGGCGAACGTACGCCGCGTCCACCCCTTCTCGGCAAAGCGCCGGCCGGCGGCCTTGCGGAAGTTCTCCTCGTCGGCGGCGCGCTCGAGCAGCGCCTCCCGAAGCAACTGCTGCTCCTCGGGCCCGAGCTCTGCGGCCAGGGCTCGCACTGCCTCGACGAACGCCTCGCCCTCGTGCGCCTGCGCGAGGGCGTCTACGCGGGCGCCGATCGCCTCTCTCGTCGCGGTCACGCGCCCTTCTGCGCCTCGAGCGCCTCCCCCGCGCCCGGCCGCGGCGCCGTCTCCGGGTGCTCGTCGAACCCGTACTTCACGATCGCGCGCTTCGCCGCCTTCACCTCGTCCAGGCGCCGGACAGGCCGTTGGTGCGGTGCTTCCTTGATCGTCTCGGGGTCGGTAGCGGCCTCCGCCGCGATCGCCCGCATGGCGTCGACGAAGGCGTCGAGCGTCTCCTTCGCCTCGGTCTCCGTGGGCTCGATCATGAGCGCCTCCGGGACGACGAGGGGGAAGTAGATCGTGGGCGGGTGGAAGCCGTGGTCCATGAGCCGCTTCGCCACGTCGAGCGCCGTGATCCCGTGCTCCCGCTTCAGGTTTCGAGCCGAGAGGACGAACTCGTGCATGCACAGCCGGTCGTAGGGGAGGTCGTAATCCTCCCGGAGCCTGGCGAGCAGGTAGTTGGCGTTGAGGACGGCAACCTCGGACATCTCCCTGAGCGCGGGCCCGTACGAGCGGATGTAGGCGTAGGAGCGCACGAAGACGCCGAACGGGCCGCAAAAGCCGCGTACCTTGCCGATCGACCTGGGCCGGTCGTAGTCGAGCCGGAACTTCTCGCCGTCGCGGACGACTGCGGGCACGGGAAGGAACGGCTCCAGCATCTCCCGAACGGCGATCGGGCCGCCGCCGGGCCCGCCGCCGCCGTGCGGCTGCGAGAACGTCTTGTGCAGGTTGATGTGGACGATGTCGAAGCCCATGTCGCCGGGGCGCGAGATGCCGCAGACCGCGTTCAGATTGGCCCCGTCGTAGTACAGAAGCGCACCCGCGTCGTGGAAGATCTCCGCGATCTCCTCGATGTGCTCGTCGAAGAGGCCGAGGGTGGACGGGTTCGTGAGCATCAGGCCGGCGGTGCGCTCGTCCACCGTCACGCGCAGGTCGTCGAGGTCCAGGTTCCCCCGCTCGTCGGTCTCGACCTTCTGCAGCTCGTAGCCGGCCATCGCCACGCTCGCCGGGTTCGTCCCGTGGGCCGTGTCGGCGGTGATGACGACGCGGCGCTGCTCTCCCTCGCCCCGGTCGGCGAAGTACGCCCGCATGAGCATGAGGCCGGTCAGCTCCCCCTGCGAGCCGGCGGCGGGCTGAAGCGAGACGGCGTCGAGGCCGCAGACCTCGGCGAGGATCTCCTGGAGCCGCCACATGAGCTCGAGGGCGCCCTGCGAGCCCTCCTCCTCCTGGTACGGATGGAGGTCGCGGAAGCCGGGCAGGTTGACGACGCGCTCGTTCACGCGCGGGTTGTGCTTCATCGTGCAGGAGCCGAGCGGATAGAAGCCGGTGTCCACTCCGAAGTTGCGATCCGCGAGCGCCGTGAAGTGGCGGACGAGCTCCGGCTCGGAGATCTCAGGGAGCCGCGGCGGCGTGCGGCGGCGAAGCCCCACGGGCACCTCTGTCTTCGGCAGACCCTCGTGGCGCGGGAGCGACCCCGCGCGCCGTCCCGGCTGCGAGCGCTCGTAGATGAGCTTCACCGGGTCACCTCGTGGAGTACGTCGGCGAGCCGGTCGATCTCGGCCGGCGTGCGCTTCTCGGTGACGGCGACGAGGAGGGCGTCGTCGAGGCCCGGATAGTCGCGCCCGAGGGCATAGCCCGGGTGGACGCCGCGCTCCCGCGCGGCGCGGACGACGTCCTTGGCGCTCCGTCCGACGCGGACGGCAAACTCCTTGAACGTTGCCTGCTCCGGAAACACCAGCGGGAAACCCAGCCGCTCCTTCGCGTACTCCGCGAGGCTCATGCAGGTCTCCCCCAGCTCGCGCAGCCCCTGCGGACCGAGCCAGGAGAGATGGACGAGCCCGGCGAGCGCCAGGAGCGTCTGGTTCGTCGTGATGTTCGACGTCGCCTTCTCACGGCGGATGTGCTGCTCGCGGGTCTGCAGAGTCAGGACATAGCCGCGTTCACCCCGAAGGTCCGTCGTCTCGCCGACGATCCGTCCCGGCATCCGGCGGATGAACTCAGACCGCGCGGCGATGAAACCGTAGTGCGGGCCGCCGTACGACTGGTAGTTGCCTGCGCTTTGGCCCTCCCCGATCGCGAGCGCGCACCCGTAGGCACCGGGCGCCTCGAGGAGGCCGAGCGAGACGAGGTCGACGTGCGCCACCGGGAGCGCCCCGGCGTCGCTCGCGGCGGCAGCGAGGTCGGGCGCCGGCTCCAGGCAACCGAAGACGTTCGGCTGCTGGAAGATGGCGCAGGCGGCGTCGCCCGCGGCCTCGCGCAGCTCGTCGGGGTCCGTGACACCGCCCCGGTGCCCGACTTCGACGACCTCGAGGCCAAACCCGGGCGCATAGGTCTTCACGACCTGGCGCACCTGCGGGTTGACCGTCTCGCAGAGGACGACGCGGGAGCGGCCCGTGGCGTGCTTGGCGACGAAGCAGGCGTCGGCCGCGACCGTCGCGCCGTCGTAGCCGGAGGCGTTGGAGACGTCCATTCCGGTCAACTCGCAGATCGCGGTCTGGTACTCGAAGATCGCCTGGAGGACGCCCTGGCTCATCTCCGGCTGGTACGGCGTGTACGCGGTCAGGAACTCGCCGCGCGCGAGGACGGCGTCGACGACGGCGGGGACGTAGTGATCGTAGATGCCGGCGCCGAGGAAGGAGACCTCCTTGCCGCCGTCGACGTTCCGCTCTGCGAGCTCCGTCAGGTGGGCGACGATCTCGGGCTCCGAGAGCGCCGGCTCGAGGTCGAGCGGCCGTCCGAGGCGAACGCCCTCGGGGATGTCGCGGAAGAGCTCGTCGACGGAGGAGACGCCGACGGCGGCGAGCATGGCCTCGCGATCGGCGTCGGTGAGCGAGAGGAAGCTCACGGTCTTGCCTGCCGCCCGCCCGTCACAGCTCTTCGATGAGCTTGCGGTAGTCGGCGGCGTCCATGAGGTCGTCCGCTTCGGCCGCATCCGAGAGCCTGATGCGCACGAGCCAGCCGTCGCCGTACGGGTCCTCGTTGATCCTCTCCGGCTCGTCGACCGCGCCGGCATTGACCTCCAGCACCTCGCCCGAGAGCGGCGCGATCACGTCCGAGACGGCCTTGACGGACTCGACCTCGCCGTAGCTCTCGTCCTTGGCCAGCGCGGCGCCCTCCGCGGGTGGCTCGTAGTGCACGATCTCGCCGAGCGCGTCCTGCGCGTACCACGTGATGCCGAGCGTCGCCGTGTCGCCCTCGATCCGGGCCCAATCGTGCTCGGCGTGATAGCGGAGCTCGTCGGGGTAGCTCTCTTCGGCGGCCACTAGCTCTCCTCTCGGGTGTAGAACGGCTTCGGGACGATACGCGCACGACGCGGACGCCCGCGCACGTCGACGGTGACGGCGGTCCGCGGCTCGGCGAGGCCGGCGGAAACGTAGCCGAGCCCGATCCCCACGTCGAGCGTCGGCGAGAGCGTGCCGGACGTGACCTCGCCGCCCTCCTCGATCCGCATCCCGGCGCGGGGGATCCCCGCCTCCTCCATGACGAAGGCGGCGAGCACCTCGGCCGGCCCCTCCTCCCGCTGCCGCCGCAGGACCGAGACCCCCGTGAACTCCTTGTCGAGCGCGCAAGCCCACGTGAGGCCGGCCTCGATCGGCGTGCGACCGGGGGAGATGTCGCTCCCGTGCAGCGGGTAACAGGCCTCGAGGCGGAGGGTGTCGCGGGCGGCGAGGCCGCAGGGAACGACGCCGCGCGCGAGGACGGCGTCCCAAAGCGCAGGCGCGTCCCCGGGCGCGCAGCCCAGCTCGCAGCCGCGCTCGCCCGTGTAGCCCGTGCCGGCGACGAGGCAGCGAACGCCGAGGACGTCGACGTCCTCGCGGAAGGCGAACGGCGGGATCTCGATCTCGAGGCGCTCGAGCGCCTCCGGCCCCTGAACGGCGAGGAGCGCCCACTCGGCCGAGACGTCCTCGGCCTCGGGGAGCGCGGCGCGGTCGGCGTCGACGTTGGCGGCGTTGACGACGAGGAGGTAGTCGTCCGGCCCGCGCCGGTAGGCGATCAGGTCGTCCACGATCCCGCCCAGCTCGTTCGTCAAGAGGGTGTACTGGGCGCGACCGGGCACGATCCGGTCGAGGTCGTTCGAGAGGCGCGCCTGGAGGTAAGCGTGGGCGCCGTCGCCTGCCAGCCGGAGCTCGCCCATGTGAGAGACGTCGAACACGCCGGCGGTCGTGCGCACGGCACGGTGCTCGTCCTTGATGGAGCCGTACTGGACGGGCATCTCCCAGCCCGCGAAGGGGACGAGTCGCGCGCCGAGAGCGGCGTGGCGCTCGTGGAGTGGCGTGCGCCGGAGCGTCTGCACCGGGCCGGAATCCTACCCTCACGGCGGTACTCCCCGGGGCCGGCCGCGGGCCTCCCTCCGGTTCCAGCCTATCGAGGGCAAGCGCGCGTGCCTGTCGCCGAGCGTGCCGAAACACGCACGACTTCGCGCCGGGTCTGTGCCGGCCGGCCGTCGTTCGGCGACGCGAACGGTCAGGCGGTCACGAGCGCCGCAGGAAGGACGGCACCTCGAGCACGTCCGAGGGAACCTCGAAGCCTTCGGCAACAGCCTCGCGCTCGCCGGGCTCCTCGCGCTCGAGCCGCTCCTTGCGGTACGCCTTCTCGAACCCGGTCGCGATCACGGTCACCCGCACCCGTCCGTCCATCGACTCGTCGATCACGGCGCCGAAGATGACGTTTGCGTTCAGATCGGATGCGCCGGTGACGACCTCTGCGGCCTCGTTCACTTCAAAGAGCCCCAGGTCGGGGCCGCCGGTGATGTTGAGGAGGACGCCGGTCGCGCCCGCGACGGAGGCCTCGAGGAGCGGTGAGGAGACGGCGATGCGCGCGGCTTCCGCCGCCCGGTTCTCGCCCTCCGCCTCACCGATACCCATGAGGGCCGACCCGGCGTCGGTCATGATCGTCCGGACATCGGCGAAGTCGAGGTTGACGAGCCCCGGGATCGTGATCAGATCGGTGATCCCCTGCACGCCCTGACGCAGGATCTCGTCGGCCATCCGGAAGGCGTCCATGACGGACGTCTGCTTCTCGACCACCTGGAGCAGGCGGTCGTTGGGGATCACGATCAGCGTGTCGACGTGGTCGCGAAGCCCCGTGATCCCGGCGGCGGCCTGCTCAGCGCGCTTGCGACCCTCGAATCCGAACGGGCGGGTGACGACGCCGACGGTGAGAGCTTTCAGCTCCTGGGCGATCTCGGCGATGACCGGCGCCGCGCCCGTGCCCGTGCCGCCGCCCTCGCCGGCCGTGACGAAGACCATGTCCGCGCCCTTGAGCGCCTCCTTGATCTCGTCGCGCGTCTCCATCGCGGCCTCGTAGCCCTTCTCGGGGTTCGCGCCTGCGCCGAGACCGCGCGTCGCAGCGGCGCCGATGTGGATCTTCTGGTCGGCCTCGACCATGAGGAGCGCCTGCGCGTCCGTGTTCACGGCGATGAACTCGCAGCCGCGCACTCCCGCCTCGACCATGCGGTTGACGGCGTTCGAGCCGCCGCCGCCCGCGCCGACGACCTTGATCACGGCCAGGTAATTGCCCGCTTGATCTCTCACGATTCGATCCTCTCCCAGACACGCCGAGCATGAGGCTCAGCTTGAGCGTCCGGCTGAGGGTACGTCCGACCTCCCGGGTTGTCAAATCCCGATTTGCAGCGGAATTGCGGCACAACACTCACCCTCAACTTGAAGGTTGAGTGTTGAACCGACCGACTGGACGCTCGGGGAGCGTCACGTCCACGTACGCGAGATCCTGCCGTTCGGCGAGCGTCAGGAGCCGCAGGACGCGGCCCGCGACCTCGAGCTTGAGCGGCAGATCCGTCCTCTCGCCGAGGCGAAGCTCCCCCCCGTCCGCGAGAACCAGCGTGATCGCGGAGCCGGAGACTGCGACCTCCTGGATGCGAACGGGGAAGTTGTCGGGGACGCGGCGGAGGACAGCAAGCGCGAGCGCCACCTCGTCGGTCTCGACGAGGTCGCCCGCCGCGATCCGGTCCTCGCCCTGGAAGCGCACCTGCGGCCGCTTCGCCGCGCCGGGCTCGACCTTACGCATCACGCGGCCACGCTCGGAGAGGAGCCAGGCCGCCTGCCCCTGCCGGAGCACCGCGAGGGGGAGCTCGGGCTCCACGGCGACGCGGAGCGTATGCGGGAAGGCGCGGTCGAGCTCGACGGCGCGCACGGTCGGGAGCGCCTCGAGCGAGCGGCGGAGGTCGTCGCGGTCGAGCGCCACGAGGCTCTCCCCCGCGAACTGGCCCGCCGCGGTCTCGACCGTGCGGGCGACGCCCGGCGGCGCGCCGCTGACCTCGAGCTCCCGGAGCGCGAAGAGCGACGTCTCGCGCGCGCCGAGGTAGAGGAGGCCGACCAGGGCGAGCGCGAGCGTCGCCAGGCCGGCGGAACGTCGAGACGGCGCCCGGAGCCTGGGGCGCAGCCCGTTTCCGGGCACGAGCTTGAGATGCGGTCGCTTGACCACGGGGGCGACTTCGCCGCCGGGCTCCCGGGTCCTACCCGAGAGGCTCGACCGGCGGGATCTTGATCGGCCCTAGGAGCTGCACCTCGGGCACGAGCACGACGCCGAACTCCTCCTGCGCGCGCCGGCGCGCCTCGACGATCAACTGGGCGGCGTCGGCCGAGCGGGCGCCGTCCGCGTTCTCGATGAAGTTCGCGTGCTTCGGCGAGATCTGGGCGCCGCCGATGCGGAAGCCCCGCAGGCCGCAGGCTTCCAGCATGCGCCCGGCCGAGAGCTCGTGGTCGGGGTTCTTGAAGACGCTGCCGAAGGTGCGCTTGTTCGTCGGCTGCGCCGCCTTCCGCTTCTCCTGCATCGCCGCCACGGTCTCCTTGATGTCGGCGAGGGGGCGAGGATCGAGCGCGAGCTCCGCGCGGGCGACCACCTGCCCGTGACGCAGCCCCGACGCCCGGTAGCGTAGGCCGAGCTCGTCGGGCGTCAGCCAGCGCGCCCCTCCCGCCTCCGCGACGAGAGCGCGCCGGAGGACGCCGGCCATGTCCCCGCCGTAGGCGCCCGCGTTCATCCAGACGGCGCCGCCGACGGACCCGGGGATGGCGCAGGCGAACTCGAGCCCTCCCAGCTCGGCGGCACGGGCGCGGTGCAGGCAGACGGCGAGCGGCGCGCCTCCGCCGGCGACGAGCAGCCCGTCCCCCGCCTCGGCTTTCGCCAACTCGCCCGCGAGCTTGAGCACGAGGCCGGGGAAGCCCTCGTCGGCGACGAGGAGGTTCGAGCCGAGCCCGACGACGGCCGCCGGCAGGCCCTCCCCGGCGGCCCAGGAAAGCCGCTCGACGAGCTCCTCGACGGTCTCGGGCTGCGCCAGCCAGCGTGCCGGTCCGCCGGTGCCCAGCGTCGTGTAGCGGGAGAGTGGAACGTTCTCCTTCACCGGCCGAGCGCCGCCTCGAGCAGCGGGATCGCCGTGTCCACGTCGCCGGCGCCGACCGTGAGCAAGAGCCCGCCGGGGCGCGCGAGCGAGGCGGCCACGCCGGCGGCGTCCGCGAGCGCCGGCGCCCACCCGACCGGCATCCCGGGCCGGGCCTCGGCCGCCGCGTCGGCGACGAGCTTGCCCGTCACCCCAGGCACCGGCTCCTCGCGGGCCCCGTAGATCTCCGTGACGACCGCCGCGTCGGCGGCGGCGAGGGCCTCGCCCAGCTCGCGGCCGACGTGTCGTGTACGCGAGTACAGATGGGGCTGGAAGAGGACGACGATCCGCCCGCCGCCGGCGAGGTCGCGGGCCGCAGCGAGCGTGGCGGCGACCTCGGCCGGGTGGTGGGCGTAGTCGTCGAGGAGGCGCACGCCCCCCGCCTCGCCGCGTTCCTCGAGGCGCCGGCCGGCGCCGCGGAACCCGGCAAGGGCGGCAGCCGCCCCGTCCCGCTCGAAGCCCGCGAGCTCGAGGGCCGCGAGCGCGCACGCCGCGTTGAGGCGGTTGTGCTCGCCCACGACCGCAAGCTCCAGGCCGAGAGGCTCGAGGTCGCGGCCCCACACGACCCTGCCCTTCGGGATCCCGGCGGCCCAGCACTCGAACCGCTCCTCGAGCTCCGCCGTCGAGCCAAAGGTCGAGTGGTGGTCCAGGTCGACGTTCGTGATCACGGCGACGTGGGCGGGGAGCCCGAACACCGTCCCGTCCGACTCGTCGCCCTCGACGACGAGCCAGCCGCTCCCGGCGCGCGCGTTCGACCCGAGCTGGGGCACCTCGCCGCCGACGAGAAACGACGGATCGTCCCCCAGGCGGTCGAGGGCGTAGGCGACCATGGCGGCCGTGGTCGTCTTCCCGTGCGCGCCGGCGATCACGATCGCGCGGCGGAGCCCGACGAGCTCGGCGAGGAAGTCCGCGCGGCTGCGGCCCGGGACGGCGTCCGCGTACGCCGTCGAGACGATCGCCTCGGCGCCGGCCGGCGGCTCGGGAGGCTCGGGCGACAGCGTCACGGGGATGCCGGCCGCCCGCACGTGCTCCAGGTACGGCGTCTCCTTCCGGTCCCAGCCGGAGACCTCGGCGCCCCAGGCGCGCGCGACGACCGCGTAGCCGGAAAGGCCGGCGCCGCCGATGCCCGCGAACCAGAGACTGCGGCCCTCAAGCTCGGGCAAGGGCGATCAGCTCCCGCGCGACGACGTCGGCCGCGTCCGGCCGAGCGAGCGCGCGCATCGCGGAGGCCATCCGCCCGAGCCGGGCCGGATCGGCCAGCAGCTCCTCGACCTGCCGGCGCAGGTCGAGCTCGGCCTCCGGCACCACGACCGCGCCGCCCCCGCGCTCAAACCAGCGCGCGTTCTTCGCCTGGTGGTCGCCGGTCGCGTGCGGATACGGGACGAGCAGCGCCGGCTTGCCGGCCGCGGCAACCTCCCAGACGGAGCCGCCCGCCCGCGCGACGACGAGGTCGGCAGCCGCCAGCGCCGCACCGAACTCCTCCGTGAACGCAAGGAGCCGGTAGTCGTCGCGGCCGACGCGCTCCCGGAGGCGTGGGAAGTCCCGCTCGCCGGCGAGGTGAAGGACGGCGGGCCCCTCCTCGGCGAAGGCTTCGAGCGCGGCCTCGTTCAGCCGGCGCGCGCCCTGGCTGCCTCCGAAGACGAGGACGACTGTCCCGTCGGGCGGGAGGCCGAACGTGCGCCGGGCCTCCTCCCGCCCCGGCGGTCGCGAGCGCGCCGGGATCGGGCGTCCGACGACGCGGACCTTCACCCCGCTCACGCCGTCGATCGGGAAGGCGAGGAAGATCCGCTCCGCAAACGGCGCCGCGAGCCTGTTGGCGAGGCCGAAGTGCGCGTCCGCCTCAGTCAGCCCCGCCGGGATCCGCAGGAGTCGGGCGGCGAGCACCATCGGCCCGCCCACGTACCCGCCCGCGCCGAGGACGACGTCGGGCCGCCTTCGGCGGAGGATGCGCAGGCACGCGGCCGGGGCCGCCGCGTCCAGAGCGAGCGCGCGGGCGAGGCGGGTGCTCGCCTCGCGGGGAATGCCCTCGACGCGAAAGTCCTCGAAGGGCACGTCGGCCGAGGCGGCGAGACGCTCCTCGATCGAGTCAGGCCGTCCGGCGAGCACGACGCGGGCGCCGCGGCTCTTGAGCGACTCGGCGACCGCGAGCGCCGGCAGGACGTGACCCGCGGTTCCTCCGGCGGCGATCAGGCAGCTCGGCACGCGCTCCTTCGGCATGGCTGACGGCGATGTTAAGGAGGATGCCTACGAGCGCGAGGCCGATGACGAGGCTGGAGCCGCCGTAGGAGACGAACGGAAGCGGGATCCCGGTCAGCGGGGCGATGCCCATGACCGCGCTCACGTTCAGGGCCGCCTGCCCGCAGACGAGGGCGGTGATGCCGGTGGCGAGGAGCTTTCCGAAGGGCTCCCGGCTGGCGAGCGCGATGTTGAAGCCGGCGTAGCCGAAGGCGACGAAGGCGGCGATGACGGCGACGGCGCCGAGGAGGCCGAGCTCCTCGCCGACGATGGCAAAGATCATGTCGGTCGAGGACTCGGGCAAGTAGTAGACCTTCTGGATGCTCTCGCCGAGCCCGTTGCCGAAGAGGCCGCCGGAGCCGAGCGCGAGCATCGCCTGGACGGACTGGAAGCCGGCGTTCTCGGGGTCCTGCCAGGGGTCGAGGAAGGCGAGGAGCCGCTCCCGGCGGTACGGCTCGATCCAGATCGCGGCGAGGGCGAGGAAGAAGCCGATCCCCGACGCTCCCGCGAGCGTCGCCACCCGCGTCCCGGCGACGACGAGCACGGCCGCCACCATGATCGCGATCGTGATCGCCGTTCCGAGGTCCGGCTCGACGACCACGAGCGCGAGGGCCGTCCCGACGACGATCCCGATCGGGCGCAGCAGCTCGCCGAGGGTCTGCGGCGCGGGCCGGCGCGCGAGATACGCGCACACCCAGAGGACGAGGCCGAGCTTCGCCACCTCGGACGCCTGGAGCGTCGCGGGGCCGAACGAGAGCCAGCGGCGGGCGCCGTTGACGGGGTCGCCGAGGACGAGCACGGCGAGGAGGAGCACGAAGCTCACGAGGAGGAGCGGCCCGGCGGCGAAGCGGAGGCGCCGGTAGTCGGTGCGCGAGAGCAGGGCCAGCGCGACGATGCCCGCAAGGGCGTAGAGCGCCTGGCGCTTGAGGTAGTAGGCAGGGTCGTCGGCGGCGAGCGCGGCGCGGGCCGAGCTCGCGCTGTAGACCATCACGAGCCCGAAGGCGACGAGCCCGAGCGTGACCAGCACGAGCAGGTGGTACTCGAGCCCGCCGCGCGTGTCGCGCTTCACAGCGCCTCCACGAGCTCGCGGAAGCGCTCCCCGCGCTCCTCGAAGTCGCTGAACTGGTCGTAGCTCGCGCACGCCGGCGAGAGGAGGACGACGTCCCCCGGCTCGGCCTCGGCGCTGGCATCCGCGACGGCCCGCTCGAGGTCGCCCGAGTGGACGAAGCGCACTCCCTCGCGCGCGAGCGCCTCGGCGAGCTCGTCGGCCGACTCGCCGATCAGGTACGCGCGGACGACGCTCGCCTCCCGCGCCCGGCGGGCCAGGCCGGCGAACGGCGTGCCCTTGCGGCTCCCGCCCAGGATCACACGCAGGCCGGGTGGGTAGGCGCCGAGCGCGCGCTCGGCTGCCTCGGGGTTCGTCGCCTTCGAGTCGTTCACCCAGCGCACGCCGCCGGCCTCGCGCACGAGCTCGAGACGGTGGGGTACGCCGGGAAAGGTTCGGAGGCCCTCGGCGATGGCGGCTTCCGGGAGGGCCGCTGCGCGGGCGGCCGCGGTCGCGGCGGCCGCGTTCTCGCGGTTGTGCCCGCCCGGGATGCGCGGCTCGGCCGGAAGCTCGTCGTCCCCGCCGAACTCGACTCTGCGCCCGGCCCCGGGCACGGGCCCGAACCCACGGGGGACGACGGTGACGTCGTCGGGCCCCTGGTTCTCGAAGATCCGCAGCTTCGCGGCCGTGTACGCCTCGAGGTCGGCGTGGCGGTCGAGATGGTCGGGCGTCAGGTTGAGGAGGACGGCGACGCGCGGGCGAAAGCTCTCGACGTCCTCGAGCTGGAAGCTGGAGAGCTCGCAGACGATCCACGCGTCCTCGGCGAGGACGCCGTCGAGCCCGGTGAGCGGGCGGCCGACGTTGCCGGCGACCGCGACCGGCCGTCCGGCGGCGCGGAAGATCGCCCCAAGGAGCTCTGTCGTCGTCGTCTTCCCGTTCGTGCCCGTGACGCCGAGGACCGGGTTCCCGAGGAGGCGCGAGCCGAGCTCGACCTCGCTCCAGACCGGTACGCCGCGGGCGCGCGCGGCCGCGGCGAGGGGCACCTCGCCGGGGACTCCCGGGCTTTTTACGAGCAGATCCATGCCGTCGGCGAGCGCGGGATCCTCCGCGCCGAGCACGACTTCGACGCCGGCCTCGCGAAGCCTGCGCGCGTCGAGGACCGGGTTGCGGTCGACCCCGACGACGCGAACGCCCCGCCGGGCGAGCGCGAGAGCCGCGGCCTCCCCCGAGCGGGCAAGGCCGAGGACGAGCGCCGACTCAGGAAGCGAACTCAGACGCGTACCGGTAATAGAGCACGAACCCGCAGGCGCAGAGGAGCGCGCTCACGATCCAGAAGCGGACGGTGATGCGGGTCTCCGACCACGCCTTCATCTCGAAGTGGTGGTGGAGCGGAGCCATGAGGAGCACCCGGCGGCCGAACCACTTGAAGCTCACGACCTGGACGATGACCGAGAGGGCCTCGATCACGAAGATGCCGCCGATGAGGACGAGCAGGAGCTCCGTCTTCGTCATGATCGCGAACGCGGCGATGGCGCCCCCGAGGCCCATCGAGCCGGTGTCTCCCATGAAGACCTGCGCGGGGAAGGCGTTGTACCAGAGGAACCCGATCGAGGCGCCCACGAGGCTGGCGCCGAGGATGGCCAGGTCGAGGTCGATCTGGTCGGCGGCGCCGACGGCGCGGATGGACGCGAGGGCGGCAACGAGGCTCATCGCCGTGTAGGTGAGGATCGAGATCGTCGTCGTCCCGGCCGCGAGGCCGTCGATACCGTCGGTGAGGTTCACGCCGTTGGCGGCGCCCGCGATGATGACGAAGAGGAGGACGTACCAGCCGTAGGACAGGGGCACGTCGATATCGGCGAGCGGGACGTAGACGTCGGTCGTGAGCGGCTCCTCGAGGCCGCGCTGGGCGACGATCGCGACGACGACGGTGATCCCGGCGAGCCAGAGGAGCTTCCAGCGGCCCGCGAGCCCGAGCGACCGGCGACGGGACACCTTCGTCCAGTCGTCGACGAATCCGATCGCCGCGCAGCCGAGCGTGACGAAGAACGCGGTCACAGCCGGCACGGTCCGCCCCGAGAAGATCAAGAACGGGATCGCCATCGAGATCATGATCAGGAGGCCGCCCATCGCGGGCGTGCCCTGCTTGACGACGTGGCCCTTCGGGCCCTCCTCGCGGATCTGCTGCCCAAACTCGTTCTGGCGCAGGAAGTCGATGAACTTCGGGCCGGCGACGATGGAGATCACCATCGAAACGACGCCCGCCAGCAGGACCTCGACCATGAACGGACCCTAAGTCCTCGCCGGGACGACGGCGACGGCCTCCGCAATCACCTCGAGCCCCATCGCCCGCGAGCCCTTGACGAGCACCACGTCTCCGGGCCGGAGCACCTGGCGGAGCGCGGCGAGCCCCTGCTCGACGGTCGCCGCCCAGCGGGTGACCGGCACTCCGCGGGCGCCCTGCACGTAGCCGCGGGCAAGCGGGCCGACCGCGACGAGCACGTCGACGCCGGCACGGGCGGCCGCGGCGCCGGCATCGCGGTGGTAGTCGTGCGCCCCCGGCCCGAGCTCGGCCATGTCGCCGAGGACGGCGATCTTGCGGGCGTCGCCGGCGCGGTCGCGCAGGTGCTCGAGGGAGGCGGCGATCGAGAGCGGGTTCGCGTTGTAGCAGTCGTTCAGGAGCACCCCGCCGCCCGGGAGCTCGATCTCCTCTCCGCGCAGGCGCGAGAGCTTCACCTGGCGAGCGCCCTTCTGCGCCTTGCCGAGGGGGAGCCCGAGCGCGTGGTAGGCGGCGAGAGCGGCGAGGGCGTTCGTGGCGTTGTAGCGGGACGAGAAGGCGAACGTGAGCGTCAGCGGCCGCCCGAACGCCTCGACGCGGAGCCGGGCGCTCGCACCCTGCGCCGCAAAGTAGCTCAGGCTGACGTCGCCGCCATCGCCGAAGCGGAGGATGCGGATGTCGTCGCGTCCGAGATAGGGATCGAGGTAGGGCTCGCCGGCCGGCACGACGGCGGCGCCGCCGGGAGGCAGGCTCGCGATCAGCTCGGCCTTCGCCTGCGCGACCCGCTCGACGGTGCCGAGGAGCTCGAGGTGGACGGGGCCGACGCTCGTGACGATCCCGACGTCCGGGCGGGCGACGTCGCAGAGCTCGGCGATCTGGCCGAGGCCCCTCATCCCCATCTCGACGATGGCCACCTCGGTGTCCTCCTCCAGCCGGCAGAGCGTGAGCGGAAGCCCGATCTCGTTGTTCTGGCTTCCCTCGGCGACGATCGTGCGCGCGTGCGGGGCGCAGAGGGCGCCGAGGATGTCCTTCGTCGAGGTCTTCGCGGTCGAACCGGTGACCGCGACGACCTGCGCGTCCGACCGCTCGCGCACGGCCCGCCCGAGAGCGCCGAGCGCGCCGAACGCGTCCTCGGGGACGAGCGTGGCGGCGGCGCCGGCCGCCAGGGCCTCGGGCGCGAAATCCGCGCCGCGCCCGACGGCGACGAAGAGGTCCCCGGGGGCGACGCGGCGCGAGTCGATCGTGACGCCGGTGACGCGGTCCGCGGCGGGGGCGCGGTCGAGCCGCCCGGGCGCGAGTCGCTCGACCTCCTCGAGGGGGAGTGGGATCATGCGGCCGCGCCCAGGCGCCGGATCGCTTCGCGGGCTACCTCGCGGTCGTCGAAGGGGATGGTGCGGTCGGCCAGCTCCTGGCCCTGCTCGTGCCCCTTGCCCGCGATGACGACGACGTCGCCGGCCGCTGCCTCCTCGATCGCGAGCGCGATCACCGCCGCGCGGTCGGGCTCCACGTCCTCGTCGCCGTCCATGCCGACACGGATCTCGTCGATGATCGCGAGCGGCTCCTCGCTACGCGGGTTGTCGGAGGTGACGATCGGCCGGTCGGCGAGGCGTGCGACGACCGCGCCCATCAGCGGTCGCTTGACGCGGTCGCGGTCGCCCCCGCAGCCGAAGACGCAGAGGAGGCGGCCGGAGGCGAGCCGGCGGGCCTCGGCGAGGACGTTCTCGAGCGCCTCGGGCGTGTGCGCGTAGTCGACGAGGACGGCGAAGGGCTGGCCCTCGTCCACGGGCTCGAAGCGGCCGGGGACGCCGGCGACGTGCTCGACGCCGCGCACGATCGCGTCGTCGGGGATCTCGAGCAGGCGGGCGGCCGCGATCGCGCCGAGGACGTTCTCGACGTTGAAGCGCCCGCGCAGCCCCGGGCGGACGGCGAGGCCGGCCGCGAGGAAGCTCGTCGTGTCCGACTTGAGCTCGAGCTCCTCCGGCCTGACGTCGGCGTCGTCGGCGAGGCCGAAGGTCAGGAGCGGCGCGCCGAGCGCGCGGAGCTCCTCGGCGAGGCGGCGGCCGTGCGGGTCGCCGACGTTGACCGCCGCCGGCGGCCGGTTCCCGTCCAGGTCGGGGTCGGCGAAGAGCCGGCGCTTCGCGTCGAAGTACGCCTCGAGCGTGCCGTGGAAGTCCAGGTGATCCTGGCTCAGGTTGGTGAAGACGAGCGCGGCGAAGCGCGTGCCGACGAGGCGCTTGAGCTCGGCGGCGTGGGAGGAGGCCTCCATCGCGCAGCTCCGGTCGCCCGCGTCGAGGAGCTCGCGAAAGGTCCGCTGGAGGTCGATCGCCTCCGGCGTCGTGCGCGTGACGGGGCGGCGCTCGCCGCCGATCCGCATCTCGACGGTGCCGAGGAGCCCCGGCCGGCGTCCGGCGGCGGCGAGGATCGAGTAGAGAAGGAAGGCCGTGGTCGTCTTGCCGTTCGTCCCGGTGACGCCCGCGACCTCGAGCTCCCTCGTGGGCCGTCCGAAGAAGACGTCCGCGGCCAGGGCCATGGCGAGGCGCGCGTCATCGACGGCGAGCTGTGGAACGGGGAGATCGAGTGGCCGTTCGACAAGCAGCGCGACTGCCCCGGCTTCGACCGCCGCGGGCGCGAAGTCGTGCCCGTCCGCCCGGTGCCCCGGCACGCAGACGAAGAGCGCCCCCGGAGCGACCGCCCGCGCGTCGTACGCGAGATCGGTGACCACGGCCCCGGGCGAGGCGTCGTGCGGGAACGCTGGCGCGCCGACGGCCAGTCGAAGGGTTTCGAGATCGATCGCGGGCAGCTCGGCCATGTCCTTCCAGGTGTTCGTCGTGCGCTGCGGGGATCTTCCCCACATCCGCGTGCATTGTGGCGCGGACGGCGCGAGACCCGCGCAGATTCCCCGGGTACGCTCAGAGCGGGTGGAGGCGCGGGGTGGCCCCACACGCGCGCGCGATTGAGATACAGGCTCCGAGAGACGCCTCCGCGAAATTGGGCCCCTCAAGGCGACGACCAGCCCAGAGACCCGCTCGCCGCGTTCCGGTTCGCCCGGCGGCGGAGCTACCCGCCCCTGGTCCGCGGCGCGTCCGGCGGCACGTCGAGGTACTGGAGTGCGAACTCGGCGATCTCCGCGAAGGCGGGCGCCGCGACGACGCCGCCCCAGATCGTGCCTTTCGGCTCGTCGACCGTCACGAGGACGACGAGGCGCGGCCGGCTCGCGGGCACGAACCCGACGAACGATGCGACGTAGCGCGACGTCGAGTACCCGCCCCGTGGATCGGGCTTCGCCGCCGTACCTGTCTTTCCGGCGATGCGGTAGCCGGGGATCTGCGCCGCAGTCCCGGACCCGTCCTCGACGACCCCGCGGAGCATGCGCGTGAGCTCCCGGGCCGTTTGCGCCGAGATGATCCGCCGGTGCGCCGGCTCGGCCGGCTCGCGCCCCTGGATCCGCTCGACGAGATGGGGCTGCATCCACAGGCCGTCGTTGGCGACCGCAGCGTAGGCGGCCGCCATCTGGATCGGCGTGACGGCGATACCCTGGCCGATGGGGACGTTCCCGATCGTGGAGCCCGACCACTCCTCGGGCGGGAGGACGATGCCGCGGGTCTCGCCCGGGTAGTCGATCCCGGTCTTGCGGCCGAAGCCGAAGCGGCGCGTCCACTGGGCGATCTTCTGCCGCTGGAGGAGGTGTGCGAGCGTGATCACGCCGACGTTCGACGAGCGGGCGAGAATGTCGTGCACCGTCATCGTCTGCGCCCCGCGGGGAACCGCATCGTGGATGACGCGGTCGGCGACCTGGATCGAGGACTCGAGCCCGAACCTCGTCTCCGGCTCGACGATGCCCTCCTCGAGCACGGCTGCGATGGTTACGACCTTGAAGGTCGATCCCGGCTCGTACGTGTCCGTGACAGCCCGGTTCCGGAGCCGGTCCGCCTGCGCCTCGGAGACGGAGGAGAACGCGTTGGCGTCGAAGCCTGGCTCGACGCCGAGGGCGAGGATGCCGCCCGTCTTCGTGTCGAGGACGATCGCCGTCGCGGCCTCAGCGTTCCACTGGGAGCGCGTCCGGCGCAGGACGCGCTCGACGAGCCCCTGCACCGAGTGGTCGATGGTCAGGTAGACGTCGTTGCCGTTCCGCACCGGCTTCGTCTCCACCGCCTCGAGCGTGCGGCCGAACGGGTCGCGGACGATCGTCTTCGACCCGTCCTCGCCGGAGAGGGCCGAGTCGAGCTCGAGCTCGAGGCCGGAGAGGCCGTCGTTGTCGGTACCGACGTAGCCGACGACCTCGGAGGCGACATTCTTCTGCGGGTACACGCGTCGCTCCTCCGCATAGAAGCCGAAGCCGGGAACGCCCCGCTCCTCGAGCGCCTGCGCCTTCTCGGGATCGGCCTTGCGGGCGACGTAGACGAAACCCCGGTCACGGTCTTCGAGATCCGGGAAGATCTTTCCGGCGTCGAGGTCGAGCGTCTCGCCGGCGGCCAGCGCGGCCTTCCGTGGATCCACGATCTGCTTCGGGTTCGCGTAGACGGTGGTCGCGCGCTCGCCGATCGCGAGCTGCACGCCGGCGCGGTCGTAGATGGTGCCGCGGCGCGCCGGCACGTCGATCACCTCGCGATGCTGGCTCGTGGCGATCTCGTCGAGCGTCTGCGCCTGGACTCCCTGGAGCCAGGCAACGCGGGCCAGGGTGGCCGCGAAGACGAGTGCGAAGACCGCCACGAGAAGGCGGATCCGCCTGTTCGCCTGGCGCACCGGCGGCTACTCCTTCGCGCGCAGGAGCGAGAGGTACGTGGCGTCGTCCGGCCGCACGAGGCCGAGCTTGCGAATCGCGATCGCCTCGACGCGCCCCGCGGCGGCTGCGCGCGAGAGCTCCGCCTCGAGGGCGTGGCCGCGCGCGGCGAGGACGTCGCGCTGCTCCTGCAGGCGCTCGGACTCCATGTGCAGCCGAAGAACTCCGACGTTCAGCGCGACGATGCCCGCGAGGAGGGCGGGGACGAGGGGCGGGCCGGCGCCGCGGCGCCGGCTGCGCCGCCGGCCGCGGGCGGCGGACCCGCTGCGGTGCGGGCTGCCGGCGGGCAGGGGCGCGTGCGGCGGCGCTCGCCATCAGGTCTTCACCGCGGCGCGCAGGCGCGCCGAAGCAGCTCGCGGGTTTTCGGCGGTCTCCGCCGGCGAGGGCCGGACGGCCTTGCGCGCGGCCAGGCGGAGCATCGGCTCGTTGCCGCAGACGCAGACCGGCAGGTCCGGCGGGCACGTGCACCCGCGGGCCTGGGCGGCGAAGAAGCGCTTCACGATCCGGTCCTCGAGCGAGTGGAAGCTGACGACTGCGATCCTCCCTCCGGGACGAAGGAGGCGCACGGCGGCCGGAAGTGCCCGCTCGAGCGCGTCGAGCTCCTCGTTGACGACGATGCGGAGCGCCTGGAAGACGCGCTTGGCGGGATGGCCGTCGCCGAAGCGGCGGGGCGCGGGAATGGCGGCGCGCACGACCTCGACGAGGTCGCCGGTTCGCTCGAACGACCGCTCGGCCCGGCGCCGCACGATCGCGCGCGCGATCTGGCGTGAGAAGCGCTCCTCGCCGTAGCGGCGAAAGACGTCGGCGAGCTCGCGCTCGCTCGTCTCGTTGACGACGTCCCGGGCCGAGCGCGGCGCCGACGTGTCCATGCGCATGTCGAGGGGGGCGTCCACGGCGTAGGAGAAGCCGCGCTCGGGGCGGTCGATCTGCATGCTGGAGACGCCCAGGTCGAGCAGGATCGCGTCCGCCTCGAGGCCGTTGTCGGCCAGCTGCGCGAGGACGACGGAGTAGTCGCCGCGAAGCAGGCGCGCCTGCACGGGGCAGCCGCGCTGGAACCGGTCGAAGTACGGGCGGACGGCAGGATCCTTGTCGATGGCGATGAACCGGCCCTGCCCGCCGAGGTCGGCGCAGAGGAGCGCCGCGTGCCCCCCGGCGCCGAAGGTCGCGTCGATGACGGTCTCGCCGGGCCGCACGGCCAGGAGGCCGCGCACCTCCTCGGCGAGGACGGGGACGTGGTCAGCTCTCTCGTGTCGCAAGGCTCTCGGCAACACTCTCCGCCCTCCCTTCCACGTCTGCGATCTGGGCCGCCCAGGCCGAGCGGTCCCACACCTCGAGGTACTCGCCGACGCCCGCGACGACGACGTCGCGGCCGAGGCCCACCTTCTTCATGAGGCCGGCAGGGAGCGTCACGCGGCCCTGCTTGTCCAGCTCCGCCTCGACGCCCGCGGAGAAGAGGTACCGCCTCATCTGCCGCGCCTCGCTGCTGAACCGGTCGAGCCCCTGGAGGCGCGAGCGGACGAAATCGTCCCAGCCACCCCGCGTGTGGACGTCCAGGCAGGGGTCGATGCCGCGCGTGACGACCACGCCGTCCGAGAAGGACTGCCGGAACCGAGCGGGAAGCGTGAGCCGGTTCTTGTCGTCGATCGTGTGCTCGTACTCGCCGAGAAGCAACGCCGGACGCCTTCCGTAGTTACCACTTTACCCCACTGTAGACCACATTCCCCCACTACGCAACCCCCGCAAACCACGGGAAGGAGGACGAAATGGACGTCGATCTGACCGCCGAGCGGCTCGCGGAGCTCCTGCGCGAGGCCGAGCGGGCTCACGCCGCGTACGAGCGCGACCTGGGCGAGCGCGACGAGGACTGGCCCGCCTGGTACGCGGAGTACATCCTCCGCCGCCTCGGCGGCGGGCCCGCCGGCTAGCCGGGGAGCCGCTCGCCGTGGGCGCCGCGCCGGGCGAGCGCCTCGCTCGAGCAGCGCGCGGCGAAAGCCACGGCCGCTTCGGGCGCGTCGCCGCGGGCTAGCGCGTACGTGAGCCCGGCGGCGAAGCTATCGCCGGCGCCGTACGCGTCTTCCAGCGGGCCGGGCAGCGGCGCGGGCGCATAGGTGCCGGAGCTCCCGTCCGCCGTCGTCCAGGCACCGCCGGCCGGCCCCGCCGTCGCGACGACGAGGGCCGGCGGGGGGTCGAGGTCGCCGGGCGCGTAGGCCTCGCTCGGATCGCTGCCGCTGCGGACGAGGGCGTCGAGCTCGACCGCGGCCTCGGCGAGCACCGGGAGGACGCGGGCGGTGGCGACGAGGACGCGCGCGCGCCTCGCCGCCCGCACGGCGGCCGCGTCGCCGCTCACGAGGTAGACGGCGTCGACGTCGGCGAGCTCGTCCCAGGAAAGCGGGTCGGCGCCGCGCGGCACGTGCTTCTCGCCGAGGATCGTGATCGTCCGCTCGCCGTCCCCGTCGACGAACGTGAAGGCGCGCCGCTGGGGCTCGTCGTGCCGGCGCACCTCAACGCGGACGCCGAGAGCCGTGAGCTGGGCAAGCGCGCGCCCGCCCAGCTCGTCGCGCCCGAGGGCCGCGTAGAGGGTGGACGACCCTGCGAGCGCTGCGAGGCGCACTGAAGCGACCCCTCCTCCCCCCGCCGCCTCCGCCCAGGTCTCCGACGCCTGCACGATCTCGCCGGGAACGGGCAGGCGCTCCACGCGGGCGAAGTCCACCCACTCAACGTGCCCGACGACCGCAAGGCGCATCAGTGGCAGTCTCACATCTCGGCGCGGCGGCGCGTTTCAGCGGATGATGAAGGCCGTGGCCGCGATACCCCCCTTCGAGCGCTTCTACGAGGAGCGCCGGGACGAGATCTTCGGTTACCTGACGCGGCTGCTCGGGCGCGACGCGGCCGAGGATGCGTTCCAGGAGACGTTCCTGCGGGCCCTGCGCGCGTACGGAAAGCTCGAGCACGGACGCCACCTGCGCGCGTGGGCGTTCACGATCGCGACGCGAGTCGCCGTCGACACCCGGAGGCGCGCTCTGCCGGTGCTGGAGCCTCCGGAGCAGCCGGTGACGGACGAACGGCCGGCCTACGCCGAGCTCGAGCACCTGGCCGGCGAGCTGCCGCCGACCGAGCGTGCGGCCGTCGTGCTCCGGTACGGCTACGACCTCACCTACGACGACATCGCGACCGCGCTCGGGTCGACACCCGAGGCGGCGCGTCAGGCGGCCTCCTCCGGTGTCCGCCGCCTGCGGAAGGAGAACGCATGACCTCTGCGACCTCGCTC
>DATHVD010000025.1:0-4996 GCA_035461525.1 Gaiellaceae bacterium
CACGCGCCGGATCGGGTCCGCGAGCGCGTAGGCCTCGGGCCGCTCGGCAGGCGTCCCGCCGGCGAGCTCGACGGCCGCGCCCTCGCCGAGGCCCTCGTCCGCGGCTGCCTTCAGGTCCGAGACCCCGGCGAGCGACACCGCCGCCGCGACCTTGCCGGTCCCCGCCAGCCAGAGCGCCAGGTGCCCGCCCGCGGAGTGGCCGATCGCGACGATCCGCGCGCGGTCGAGGCGATGGTCGAGCCGGGGGACGACGTCCGCCGCCCTCTCGACGTCCTCGAGCGTCGCCGGGATCCCGCCGCCGGCGCCGACGCGTCGGTACTCGACGTTGGCGGTCGCGAAGCCGCGCCGGTGGAGGTCGACCGCCAGGGCGACCATGGTGGAGCGGTCGAAGCGTGCGCGCCAGAAGCCGCCGTGGAGGAGGACGGCGACCGCGTGCGGGCCGGGGCCGTCCGGCACGCGGAGCTCGACGAGGTGCTCGGGACCCGGGCCGTAGCGGGCGACGGCCGGAGCCGGCGCCTCGCGGGCGGCCCAGCCGCGCAGCTCGGCGAGAAAGGCGTCGAGGTCGAATGTCATCCCGGCAACGATAGGAGGTGGTCGTGAGCGAGGAGGTCGTGATCGTGACCGGCGCGGCGCGCGGGCTCGGGCGCGCCTACGCGCTCGCCCTCGCGCGCGAGGGCTACGGGCTCGTCGTCGCCGACATCGCCGACCCAGAGCCGGTCGTGGACGAGATCGAGGCGGCCGGCGGAACGGCGCTGGGCGTCGGGGTCGACGTCTCCGATCCCGGCTCGACGCAGGAGCTGGCCGACCGGACGGTCGAGCGCTTCGGGCGCATCGACGTGCTCGTCAACAACGCGGGCTACATGACGGCGATCCTCAAGCGGCCCTTCGAGGAGATCTCCGTCGAGGAGTGGGACCACGCCATGGCGGTAAACGTCCGCGGGACGTGGCTCTGCTGCCGCGCGGTCGTCCCTGTGATGAAGCGGCAGCGGTCGGGGAAGATCGTCAACACCTCGTCCGCGACGGTCGCGAGCGGCGTGCCGGGGTTCCTCCACTACGTCTCCTCGAAGGCCGCCATCGTCGGGCTCACGCGCGCGCTCGCGCGGGAGCTGGGGGAGTGGGGGATCTCCGTCAACACCGTCAGCCCCGACTACATCCCGCACGACCCCGACTACGACGCCCGTCAGCCCGAGATGGCCGGGCTCATCCGCGGGCAGCGCTGCTTCCAGCGGGACGCGACGCCTGAGGATGTCGTCGGGACGATCCTCTACCTCGTCGGCCACGGCTCGGACTTCGTCACCGGCCAGGACCTGTGGGTGAACGGGGGCCGGCTCTTCCACTGAGCCGTCGTGGCGCATCGCTAGTCCGGCAGCAGCGGCACCTCGAAGCCGCGGTCGCGGCCGAGGAGGACGGCGCGCGTGACTGCGCTCCGACCGTAGCGGTCGCGGGCCTCGTCGAGCGCGGTGTCGAGGTCGCCGCCGCTGCCGCGGTCGAAGGGCAGCACGAGCTGGACGGCCCGGTCGTCCTCGAGGTTCGCGACCGCGACCCCGACGAGCGTGAGCCCGCGCCGCTCGAGCTCGGGCCGGGCCGCAGCGAGGAGGCCTCGCGCGACCGCGAGGATCGTTGCCGTGCTCGCCGTCGCCCGCAGGAGCGAATGCGAGCGCGTCGCCCGCGAGAAGTCCGCGAAGCGCAGGCGGAGCACCACCGTCCGGCCGACGCGCCTCCCCTTCCGCAGGCGGTGGCAGACGCGGTCGACGATCCCCACCAGCGTCGCGTCGACCTCCTCGTGCGAGCGCACGCGGCGTCCGAGCGCCCGCTGCGAGCCGACCGACCCCCGCCTCCGGCCGACCCGCACCGGCCGGGGATCGCGGTTGTGGGCGAGGGCGTGGAGGTGCCGTCCCGCCCCCCGGCCGAGCAGGGCGACGAGGCTCTCCTCGTGCAGCGCGGCCACGTCCCCGACCGTGGCGATCCCGCGGCCGCGCAGCTTCTCGGCGGTGACGCGCCCGACGCCCCAGAGCCGCTCGACCGGGAGCGCGTGGAGGAACGCGAGCTCCCGGTCGGTCGCGACGACGAGGAGCCCGTCGGGCTTGGCGACCCCGCTCGCCACCTTGGCGAGGAACTTCGTCCGCGCGATCCCGACCGTGATCGGGAGCCCGACCTCGGCGAGCACCCGGCGCCGCAGCCGCACCGCGATCTCGGCGGGCGAGCCGGCCAGCCGCTCCATGCCGCGCACATCGAGGAACGCCTCGTCGATCGAGAGCCCCTCGACGAGCGGCGTCGTGTCCTCGAAGACGCGGTAGACGGCCTTGCTCGCTTCCGAGTACGCTTCCATGCGCGGCGGAACGACGACGGCGTGCGGGCAGAGCCGCCGCGCCTGGCGCCCGCCCATCGCCGTGCGGACGCCGAACGCCTTGGCCTCGTAGCTCGCCGCGAGGACGACGCCCGCCCCCACGATCACCGGCCGGCCGCGCAGGGCGGGGTCGTCCCGCTGCTCGACCGACGCGTAGAACGCGTCGAGGTCGGCGTGGAGGATCGTCCCCTGCCGCGACACGAACGCATGTTCCCAGCAGTACCGACGGACCGCAAGCCGGGCACGGCCGTATAGTCGCCCTACGGCGGAGCGGGAAGACGTCCGGCAGGCCTCCGAGCCGGCCACGCTCGTGGCCTTCCTCGCGCTGGTCGTGATCGCCGGCGGGAACGCCCCCGCCATCCGCTACGTCTCGTGCGAGGGCTGCGAGCTCGACCCCTTCTGGGCTGCGGCTACCCGTTTCCTCCTCGCCGCCGCGATCTTCGCCGCGGTGGTCGCCGCGCTGCGGGTCGGCGTCCCTCGTGGGCGGGCCTTCCTGGGCGCCGCACTGTTCGGCGTCCTCCAGTTCGGTGCGGGCTTCGGGCTCGTCTACTGGGGGCTCGTCCACGCGCCTGCCGGGCTCGGCCAGGTGCTGCTCGCCTGCGTGCCGCTTCTGACCTTCGGCCTGGCGCTCCTGCACCGGCAGGAGCGGTTCCGGTGGGAGGGCATCGCCGGAGCGGTCCTCGCCGTCGCGGGCATCGCAGTCGTCTTTGCGAGCGGGCTCGGCGCCGACGTGCCGCTGACGTCGATGCTGGCGATTCTCGCGGGCGCCCTCTGCTGGGCCGAGGCGCTCGTCGTCGTCAAGGCCTTCCCGCCCGCGCACGCCGCCGCGACGAACGCCGTCGCGATGGCCGCTGGAGGGGTCGTGCTGCTCGTGCTCGCGGCGATCGCCGGCGAATCGTACGCAATCCCGGAGAGCGCGAAGGCCTGGGGGGCGCAGGCCTACCTCGTGGTCGCCGGCTCGCTCGGGGTCTTCTGGCTCTACGTCCTCGTCGTCCGCCGCTGGACGGCGAGCGCGGCCTCGTACCAGCTCGTGCTCGTCCCGCTCGTCACCGTCCTCGTCTCCGCCTGGCTCCAGGACGAGCCCGTCACGGTCTCCTTCGCCGCCGGGTCGGTCCTCGTCCTGGCCGGCGTCTACGTGGGCGCCCTCAGGCAGCCCCGCGGAGTGGGCTAGTCCTCGTACTCCACGCCGATCGCCCCGTACTCCGGCTCGCCCGCCGCCCGGTAGACGTCGACGGCGACGCCCGTGCTCGTCGTCGCGCGGCTCACGACCTCGAGCGCCGTGGGCCTCCCTCCTCCCTCGAACAGCCGCTTGCCCTCGCCGAGGACGACGGGAAAGGTCAGGAGCCGGTACTCGTCCACGAGCCCGTGCCGCACGAGCGTCTGGGCGAGGTTCCCGCTTCCGTGCACCTGCAGCTCGCGGCCCGGCTTCGCCTTGAGCCCGGCGACCGCGGTCGCCACGTCGCCCTCGAGCAGCGTCGAGCCTTCCCACGAGACCTCCTCGAGCGTCCGCGAGGCCACGTGCTTGGGCAGGCCGTTCAGCTTGCTCGCGATCGGGTCGTCCGGGTCGGTGACCTTCGGCCACGACGCCGCGAAGATCTCGTAGGTGCGCCGGCCGAGCAGGAACGCCTCCGCCTCGGCGAAGAACCCGTCCATCGCCGCGCCCAGGTCCGCGTCGAAGTACGGCACGAGCCACCCGCCGTGCGGGAACCCTCCGTCCGTGTCCTCGTCCGGTCCGCCCGGGGCCTGCACGACCCCGTCGAGCGTCTGGAACATGGTCAGCGTCAATCGCATCTCGCGCTCTCCCTCCGTCGGTTGCAAGTCACATCGTCGGGTGCTTGGACGGTGTGTCGCCCGAGGAATCATCGGCAGGGGAAAAGGCGGGCGTGCCGGCACGCCGGGCCTGGACGCAGGCTACGGGTAGCTCTCGCCGAGCGGAGCGGTGCCTGCCGCTCGTGCGGCCCGCATCCCGACCCGCTCGACTCGCAGGAGCTCTTCGCGCCCTCCTCCGCCGGAGATGCCGAGGGTGAGGACGGGGCCGACGCCGGGGGCGTAGAGCTTGTACTCGAGGACATTCGGCTCGAGTGCGTCCGTGTCCTTGGTGAGGAGCGCGTCGGAGTAGTGGCCGGCTTGAGTTTCGACCTGCTCGACCACGCTGAGTACCTCGCCGTTGTCCTCGGCCTCGCCCTCGAAGTACTCCTGCCGGTAGGTCATGCCGTCGACGGGGTCGGCGGGCACAGCGATTCCCGGCAGCGCGCCGCCCACCCCGGCCTCGAACGACCCGGCCTTGCTCGCGATCTCGCCGTCCTCGAACTCGGCCGTGTCCTCGCCGAGGTACCAGATGTTCCCGTCGGCGTCCTGGGCGTACCAGTCGAACGTGTCCTCGATCAGCGCGCCGTCCTCGGTGACGGTGTCGCGGACGACTCGGGCAGTAATGCCGTCGGCGAGGGTCTTCGTCTCCGTGCTGACGGTGACCGCGACCCGGAGCTCCTTGCCCTCCTCGTCGATTTCGCGGTACGTCCAGCGAGTCCCGGGCGCCATCGGCCAGTAGTGGTTGTCGATCTCAACGGTGAACTGCGCCGGGTCGAGGTCGACGGGCTCGCTCCCCTGCGGAAGATCTCCGGTTGCCCGCACCCCGGTCGTCTCCGAGCC
>DATHVD010000026.1:0-14986 GCA_035461525.1 Gaiellaceae bacterium
CCTCGCCCGCTTCGAGGCCGATCCCGAGACCGAGCTCGTCGTCATGGTCGGCGAGATCGGCGGCGACGAGGAGGAGAAGGCGGCGGCCTTCATCGAGGCCGAGATGTCGACGCCGGTGGTCGCCTACATCGCCGGCTTCACCGCGCCGCCCGGGAAGACGATGGGTCACGCCGGCGCGATCGTCTCGGGCGCGTCCGGGACGGCGCAGGCGAAGAAGGAGGCGCTCGAGGCCCACGGCGTTCGCGTCGGTACGAACCCGACCGAGGTCGCCCGCCTCGCCGCCGAGGTCGCCGGCGCCCGCGCCCGCGCCCGACCCTAGCGAGAGCGCAGACGGGCGAGGCCGCCGGCGAGCGCCGCGCTCGTGGTGCCGGCCAGGAGGAGGAAGAAGACCGCCGTCAGGACGGCGGTGACGCCGCCGGCGCCTCCGCCCAGGCCGGGAAAGGCCGCATCCTCTCGTTCGCTCTCGTGGGGCCCGCCGGCCCCGCGCGCCGCCGTTCGGCGGGCACGTGCCGTGGTCTCCCGCGACGGGAAGGCCCGTGGCGGCCGAGCCCTCGCCCGCGCCCGGGCGTCCACGGGCGCCCGAGCGCCCGCCGCTGTCTCCTCCGGACGAGGATTCCGAGCCTGAGCCTTCGCCGGTCGAGCCTCCGCCGGCGGAGTCGGAACCGGTCGAGCCGCCGTCCGCGATCCCCCCGCCGTCGGTCGTTCCGGCTCCGCCGCCCGCGAAGGTCTCGGTCGTCTTCTTCGCGGTGTCGGCGGTCTTCTCCACCGTCTTCGCCGTCCGGCTCCTCGACGTCCGGCAGCGATCGTCCACGCCGGGTAGCGTCTGCGTCGAGAACGGGGGGGATCGTGCACAGGGGGATGAGAGCGATCGTGAGTACGGCTGTCCGCATTCCGAGAACCTCCTGTGACGTCGCGGCCAGTGCGCTGGACCGGGTTTACGCCGAGCTCCGAACGCACACCTCCGGCGGGCGCGGCCCCCAGTAGACTCGTGCCATGACCTCCATCTCCTTCGCCCGGGGCTTCCCCGGCCCAGATCTCCTGCCCGTCGCCGAGTTCGGCGACTGTGCCCAGGCTGCGCTCGCCCGCGACGGCGCGACCGCCCTCAACTACGGCCCCCCGCTCGGCTACCCGCCGCTGCGCGAGTGGCTCGCCGAGCGCCACGGCGTCGACGTCGAGCGCGTGATGGTGACGAACGGCTCGCTCCAGGCCTTCAACTTCATCGCGCGGCAGCACGTGCGCCAGGGCTTCCGCTTCCTCGTCGAGGCGCCGTGCTACGACCGCTCGCTCCAGATCCTGCGCGGGCTCGACGCGGACGTGGAGGCGATCCCGCTGCGCGAGGACGGCCTCGACCTCGACGCGCTCGAGCGCGCGCTCGCGGGCGGGAGCGGGCCGACGGTGCTCTACACGATCCCGACGTTCCAGAACCCGAGCGGCCGGACGCTCTCGGAGCCGAACAGGCGCCGACTGCTCGAGCTCGTCCGCGAGCACGGGGCCCTCGTCCTCGAGGACGACCCGTACGGGCTCCTGCGCTTCGCCGGCGAGCCGGTGCCGCGCCTGTTCGAGCTGGCCGAGGGGGAGGGGGTCATGTTCCTCTCCTCGTTCTCGAAGACCGTCGCGCCCGGCATCCGGGTCGGCTACGCCCTCCTGCCCGAGGAGCTGATGGACGCCATGAGGACGCTCGTCTTCACGAACTACGTCTCGCCCGTGATGTTCGTCGAGGCGACGCTGTACGAGTTCGTCTCCCGCGGACGCTTCGACGAGAACGTGAGCCGTGTCCGCGACGGCCTGCGCGCGCGCCGCGACGCCATGATCTCGGCCCTCGCCCGGGAGATGCCCGAGGGCACCACCTGGAACGAGCCCGACGGCGGCTATTTCCTCTGGGTCGACCTCCCCGGCGGGCTCACGGGCGAGACCCTGCTCGCGCAGGCGTCCGAGGTCGGCGTCGAGTTCGTCAAGGGCGCTGACTTCTTCGTCGACGGTGGCGGCGAGTCGGCGATGCGGCTCGCTTTCTCCTACGCGACGCCGCAGCAGATCGACGACGGCGTGGCCCGGCTCGGCAAGCTCGTGCGCGAGGCGCTTGCCGTCACCGCGTGACGCGGCCCGCGTTCGAGGTCGCCAGGCTCGACGACCTCGACCGCTTCGAGGACGAGCTCGTCACCGTGCCGATCCGCATCCCGCTCGGGATCGAGGCCTTCGGCGTCAACGCCTACGAGGCGCCCGAGGAGGGCGGGCGCGTGATCGAGGAGCACGACGAGCTCGGCGCCGGCGCCGGCGGGCACGAGGAGCTGTACGTCGTCCTCCGCGGGCGCGCGCGTTTCGACCTGGCCGGGGAGGAGGTGGACGCGCCTGCCGGCACCCTCGTCTTCGTCCGGGACCCCGCCGTCCGACGGGGGGCGGTCGCGGCCGAGGCGGCGACGGCGGTGCTCGTCGTCGGCGGGGCCCCGGGACGCGCCTTCGAGCCGTCGCCCTGGGAGGGCTGGCTCGAGGCCCTCCCGTCCTACCGCGCCGGAGAGCACGCGGCCGCCGCCGAGATCCTGCGCGGGGCGCTCGAGCGCCACCCGGGCAACTCGAACGTGCTCTACAACCTCGCGTGCTGCGAAGCGCTCGCCGGCCTGCACGACGACGCGCTCTCCCACCTCGCGCACGCCCTCGAGGCCGAGCCCCGCGCGCGCGACTGGGCCCAGACGGACTCCGACCTCGACCCGATCCGCGACGACCCGCGGTTTCCGGGTCGGCTCGCGGCCGGCTAGGCCGCCGCGTGCTCGCGTAGCCCCGCGCGGGCGACGAGTCGCGCCTGCTCGGGAGGGATCAGCCGGGCCGCCTTCGCCGAACGGAAAGTCGGGCAGGGGCCCTCCGCCAGGGCGCAGAGCGCCTCCCGGCGGAAATAGCAGTCTTTGCAGGAGATTCTTCGCCGCTTCGCCATCGGGTTCCCGGGGGTGCCCCATCTTAGGGCGGCCCGCTTCGGGCGTTAAGCGTTGCCCCTCCGAAAAACACGCAAATAGCGCAAGGTTCTTGCGCCGCGTTGCCGTGGCCGGCAACTACGGTGTCGTCAGGAGCGACAACGCCTCCGCAAAGGTGGAGACGGGGACGATCTCGAGGTCGCCGGCCTCGGCTCTCGCCTCGTCGGCGTTCTCCCTTGGGACGAGGAAGACGTCGGCGCCGGCCCGGCGTGCCGCGATCGTCTTCTGCTTCAGGCCGCCGACCCGGGCCACCTCGCCGCCGAGCGTCAGCTCGCCCGTCGCCACGACCTTGCGGCCGCGGGCGACGTCGTCTCCGAGCGTGTTCACGATCTCGAGCGCGAACGCGAGCCCGGCGGACGGTCCGCCGATCGAGCCTGCGTCGATCTCGACGTCGACGGGGAAGTCGAAGTCCTCCGCGTCGCGAACCTGGACGCCGACGACGGCTCGGCCCGGCGCCGCGGAGGAGTCCTCGGTCTCGAGCGTCAGGTCGAGGCGGTCGTCCTCCCCGCGCTCGACCGCGAGCTCGACCGGGTCGCCCGGCTCGAGCGGCGCCATGGCCTGACGCAGGCCCGCGATCGTCTCGATCTCCTCGCCGTTGGCCGCGACGATCACGTCCCCGACCTCGAGCTCGCCGTCGGCCGGCGTCCCAGGCTGGACGAGGACGACCTCCGCGCCGGCCGGCTCCACGTCCACGTCGTGGCCGAGCTCCCGCAGCGCCACGGTGATGGCGACGAGCTGCGAGCGCGACATGGCCTGCAGGCTCGCCCGGCGGCGCTGGCGGTCACTGACGCCGGTGGGGTTGATGACGTGCGCGGGCACGAGGCTCGCTCCCTCGCGGATCTCGGGGAAGAGCCGCTCGAGGAGGCTCGCCCTGCCGATCGTGACGTCCACCATGTAGATGCCGTCCTCGCCGGCATCGCCGTCCTCGCCGGGAACGGCCACGAGCGGGTCGGCCGGCCGCGCCCGGTCGGGCAGGACGAGGTAGTGGTCGGAAGGGACGAGCGTGAGCACGAGGCCGACGACGGCGACGAGGCCGACGAGGCCGGCCACCGTCCCGAGGATGCGGCGAGGACTCACCACGGCGATCGTAGCCTCGCGGCGCGAGAGCGGGCCGCGATTCGTCCGCGCCGCCTACGAGCCGAGAACGGCCACGACGTCGCGCACCGCGGCGGCCGACTTTTCGAGCGCGGCGCGCTCGGAGTCGGTGAGGTCGAGCTCGACGATCTGCTCGACGCCGCCCGCGCCGAGCTTGACGGGGACGCCCATGTAGAGGGCGTCGATCCCGTATTCGCCCTCGAGCAGGGCCGTGCACGGGAGCACGCGCTTCTGGTCGAGCATGACGGCGTCCACCATCTGCGCGACCGCAGCGCCGGGCGCGTACCAGGCGGAGGTGCCGAGCAGCTCGACGACCTCGCCGCCGCCCTTCCGCGTGCGTTCCACCATCGCCTGGATGCGCTCGGCGGAGGCGAGCTTCGTCAGCGGCACGCCGCCGACGGTCGTGGCCGAGACGACGGGCACCATCTGGTCGCCGTGACCGCCGAGCACCATCGCGGTCACGTCCTTCGCGGACGAGCCGGTCTCCCAGGCGATGAACGTGCTGAAGCGCGCCGTGTCGAGGATGCCCGCCATGCCGAAGACGCGCTCGCGCGACCAGCCCGAGGCGCGTTGCGCCACGTGGCACATCGCGTCGAGAGGGTTCGAGACGACGATCAGGATCGCGTCGGGCGAGCGCTCGGCCGCCTCGCTCGTGACGGCGCCGACGATCGCCTCGTTCGTCGTCACGAGGTCGTCGCGGCTCATCCCCGGCTTGCGCGGGAGCCCGGCCGTGACGACGACGACGTCCGAGCGGGCCGTCTCCTCGTAGCCGTTCGACCCGGTGATCGCCGGCTCGTAGCCGAGCACGGGCCCGGCCTCGTTCAGGTCGAGCGCCTTCCCCTGCGGGAGGCCCTCCTTGATGTCCACGAGCACGACGTCGGCGTAGTCGCGCCGCGCGATCTCTTGGGCCGCGGTCGCGCCGACGTTGCCGGCGCCGACGACCGTCACCTTCCGCCTCAAACGCGGACCCCCATGCGCTCGACGACCGCGTCGGCGACGTCGCTCGTGCCGACGGCCGTCGGGTCGTCCCGCGTCGGCTTCATGTCGTAGGTGACCGAGCTGCCCTCGGCGATGACGGCGGCGATCGCGGACTCGAGCCGGTCGGCGGCGTCGCGCTCCTCCAGGTGGCGGAGCATCATCACGCCGGAGAGCATCATCGCCATCGGGTTGACCCTGTTCTGGCCCGTGTACTTGGGCGCCGAGCCGTGCGTCGGCTCGAACACGGCCGCCTCGTCCCCGAAGTTGCCGCCGGGCGCGAGTCCGAGGCCGCCGATCAGGCCGGCACAGAGGTCGGAGACGATGTCGCCGTAGAGGTTCGGGCACACGAGGAGGTCGTACTCCTCGGGCCGCTGGACGAGCTGCATCGAGATGTTGTCCACGATGCGGTCCTCGAACTCGATGTCCTCGTTCTCGGTCGCGACCTCGCGGGCGACGCGGAGGTAGAGGCCGTCGGTGAACTTCATGATGTTCGCCTTGTGCACGGCGGTGACCTTGCTCCTGCCGGTGCGGCGCGCGTGGTCGAAGGCGAACTGGACGATCCGGCGGGTGCCCGTGACCGAGATCGGCTTGATCGAGATCCCGGCGTCCGGGCGGATGCCGCGGTGACCGCGCGCCGCGAGCCACTCGATCAGCTCGCGCGTCTCCTCCGTCCCCTCCTCGAGCTCGATGCCGGCGTAGAGGTCCTCGGTGTTCTCGCGGACGACGACGAGGTCGACGCCCTCGTAGCGCGAGCGGACGCCCGGATAGCTCTTGCACGGGCGCACCTGGCCGTAGAGGTCGAGGCTCTTGCGCAGGGCGACGTTGACGGAGCGAAACCCGGTGCCGACCGGCGTCGTAATCGGGCCCTTGATGGCGATGCCGTTCTTCCGGATCGAGTCGAGGACGTGGTCGGGGAGCGGGTTCCCGCCGTAGTCGTCCATCACGTCGGCGCCGGCGAGCTGGACGTCCCAGTCGAAAGCGACGCCGGTCGCGTCGAGGACGCGGCGGGTGGCCTCGGCGATCTCGGGCCCCGTCCCGTCGCCGGGGATGAGCGTCACGCGGTGTGCCATGGGCGAAGGGCCATTCTATGCAGCCGCGCGCCTCGCGGCCGTTCGATACGGTGCGCGTTGCCCATGAACGACTTCACGCCAGGACTCGAGGGCGTCGTCGCCGTCGAGACGGAGATCGCCGAGCCCGACCGCGAGGGCGGCGCCCTCCGCTACCGCGGCATCGACATCGAGGAGCTCGTCGGCCGGTACCCCTACGAGAACGTCTGGGGCCTCCTGGTCGACGACGACCTCGGCTCGAAGATGCCCGACCCGGAGCCCTACGAGCCGGCGAAGCTCACCGGGGACGCGCCCGCCGACCTCCAGGCCGAGACCGCCCGCCTGGCGGGGGTGTGGGAGCTCGGGAAGCTGAACGAGATCTCCGACGAGCAGGCGCGCGAGGACCTCGGCCGGCTCTCGGCCCAGATGATGTCCATCGTCGCGCGCTCGGCGCGGGTCGCCGACGGTCACGAGGACGCCGTCCCCGACGACGTCGTCGCCCGCGGGACGACCGCCGCCGAGACCTTCCTCCTGCGCTGGCGCGGCGAGGCCGACCCGCGGCAGATGAAGGCGATCGACACCTACTGGATCTGCACCGCCGAGCACGGGCTCAACGCCTCCACCTTCACCGCGCGCGTCGTCGCCTCGACCGGAGCGGACGCGGGCGCCGCGCTCTCGTCGGCCGTCGGCGCTCTCTCCGGCCCGCTGCACGGCGGCGCCCCGGCCTACGTGAAGCCGATGATCGAGGAGGTTGCTGCCATGGGCGACGCCGAGCGCTGGGTGCACGAGGCGCTCGCGAGCGGCAAGCGCATCATGGGCTTCGGCCATCGCGTCTACCGCGCCGAGGACCCGCGCTCCCGCGTCCTCAAGCAGACGGCGAAGGAGCTCGGCTCGCCGTACGTCGAGGTCGCGGAGGAGCTCGAGCGGGCGGCCCTCGCCGCGCTGCAGGAGCGGCACCCCGAGCGCGTGCTGGCGACGAACGTCGAGTACTACTCCGCGGTCGTGCTCGACCTCGCGGAGATCCCGCCGCCGCTCGCTCCCGCGATGTTCGCCTGCTCGCGCGTCGCCGGCTGGTCGGCGCACATCCTCGAGCAGAAGCGCACCGGCCGCCTCTTCCGGCCCTCGGCCCGATACGTCGGGCCCCCGGTCCGCTCGCCGGCGTGAGCCTCGCCGAGGCCGTCGCCCGCGCTGCCGAGCTCGACGACGAACGCGCGCTCGCCGATCTGCGGCGCGAGGTGGACGAGGACCTCGAGGCGGCCGCGCGCAGCCCGGACCACCGCGAGCGCGCGCTCGCCTACCGGGCGATCGGCCAGCTCCGCTTCAACCAGAAGACGGAGCTCCTGCGGCGCGGGCTCGAGGACACGAGCCCGGCTGCGCGCGGGTCGGCCCTGCTCTCCCTCGAGCTTCTCTCGCGCGGGCATCCGGGGCTCGTGAACGCTGTGCGCGGAACGCTGCACGCGCTCGCCAACGACGACCCGAACGCCGCCGTGCGCCGGCTCGCCGTGCTCTCGCTCAAGAACGGCTCGCCGCAGGCTGACACGCTCACGCTGCTCGCCCACCTCGCCGCGGACGAGGACGACCGCAGCCGGGCAGGAACGGCGGACGCGGTGCACCAGGCGCTCAAGCGGAAGGCCAAGGCACGCTGATCGCCTGTCTCGCTTGACGGACGCCGCTTCAGTTTGTAAAGCTAGTTCGTACTTCAAAAACTGAAGCAAGGGGGAGCGATGAGCGAACGCGAGATCCTGCAAGCCGCCAACGAGGTCTACGCCGACCTGTTCTCGCTGGGGCACCTGCCGATGCCGCCGGCGCGCCGGCTCGCGGTCGTCACGTGCATGGACGCCCGACTCGACCCGGCGGCGTTCCTCGGCCTCGAGCCGGGCGATGCCCACGTGATCCGCAACGCCGGCGGGATCGTGACCGACGACGCCCTCCGGTCGCTCGTCATCTCGCACTGGCTGCTCGGAACCCAGGAGGTCGCGGTCGTCGTCCACACGGACTGCGGCATGCTCACGTTCACGAACGACTCGCTGCGGGCGAAGCTCGCCCACGAGACCGGTGCGGACGCCTCGAACGTCGACTTCCACCCCTTCCCGGACCTCGAGCAGAGCGTCCGTGACAGCCTCGGCCGGATCCGCGAGTCGCCCCTCCTGCCCGACTCGCTCGAGCTGAGCGGCTGGGTCTACGACGTCCGGAGCGGGCGGATCGAGCAGGTTCGCGAGGCGGTGCGGGCGGCCTAGATGCCCGATCGATGATTCAGGCCCCCGCGGATGACGCCTGAGACGCCGCGCAGGATCGCCGTGCTCGCCCTTGCCCGCACCTGAAGTGCGTGCGGCGGACGATCGCGACGCCCTGCTTGGTCTCAGCCGCCCCCGCAGGCACCCCAATCACCGATCGACCACCTAGCGTTCCGTGCAGGCGCAGCGGCTGCGGCGCCGGAGGACGCCGCAGGCGGGGCAGCGCCCTTCGTTGCGGCGCTCGAGCAGCTTGTAGCGCTCGGCGACCACGGCGAGGAGCAGGCCGAGGCCTCCTCCGAGGACGAGAACCGAGAACGTGTGGGAGTCGAAGCTCTCCATCGAGTCCTCCGCGCCCTACCAGCGCGAGCGGCGCGCGTGCGGGTGCGCTGAGAAGTAGGTCTCGCGCCGGCGCCGATCCGAAACGTGCGTGTAGAGCTCGGTGGTGCCCAGGTCGGCGTGGCCGAGCATCTCCTGCACGCTGCGCAGGTCGGCGCCGCCCTCGAGCAGGTGGGTGGCGAACGAGTGGCGGAGGAGGTGTGGGTGGACGCGCGCCGGGTCGAGCCCGGCCGAGGCGGCCAGGCGGCGGAGGATGAGGAACGCGCCCGCGCGCGTGAGCGGCCCGCCCTGGGCGTTGAGGAAGAGCTGCGGGCGGTGGCGGCGGTCGAGGTGGGGCCGGCCGCGGGCGAGGTAGCGGCGGAGCGCCTCGACCGCGCGCGACCCGAGCGGGACGATCCGCTCCTTGTCGCCCTTGCCGACGCAGCGCACCGTACGCTCCTCCAGGCTGACGTCGCCGCGCTCCAGCCCGACGGCCTCGCTCACGCGCAGGCCGGCGCCGTAGAGGAGCTCGACGAGCGCGCCGTCGCGGAAGCTTCGCGGCGTCGTCCCGGCGGCGGCGTCGATCAGGCGCTCGACCTCGCCCAGCGAGAGCGTCCGCGGGAGGCGGCGGCGCCGGCGGGGCAGGTCGACGTCCGCAGCGGGGTTGTCCGTGCGGACGCCGAGGGCGACGAGGTGGCGGTAGAACGTGCGCGCCGCCGCCGCGCGGCGCGCGATCGTCGCCGGCGAGAGCCCGCGCGCGCGGAGGCCGGCGAGCCAGGACTCGATCTCTCCCGCCGTCGCCTCCGCCGGCGAGCGCCCCAGCGCGCCGGCGAGGTCGGCGAGGTCGCGGCGGTAGGCGTCCACGGTCCGCGGCGCCCGCCGCGCCGCGAGGAGCGCGAGGAAGCCCTCGACCGCGGGATCCCGGGCGTCCACCGTTCTCGCCGGGTCACGCACGCGGGTGGGAACGGTCGTAGACCCTGCGCAGTCGCTTCGCGTCCACGTGGCTGTAGACCTGGGTCGTGGAGAGGGAGGAGTGGCCCAGGAGCTCCTGGACGGTGCGGAGGTCGGCGCCGCCCTCGACGAGGTGCGTAGCGAACGCGTGCCGCAGTCGGTGCGGGTTCGGGAGGAGCCGCCGCAGCGTGGACGTGTCGAGGGGCCGGCCGCGGGCGGAGAGGAAGAGCCGGTCCTCCGCGCCGCGAGCGAGCTGGGGCCGGCCCCACTCGAGAAAGAGGCGGAGGCGGAAGGCGGCCTCTTCGCCGAGCGGCACGACGCGCTCCTTGCCCCCTTTCCCGCGCACATGCACGTGCTCCTGCTCGAAGTCGACGTCGGCGAGAGAAAGGTCGACTGCCTCCTGCGAGCGCAGGCCGGCGGAGTAGACGAGCTCCGCGAGCGCGCGGTTGCGCAGGGCGAGCGCGCCGTCGCCGGCAAGGGATTCGAGGAGGACATCGGTCTCGGCGGGTCGCGGTGCGTGCGGGAGCCGCCGCCGTCGTCGGCCCGAGACGGCGAGCTCGGGCACCCGGGCCGGCCCCAGCGCCGCCCGCGCGAGCGAGCGGGCCGCCGCGAGCTTGCGCGCGACCGTCGTCTGTGCGAGCTTCCGCGGCCGCCGCCCAGGCCGGTCGGCTGCGATCTCCGCCGCGTAGGCCGAAAGCGCCCCGGCGTCGAGGTCGGCCAGCGTCAGGCCCCGCCGCCGGAGCCACGAGGCGAGCTCCTCGAGGTCGCGCCGGTAGGCGCGGCGGGTCGCCTCGGAGAGCGACTGGCTCGAGAGGAAACGCTCGATCGCGGCACGGGTGTCCACTCCGAAGGGTTCCGCCTCGCGCCTAGGCTTCCTCCGTGCGCCTTCGCCACCGCCTCCGCCATCTCCTCCTGGCGAGCTGGGAGACCGACGCCGAGCGCGTTGCCCGAGTGCTCCCCGCCGGCCTCAGGCCCGCGACCGTCGAGGGGAGGCACCTCGTCACGGTCGCGGCCATGCGCTGGGCCGGCGCCCGTCTCGGCGGGCTTCCGCTGCCGCCCTTCTCCCAGCTCAACGTGCGGCTGTACGTCCGCCCCGCGAACGGCAGCGAGACAGCCGTCTTCTTCCGCATCATCCGCGTGACGCCGCTCGGGCTCGGCGGGGCGCTCCTCGGGGTTCCCGTCCGTCCCGCCCGCCTCCGCGTGCGCGAGGGGCTCGTCGAGGCCCAGGGGCTCGGCCTGCGCCTCGACTACGAGCGGCGCGGCCCGACCGACCCGGGCGACCTCGCCCGTCACGAGCTCGGGCTCTTCGAGGCCGCGGGCGTCCGCGGCTTCCGCGTCATCCGGGGCGCGGCCTCCTGGGAGCGCGCCGAGCTCACGGTGCCGGCCCGCGTCGACCCCGTGCTCGCCCTCGGCTTCGAGGCCGGCGAGCCGGCGTCGGTCTTTTACGCGGGCGGCGCGTCCTTCGAGGCGGAGCTGCCCGCCCGCGCGCTCCCGGGCGGGCCGAGCAGCTCGGCGACCCGTACCGCCCGGTAGTCGAAGATCTCCTCGAGCCAGCGGCGCACGGTCACGGCCCGGACGAGCGGCGCGAGGAGCCCGCCCGGGACACTGTAGCGCACGTGGTCGTAGATCTCGGTGCCGCCGGGTGCGGGCGCCAAACGGTGGGTGTGCTCCCAGAGCGGATACGGGCCGGAGAGCTGGACGTCGCGGAAGGAGCGGGGCGGCCGCCACTCGACGATCTCCGTCCGCCAGGCGACCGGAACGCCGAAGAGGCGCAGCCGGTAGCGGAGGAGCGACCCCTCCTCCAGGCGCGGGGGCGCTTCCACGATGCGGAAGCGGAGCCACGGCGGCGTGATTGCCTCCAGGTTCCACGGGTCGGCGAAGAACGCGAAGGCCTCGTCCGGCGCCGCGCCGACGATCTGCGTCCGCTCGAGGGCGAGGTCGGTGCTCATGGGCGCGGCTGGGGCAGGATGCGTACGATAGGCCCACGACGATGGCGCTCGCGGAAACAGCCGGGCTCGAGGCGCACGGCATCCGACCCTCGGGGCGGGTGCACTGGAACCCGACGGTCCCGCAGTGCTACATGCACGCTCTCGTGCGAACCGACGGCGTCCTCGCGGAGGGCGGGCCGCTCGTCGTCGACACCGGCCGGCACACGGGGCGCTCGCCGCTCGACCGCTTCGTCGTGCGCGAGCCCGGCTCGGAGGAGCGGATCGCGTGGGGAGACGTCAACCGGCCGCTGCCCGAGGAGAGCTTCGACGGCCTGCGCGAACGGCTCGTCGGCCACCTCGAGTGCGCGGCCGACGTCTTCGTCGTCGACGCCTTCGCCGGCGCCGACCCGGCGCACCGGCTTGCGGTGCGCGTCGTGACGGAATCGGCCTGGCACGGGCTTTTCGCGCGGACGCTCTTCATCGACCCGACCGGCGAGGAGCTCGCCGGCCACCCGCCCGACGCCGTCGTCCTCCACGCTCCGTCGGTCGAGGCCCACCCGGACGAGGACGGGACGCGCAGCGAGACCTTCATCGTCACGCATCCGACCCGGGCCGAGGTCCTGATCGGCGGGACGCTCTACGCGGGCGAGATCAAGAAGTCGATCTTCGCCCTCATGAACGACCGCCTGCCGCTCGAGGGCGTCTTCCCGATGCACTGCTCGGCGAACGTCGACGACGAGGGCCGCGTCGCCGTCTTCTTCGGCCTCTCCGGCACGGGCAAGACGACGCTCTCGGCCGACCCCGCGCGCCACCTGATCGGCGACGACGAGCACGGCTGGGGCGATGCCGGCGTCTTCAACTTCGAGGGCGGCTGCTACGCGAAGGTGATCCGGCTCTCGGCCGAGGCCGAGCCGCAGATCCACCGCACGACTCGGACGTTCGGGACCATCCTCGAGAACGTCGTGGTCGACGAGCGCGGCGTGCTCGCCCTCGACGACGACTCGAAGACCGAGAACACGCGCGGCGCCTACACGCTCGAGCAGATCGCCAACGCGCTGCCCGACAAGCGGGCCGGCCACCCGAGCTCGGTCGTCTTCCTGACGGCGGACGCGTTCGGCATCCTCCCGCCGCTCGCGCGGCTGACCCGCGACCAGGCGATGTTCTACTTCCTCTCCGGCTTCACGGCGAAGCTCGCCGGCACCGAGATCGGCGTCACCGAGCCGCAGCCGACGTTCTCCGCCTGCTTCGGCGAGCCGTTCCTGCCGCAGGACCCGTCCAACTATGCGCGCATGCTCGGGGAGAAGCTCGACACGCACCCGCACGTCACCGTCTGGCTCGTGAACACGGGCTGGACCGGGGGGCCGTTCGGCGAGGGCGAGCGCATGCCGATCGCGGCGACGCGCGCGCTCCTCCACGCCGCGCTCGAGGAGGGCCTCGACGAGGTCGAGTACCGCATCGACCCGGTTTTCGGCTTCGACATACCGGTCTCCGTCCCCGGCGTTGACGACCGGCTCCTCGATCCCCGCTCCACCTGGAGCGACCCGGACGCGTACGACGCGAAGGCCCGCGAGCTGGCGGCCATGTTCCGGGAGAACTTCGAGCGCTTCGCCGACGCCGGCGAGGCGATCCGGCGCGCCGGGCCCCGCAGCTGACGCCCGCCGGGCTCCGTTTCGTATAGCGTCTCCAGGCGGTGGAAGGGAAGCACGACGTCCTCATCGTCGGCGCCGGCTTGGCCGGCATGCGCGCCGCTATCGAGGCGCACGACGCCGGGGCGGATGTGGCCGTCATCTCCAAGATCCACCCCGTTCGGAGCCACTCCGGCGCGGCCGAGGGCGGCATCAACGCGGCGCTCGGGAACGCGTCCGAGGACAGCCCCGAGAAGCACGCCTTCGACACCGTCAAGGGCTCCGACTACCTCGGCGACCAGGACGCGATCGAGGTGCTCTGCTACGAGGCGCCCGCCGACGTCTACGAGCTCGAGCACTGGGGCGCGGTCTTCTCCCGCACGGAGGACGGCCGCATCGCCCAGCGCCCCTTCGGCGCCGCCGGCGAGCCGCGCACGGCCTACGCGGCCGACATCACGGGTCACGTCCTCATCCACGTCCTCTACGAGCAGGTGATGAAGCGCGACTTCACGATCTACGAGGAGTGGTTCGCCTGGAAGCTCGTCGAGGACGACGGCCGCTGCCAGGGCGTCATCGCCTGGGACCTCGTCAACGGCGGCCTCAAGCTCGTCGGCGCGAAGACGGTCATCCTCGCCACGGGCGGCGCCGGCCGGCTCTACACCGGGACGACGAACGCCTACGCGTGCACCGGCGACGGCATGGCGATGGCCCTCCGGCTCGGCGTGCCGCTCAAGGACATGGAGATGATGCAGTTCCACCCGACGACGCTGTCGCCGTCGGGGGTGCTCATCACGGAGGGCTGCCGCGGGGAGGGCGCCTACCTTCTGAACGCCGACGGCGAGCGCTTCCTCACCCGCTACGCGCCGAACGCGATGGAGCTGGCGAGCCGCGACGTGATCTCGCGGGCCGAGCAGGTGGAGATCGACGAGGGGCGTGGCGTGAACGGGAACGTCCTCCTCGACCTGCGCCACCTGGGCGCGGAGCGGATCATCGAGCGGCTGCACGGGACGCGCGAGCTCTCCATGGTCTTCGCGGGCGTCGACCCGATCCACGAGCCGATCCCGGTCCGGCCCGGAGCGCACTACCACATGGGCGGCGTCGAGACCGACCTCGACGGCAAGACCACGCTCGACGGGCTCTACGCCGCGGGCGAGTGCGCCTGCGTCTCCGTCCACGGCGCGAACCGCCTCGGCGGCAACGCGCTCATGGAGACCATCACCTTCGGCCGGCGCGCCGGGCGCGCCGCCGCCGACTGGGCCGCCGCCCACACGGTCGTCGCCCCGCCCGAGGCCGCGCTCGCCGACGCCGAGCGCGAGCTCCGGGCGCTGCTCGGTCGCGCCGACGGCGAGCGTCCGCACGCGATCCGGGACGAGATGGCGGCGACCATGCACGAGAACTTCGGCGTCTTCCGGCGCGAGGAGCAGATGCGCGAGGAGGGCGAGATCGTCTCCCGCCTCCGCGAGCGTTTCGAGCGCATCGTCGTCGACGACAAGGGCGACGTCTTCAACTCCGACCTGACGCAGGCGCTCGAGCTCGGCTTCCTGCTCGAGCTGGCGGCGTGCATGGTCGAGGCCGGGCTCGCGCGCAAGGAGAGCCGCGGCGCCCACGCGCGCCCCTACGACTACCCGAACCGGGACGACGAGAACTTCATGAAGCACACGCTGGTCACCTGGGCCGACGGCCGGCCCAGGCTGACCTGGGAGCCGGTGCGCGCGACACGGTGGCAGCCGCAGGAGCGGACGTACTAGCGTGAAGCTCCGCTTCGCGCTGCTCGGAATCCTCGCGGCCGCTCTCGCCGCCGTCGTCCTGCCTGGCTGCGGCGGCGACGACGACGCGGCCGAGCCGGCCGGGGCG
>DATHVD010000027.1:0-64400 GCA_035461525.1 Gaiellaceae bacterium
GAGACGACCGGCAGGCGCAGCTGCTCGGCGAGGGCCGACCAGAGGACGGCGCCGTCGGAGTCGCTGCCCTGCTGGCCGAGGAGGACGAGGTCGGCCTCCTCGCGGGCGGTCGCGGCGGCCAGAGCGCGCGCCGTCGCCACCAAGTCGGAGCCGGCGAGCGCCTCGTCGGCGACGTGGACGGCTCGGTCGGCCCCCATCGCCAGGGCCTTGCGGAGCGAGTCCGCCGCGCCGGCGGGCGCCATCATCAGGGCGACGACCTCGCCGTCGCCCGTGCGCTCCTTGATCCTGAGCGCCTCCTCGAGCGCGTGGGCGTCGAAGCTGTTGAGGCCGGCGGCGCCGCTCCGGTCAAGCCGGAGCGTCGTCGGGTCGATCCGCGTGCGGGCGGACGCCTCCGGAACCTCCTTGACACAGACGACGATCTTCATGTTCGCGACCTTCCCACCGGTGCCGGAGCATAACGAGCGGCCTCCCGTTCAAGGCGCAGTCCGCTCCTGCCGACATGTCTGCTAACGTCCCGCGCTTCGGGCGCCGCACCGGAGCGTCGGACAGCTCAGCCGCATGAGCCGCCGCCGGACGACAGCCGTAGCCCTCCTCGTCCTCCTCGCCGCGTGGGCCGCCAGCGCGACCGCCGGTGCGGCCGTGCCGCGCCTCGTCTTCCCCGTCGTCGGCAAGACGACCTACACGAACGACTTCGGCGCCCCGCGCGGCCAGGGCCGGCACATGGGCAACGACCTCATGGCCGCGAAGCGCACGCCGGTCGTCGCGGTCGAGGGCGGACGGGTCACGAAGTGGACGTCCTCCAGCAGGGCCGGCTGCATGCCCTACCTCTACGGCAAGAGCGGCACGACCTACCTCTACATCCATCTCAACAACGACCGCACGCTCGAGAACGACAACAAGGGCGGGTGCAGGAACGGGATCGCCTACGCTCCCGGCCTCGAGAGCGGGCAGCGGGTGCAGGCCGGCCAGCTGATCGGCTACGTGGGCGACTCGGGCGACGCGAACGGGATCGCGTCCCACCTCCACTTCGAGCTGCACGTGAACGGGAACAGGGTGGTGTCGCCGTACGAGCACCTGCGCAAGGCCCGGCGCCTTCTCTTCCCACGGCCGCCGGCGTCCGTGACGACGCTCACGGCGCGCGTCAACGGCACCGTGATCCGCACGCGGACCGACCTCGAGCCCAACCGTGTGGCGATCAAGGTGGCCAAGGTGCGCCTCGCTAACGGGTGGGTCGTGAGGCCGGACCGCAACGTCGCCCTCGCGCTCGCCGAGGAGGCCGTCCTCCGGCGGGCGGTCGCGCCGCGCACGTACGAGACGGCCTCGCTCGAGCACTTCGAGCCCGGCCGCCGCGTCAGCGCGTGGACGATCGAGTTCCCGCAGAGGCTCGCCTACGCGAAGGCCGGTTCCGGCCGCCTGCAAGCGGCTGACCTGCTGCTGCGGCGGTAGCCGGCGGCTCCCGTGGACGGGGGCAGCCTCCTCGAGTCCCGCCGGGTCAGGATCGTTGCGTGCCCCGCGTGCGGCGAGCCCGTCCGGGAGGACGCGAAGGTGTGCCGTCATTGCTTCCAGTGCTCGACCCCGAGGGTGGGGGCACGACGCGGGCCGGCTCGGCGCGGACGCGCGCGGCGGAGCGGCCGAGCTCGAGGACTTGCCGGGCCCCCGGCCGCGCCGACCGACGGCGGGCGCCTCGGCCGGCATCCTCGGCAACGCTCCTTAGCCAGGGAGGGCCGCGCGCAGGTCCCGCGCCGCCCGCTCGGGGTCGGCGGCGTCGCCGATCGCGCGCACGACGGCGATCCGGCGCGCGCCGGCGGCGACGACCTCCTCCACGTTGCCGGCGTCGATGCCGCCGATCGCGAACCAGGGGACGGGCGCGTGCGCGGCCGCGTAGCGGACGAGCTCGAGCCCGACCGCCGGACGGCCCTCCTTCGTCGGGGTGGCGAAGACCGGCCCGACGCCCGCGTAGTCCGCCCGGGCGCGGTCGAGCTCCTCCGGCGCATGTGTCGAGAGGCCGACAGGGAGGCCGAAGCGGCGCACGGCCTCGACGGGGATGTCGCCCTGGCCGACGTGGACGAAGTCGGCGCCGACGAGGACCGCGAGGTCGGGGCGCTCGTTGACGACGAGCGGGACGCCGAGGCGCCGCGTCGCCTCCCGGGCTTCCTCGAGCGCGGCGAGGAGCCGCCCGTCGGGAAGCTCCTTGTCCCGGAGCTGGACGAGGTCCACCCCGCCGCCGACTGCCGCCTCGAGGAACGCGGAGAGGTCGGGCCGCGCCGGCGTGATCAGGTAGAGGCGCGCCTCGCGGACGGCGTCAGCCGCCGGCGACGGGCCGGGCGACGACGAGCCTGTCACCATCCTCGAGCCTGACCTCCTCGTAGCGCACCCGCTCGACGGGCTCCCCGTTTCGCTCCACGAGCGCCCACCGCGCGCCGACCCCGAGCCGCTCGAGCAGCGCTGCCAGCGTCTCGTCTCGCTCGAGCTCACGCTCCTTCCCGTTGACGAGGACGGCGGGGCTCACGCCTCGTGCACCGCCCCGGTCAGCGGGCTCGACGCCTCCGCGTCCTCCCGCTCGCCCATGATCCCGGCCAGGAACGCCGCGCGGCCGGCCTCGACCGCCAGGCGGAAGGCGCGCGCCATCGCCGCCGGGTCGCCGGCGCGCGCGATCGCCGTGTTGACGAGGACGGCGTCGGCGCCCAGCTCCATGGCGTCGGCGGCGTGCGAGGGGGCGCCGAGCCCGGCGTCGACGACGAGCGGCACCTCCGCCTGCTCGACCATGATCCGGATAGCGTCGCGGAGCTTCAGCCCGCGCCCGCTCCCGATCGGCGCCGCGAGTGGCATCACCGTCGCGCACCCGACCTCCTCGAGCTTCTTCTGCAGCACGGGGTCCGGGAGCACGTACGGCAGGACGGTGAAGCCGTCCTCGACGAGGATCGCGGCGGCGCGCAGCGTCTCGACGGGGTCGGGGAGCAGGTAGCGCGGGTCGGGGATCACCTCGAGCTTCACCCAGTCGGGGAGCCCGCCGGCGCGGGCGAGGCGCGCGGTCCGCACCGCCTCGTCCGCCGTCTCGCAGCCGGACGTGTTCGGCAGGAGCAGCGCGCCCTCCGGCAGGAACGCGGTGATGTCCTCGCCGGGCGCCGCGTCGAGGTCGATGCGGCGGACGGCCACGGTGACGATCTCCGAGCGCGACTCGGCGAGCGCGTCCCGCATCGTCTCGAACGTGTCGTACTTGCCGGTGCCGGTGAGGAGGCGCGAGGAGAACGCGCGCCCGGCGACGACCAGCGGATCTCGTGTGTCCATTCGTCCTCCCTTCGCTGGCATGACCCAGATCAGGTGCTGGCGGTCGCGGCCTCGAGGCCGCCTCTCAGCCCCCGCCCAGGGGCTCCCGCTCCCCCAAACGCTAGCAACGCCGTCTACCGCCGCCGCAGCTCGAGCACGTAGGCGGCCATCACGTGCTGGTCGCCCAGCTCGAGGTGCCACGCGTCCGAGAGCTGCTCGACGCGGCGGATCTGCTCCAGGTTCTCCCCGAAGAGGCCGCTCATGGGGAAGAAGCCGACGTCGACGACGTGGGCCTCGAGCCCGCTCGCCTCGACGAGCTCCGCCGTCCGGAGCTGCCCGAGGATCGAGAGCTGCATCACGTAGGCTCGACCGCCCTCCGTCAGGAGCCGCGGCAGGAGCCTGATCAGGTGGTCGAGGAGGTTCCGGCCCCAGAAGTCGACGGGCCGATGCCCGGCCGGCTCCCGTGCCGGGTCGACCGGCATCTGGTAGAGGCTCGCCACGACGACGTCGTAGGCTTCCTCGGGCTCGAAGCCGTAGAGGTCCACGTCCGCCCCGGTCACTCGCTCGGCGACGCCGTTGCGAAACGCGTTCGCGAGCGTGTTCCCGACCGCGCGGGGCTCGATGTCGATCGCGTGCACGCGCTCGGCGCCGTTGAGCGCGAGCTGCACGGCGAGGAGCCCTGTGCCGCAACCGACGTCGAGGCAGCGCTTCCCCTCGCCGATCCCGCCGCGCCAGAGGATCTTCCACAGGAGGAGGCTCCCGATCGTGGGCACGAAGACGCCCGGCTCGACGACGATGTCCGGGAACGGGAGCGGGTAGAGCGACCGGCCCTCGGCGTCGAGCCACGGCCTCGGCGGCGCCGGCGGCCCGGCCGGCCGAGGCGCCGGAGCGGGAGGAGAGCTGCTCGGCCGCCCGGGCTTCGTCCCCTCGAGGGCGCGGCGGGCGGCGGCCAGGTGGGCGGGCGAGGTGCCGCAGCAGCCGCCGACGATCTGGGCGCCCTCGGCCCGCCACTCGAGCGCGAGCGCCGCATACTCCTCCGGCCCGACGTTCTCGTCGAAGCGCCAGCCCGCGTCCGAGTAGTAGCCGAGGTTGGGGTAGACGCCGAGCGGCAGGTCGACGAAGTCGCGGAGCCAGGGAAGCATCCCGGGCACGTGCTCGGGCGGGAGGCAGTTGACGAGGAGCGCCCGGACGCCGAGCTCCTCGAAGGCGCGCGCGGCGCGGCCGAACTCGTCCCCCTCGGGGCCGCCCCAGTGCTCGCCGTAGACGCCGCAGACCCCGTGGCGGCAACGCCGGAACGAGAGCCAGACCGGGAGCCCGGTTTCGACGACGAGCTCGACGCTCGGGAACGTCAGCCCCTCGCGGATCAGGGACATGGTCTCCATGAGGACGAGGTCCGGCGGCTCCTCCTCGAGGACGCGCAGGAGAAGCTCGAGCGTTCCCAGGCGTCGCTCGCTCGAGATGTCGCCGTTGACGCTGAAGGCGACCGCGCACTCCCTGCTCCTCCCCCCCTCCTCGACGGCCTGGCGCGCGAGCCGGATGCCGAGGCGCGCCACGTCCATCCAGTGGGTCGCGGGCCCCGCCGCCCCGACGCCCGAGCCCTCGAGCTCGGCCGCGGCGAGGATCGCCCATGTGTTCGTGGAGATGACGTCGCACCCGGCCTCGACGTAGCGGCGGTGGACGTCGAGGACGGCGTACGGGACGTCGAGGAGGGCACCCGTGCCCCAGAGCCCTCGGTCGGCGTCGCGGAGGCGCCCCGCATGCTCGCGGCCGAGCTCGGTCGCGTTCCCTCCGTCGAGGACGACAGCGACGTCGTCCTCGATCAGCCGCTCGATCCGCTGGTAGACGGGCGTCCTCCGCTCGGCCCGCGTCGCCATGCCGGCGGGCTACCGCCCGGTGAACTCGGGCCGGCGTTTCTCGGTGAAAGCGGCCATGCCCTCTTTCTGGTCCTGGCTGGCGAAGGCCATGGCGAAGAGGCGCGCCTCCGTGGCGAGGCTCGCCCGGTGATCCCCCTGGAGCGAGAGGTTGACCGCCTCTTTCGCGGCCGCGAGCGCGAGCGGGCTCTGCCGCGCGAGCGTGCGGCAGAGCTCGAGCGTGCGCTCGCGCAGCTCCTCCGGCTCGCAGACGGCGTTCACGAGCCCGCGCTCGAGCGCCTCGGCGGCGTCCACCTGCCGGCCGGTGAGGACGAGCTCCTTAGCGAACCCGAGGGTCGTCGCGCGCGCGAGCCGGATCGACCCGCCCCAGCCGGGGAGGACGCCCAGGTTGATCTCGGGCTGGCCGAGGCGCGCGTTCGACGAGGCGAGCCGCAGGTCGCACGCGAGCGCCAGCTCGCACCCGCCGCCGAGCGCGAAGCCGTTGATCGCCGCGATCGTCGGCTTCGGCATCGTCTCGAGCAGGTCGCCGCAGGCGTGCCCGAGCTCGCCCCAGGCGAGCGCGCCCTGGACGTCGAGGCCCTGCATGTACTTGATGTCGGCCCCGGCGACGAACGCCTTCTCGCCCGCTCCCGTCAACACGACGACGCGCGCCTCCTCGTCGGCGGCCAGCTCGGCGAGCCGGTCGCGCAGCTCCCGCAGGTGGTCGAGGTCGAGCGCGTTCATGGCCTCGGGGCGATCGACCGTGACGGTCGCGATCCCGTCTTCACGCTCGACGGTTATCACGCTTCGACGGGCACGTTGGCCCGCAAGAAGTCGACGATCTCGGAGACCGGGGCGCCCGGGGTGAAGACCTCGGCGACGCCCTGCTCCTTCAGCTCGAGAACGTCGTCGCGCGGGATCGTGCCGCCGACGAGGACGAGGACGTCGTCAACCCCGTTCTCGCGCAGGCCCTCGAGGATTCGCGGCACGAGGGTCATGTGCGCGCCGGAGAGGATCGAGATGCCGACGGCGTCGGCGTCCTCCTGCACGGCGGTCTCGACGATCTGCTCCGGCGTCTGGTGGAGGCCCGTGTAGACGACCTCCATGCCGGCGTCCCGGAGGGCTCGCGCAATGATCTTCGCCCCCCGGTCGTGCCCGTCGAGGCCGGGCTTGGCGATCACGACCCGGATCTTCCTCGTCATGGTGCGCCAGTATATGGACGTGCGCCTGACCGTCATCGGCTCGTCCCCTGCCTGGCCGAACCCCGGAAGCGTGCAATCGGGCTACCTCGTGGAGGCGCAGGGCACCCTCCTCCTCGACTGCGGCGCGGGGGTCCTGGGACGGCTCCGGGAGCTCTCGCTCTACCCCCAGGCGATCGCGATCACGCACTTCCACCTCGACCACTGGGGCGACCTCGTCCCGTGGGCCTGGCTGAACGCCTACGGCCCGCAGGAGCACCGCATCGACTGCGCCCTCTGGCTGCCCCCGGGCGGCCGGCGCGAGCTGGCGGACTTCGCGGCTCGCTGGGGCACGGCCGACATGTTCGAAAGCGGCTTCGAGCTGCGCGAGTTCGAGCCGGACGTCCCCTTCGCCACGGCCGGCTTCGTGGTCGAGGCGCGGCGGCTGCCGCACTACACGCTCACCTCCTACGGCTTCCGCGTCACCTGCGACGGGCGCACGCTTGCGTACTCGGGCGACTCCGCGCCGACCGAGGAGCTCGCGGCGCTCGCCGTCGGGGCAGACCTCTTCCTCTGCGAGGCGACGCTCGCCGACGGCGCGGCCGAGGGCTGGCCTCGCGGGCACCTGTCCGTCGCGGAGGCGCTCGCGGCGGCCGACGGCCCCACCCTGCTCACGCACCGGCCCGTGGAGCTGCCTACCCCGGACGGGGTCCCGGTCGCCCGCGACGGGCTCGTCGTCGAGGTTTGAAGCCCGCCGCCCCGCCGACAACGGGCAAGAAGACTGGACGGAAGGGTAGTTGCGCGGACGCCTGGAAAGCCTCACCATGACGCAACGGGTACCTCCCGTGGAAACTCGTACATGAAGGAGGCGGCACGGAGGATGAAGATTCGGTTCGAGAGGCCAGAGGTGGTGGACTTCGGCTCGATCAGCGCACATACCTTCATGCCGACGCCGCCGACGGGGCCGAACGCTGGGAACGCCGGTCACAAGGGCTTCGTGAACTGTCGGATCGAGACGACAAACTGCGAGCTCTCGCATCCGGGCGAGCCCGGCGGCGGATCCCCGTAGGACCAGTCCGCGCGCGGAAGCGCGCGGAAGCGAAGAAGAACGGCACGGGCCGGTTCGCCGGCCTTTGCCATGCTGTGAGCACGTGAGGGGAGTGGTCGTACTGCCGGGGACATGCGCGGCGTAGCCGCGGTGCTCGGCCGCTCCCGGCGGGCGGACCGGGAGACGGTCGCGCGGATGCTCGCCGCCTCCCCCCACCGCGGCGACAGGCAGGCCGTCGCTTCCGCCGGCGCCTGCGTCGTCGGCGTGAGCGAGCGCGGCGGATCGAACGAGGCGACGCTCGCCTCGGACGACGAGCTGGTCGTCGGGTTCGCGGGAGCGCTCGACAACCACGCCGAGCTGGCCACGCGCTTTGGCCTCGAGACCGGGCAGGCGGCGCAACCCGCGGACGTCGTCCTCGCGGCGTTCCGGGCGGTCGGCACCGAGACGCCGCCCCTCCTGCGAGGCACGTATGCTTGCGTCGTCTCGGACGGCGCGCGGATCTGGGCCTTTCGCGACCACATCGGGCTGGAGACGCTCTTCCACCGGGACGAGGCCGACGCCGTGTACGTCGCCTCCGAGGCGAAGCAGGTTCTAGGGGGCGCGGAGATGTCGCCGGAGCCCGACGTCGACGTGGTGGACGCCCTCTTCTACGGCGACCTCGAGGACCCCACCGTCTGTGCGCTCCGAGGCGTCAGGCGGCTCGTCGCCGCCTCCCTTCTCACTGCGGATGCCGATGGGCTCCGGGTCTCGCCGTACTGGGATCCTGAAGCGCTTCTCGAGACGGCGAGACTCTCCCCGGAGGAGGCAATGGAACGCTTTCGCGAGCTGTTCCACCAGGCCGTCGGGAGGACCCTGACCGGCCGAGATGCCGTCTCGCTGAGCGGTGGCGTCGACTCGCCCCCCGTCGCCGTCTACGGCAACCGCGAGTACGTTCGCCGCTTCGGCCGGCCGATCCCGGCACTGTCGGCCGTCTACCCGACGTTCCCGGAGAGCGACGAGACCGACTACATCCAGCTTGTCGCAGAACGGCTCGGACTTCCCCTCCACACGTACGAGCCGGGCTCCCAGCGCCTCGACCGCCTCCAATTCTGGCTGAAGCTTTTCGACGGACCGTGGTCGACGTGGTCACCGGAGGGAACGGCGGAGAGGTGCACCCAGGCTCAGGCCCACGGCTTCACGACGATTGTGAGCGGCGAGTTCGCCGAGCAGGTGAGCGCCGTCCGGGCCTACCTCGTACCCCACCTGCTCTGGCGAGGGCGCTTCCGGCAAGCAGCCGCCCAACTCCGCTCCCAGCGGGGGGTCGGAATCAGCCGGAGGACGCTGGTCAGCGAGCTCGCCGAGGCCGTCACGCCGCGTGTCCTCCAGGCCCGCCGCTTCCGGCGTAACCCGCCCGGCTTCCTGCCGCCGTGGATCGATCTCGCCCGCATCGGCGCGCGGGACGCAGGACATGCCCTCCCCGCCAGGCGCCGCTGGATTTCCGCGCAGCTGCCCTTCTTCGGCGCCGACCCGATCGGGGAGGCCGACGTCTACTCGCATGCGCTCTACGGGATCCGCGCCCGCCGGCCGTGGGCCGACGTCGACGTCTGGGAGTTCTTCCTCGGCCTTCCCGCGGAGCACAAGTTTCCGGACTACCGGATCAAGGGCTTCGTCAGGAACGCGTTCCGGGGAGTGGTTCCGGACGAGATCCTCGACCGGAGGGACAAGACGTACATCGATCGCTGGTTCCAGGAGATGGCCTTCGACTACCCGGCAGTCCGCCACTGGGTATCCCGCGACGGCTTCCGGATCCGTGGTGTGGACTACGAGCGCCTGCGGGCCGAGCTCGAGCGCGAGGAGATGCCGCTCCCCCACTACCTCTGGGCCAGGGATCTGGCCTGCGTGCACGCGTTCATCGACCTCTGGTCCTAGCGCGACTACCTGCCGAGCTGGCGTCCCTCCGGGCCAAGCTCCTCCTCGTGCTCGCTCTTCGGGGCCCGGGCGTTCCCGAGCGCCCGGAGGCTGCGCCGGAGCTTCGGCCCCCACGGCTCCGCAACAGCGGGCCGGAGGTCGCGCGCGACGCCGGCTGCCGCGACCCGGATCGCACGGTGCGGCGGGAGGGCCCAGAACGGCGAGGCCCAGCGCGTCGTGTGGATCTCGAGCACCGTCTGCTCCCGCGCCGACGCGAGGTGGCGGCCCCAGAGGCGCTGGGCGGCCGGCCGCCTCCCGCCGAGCAGCACGGACTCGACGACCGCCGACGTCGTCGCCCAGAGGCGGTCGACTCCCCACTCGCGGGCGAGCGCCTCTACCTCGCCCCGCTCTGCCTCCTCGAGCAGGAGTGCGACGTCGAGGGCATCGCGTAGCCGGGCGAACGGGTTCGAGACCCACAGGTGTGCCGCCAGCACGAGCGCGTGCGGGCCCGGAGGAAGCGTGAGGATGCCCTCCTCCTCCTGCGCCGGCTCGGCGAGCTCGAGAAAGCGCTCGGCCGGCGGCTGCGGGAGCCAGCCCGGCCAGCTCGGCCGGCGGTGGATCTCGATGCGCAGCGGCCAGCCGGCCCATCGGAGCGGGTGGCAGTGGTGCTTGTCCACGAAGAGATCCCGGTCGTCGGCCAGGCGGAAGGCCCAGGCGGGGCCCTCGGCGAGCTCGAAGCCCGCCGCCAGGAGCTCCGCCTGCAGCCGATCGGCATCGGGGACGAGGAGATCGAGGTCGATGAAATGGCGCAGCGCGTGCCCCGGATAGCGACGCGCGATCTCCGGTCCCTTCAGGAGCACCAGGGGCTGGTCCGTCGCGGCGCGCACACGGCCGAGGAGATCCGGCGCGATGGCGTCGCGCACGGCCGCGAGTCGCTCCTCGGCGCGAAGCGCCTCCGGGACCTCGACCCCCGTCTCGCGCCAGCGGCGGCCAGCGAGGAGCTGAAGCCTGTGCGCGCGGAGGGCCTGCAGCCCGGGCGCCGCGTCGATGAGCGCATCCACGCGGTCCCAAAGCGCGGATGTGGGGGCTGCAACGGTCACGGGAGGCGGGCCATCTCCTCGTGGCCGTACCGACCCGGCGGAGGCCCGACGTCGCGGCCGCCGAGCTCGACCCAGGCGTGCGCCTTCTGGTCTGGCGCGTCGCGCGGGAGCCCGATCACGAGCTCGGCCGGCTCCCCCTGCTCTCGGAGGAGCCGGAAGAGCACGAGCGCGTTCACGAGACACCGCGGGCGGCGGTTCCCGATGCGGAGGCTTCGGAAGACGGCGTTCGAGAGCGTCGCCGGCCTGTACGCGTCGCCGCGCCTGCGCCCATTGGTCTGGGCGAGACGCTCGACGAGGGCGGGAAGCGGCTGCCGCCGCAGGTCGACGACCACCCGGACGTAGCGGGTCCACACGCGCGTCGCGAGCCGCGCCTTCTGCGTCGCGGTGAGCCGCCCGCCGCTACGCATCGGCGACGATCCGCTCGACGACCCGGCCCAGCTCCTCGAGGCGGAGCGGGCGGACGAGGTTCCAGATCCGCACCGACCCGGCGAGACGCGCGATGCCGTCGAAGCAGCGCGCCCTGTCCTCGACCGTCGGGAGCCGGAAGCTCAAAGGCCAGAGGTCGCGCAGGGCGCTCGCCGCCGGTACAGGATCGAGCTCGATCCCTTCGTCGGCGCTCCGCAGGAGGACGACCGCCCTCAGGCGCACGGGTGTCGAGTCGCCGCGGCGGGCCGGGTCGAGCGAGTAGTGGACCCGGTTGTCGCTCTCCGCCACCGCTCGGGCGCCGGCGAGCTCGAGGCGGTCGACGACGTCATGCCTGACGCGCAACATGGCGGGACCGGGGACGACTGAGGGCTCGGGTGCGAAGCGGATGCACGAGACGTCCTCCGAGAGCACGCGGTATCCGGCCGCGTCGAAGCCCGCGGCGAGCGTTGTCTTCCCGAAGTATCCCGGCGCCGCGAGGAGTACCGCCTCGCCCCCGACGTCCACGGCGGCGGCGTGCAGCGGCAGGTCACCCCGCGCGAGGAAGCAGAGCATGGTCGGTATGCCCCACATGCGCTCCTCGCGCCGCACCGGGTCGTTGGTGCCGGCGGGCAGGCCGACGCTCGGAGCGTACGGGTCGACTGCGAACGAGCCGTAGCCTTCCACCCAGAGGTTGTAGCGAGGGCCGTCAGCGTAGAGGCGGGCCCAGATCCGGCGACCGGGAATCGGAGTCCACTCGCTGACGAGGATGCCGCGGCCGTTCTCGGCGTCCTCACGCTCGTCGACCGCCAGCGGCTCCCCCTCCCCGCCGCGCAAGTACTCGAAGGCCAGGTCCGAGAACGGCTGGAAGCCGTAGCAGGATCCGGCCACGGCGGCGCTCACCGGACCAGATCGCGCTTCCGCAGGCGGTCAAGGAAACTGATCACTTCGCCGGACATGTCGGAGGGCGGGTCCTCGACCGCGTCTCGGAGCGCGACCGCGACCTCGCCCACCGTGCGCTCCCCGTCCAAGAGCTCCCAGATGAGGGATCCCACTTCGTTGATCCCGTGGTACTCGCCCGTCTCGAGGTGGAGGAGCACGCCTCCCTCGCCCTCCGCGAGGCGGCGGAACGCGACATTTTCGTTCTTCTCGAGCTTGGACGTGGGGTCGAAGGCCATGGGTTCAGTAAAGACCGAGCGTGCCGCGGCGACGCTCGCGCTGGAGGGCGAGGCGGAACGCGAGGGCTCCGACGGCGACCGAGACGAGCGAGAGGGGAGCGAGGACGCCCACGGCACGTGCCGTCTCCGACCACGAGACGACGCCGAGGAGTGGCTGCCGCATGCCGTCGATGGCAATCGCCATCGGGTTGACCTCGGCGATCGCCGTCAGCCAGCCGGGCAGGAGCTCGAGCGGGAAGAACGCGCCAGAGGCGAGCGTCAGGACCGTGACGCCGAAGTTGACGCCGGTGGCACCGCCGCGGAACGTCAGCGTCCCGGCCGCGCTGACGAGCCCGAGTCCCCACACGAACGGCACGAACGCGAGGATGACCAGGAGTGCGGGCAGGAGGCCGTTCGTGTTGAAGTCGAGGTCGAAGCCCACGGCGATGACGACGAGGAAGATAGCCGTGCGGATCGGGACGTAGACCAGGTCGTAGACGACCGAGCCGAGCTGAATCGTCGCCGGCGAGGTCGGGGTCAGGAGCATCGACTCGAGCGTCCCCATCATCTGCTCCCGGCGAAGCGCGGTGGCTATGCGGCCGAGGCCGACGCTGACGAAGGCGGCCAGCGCGATGCCGATCGCGACGAACTCCATGTACGTCACGGGGGCGCCGCCGTATTCGGGGAGCCTGCGCTCGTCGACCAGGAGGCCGACGAAGTAGAACAGGAAGGCCTGCAGAACGAGCCCGAACGCGTCCGAGAAGAACGCGAACCGGTAGCTCCACGCGACGATGAGGTCACGGCGGGCGAACGCCGGGATCTTCATCGTCTCGCGGACGAGGGTCGTGATCCGTCCGTCGCCGGACGGCGCGACGTCGATCACGGTCGCCGCTCCCGGGTAAGGTTGAGGAACGCCTCCTCGACCTCGGAACGCTCGTCGCGGCAGGAGAGGAGCTGGAAGCCGGCCTCCCGGATCGCGGCGAGAGCGTCCCCGAGAGCCGCTCCGTCCTCGAGCGACATGAGGTAGTGCGTGGCGTCGTCGCTCGTCCGCGCGATCTCGCCCAGGCCGGCGAGGGCGGCGGCGAGCGCCGAGGCGGGCCGCGCGCCGTTCCCTCCGACATCCTCGAGCCGCAGCAGGTACCGCCGCGGCAGCGCGTGCGCCATCAGCTCGGCCACGCTGCCGGCAAAGCGGGTGCGGCCCCGGGAGAGCAGCGTGACGGCGCCGGCGAACCCTCGGACCTCGTCGACCCGCTGCGTCGTCCAGACGATCGCCGTGCCCCGGTCGGCGAGGTCGCCGACCAGCCGGCGAACGTTGTCGGCCGCATCCGGATCGAGGTCGTGCGTCGCCTCGTCGACGAGGAGCACCTGCGGATCGACGAGCAGAGCGCGCGCGACGGCGAGACGCTTCTGCATGCCGTGCGAGTAGACGCCGACGGGCTTGCGGGCGGCGTCCCGGAGGGCGACGGCCTCGAGCACCTCGTGGGCCCGCCTCACGGCCGCCCGGCGCCGGAGCCCGTGGAGGCGCGCGAAGAAGACGAGGTTCTCGAGACCGGAGAGGCGCAGGTAGAGAGTGCGGTCGCCCGAGGGGACGAGGCCGACGCGGCGGCGGAGCTCGCGACCGCTGCGCGCCGGATCGAGTCCGGCGATACGCACGTGGCCGCCGTCGGCGTGGACCAGCCCCGTGAGCACCCGGAGGAGCGTCGTCTTGCCGGCGCCGTTGGGGCCCAGGAGCGCGTGGATCTCGCCCGCGCGCACGACGAGCGCGACACCGTCGAGCGCCACCACGCTTCCGAACCTGCGAGTGACGTCACGTGCCTCGACAAGCGCCCGCACGGGCTCCGCCGCCGCGGGACCGGCGGGCCGCTGGACGATCACCTCGCCGGAAGGAAGTCCTCCGGAGTCGGTCGCGCTCATCTCGTGCCGGCCGCAGTCGTCATCGCTCGTCGCCTTCCTCTCTCGTGCAGCGCCGGACTCGGAGCAGCCGGGCTTTCCAAAGCGTAGACACATCTCGCGAAAAGGCGAGAGCGACTTCGCGCTGCGGGAGGCCGTGCTTCTTCGCGCCTGCGGCCCGAACCCTCACAGCGCGCGCCCGCTCCGCGGCGCTGCCGGCGTGCTCCCACTCGGAGCCCGCGCGGCGACCGGCCGATGCTCGCGAGCCTCCCTAGTCGAAAGTCCAGCCAATGCCGGGAAAGGGCCAGTCCATTCGGCCATTGCCCGGGAGCCGGGACCGCTGTAGCTTCGAGATGTCCGGCTCGTCAGGGAGAGGCGAGCAGCGGACGTGCGTCTACAGCACACGGGAGGGTGAATTGCGGCGGGAGTACGTGCGTGGTGCGCGGCCGACCTCGAGGGAGACCGCTAGATGAGTGCCGTCGAGCCTGTCGTCAGGCCGCAGCCGCTCGGCGACTTCCCCGTCGCCGTCGACAAGCGCACGCTCCAGATTCTCGAGCACCGCCGCCGGGCCTCGAAGCCGCAGCGGCGAGGCTGGCTCGTCCGCCGCGCGCTCGTGGCGGCCGACATCCTCGGGCTGACCTTCGCGTTCCTCCTCGCCACCCTGATGTTCGGCGCCAACCCCGCGGTCGACACGGTCGCCTCGCCCATCGAGTTTCTCTTCTTCGTCCTCAGCCTGCCCGTGTGGGTGATCGTAGCGAAGCTCTACGGGCTCTACGACCTCGACGAGGAGCGCACCGACCACTCGACTGCGGACGACCTCGTCCCCGTCCTGCACCTGGTCACGATCGGGAGCTGGCTCTTCTTCGCCGCCTCGTCGCTTACGAGCATGATCGACCCGGGCCTCGCGCGCCTCTTCGCCCTCTGGCTCTTCGCCATCGCCTTCGTCACTGCCGGGCGCGGGATCGCACGGGCCGTCGCACGGCGGCAGCTCGCCTACCAGCAGAACACGATCATCGTCGGCGCCGGGGACGTCGGCCAGCTCGTGGCCAAGAAGCTGCGCCAGCATCCCGAGTACGGGCTCAACCTCGTCGGCTTCGTCGACGACCGGCCCAAGGAGCGCCCCGCGAGCCTGCACGACCTCGCGCTCCTCGGCGGCTCCGAGGAGCTCCCCGAGCTCGTCCAGATCCTCGACGTCGAGCGCGTGATCGTCGCCTTCTCGAACGACTCGCACGAGGAGATGCTCGACCTCATCCGCTCGCTCAAGGATCTCGACATCCAGGTCGACCTCGTCCCCCGCTTCTTCGAGGTGATCGGGACGAACGTCGGCATCCACACCGCCGAGGGGCTCCCGCTGATCGGACTTCCGCCCCTGCGGCTGTCGCGTTCCTCCGTGCTCTTGAAGCGGGCGATGGACCTCTGGCTCTCGATCACCGGCCTCGTCCTGCTCTCGCCGCTCTTCGCCGCGGTCGCCGTCTGGATCAAGCTCGACTCGAGGGGCCCCGTGTTCTTCCGCCAGCAGCGCATGGGCTCGGGCGACAGGACCTTCGAGATCTTCAAGTTCCGCACCATGTGCGCCGACGCCGAGGATCAGAAGGCCGGCCTCACCTCCCTCAACAAGCACAACGGCGACGACCCGCGCATGTTCAAGATCCCGAACGATCCCCGGGTGACGCGGTCGGGCGCCTGGCTCCGCGCGTTCTCCATCGACGAGCTGCCGCAGCTCCTGAACGTCGTCCGCGGCGAGATGAGCCTCGTCGGCCCGCGGCCCCTCATCCTCGAGGAGGATCAGCACGTCGTCGACTGGAGGCGCAACAGGCTCAACCTGAAGCCCGGCATCACGGGCCTCTGGCAGGTGCTCGGCCGCGACGGCATCCCCTTCGAGGAGATGGTCCGCCTCGACTACGTCTACGTGACGACGTGGTCCATGCTCAACGACATGAAGCTGATCCTCCGCACGATCCCCGCCCTCGTTCGGGCGAGGGACTGCTAGCGCCCCCGTCAGCCACACTCCGAGAACACCGATGACCACCGTTGCGTTTGCAGTCGGAGCCCGACCCAACTTCGTCAAGATGGCGCCGGTCATCGAGGCGGTGAGCCGGCGCGGCCTCTTCCGGAGGCTGGTCGTCCACACCGGCCAGCACTACGACGAGCGGCTCTCGACGGAGATCCTCGACGACCTCGGCTTTCCCCGGCCCGACCGGTTCCTCGGCGTCGGCTCCGGCTCGCACGCCGAGCAGACCGGCTTCACGCTCATCGCCTTCGAGCGAGTGCTGCTCGAGGCGCGACCCGACCTCGTCGTCGTCAGCGGCGACGTGAACGCGACGCTCGCCTGCGCCCTCGCGGCGTCGAAGCTCGCGATCCCGGTCGCCCACGTGGAGTCGGGCCTCCGCTCGCGCGACTGGGCGATGCCCGAGGAGCAGAACCGCGTCCTCACCGACCGCCTCTCCGACCTCCTTTTCACGCACAGCCCGGAGGCCGGCGACAACCTCGTGGCGGAGGGGATCCCCGCCGACCGGATCCGCTACGTGGGCAACACGATGATCGACACGCTGCGCCGGCTCGAGCGCGAGGCGCGGGCGCGGGCGGCCTGGGCGCGACACGGCGCGGAGGAGGGCGGCTACGCCCTCGTCACGCTGCACCGGCCTTCGAACGTCGACGTGGAGAAGCAACTCCGCGCGATCGTGGACGCGCTCGTCGAGCTCGGCGGCCGCACGCGCGTCCTCTTCCCCGTCCATCCGCGCACGCGCGCGCGGCTCGCCGCCTCGGACGGCCTCGCGCGCCTCGAGGGGGCGGGCGTCGCCTGCCTCGAGCCGCTCGGCTACCTCGAGTTTCTCTCGCTCGAATGCGGCGCCGGCGCGATCGTGACGGACTCCGGCGGCGTCCAGGAGGAGGCGTCGGCCCTGGGCGTCCCCTGCTATACGCTCCGCACGAGCACCGAGCGTCCGATAACGATCACCCAGGGCACGAACACGCTCATCGGCGACGACCCGACCGCGATCGCCGGCGTCTCCGTCGGCGGCGGGAGCCGCGCCCCCCGCGCGATCCCGCTCTGGGACGGGAGGGCGGCCGAGCGCGTCGCCGACGAGATCGTCGCGGCGCTCGGATAGCTCGGCGACCCGATCGCCACGAGCGCATGACCGTCGCGGGAGAGGTCGACACGCCTGTTGACCGCAGCGAGCGCGACCGGGCGCGGATCCTCGGCTGCGAGATCGACCGCCTGGACATGGACGAGACCGTCCGCCTCTGCGAAGAGCTGATCGAGGCCGGCGAGCCGGTGCAGCACATCGCGGTCAACGTCGCGAAGATCGTCGCCCTCCGCGACGACCCGCGCCTGGCGGAGATCGTCGAGCGGTGCGCGGTCGTGAGCGTCGACGGGCAGCCGCTCGTCTGGGCCTCGCACCTTCTCCGCGACCCGCTCCCGGAGCGCGTCGCGGGCATCGACCTCATGCACCGCCTGCTCGCGGTCGCCGAGGAGCGCGGCTACCGCGTCTTCGTCCTCGGCGCGAGGCAGGACGTGCTGGAGACCGCCGTCGCCCGGCTGCGCGAGCGCCATCCGCGGCTCGACGTCGCCGGCTACCACCACGGGTACTTCTCCGACGCGGAGGAGGACGAGGTCTGCGACGCGATCCGCGCCGCGGCGCCGCACATCCTCCTCGTCGCCATGAGCTCGCCCCGCAAGGAGGAGTGGCTCTCCCGTCACGCCGCGCGCCTCGGCGTGCCCTTCTCGATGGGCGTCGGCGGCTCGATCGACGTCGTCGCGGGCGTCACGCGCCGCGCGCCGCCGTGGATGCAGCGAGCCGGGCTCGAGTGGTTCTACCGCTTCGCCCAGGAGCCGCTGCGCCTCGGGCCGCGCTACCTGCGGACGAACGGCCGTTTCGCCGCGCTCCTGGCCCGCGAGCTGCTCGCCCGACGGCGGTAGGTCTTCAGTCCGATGAGAAGCGCCCTGCGACGATCCGTCGCGCTGCCCGTCACCGCGCTGCGCGACACCGCCCGCCGAGCCAGGGAGCCGGGGCCGGGCACCGACGTCCCCGAGGGCGCGCTCGAGGCGGCGATCCGCTGGCTGGTGCGCACGCACGAGATGACCGGTCGACGTGGGTCCTCCAAGGGCTTCTCACTCCTCCACGGCTGGCTCCCCGCCTACCCCGAGACGACCGGCTACGTGATCGAGACCCTCCTCGCCCACGCGGCGCGGACGGGGGACGACCGTCTCCGGGGGCACGCCCGCCGCATGGGCGAGTGGGAGATCGAGGTGCAGAACCCCGACGGCGGCGTCATGGAGGGGGCGTTCGCGTCGCCGCCGACGCGGTCGGTCGTGTTCAACACCGGCATGGTCATCTTCGGCTGGGTGGCGCTGCACGAGGCGGACGGGGGCGAGCGCTGGCTCGAGGCCGCGGCCCGCGGAGGGCGCTTCCTCGCGGGCGCCCAGCAGGACGACGGCTCGTGGCGCGGCGAGGTCACCTTCCACGGCATCCCGCACACCTACCACTCCCGGGTCGCCTGGGCGCTCCTGCGCCTCGCCGACGCGACGGGAGAGCGGTCGTTCCGGGACGCGGCGGTGGCGAACCTCGACTGGGTGGTGAGCGGGCAGGACGAAGACGGGTGGATGGAGTGGTGCATCTTCAGGCCGGGGACGGACCCGAACAGCCATGGCCTCGCCTACACGATGCGAGGCCTGCTCGAGAGCTCCGTCCTCCTCGGCGACGAGCGCTACCTCGAGGCCGCTCTCCGCACGGCACGGCAGCTCCTGGAGGTCTACGGCCGGCTCGGGCGGCTGCCGGCGCGGTACACCCGGGGCTTCGCGCCAGCGGCGCGCTCGATCTGCGTCACCGGCCTGGCCCAGACAGGTGGAGTCTGGCTCCGGCTCGCACAGCTGACGGGCGACGACGACCTTCGCCGGGCCGGGGCCGACGCCGTCGCCCAGGCGGCCGCGCTCCAGTCGCGCGGCGCGTGGAAGGATGTGGACGGCGCCGTGCCCGGCTCCTTCCCCATCTACGGCCGCTACGCCCCCCTCCAGTACCCGAACTGGGCGGCGAAGTTCCTGGCCGACTCGCTCGCGCTGCGCGAGGCGGTGCTCGCCGATGCCGGCTGAGCTCGACGTCTCCGTGGTCATCCCGGCGTTCGACGCGGAGCGCACCGTCGGCCGGGTCGTCGAGGCGCTGAGGGCGCAGGATCCGGCCCCTGCGGAGATCGTCGTCGTCGACGACGGCTCCCGCGACCGGACGGCTGCCGTGGCCGAGGCCGCCGGGGCGACGGTCGTCCGCACGGACCGCCCCCGCTTCGCCGGCGGCGCCCGCAACAGCGGCTGGGACGCCGCGACGAGGCCCGTCGTGCTCTTCCTCGACGCCGACGCGATCCCCACCGCCGGCTTCGGCACCGGGCTCGCCCGCGCTCTCGCGGAGTTCCCCGGCGCGCTCGTGGGCTGCGCCCGGACGTTCGGCAGCCGCACCGCCTGGGGCTGGGTCGCCCATCTCCAGGCCGAGACGCCCTACCTTCCGCTCGGCGAGCCGCGCCGCGTCTCGTTCCTCTCCTCGTACTGCGTCGCCGTCCCGCGCGACGTCCCCTTCCGCTGGGACGAGAGCTACGGGGGCGAGGACGGTGTCTTCTGCGCCGACGCCTCGGCTGCCGGGTACGAGCTCGTCTTCGACCCGCGCTTCCACGCTCACCACGACCACGACCGCGAGAGCTTCGCCGACCTGCGCCGCCAGCAGCGGCGCATGGCCTACGGGATCGCGCGGATGCGGCGGGTGCTCGACGAGGGCGGGGCCCGCAGGTTCTTCGCCCGGTTCCCCGTCCACCACTTCGCGCTCCTGCGCCTTCCCGTCATCTACCGCCGGCTGGCGACGCAACCGGAGCTGCGCACGCGCTTCGTGCGGCTTCTCCCCCGCCTCGTCGTCGCCGAGTGGACGCTCGGCGCGAGCGCCGTCCGCTACGCGCTCCTGCCGCCGGAGGCGAGCGGCCACGCCGGGAGCGGGTTCCGCTGAGCAGCCCCCCTGAGACCGTCGCGCTCGGCGACCTCGCCGTCCGTCGGCTCGGCCTCGGCACGATGGCGCTCACGGGTCGCGGCACGTGGGGAGACCCTCCCGACCCAGCGGCCGCCCGCGCGCTCCTGCGGCGCGCCGCGGAGCTCGGCGTGCAGCTCTTCGACACGGCCGACTCGTACGGGCCCGGGACGGCCGAGCGTCTCGTCCGGGAGGCGCTGCACCCCTACGAGGGGCTCCTCGTCGCCACGAAGGGCGGCTTCCGCCGCCACGGCCCGCACGAATGGGAGGCGGACTGCCGCCCGGAGAGCCTGCGGACCGCCTGCGACGGCAGCCTCTCGCGGCTCGCCCTCGAGCGCATCGACCTCTACCAGCTCCACCTCGTCGACCCCGGCGTGCCGGTGGAGGAGTCGGTCGGCGCGCTCGCCGAGCTCCGCGCAGAGGGAAAGATACGCCACGTGGGCGTCTGCAACGTCGACGCCGCGCAGCTCGCGCGGGCCCGCGCCGTCGTGCCGGTCGTCTCCGTCCAGAACCGCCTCAGCCTCGCCCAGCGCGACTCCGATCCCGTCCTGGCCGCCTGCGAGGCGGCCGGCATCGCCTTCGTCGCCTGGGCCCCGCTCGCGAGGGGGCACCTCGCCCGGGAGGGGGGCACCCTCGCCGCCGTCGCGCGGGAGCGCGGGGTGACGCCGGGACAGGCCGCCCTCGCTTGGCTGCTCCAGCGCTCGCCGGCGCTCGCCGCGATCCCGGGGACGTCCTCGTACGTCCACCTCGAGGAGAACGTCGCCGCGGCGGACGTGCGCCTGACGCGGGCAGAGCTCGAGCGTCTCGAGAGAGCACGCCTGCCGCGCTACCGGGCGCGCAAGGCCGTCCGTCGCGGGCGCATCCGCGCGGGCCGCGTGAAGCGCGCAGTGGCTCGGAGGCGTCCGTGAACGGCGTAACGGTAGCCCGGACCGTGGAGGAGGCCGAGAGCCTCCGGCCCGTCTGGGAGCGCCTGCAAGGTCCCTCGCTCGCGGCCGACCCCGACTACTTCCTCACGCACGTCCGCCATGCGCAGACGATCGTGCGGCCGCACGTCGTCGGCGGGGAGGAGGGCGGCCGGCCGGCCGCCTTGATCGTCGCCCGCATCGACGACACCCGCCTCGCGGCCCGGGTCGGCCACATGGCTCTCCTGCGACCGCGGGTACGGGCGCTCACGGTCGTCTCCGGCGGCGTCGGCGGGCCGCTCGCCGAGCGCGACCCGGCGGCCGTCGTCGGCGCGCTCACGCGTTCGGTGGAGCCCGGCGAGGTGGGTGTCGTCCGGCTGCGCACGCTCGAGCTGGGCTCGCCGCTCCACGCGGCCGCGCGGGCCGCCGCCCCCGTCCACAGGCGGGAGCATTTTGGCCGACCGGCGGTTCACTGGCGGTCGGAGCTCCCCGCGACGAAGGACGAGTTCCTCGCGCGGCGGTCGAAGCGGCGGCGCGAGAGCGTGAGGCGCTACGCGCGCCGGCTCGAGAAGGCGTACGGCGACCGCCTCCGCGTCGAGCTCGTGCGGACGCGCGCAGGGCTGGAACGGCTTCTCGCCGACTCGCTCGAGGTCCACCGGAAGACGTACCAGGCGGCGCTCCACGTGGGGCTCTCGGCGGACGGGGTGCACCGGCGTCTCGCCGAGCTCGCGGCCGACCGGGGCTGGTTCAGGGGCTACCTGCTCTACGTGGACGACCGGCCGGTAGCGTTCTGGCACGGAAACGCATACCGTGGCACGTTCGGGATCGGAGCGACCGGCTTCGATCCCGCGTTCGCCCAGGACAGGCCGGGAACCTACCTCTTCATGTGCATGGTCGAAGATCTCTGCGCCGACGACGCCGTGCGCGCGCTCGACTTCGGCATCGGGGACGCCGAGTACAAGCAGCACTTTGGGGACGAGAGCACGCTGGAGGAGGAGGTCCTCCTCTACGCGGCGACCCCCCGGGCCGTCTCGGTGGGCTTGACGCGGAGCGCGCTCGCCGGCGCCACGGCCGCCGCCGCAACCGTGCTCGAGCGCGCCGGCCGGCTCGGGAAGCTGAGGCGGCGGTACCGAGCCCGGCTCGAGCAGCGGCAGGGGGGCTGACGATGCGCCGCGCCTTCATCGGCTGCGTCTTCGTCCTCCTCACAGCCCTCGGCGCCAGGGGGATCTCGATCGGGCCGACGCCCGCGCGCGGGCCCGACCGCACGATGTCGAGCGAGCTCGTCGTCGACGGAGCCCGGACCCCGGTGGCCCCCCGGGCCCACAGGCGCACCCTCGCCGTCATGAAGCCCGGGCGGGGCGAGGGCGACCCTTCCTCCAAGACGTTCGAGGTCGCACGCACCGTCGCCGAGGTCGAGGAGCTCCGCGACGTCTGGGAGAGCCTGCAAGGCTCCCGCCTGGCGAGCGACCTCGACTACTTCCTGACCTGCGTCGGGCGCACGCCCGGCGTGGTCCGCCCCCACGTCGTGCTCGTCGAGGAGGAGGGCGAGCCGGCAGCGCTCGTGGTCGCCCAGGTGGAGGAGACGGAGCTGCCGGCGCGGCTCGACTACAAGACGCTCTTCGCCCCGACGATGAGGACGCTCAAGGTCGTGTACGGCGGGATCCTCGGGCCGACGGACGTCGAAGGGACGCGGGCTGCGCTCGCGGCCCTCCACGCCTCGCTCGAGGACGAAGGAATCGAGCTGGTGCGCCTCCGCGGCCTCGAGCGCGGGTCCCCGATCCACGCGGCCGTCACGGAGGACGCGCCGGTCCTGCGCCGCGAACTCTTCGGGCGCCCCACGCCGCACTGGCGCGCCGACGTCGGCTGCACGTTCGAGGAGTTTCTCGCCCGCCGCAAGAAGAAGGTCAGCTGGCAGGCGCACCGGGACGCCGCCAGCCTGGAGGAGACCCACGGCGACGAGCTCGAGGTCAAGGTCTTCCGCTCGCGCGACGAGCTCCCGCAGCTCTTCGCCGACACCGCGGCCGTCCACGCGAAGACCTACCAGAGCGCGCTCGGCGTCGGCTTCTCGACCGACGGCACGTACAAGCGCCAGCTCGGCGACGAGAGCCGGCTCGACGAGGACGTCGTCGTCTTCGGCTCGAGCCCGAAGGCGCTCTCGGTCAACCTCGTCCGGAACGCCCTCCAGGGCACGACGACGGCCGCCCGGACGGTGCTCGAGCGCAACGGGCACCTCGACGCCGTCAAGCGCGCCTGGCGGGACCGTCTCAGACGGAGCGCGTGACGTGAACCGCCGGCTGCGGATGCTCCTCGTCGCCGGCGGGGGGCTCCTCGCGGCCGTCGCCCTGGCCATCGGCGCGAGCGCCGCCCTCGACCGCCCGGCCACGACGGTGACGAACGGCGTCACGGTCGCGGGCTCGAAGGCGGAGGTGTGGGCCGTCCTCGTCGACTTGGAGGCCTACGACGACTGGAACCCCGTCTTCCGGAACGCGTCCGGAGGGACGGGGGAAGGCGACCGCCTCGAGCTCGACCTCGTGCTCCCCGGGCACGACCCGGTCCCGCTCGACCCGAAGGTGCTCGTCTCCCGGCCCGACCGGAAGCTCTGGTGGCAGGATCGGCTCGTCGTGCCGGGCCTGCGCGACTGGGAGTACGAGGTGATCCTCGAGCCCCTCGGGAACGGACGCGTCCTGGCCGTGCAGCGGCTCCGCTCGGAAGGGCTTCTCTCCCCGCTCACGGACGACGGCGCCGCCCGAGAGGCGCTCGAGCTGATCGCCCGGGCGCTCGCCGAGCGTGTCGCCTCCTGAGGCCGCGCTTCCCTAGCGGTCCGTGTAGCCGAACCGGTCGAGCGCGGGGCCGGCCTCGCGGTGGAGCTCGGCGACGACGCCTTTTCGCCGCTGCCGCCAGCGCCCCAGGGTGTCGGGCGGGCGGATCTCCGCGCGGGCGACGGCCTCCGCGTCGCCCTCGAGGCCGAAGAACGCGAGGATCCGCGCCACGGTCTCGGCCGGCTGGGCGCAGAGGTCCTCGAAGCGGACGCGGAGATAGCGGTCGCGGAGGGAGCCCTCGCCGAAGTCGGCGGCCTGGGTGTTGATGCGCCCCCAGACCGCGATCGAGCGAGTGGACGTGCGCGCCCTCCGCAGCTCGCCCGCGAGGACGGCGTCGCCGTGCTTCTTGAGCTGCTGCTGGTTGTCCGAGAAGGCCATGTCCCGGCCGTCGCGGATGAAGTGGAGGAAGCGGAGGCCGGGCAGCGCGGCGTTCCAGAACGGCAGGAGGTAGATGCTCCGGGGCTCCTTCCACCCCCACGCCCGGGCGTCCCTGGGAAGCCCGCTCGCGTGGTCGGCGAGCACGGCCCGCAGGTCGGCCGTCATCTCCTCGTACAGCGCGTCCGGCGCGGCGTCGCCGGCCTCGACGAAACGGTCGATCCAGCGGTCGGAGAAGAAGCCGAGCTCGACGGCGTCCTCGTACGGGTTCAGCTTCTCGCCGATGTAGAGGCCGGCGGCGCGGACGATGCGCGCGACGACCCGCGTCCCCGACCCACCGGTCGCGCCGATGACATGCGGCCCCGGAACGCCCAGGTCGACTCCGATCGGCTCGAGGCCGTCCGTCGTGTTCCTCGTCTCGGTCATGTCCTCTCCTTTGTCATTGTCTCTGAACGGGTCCGAGCGCTCACGTCGCGGCGGCGCGGCGGCGGAGGGCGCGGCGGACGAGCGGCCCGGCCAGCTCCCGCGCGCGCGGCTCGAGGGCGAGAAGGGCGGCGACCGCCGCCGTCGTGGCGGCGAAGCCGGCGAGGAGGAGGGCCGGGAGCGTCCCGACCGCGTCGAGGACGCCGGCGGCTTGGAGGGCGGCGACGGCCGCGATCCCGGCCGCGCCCGAGGCGAGCGGCGAGACCGTCCAGGGCAGGAGGGAGCGTACGCGCAGGCCGGTGATCCAGCAGACGACCGCGATGTTGACGGGAATCACGATCGCGAGGAAGAACGCGGCCCGCGAGGCGGCCATGCCCAGGGCCTGGTCGCGACTGGGCGAGTCCGTGAGGAGCAGGCCGACGACGACGACGGTCCCGGCCGCGAGCACGGCGAGCGCCCAGAGCATGATCGCCCGCAGGTGCGGCCTGGCGACCGCGAATAGGAGCGGGCCGGTGAAGAAGACGATCGCCTTGCCGATGCCGACGACCGCGAGCAGCTTGAGGACGCCGGCCGCGTCCGCCCACTCGTCGCCCAGGATCCCGACGAGATAGGTGGAGCAGGCGGCCATGACGAGCATGGCCGGGACGGTCACGAGCAGGCTCGTGCGGATGCACGATGCGACCGCGTCGCGCAGGGCGACCGCGTCGTTCTGGAGGCGCGAGAAGAACGGCAGGGAGACGTGGGCGACGGGCCGCATCGTCAGCTCGAGGACCGTGTCCACGAAGCGGTCCGCGAGCCGGTAGAGGCCGACGGCGACCGGCCCGAAGAAGATCCCCATGAGCAGCGCGTCCGCGCGACGGTTGAGGAAACCGCCCAGGTTCGCGAGGAAGACCCCGCTCGAGAAGCCGACGAGCTGCCCGGCGTGCGCCCGCGAGAAGCGGAGCCTGGGGCGCCAGGTGCTCATGGCCCAGAGGAGGACGAGTTGGGTGGAGGCGAACCCGAGCTGCTGCGCGACGAGCGCCCAGACGCCCGCGCCCCGGAGCGCGAGGACGATGCCGAGCACGCCGCCGACGAGCACCGCCACGTTCTCCCGGATCGCCAGGCCCTTGAACCGCATCTCCCGCTGGAAGATCGCCAGCTGGACGATCGTGAGCCCGTAGAAGACGAGCATGAGCGAAAGCGCCTTGACGACGTCTTCCAGCTCGGGGATGTCGTTCAGGCGCGCCCACCACCCGGCGAGGCCGAAGGACAGGCCCGCGAGGGCTAGGCACCAGGCGAGGTTGATCCAGAAGGCGGAGCTGAGGTGCTCCTCGTCGAGGTCCTCCCGCTGCACGAGGGCGGTCTGCACGCCGCCCTCGAGCACGAGCTGAATCAGCGCGAGGTAGACGAGCGCCAGGGCGACCACCCCGAACGCTCGCGGTCCGAGTATCGCCGCGAGCACGAGCGTGAAGACGGTCGACATGGCGCGGTCGCCCCAGTTCATGAGGAACGCCCACTTCAGGGAGCTCGAGAAGGACCGCGTCTCGTCGGCCATCGGGAACGGTCAGGCGGTGCCGACCTCGCCGCCCCGGGCGACGGTTCGCCCGGTCGCCGCGGCCGGCTCGGGATACCCCTCGAGCCACTCCTCTCGCCTCCGCCAGACGTCGACGTAGGCAGAGCGTGCCTCCGGGCGGCGGGCGAGGAGCGAAACCAGCGCACGCACGCCGACGCCGACCAGGAGCAGCCCGAGCCCGGTGCGCAAGCGGAGCCCGTGCCAGTGCTTGCGGAGGAGGGTCGCCTTGCCGCGGTGGAGGTAGAGGTACTTCTCCCCGTCCGCCTGGGACGAGACGCCGACCTCGTGCGTGATCACGGCTTCCGGGACGATCACGGGCCTGTAGCCGAGCGCCCGCGCGCGGAAGGAGAGGTCGGCGTCCTCGCCGTACATGAAGAAGCGCGTGTCGAAGCCGCCCAACTCCCGCCAGAGGGCTCGCGGGACGAGAAGGAGGCAGCCGGTGATGATGTCCACCTCGCGCACGGTGTCGCGCTTCCAGTCGCCGAGCGACTCCGGATCGAAGAGCGCGGTCCGGCGGAAGGCCGTCGTCAGCATGGTGGCGTAGCACGTAAGGCTCCAGAGGGAGGGCGCCCCCCAGCACGAGCCGGGATTGACGGTCCCGTCCGGGTCGAGGGTGCGGCCGCCGTAGAGGCCGTGCTCGGGATGGGCGCGCGCGAAGTCGAGGAGGGCGCGGAGCGCGCCTTCGTGGACGACCGTGTCCGGGTTGAGGAGCAGGAGGTACTCGCCGGCGGCCTCGTCCGCGGCCCGGTTGACACCCGCCGCGAAGCCGAGGTTCTCGGGCGAGGCGATCAGGCGGACCGATGGATGGCGCTCGCGCACCATCTCGACCGTTCCGTCGCGAGAGTCGTTGTCGACGAGAACCACCTCGCACGCGAGGTCGCCCTTCGTGGCCTCGATCGACGCGAGGCAAGCGGCCGCCACGTCACGGCAGTGGTAGGTGACGAGCAGGATCGAGAGGTCCGGATTCACGCGCGGGCTTCCATCTGCGCCCTGCTCGGCTCCGGCGACTCCTCTCCCTTTGCTCCGTAGTCCTCGCGGCGGCGGACGATCCGCGCGGGAACGCCCACGGCGACCGAGCCGGGCGGAAGCGACTTCGAGACGACCGACCCGGCGCTCACGACGCACCCATCCCCGATGGTGACGCCCGCGCCGACGAAGACGCGGGCGCCGAGCCACACGTCGTCACCGATGACGATGTCGCGCTCGTTCCGCGGCTGGTCGACGATGCGCTTCTCGGGGGAGAGCCCGTAGTCCGACGCCGTGACGAAGACCTCCGGCCCAAGGCGGCAGCCCTCGCCGATCGTGATGCGGCCGCTCTCGTCGCCCGCCCACAGATACGCGCGCTCGCCGACCTTCGAGCCTGCGCCGATGGCGATCCGCTCGCCGTTCCTGAGCGACACGTTCGGCGCGATCGTGGCCCCCTCGCCCATCGTCAGGCGGCGCCGGGGACGCACGTGGGAGTAGCCGTAGTAGTGCAGCAGCCGAACGACCTGGAAGTACGTCATCGGGTCCAGGGCCGAAGCCAGGATCCCGGGCCACCGTCTGCCGCGCATCACCGCATCTCCCTCAGGTCGAGTCCTAGGCGATTGCCGCCTCGATGCCAAGTCCAGGGTACTCGGTCCAGACCTTTGTGGGAGCGGACGGTACACTCCGATGACACTCCCGGAGCAGCGTCATGAAGGATTCGCGCACGGCCGACGTCACCCTCAAAATCCCCCGTCCCCTCTACGAGCGCCTGCAGCAGGTGATCGAGGGGACGGGCTTCCGCTCCGTGACCGAGTTCAGCGTCTACGTCCTCCGCGACCTCGCCTCCGCCCACGCGGCCGACGCGCACGCCGAGGGGCTCACCGCGGACGAGATCGCCGCCATCCGGCGCCGCCTCCAGGCGCTCGGCTACCTCGACTCGTGAGCAGCCGCCATAATGGGCGTCGCGGCGGGGTGGGCTGGACGCCGGGCCCGCAGCCGCTCGGCCCACACCCGGGAGCCGTCGAGATCCGTGCGCGCCGATCGCGCCGAGGGAGAGCGAACGAATGACCGTTGCGAGAGGCGAGCCGGCCGCCGTGGATGCCGGTCGAACCCGCGACCGGACGGCGCCGCTCCGGATCCTCTACAGTTTCCCGGACACCCTCGGGGCCCCAGGCATCGGCACGACCGCGTGGAACCACGTCCGCAGCCTCGTCGGCATCGGCCACGACGTCCGGGTCTGGACGACCGCCGTGGCGCGGGACGTCCCGGGCGCGACCGAGGTCGAGACGACCCTCACGGTCGCCGGGCGCCGGATCCCCCACCGCGCGCTGGGGCGCCGTCGCGCCTACGGCTACCACGACCGGCGCGTCGCCCGGGCGCTGGGCCGGCCGGGACGCGAGGTGGACGTCGTCCACTGCTGGCCGCGGGCGACCCTGCGGACGGCCGCGGCGGCGCGCGCCATGGGGGCCGTCAGCGTCCGCGAGGCGCCCAACACGCACACGGCCTACGCGTACGAGCGAGTCGCCGAGGAAACCCGGCGACTCGGGCTCGAGCTCGCGGGCGGCCACTCGCACAGCCCCGACCCGCGGGCGCTCGACCTGGAGGAGCGCGAGTACGCGGCCGTGGACAACGTGGCCGTGCCCTCGGAGTTCGTGCGCCGGACGTTCCTCGAGCGCGGGTTCGCCCCCGAGCGCCTCGGGCTGCACCAGTACGGGTTCGAGCCGGAGCGCTTCCCCGCCCCCGAGTACCGCGACCGGGCCGTGACCGACGCGCTGCGCGCCATCTTCGTCGGGAGCTGCGAGCCGCGGAAGGGCCTCCACCTCGCCCTCGAGGCCTGGATCGCCTCGGGCGCGGCCGAGCGCGGCACGTTCACGATCTGCGGCTCGTTCTACCCCGGCTACGAGGCCGTGCTCGCCGAGCAGCTCGCGCACCCGAGCGTCGTCGTCGAGGGCTTCGTGGCCGACGTCGGCGAGCTCATGCGCCGGAGCGACGTCCTCGTCCTCCCGACGATCGAGGAGGGGAGCGCGCTCGTGACCTACGAGGCCCAGGCCTCGGGCTGCGTGCTGGTGGTCTCCGACGCCGCGGGCGCCCGGTGCGAGCACATGCGCGAAGGGCTCGTCCACGAGACGGGGGACGTGGCGGCGCTCACGGAGCACCTCCGCCTCCTCGACGGCGACCCGGGCCTGCTCGCCCGCATGCGCTCCGCCACCCTCGCGCGCCGCGACTCGCTGACGTGGGAGCAGTGCGCGCGCGACCTCGAACGCGTCTACCGGGAGCTCCTCGCCCGATGAGCAAGGTGATGATCGTCGGTCTCGACTGCGCCGAGCCGTCGCTCGTCCTCGAGCGCTGGCGCGACGAGCTGCCGGTCCTCTCCGGTCTCATGGATCAGGGCGCATACGGCCGCCTCACCTCCGTGATCCCGCCGATCACCGTCCCGGCGTGGTCGTGCATGATGGCGAGCCGGACGCCGGGCGACCTCGGCGTCTACGGCTTCCGCAACCGCGCCGACCACTCCTACGACGCGCTCTTCATCGCCAACTCGACGGCGATCCGGGAGCAGCGCCTCTGGGATCTCGTCACCCGCGCCGGGAAGCCGTCGATCGTCCTCGGCGTCCCCGGCACCTACCCCCCGCGCCCGCTCAACGGCGTCATGGTGAGCTGCTTCCTGACCCCGTCGACCGAGAGCCAGTACACGTTCCCGCCGATGCTGAAGCGAGAGATCGAGCAGACGGTCGGCGAGTACGTCCTCGACGTCCGCGACTTCCGCACCGACGACAAGGACTACCTGCTCCGCCAGGTCTACGAGATGACCGACCGCCGCTTCGCGCTCGCCGAGCACCTGCTCGCGACGAAGCCGTGGGAGCTCTTCGCCATGGTCGAGATGGGCCCCGACCGCATGTACCACGGCTTCTGGAAGATGATGGACCCCGAGCACCGCGGGCACGAGCCGGGGAACAGGTTCGAGAGCGCGATCCTCGACTACCACAAACACCTGGACGAGCTCATGGGCCGCCTGCTCGCCCGCGCAGGCGAGGACACCGCTGTCTTCGTCGTCTCCGACCACGGCGGCAAGCGCATGGACGGCGGCATCCGCGTGAACGAGTGGCTGCGCCGGGAGGGCCTCCTGGCGACGCTGCGCGAGCCGCAGGGCGTCGAGCGCCTGCACGACGTCGGCATCGACTGGTCGCGGACGACCGCCTGGGGCGAGGGCGGGTACTACTCCCGCATCTTCCTCAACGTCGCCGGCCGCGAGCCGGAGGGCACCATCCCGCCGGAGGACGTCGAGCGCGTGCGCGCAGACCTCGCCGAGCGGCTCGCCGCCATCCCGGACGAGAACGGCGCCCCGCTCGACACGAAGGTCTACGTCCCGGAAGAGGTCTACGACCAGGTGAACGGCGTCGCCCCCGACCTGATCGTCCACTTCGGCGACCTCCTCTGGCGCTCGGTCGGCACCGTCGGCGGCGACGAGGGCATCCACACGTTCGAGAACGACACGGGCCCCGACGATGCCAACCACGCCCAGGAGGGCATGTTCGTCCTCGTTGCCCCGGGCGTCCCGCCGGGCCCCCGGCAGGGAGCCCGCCTCCTGGACGTGGCGCCCACCGTGCTCGAGCTCATGGGCCTGGCCGTCCCCGCGGCGATGCGCGGGACGAGTCTGCTCGCGCCCTCGGCCTGAGCTCAGCCGTCGGGCGGCGCGGCGAGGGTGCGCGCCCGCAGGGCCAGGGCGACGATGACGAAGTAGAAGATCGTCACCTGGACGAACGCGAAGGAGTCGAACAGGACCATGCCGACGGCGAAGCCGACGATCGAGATCGCGAACATCGCCAGCAGGTCGCCGAGCTCGCCCGCCGTCCGGCGCGCGGCGCCGGCGACGGCTACGAGGCTCCCCCAGACGAACCACAACGTGGCCAGGAGGCCGATCAGCCCGACCGAGACCAGGGTGGACAGGAGCTGGTTGTCGAAGTAGATGATCGCTCCTTCCGCGCCCTCTGCCGTCTGGGCGGCCTGGGCGGTGCCGGTCGTCGGCGTGAACCCGAGACCGTGGCCGAGAAACGGCGCCTGCGACCAGAGCGTGAAGCCCGGCCCGATGTCGGCGAACCGGCCGGATCCGCCCTCCCCCTGCCGCGAGTAGAGGTCGCTTGCGAGCAGCCCTTGCTCGGGGAAGAAGGCCTTCCAGATGCCGCCCAGAGCTCCCGGGACGGCGAACTTGATGACGACCGGGACCACGAGCAGGAGAGGCCAGTACCTGATCACCTCCCTCGGCCGCAGGAACACCGCGAACAGCACCATCGCCAGCACCATGATCACGGACGTTCGCGAGACCGTCGCCGCTGCGCCGATCGCGCACGCGGCGCCCGCGGCGAGCCAGAGGCGGGAACGGAGGAGCGAGCGGGCACGGCGGGAGAGGTAGAGGGAGAGCGGAAAGGCGAGCACGAGGGCGCAGGCGAGCGCGATCGGATGCTGCGAGGAGGCGTAGACGCGGTCGAGGCCGCCCCGGCCGGTGAAGTCGGCTCGGGCCTCCCGCACGAGCACCGGGACGTACTCGTGCAGGTGGTCGAACAGGTTGTAGCCGACGCGGGACTCGTACGCCGCCGAGAGGCCGACGACGGCCGCTCCGACGACGAACGCACGGAGCACCGTGTCGACTCCCTCGCGCGTCCTGATCGTGGACATGACGAGCACGAACACCGCGTAGAAGCCGAGGAAGAAGGTCAGAGCCTTGATGGGGCCCGCCTCGCCGGCCACCCCGACGCGCCCGTCGTTCAGGATCGCGGCGGCGATTCCCGCAACGGCCATCAGCGCGATCGGCGCGCCGCGACCGCCGAAGTCGAGCGTCGTCGTGCGGTTCGCCAGAGCGAGGACGAGCGCGAGCACGAGCAGGACGAGCGCGAGCCGGTAGAGCTCGAGATTGAAGGGCAGAGTCACGGGCAGCCGGTAGCCGCGGGCCGGAATGAGCCACATGAGGAGCACGAAGCCCGCGACCGCGTTGGGCCAGGTGATCGTCGGCGTGGCCAGCTCGCGCATGGCGAGGACGCTCGCGCCGACAAGGACAGCCGCCCCGCCGACCGCCGCCTCGGGCCCGAGCGCGATCCCGCCGAGAAGGGCGAGGGCGCCGAGCCCCAGCAGCATCACCGCCGCGTCCCGGCCTCGCTCCGGCGCCTCCAGCCGGCTCATCGGCTACGCGGTCTTCTTGACCTCGACCGGACGCTCTATCGGCTCGACGTCGGCGCGAACCGGACTGGGTCGAGGCGGAACGAATCGGTCGAGGAGGATCGCGACGACGACGAACGCGGAGACGATCACGAGGAAGACGAGCACCGGCATCGTCCGGGATACGTCCGACGAGGCCGCCGCGCCCTTCGGCTCCTCGAGCTGCTTGACGACGATCCGGTCCTGCTGTGGGATCTCGTCGGCGGCCTGTTCGGTCCGCATCCAATCCACGAACGCCTTTGCCGTCTTGTCCGCGAGCTCGACAGCGGCCTCGGGCGTGCTCGCGATCGAGATGAGCTGGATGACCGGGATCTCCGAGAGCTCGAACCGGTTGCCGGTCGCGAAGGAGTAGATCCCCTGCGCGTTGACGACGCCCTCGAGGGGCCCGTACTCGCGCTCGCGAAACTCGGCCACCTGGTCGGACTCGATGAGGATCGGGAACAGGTTGGCCGCCCGCACGAGCGTGCTCAGGTCCGGAGCCGACGTGTTGACGAGGGTCCTCTCCGTCTCGCCCGTCAGCTCTCCGTCGTCGTCCCTGACCGGGATCTCTCCGTAAATGGAGAACTGGTAGCGGAGGTGCGAGCTGTCCCCGCTGGTGACGAGCAGGCGCGAGGACGACGTGTAGGTGACGGAGCTCTTGCTCGTGAGGCTGGGCGGGAAGAGCTGCACCGAGTAGAGCGACGCGAGGGCGACGTAGGCGCCGATCACGATCCCTACGACGACCACCCGCCAGAACCGCCGCACGGCGCGCAGGTACGCGGCGAGCCCCGCCGTGGGCGCCGCCGCGGCCGCGCGCTCCTCACCCTTCGCGAGCGGGCGCAGCGCGTCCGCGGGCGCGCCGCAGCTCGCGCAGAAGCGATCGTCGTCGCGAATCCAATGGCCGCAGTTAGAGCAGGTCCTCACGGGCACCTGAGGGAAGCCCTTCCGGGCACGGACGCCGTCGTCTTCCCTTGGAGTGGCATTTCAGTAGGCTAGCTACGTTGTAGCGGCTGCCTCGCCGGGTGTCCAGTCCAGCCCTGACCGTCATCGGCCTCGATTCGGCGACGTTCGACGTCGTCGACCCGATGCTGGCCGCGGGTGAGCTCCCCCACCTCGCCCGCCTCTCGCATGCGGGAGCGCGGGGCGTTCTCCGCTCGACCACGCACCCGCTGACGCCGCACGCCTGGGCGACGATCGTCACAGGGGTGAACGCGGGGCGGCACGGCATCTGGGACTTCACCGAGCGCGACGAGTCGGGCTACCAGCTCCGCCTCGTGAACGGGAGCTTCCGCAAGGCGCCGGCCGTCTGGGACCGGCTGCGGCGCTCCGGCCGGCGCGCGGGCATCGTCAACATCCCCTTCACCTGGCCGGCGCCGCGGGTGGACGGCTTCTCCATCGCCGGCTTCGACGCGGCCGCGCGCGAGGAGGGCCTCACCCACCCGGAGTCGCTCCGCGCCGAGCTCCGGCAGCGGTATGGCTCCCTCGAGCTGGACAACAAGTTCCCCGTCACGGACGGGAAGGTCGACCTCGGGCTCGCCCGCAGGGCGGCCGAGCAGAAGCTCGAGATCGTCGAGTCGCTCACGGACCGCTTCGAGCCCGAGCTTCTCTTCGTCGTCTTCATGGCCGCGGACCACGTCCACCACATCTGCTGGGACGCCTGGGAGGCGGACGGGCTCTCGAGCCCCGTGGCCGACGTCTACCGGATCCTCGACGACGCGGTTGGCCGGCTCGTCGAGCTGACGGGGCTCGACGGGAACGTCGTCGTCATCTCCGACCACGGCGCCGGCAAGCTGAACGGGGTCGTCAACCTCAACGCCTGGCTCGAGTCGCAGGGCCTCCTCGCCTACGAGGGCGGCGCCGCGACGGGGAAGAAGCTGCTCGGCGAGGCCCTCGCGCTCCGCCGCCACCTGCCGCGGCGGCTGCGGTACGCGGCCAAGCAGCGGCTGCCCGGGCTGCGGGAGCAGGCGCAGCTCCGAAGCGACTACACGGTCGTCGACTGGTCGCGCACGAAGGCGTTCGCCTACGGGACGTTCGGCAACATCGTCGTCAACGTCCGCGGCCGCGAGCGCGAGGGGATCGTCGAGCCGGGCGACGAGTACGAGCGGACGCGCTCCGAGATCGCCGAGCGGCTCCTCGACCTCCGCAGCCCGGAGGGAGAGGCGATCGTGGCGGAGGTGCACCGCCGGGAGGACCTCTTCCACGGGCCTGAGATCGACAAGGTCCCCGACCTCCTCGTCGAGTTCCGCGACTACGCCTGGCTCGGGAAAGGGAGCCTCAAGGCGCGCTCGCGCTCCCTGTGGGACGAGATCGAGATCGACGACGGCGGCGACCTCTCCTACGTCGGCAGCCATCGCCACGAAGGTATCGCCGTCCTCGCCGGCCCGGCGGTCGCCGCGGGCGCGCAGCTCTCCGGCGGCCTGCTCGACGTCGCCCCGACGCTTCTCTACCTCCTCGGCGAGAAGATCCCGAGCGATCTCGAGGGGCGCGTCCTCGTCGAGGCCCTCCGGCAGGAGCTGCTCGACGAGCGGCAGCCCGAGTACGATGACGCGGCGCCCGCCGAGTTCGAGCCCGAGCGGGCGGAGCTCCAGGCGGAGGGCGCGGCCGAGGTCGAGCGACGCCTCCGCGGCCTCGGCTACCTCGACTAGCCCGGTCGAGCCCGGAAGGTTTCAGAGAATCCTTACAGCCCGAAAGTTTTCCCCTGCTCTGACGCCTCTCCTCGTCGCCGCCCTCGCCGCGCGACGACCCGCGCCGGGTCTTGAGGTCGGGCGCCGCTGCTAGCCTCCGGCCGCGCATGACCCCCCGCGCCGCAGCTCTCGCCGCCAGTCTCCTCGTGCTCGTCTTCGCAGCCGCGCTCGCGGGCGAGGCGCGCGCCGCCGTCCTCGTCGGCACGTCCGCGGCCGACGTCCTCCGCGGCACGTCCGGCAACGACACGATCCGCGGCACGGGCGGGAACGACAGGATCTACGGAAACGGCGGGAACGACAGGCTCTACGGCGGCGCGGGAGACGACTTCATCTCCGGCGGCCCGGGACGGGACGCCATCTACGGCGGAGGAGGGAACGACCGGATCCGCAGCCGGGACGGCACGCGAGACGTCGTTCGCTGCGGCGCCGGCCGCGACCGCGTCGTCTCCGACCCGTTCGACAGGCTCATCGGCTGCGAGGTGAAGCCGATCTTCCGCGTCAATCGGGAGTGGGTCTGCCGCGGCCGCGTCGACCTCGATCTCGTCAAGGTGACGATGAAGAACCGGAACCGGGACGCCATCTATCTGCGCGAGGGCTGCACCGGCCGCATCGGCCGCATCGAGGTGAAGACGTGGACCGCGGACGGCCTCAAGATCAACGTGCCGTCGCCGGTCGCCCACGACCTCGTGATCGCGGGCGGCTACATCCGCTGCAAGGGCAACGTCGGCGGCCACCAGGACGGCGTCCAGGCGATGGCCGGGAAGCGGATCACCTTCCGGAAGCTCGAGATCAACTGCAACTCGCGGCCGAACGCGCAGTTCTATCCGAGCGCCATGGCCGGCTCGGGCGAGATTCCCACGGACGTCGTGTGCGTGCGGTGCTTCCTCGGGCACGGGGCCGCACACACGCTCTTCGTGCACCGTTCGATCCGCTCGGGCGCGCGCGATTCGCGCATCTGCACGGCCCGCTTCCCGAGGCTCACGATCGACATCGACCCGGCCGCGATCGACCCGGTCAACCGCAACAACCGGATCCTCGGCCCGAAGCACCGGCTCTGCCGCTGACGCCCCCGGGGTCGACGGCGCGGGGCCACCGGTAGCCTTTCTCGTCATGCTCCGGCGCTGCGGCCCGCCTACGCTCGTCCTCGTCGCGCTCGTGCTCGCGCTGGCCGGCTGCTCGGGCGGCGGGGATGACGGCGAGGAGGCCGCCTCGGTGGCGGCGGAGACGACGACGCCGACGAGCACGGAGACGTCGACGGGGAGGCTCCCCGCGAACACCGCGACGGAGGGCTCGGTCTCGCTAGTCGACGAGTCGTGGGTGTGCCGCGGCCAGGTCGACATGGAGCTCGTCAAGGTGGAGATGCGCACGCTCGACCGGGACGCGATCTACCTGCGCGAGGACTGCACGGGCAGGATCGGCCGGATCGAGATCGACACGTGGATGGGCGACGGGGTCAAGGTCAACGCGCCGGCGCCGGCGGCCCACGACCTCGTGATCGAGGGCGGCTACATCCGCTGCCATGCGCAGGGGCCCGGCGGCCATCAGGACGGCGTCCAGGCGATGGGCGGGGAGCGCATCACCTTCGAGGAGATCGAGATCAACTGCAATTCGGAGCCGAACGCGCAGTTCTACGTGAGCGCGCTCTCTCCGGGCGTGCCGACCGACGTCGTCTGCGAGGGCTGCTTCCTCGGCCCGGGGGCCGCCTCGACCTTCTTCGTCGACGTGTCCGTCCGTTCGGGGGCCCGCAACACGGTCATCTGCTCGGGCCGGTTCCACACGGTGCGCGTGGACGAGGCGCTCGCCGTCGAACTGGTCTTCGAGGACAACGAGGTCCTCGAGCCGGACGACCCGCGCTGCGCCGGCTAGCAACGGGCGCGCCCGCGCGTCGCTCGATCCGAGGGCGCATCTCGGGGACTTGAGCCCCTTTCCCTCCTTCCAGGGCACCCCGGCCGAGGGACTCACCGCTTTCTTCGCGCGACCGCCCGGCCGATCTGGCGGGCATGAGCCGCCCTCCCTTCGCATGCGCGTGCCCGCGTTCCGGCCGGATCCTGGCCGTCGCCCTCCTCGGCGCGGCGATCGCCCTCGTCGGCGCCGCCCCGGCGTCCGCCCATCACAAGAACCGCCCGCACGAGCCGAAGAAGGTGCGCGTCGTCGAGAGGACGGCGAGCACGGTCACCCTCAAGTGGAAGAAGCCCGCCCGCGCCCGGTCGTATGCCGTCGCCAGGAACGGAAAGCGCGTCGCCCGCACCAGGACCGTGCGCTTCTCGTTCGGGAACCTGGCCTGCGGGCAGCGCTATCGCCTCACCGTCCGCTCGCTCGACGGTTCCGGCCGGCGCTCGAGGGCCGCCGTCCGGCGACCGGCGACGACCCCGTGCCCGTCCGACCCGGGCCCCTCGACGCCCCCGCCGCCGACCGCACCCTCCCTGGTGCAGCCGCCGAGCATTACGGGAACGCCCCACGTCGGCAACCTCCTCGCCGCGAACAGGGGCACGTGGAACGGGGCCGACCCCCATCTCCTATGCCTACCGTTGGCACCGCTGCGACGTCACAGGAGCGAACTGCGCCGACATCGCCGGAGGGACGTCCTCCTCGTACAGGCTCGTGACGGCCGACGGCGGCAGCACGCTGCGCGTGCGCGTCACGGCGACGAGCTCAGCGGGCCAGGCGACCGCGACGAGCGCGCAGACCGCCGTCGTCCAGACGCTGCCCCCGCCCCCGCCCGGACCCGGCACGACGCTGACGATCACCGACCAGCGCTGGATCTGCGACAGGCCGCTCGCAGAGTACGGGCCGCTTCCGATCACGGTCGAGCACCGGATGTCGAACGCCGTCTCGCGCAACCTTCCGAACGGCGCCGTCCGGCTCGAGTCGAGGTGCACGGGAGACGGCAACCCGGCGACGACCGATCTCGTTCTCCACATCCACGGAAACGGCGACGACCAGGGCTCCGCCACTGACGGCCTCGTGCTCGTCGGAGCCCACGACATCGAGATCGAGGGCTTCGTCAACTGCGGGCTGCCGGGCGGCGGGGCGCATCAGGACGGCATCCAGATGAACGCCGCTTACCGGCTCACGTTCCGCGGCTTCCAGTCCGGTAACTGGACGGCGCAGACCGCGACCTGCCACGGCGCCGGCGGCATCTTCTACGTCTCCGAGCTGAACGACAACCCCGCCAACCTCCAGGACGTCCTGTGCGAGGGCTGCCGGATGGTCGGCTCGACCCAGGGGCCGACCCGCGCCGGGGCGGCTCTGAGCATCTACGGGTCGACGCGCTCGGGCGCCCGCAACTCGTGCTTCTCCGCGAACATCCCGCTGGCAGGGCCTCGCTCCGACGCCGTCGCCCCGGTGGAGAGCGACAACCTCTACATCAAGCGGAACTCGACGAGCCCGCAGCCGTCGCCGTCCGCCTGCACGGCGGCCCCCTGGGCGGGATCCACATCAACCTGAGCCCGGGCGAGTGGCCGTCCGGGCTCAGACGTCGGCCACGGCGCTCAGGTTCGTGGCGAAGAGCGACGGACGCATCCGCTGCACGGCGCGGGCGGGCTGCCTCGACTCCACCGCAGGCTCCCTTCCGTTGCACGGGGATCCCTAGCCTGCAGCTGGATCCCTGAGGCTCTTGCGCCGCACCTTGCCCGTCGCCGTCGTCGGAAGCTCGTCCAGGAAGACGACCTCCTGAGGGACCATGAAGCTCTCCAGGCGCGTGCGGCAGGCGGCGATCACCTCCTGCTCGGTCAGCTCGGCGCCCTCGTCGAGGACGACGAAGGCCCGGATCGCCTCGCCGAGCACGTCGTCCGGGAAGCCGACGACGGCCGCCTCCTTGACGCCGTCGACGTCGAAGAGCGCATTCTCGACCTCGAGCGGGCTCACCTTCTCGCCGCGCGTCTTGATGATGTCGTCGGTGCGCCCGACGAAGTAGAGAAACCCGTCCTCGTCGACCGTGAAATGGTCCTGGGTGCAGAGCATCCGCTCACCCGGGAGCGGGCCCTCGAGGATCATCTCCGCCGTCTGCTCGGGCTTGCGCCAGTAGCCGACCATGACGTGCGGGCCGCGGACGTGGAGGATCCCCGTCTCGCCCGGCTCGACCGGCGTACCGTTCTCGCGCAGCACCATCGTCTCGGTCCCCGGAATGGCGCGACCGACGGACGTCGGCTTGGCGGCGAGGAGCTCGGGCTCGAGGTAGGAGACGCGCTTGCACTCGGTCAGCCCGTACATGGCGAAGATGAGCGCGTTCGGGAAGATCCGGCCCATCTCGCCGTGGAACGTCGCCGGCAGCGCGGCGGCCGTGTTCGTCACGCGCCGCACCGTCGGCAGCTCGAACTCCATGTTCCGGCGCATGGAGAGGAGGGTCGCGTAGACCGTCGGCACGCCCGGGAAGACGGTCACCTCCTCCGCCTCGATCCGCTTCACGATCTGGGCGGGGAAGGCGAAAGAGCGCTCGAGGACGAGCGTGGACCCGAGGCGGATCGACATCAGGAGCTGGTACAGCCCGTAGTCGAAGGCGAGCGGGAGGAGGCCCATGATGCGCTCGTCCTCGCCGAGACGCAAGTACTCGGAGATGCTCCCCGCCGCGAAGACCATGCTCTGGTGCGTCATCATCACGCCCTTCGGGAAGCCGGTACTCCCGGACGTGTAGATGAGCGCGGCGAGGTCGAGCGGGATCACCCCGGACGGGGCCGGCTCCGGCGAGGCGCCGGCGATCACGTCCTCGAGGTCGAGCGCTCCCTCGACGCCCTCGGGCGGCGAGACGGCGACGACGGCGCGCACGCTCTCGGCCTCGGCGGCGGCGGCGAGCGCCGTCCGCGTGAGGGCGCCCTCGGCGAGGAGCACGGTCGCCTCGGAGTCGTCGAGCACGTAGCGGAGCTTGTCCTGCTTCGTCTGCGGGTTGACGACGACGAAGACCCCGCCGGCGAGCATCGCCGCGTAGATCGCCGCCGCGCAGGCCGCCGAGTTGTCCATGTAGATGGCGACGCGGTCGCCGCGCCCGACCCCGAGCTCCTGGAGCCCGCGGGCGAGCCGGAGCGCGCGGTCGGCGAGCCCCGAGTAGGCGAGCCGGTCGCTGCCCGCGACGACGGCCTCGCGCCCGGGCACGCGCCCGGCCGAGGCGAGGAGCGTCTCGTGGAGGAGCCGGACGGGCGCGGTCACGCGGGCGCCCGAGTGCCTAGCAACAGACTGTTGCCTGCGGTCGCGGCGCTGCGGGAGAGGGAGCGCACCTCGGCGCCGACCACGATGCGGTCGGGCGAGAGCGGCTCGGCGAGGGTCGGGCTCGCCACGAAGCGCTCGTGCAGGAGCATCGTCGAGAGGACGCCGACGAGGCCCATCTCGTCCGTCTCGCCGACGGCGTCCCGCTCGGCCCCGGCCTCGCACTTGGCCACGAGCCGCGCGACGGGACCGGGCGCGAAAACGCCCGTCTCGGCGAGCCGGCGCGCGTCGAGGAGCTCGCGCACGTACGCCGGCGCGTCCGGCCCGACGAAGGCCCGCACGATCGGCGCCCGGTAGGGTCGCTTCTTGCGCGAGGCGATCTCCGGCGGAAGCCGGCGCTCGGCCGTGCGTCGCAGGAGATACTTCTCGTCGAGACCGCGCAGCCGGAGGGCGTCGGGGAGCGCGGCCGCGAGCTCGGCGACGCGGTGGTCGAGGAAGGGGAAGCGCCCCTCGATGGAGTTGCCCATGAGCATGCGGTCGCCCTGCGAGTGCAGGAGGTAGCCGTTCAGGAACGTGGTGATCTCGAGGTACTGGACGCGCCCGAGCGGGCTCATCTCGGAGAACCAGGACGGGAGCCGCGCCTCGAGCCGCTCGGCAGGGTCGCCGCGCTCGGCCGCGCGCGCCCGCACGTCCTCGTCGAGGAGCGCGAGGGTCCGCCCCGTGTTGGCGAAGCGGATCCGATGGCTGTAGAGCGGGTCGTCCACGTCCTCGAGCCCCTTCCGGTAGAAGCCGGCGAGGAAGGCGCCGGAGCGCTTCAGGTCCTTGCCGATGAAGGCGTTCAGCCGCGTGAGGAGGAGCGGCCGGAGCGCCGACTCGGGATCGCGGGCCCAGAAATGCCGCACCTTGTTCTCGCGGAAGAGGTCGTAGCCGCCGAAGAGCTCGTCCGCGCCCTCGCCTGTGGTGACGACCTTGAGCCCGGCTTCGCGCACGGCCCGCGAGAGCCGCAGGAGAGGCGTCGGCGCCGTGCGGAGCGTCGGCTTCTCGGCCAGCTCGACCGCGCGTGGCAGGAGCTCGGCGATGTCGCGGGCGCCGACGACGACGCGCGTGAGGCTCATGCCCTTGTCCCCGGCGAGGAGGTCCTGGTAGGAGCTCTCGTCGAAGCGCGGATCCTCGAAGCCGATGCCGAAGGAGTAGAGGGTCTCCTCCATCTGCTCGAGCGCGTAGGCGACGATCGCGGAGGAGTCGAGGCCGCCGGAGAGGTAGGCGGCGACGGGAACGTCGGCGCGAAGGCGGATGCGGGTCGCGTCGGCGAGGAGCGCGTCGAGCTCCTCGGCGAGCGCCTCCCGCTCGGCCGGCGGCGCGTCGTAGACGTCGGAGAAGCGGAGGTCCCACCAGCGCCGCTCCTCGCGGATCCCGTCCGGGCCGGCGACGAGGTAGTGCGCCGGCGCGAGCTCGCGGATCCCGGGGAACGCGGAGGCGTCGGGCGAGATGCACCAGGTGGTGAAGGTCTCGACGATCCCGGCGGGGTCGAGCTCCCTCCGGGCGGAGGGATGACGCAGGATCGCCTTTGCCTCCGAGGCGAAGACGAGGTCGCCGCCGAGCTCGGCGACGAAGAGCGGCCGGACGCCGAAGCGGTCGCGGGCGAGGAAGAGCTCGCGCTCGCGCCGGTCCCAGACCGCGAGCGCGAAGTCGCCGTTGAGCCGCTCGAGGCAGGCCGGGCCCCACTCCTCGTAGGCGTGCGCGATCACCTCGGTGTCGCAGGTGGTGGAGAAGCGGTGGCCGAGCCCCTCGAGCTCGGCACGGAGCTCGACGTGGTTGTACACCTCGCCGTTCTGCATGACCCAGTAGCGACCGTCCGCGTTCGAGAGAGGCTGGTCGCCGCCGGAGAGGTCGACGATGGCGAGGCGCGTGTTCACCATCCCCATGCGCCCGTCCAGGTAGAGGCCGGTGCCGTCGGGACCGCGGTGGCCGAGCTCGCCCGCCATCGCGAGCAAGAGGCTCTCGGGCGCGCCCGTCTCCGGGCGCGCGTAGATCCCCGCCAGGCCGCACATCGTCTCTGACGATACGGATGCCCGGCACGCCCGGCAAGGGGGGGTTTTTCGCGCGCCCCCGAGGCGAGGGAAACCTGGTCGAAGGCAGCGGAGGACGCTGGTATGCTCCGCCCGTCGCCGGGCACGCCTGCGGCGACTCCTCTTCACCGTCATCTACGAGCCGGGTATCCGCACATGTCCAGTCAGAGCCCAGAGACGATCGAGCACGAGATCCGCGCGTTCCTGCGGGACAACTTTCCTCTCTCCGCCGACGGGGTCACCCTCGACCGCAACGACTCGCTGATCGAAGTCGGCGTCATCGACTCGACCGGCGTCCTCGAGCTGATCGGGTTCATCGAGGAGCGCTACGAGATCCAGATCGCGGACGAGGAGGTCCTCCCCGAGAACCTCGACTCGATCGCCAACATCATCCGCTTCGTCGGCGGAAAGACCGGCGCGTCCGGGAATGGCGCACCCGCGGACTGAGCTCCCTCCCGACCCGCTGCGCCTCGATGCCGCGGCCGCGGCCGCGGAGATCGAGGAGCGCCTGCGCGAGCTCGTGTACCGCGACCTCCGCCGCCGCGGGGCCGTCGTCGGCCTCTCCGGCGGCGTCGACTCGAGCCTGGTCGCCTCACTCTGCGCGCGCGCCTTCGGGCCGGAGCGCGTCCTCGGCGTGCTCATGCCTGAGGGCGAGTCCGCCCCGGACACGCTCGACCTCTCGCGCCTCTCGGCCGAGAGCGCCGGCGTCGAGACGGTCGTCGAGGACATCACGCCGCTGCTCGAGTCGGCCGGCTGCTATGAGCGGCGCGACGCGGCCATCCGCACGGTGCTGCCCGAGTACGGACCCGGCTGGAAGGCCAAGATCGTCCTCCCCAGCCTCCTCGACGGCTCCCGGTACAGCCTGTTCTCCGTCGTGGCCGAATCGCCCGACGGGGAGCGCCGTGAGGCACGCCTCACGGCGGCCGCCTACCGCGAGGTCGTCGCCGCGACGAGCTTCAAGCAGCGCGTCCGCAAGATGCTCGAGTACTACCACGCGGACCGGCTCGACTACGCGGTCGTGGGGACGCCGAACCGGCTCGAGTACGACCAGGGCTTCTTCGTCAAGAACGGGGACGGCTCGGCGGACGTGAAGCCGATCGCCCACCTCTACAAGACGCAGGTCTACCAGCTCGCCGAGCACGTCGGCGTCCCGGCCGAGATCCGCCAGCGCCCGCCGACGACCGACACGTACGCGCTGCCCCAGAGCCAGGAGGAGTTCTACTTCTCCGTTCCGTTCGACCAGCTCGACCTCTGCCTCTACGCCCGCAACGAGGGGTTCTCGGCCGACGCGGCAGCGGCCGCTACCGGGCTCGACGCCGAGATCGTGGAGCGCGTCTACGCGGACATCGAGCGCAAGCGCAAGGCCGCCGAGTACCTGCATGCGCCCCCGCTCGTCGTCCGCTCCCTCACGCCGCCGGGCTAGACGATCGGACGGGCCGCCGGGGGCGACTCCTCCCAGCCGGGGACAGCGGCGGCATGTGCCGATCTCCGCCGATTTCTCCACAAAAGCTTTGCACACGACCAAAGATCAGTTATGGTCTAGGACCTTCGTGTAGTCCGATCGAAAGGCGGCCCTTTCGATGAGTCCTTCCGAGCATCGCACGGCAGTACTGCTGGACCGGCACCCTCTCTGGCTGGAGGCTGTCGAGCAGGTCCTTCACCGCATCGGGGTCGAGGTGGCGGGAAAGGCCACGTCGGCCGAGCACGCCCTCACGCTGATCGGGGAGCACCGTCCGAGCCTCTTCGTGACGGGGATCGAGATGGGTGAAGGAGACATGGACGGGATCGAGTGCCTCGCACTCGCCCGCGAGCGCGGGCCCGAGCTGAAGGTGATCGTGCTCTCCGCGCACACGGACGCGCAGTACGTGGACGCGGCGCTCGCCGCGGGCGCGGACGCGTATGTCGTCAAGACGGCGCACGCGGACGACCTCGCCTCGGCGATCCGCCAGGCGTTCGACCACTCGATCTATCTCGCGCGCGGGAACGACGGCAAGCGCCAGCGCACGCAGGAGACGGTCGAGCAGGCCTGGGGCCTGACCCGCCGAGAGCTCGAGATCCTCACGCTCGTCGCCGAGGGGCACTCGAACGCCCAGCTCGCCCGCATGCTCTGGGTCACCGAGCAGACGGTGAAGTTCCACCTGTCGAACATCTACCGGAAGCTCAACGTCTCGAACAGGACCGAGGCGAGCCGGTGGGCGCAGGTGCACGGTCTCCTGCCCCTCCAGTCGGCAGCCCCGCAGAGCACGGCGGCCTAGCACGCCGAAGATACGGAGCGCGGCCACCCCCCGACCAATCGGGGGCGGCCGCGCGTTGGCCCCGGAAAGGGCTTCGGGAACCATTGCCTGCCCGGACGGGTTCGTCTATCCCTCGGAAGGGGGAAGGGGGCGAGCGAGGACGCGGGTGGGCGGTCGCCCGCTTGGTCTCCGAGGCGACCGCCCTCCCGACGAGGGATGCGCAGAGGGAAGGCTCCAGACGCATCCCGCCAGACGCAAGCGCCGGCTGCGGCCAACCGCCGCTCGCCAGGCGAGGGTACTGGAAGCGGGCGGCAGGCACCACTAGCCGTTCGGCGAGGCTCGCGGGGCTAGCTCCTAGAAGACCGGGGTCTCGCGCCAGGTTCCCCAGACCTCGCGGAGCGCCTCGCACATCTCGCCCATCGTCGCGTACGCCTTCGAGGCCTCCACGATCGCCGGCATCAGGTTCCGGCCGTCCACCGCCGCGTCCTCCTTCAGGCGCGCGAGGCTCGCCTCGACGGCGGCGGCGCCGCGGCGGCCGCGCAGGGCCTTGACACGTTCGACCTGCTTCGTCTCGAGCGCCTGGTCGATCTTGAGGATCTCGATCGACTGCTCGTCGGGCTCCTGGTAGCGGTTGACGCCGACGATGACGCGGTCGCCCGCCTCCACCTCGCTCTGGAACCGGAAGGAGGCCTCGGCGATCTCCCGCTGGAAGAAGTTCTCCTTGATCGCGGGGATGACGCCGCCGAGCGCGCCGATGCGGGCGAAGTAGTCGCGCGCCTCCGCCTCGAGCCTGTGCGTCAGCTCCTCGACGAAGTACGACCCCCCCAGGGGATCGATCGTCGACGCGACGCCCGTCTCGTGCGCGATCACCTGCTGCGTGCGCAGGGCGAGCTTGACCGCGTGCTCCGTCGGGAGCGCGAGCGCCTCGTCGAAGGAGTTCGTGTGCAGCGACTGCGTGCCGCCGAGAACGGCGGCGAGCGCCTCGAGCGCCGTCCGGACGATGTTCACCTCCGGCTGCTGCGCCGTCAGGGAGACCCCGGCTGTCTGCGTGTGGAAGCGCATCAGCCACGAACGCGGGTTCTTCGCCCCGTAGCGCTCGCGCATCTCCCGCGCCCAGATCCGGCGGGCGGCGCGGTACTTGGCGATCTCCTCGAAGAAGTCGATGTGTGCGTTGAAGAAGAACGAGAGGCGCGGCGCGAAGTCGTCCACGTCGAGCCCCCGCTCGATCGCGGCCTCGACGTAGGCAAAGCCGTCGGCGAGCGTGAAGGCGAGCTCCTGCGCCGCCGTCGAGCCGGCCTCGCGGATGTGGTAGCCGGAGATCGAGACGGGGTGCCAGAGCGGGACCTCCTGCGCGCAGTACTCGATCATGTCCACGCAGAGCCGCATCGAGGGCTCGGGCGGGAAGATCCACTCCTTCTGCGCGATGTACTCCTTGAGGATGTCCGTCTGGATCGTCCCGCGGAGCCGGTCGGGCGGGACGCCCTGCTCCTCGCCGACGCAGACGTAGAAGGCGAGCAGCATCGCCGCCGGCGCGTTGATGGTCATCGAGGTCGAGACGTCGCCGAGCGGGATGCCCGCGAAGAGCTGCTCCATGTCCTCGAGGGAGTCGACGGCGACGCCCTCTCGGCCGACCTCGCCGAAAGATTTGGGGTGGTCGGAGTCGTAGCCCATGAGCGTGGGCATGTCGAACGCCGTCGAGAGCCCCGTCTGCCCGTGCTCGAGCAGGTAGCGGAAGCGGACGTTCGTCTCCTCGGCGGTGCCGAAGCCGGCGAACTGCCTCATCGTCCAGAGACGGCCGCGGTACATGGACGGATAGACGCCGCGCGTATAGGGGAAGACGCCCGGGTAGCCGAGGTCGCGATCGTGGTCGACATCGACCGTGTCCGGCGTGTAGAGGGGCTCGACGGGAAGGCCGGACATGGTCGTGAAGAGCACGTCGCGCTCCGGCTTCGTCTCGTACAGCTCCCGGCGCCACGCCTCGGTGGCGTCGAGCTTCCCCCGATCCTCGGTGGTCGCCATGTGGCCGCATTCTACGCGGTGTCGAGCTCGGCCTTCCGCAACCTCGAGCTCAGGTCGAGAGGTCAGGCATCGACCCCTCGGATCACCGCAGGAGCTCCTCTGGGATGCCCGCGCCGTACGGAGCGCGGGTCGCGTCCTCCGGCGGCGTCCAGCGGAGGCTGCCTAGCCGCCGGGCTTCCAGAGCGGCTCGCCTTCCCCGCTCTCGGCGGCCGCAGCGCGCGCGAGGATGAAGAGGAGGTCGGAGAGTCGGTTCAGGTAGGCGAGCGCGGCCGGGCTCGCCGACGCGGTCTCGGCAAGGGCGACGGCCCGCCGCTCGGCGCGCCGGCAGACGGAGCGCGCGACGTGGAGCCGGGCGGCCGCCTCGCCGCCTCCGGGCAGGACGAAGCTCCTCAGCGGCGCGAGCCGCTCGTTGACGAGGTCGCAAAGCTCTTCGAGGCGCTCGACCTGCTCCGGCCTCACGCGCAGGCGCTCGCGCCGCTCGTCCTCGAGCGGCACGGAGAGGTCGGCGCCGACGTCGAAGAGGTCGTTCTGCACTTGCTCGAGCCACGGCCGGTACTCGGCGGGAAGGTCGGCGGCGAGCGCCAGGCCGAGGACGGAGTTGAGCTCGTCCACGGTTCCGTACGCCTCGATGCGCAGGTCGGTCTTCGGTACGCGGGCCCCGTCCCCGAGGCTCGTCTCGCCGGCGTCGCCGCTCCGCGTGTAGATGCGCGTCAGGCGCACAGGCTCGTCCCGCCGTCTCACGCGGCGAGTATAGGAGAGGGCCCGGGGCCGCTACCCGCGCGGCCGCGGGATCTTGACCGGCTCGTCGACGTCGAGGAGCGCGAGATCGACGTGCATCTCGATTCGCTCGCCGTCCTTCTCGGCGCCGATGTCCAGGGCAGCCGCAGCGGCAGACGGGTGAGCTCGGAGAGGAAGATGGCGACCCGCGTGTCCTCGAGGCTCTCGGTACGCCGGCGAGCAGGCCGCGGGAACGGAGCCGTCCGAGCTCGGCGGCCAGGGAGCGCTCATGGTCGTGAACGCCGAGCCGCGTTCTTCGAGCGTCCGCCGCCCCGTAGGACGACGGTGAAGTTGCCGACCGGCGTCTCTCTCCAGAGGCGGGCCGCGAAGCGGAACGACTCGACCTCGGCAAGCGCGCGCGGACTGGGTGAGGAGCTCCGGCACCCTCTGTCCGTGGGCCCGGCGCAACCGGCGGCCGCGGGCGACCGCCGCGACGAGCGCGATTTGCGGGCGCGAGACGCCGCATGGGGAAGGATCGGCGCCGCCCGCGCCCGGTCCAGCCCCGATCGAGTGGCTTCGCCCGCTCAGCCCGCGGCGAAGCTCTGCGCTATTCGGCGCAGTTCGGGCTCCCGCTCCCGGAACGCGTGCACCACGTCCGGGTCGAACTGACCGCCGGCCTCGCGCACGATCTCCGTGCCCGCCTGGGCCCAGGCGATCGCGGGGCGGTAGGGACGGTCGCTCGTCATCGCGTCGAGCGCGTCCGCGACGGCGAAGACCCGTGCGGCGACCGGGATGTCGGTGCCGGCCCGGCCGTCGGGGTAGCCGGCCCCGTCCCAGCGCTCGTGGTGCGAGCGCACGATCCCGAGGCCCTCGCCGCGGAGAAAGCCGACCCCCTCGAGCATCTGCTCACCGAGCAGCGTGTGCGTGCGCATCAGCCGCGCCTCGCCCTCGTTCAGCGGCCCGGCTTCTGGAGGATGCGGTCGGGGATCCCGATCTTGCCCACGTCGTGGAGGAGGAAGCCGTACTCCGCGCCCGGGTCCTCCGCCAGCTCGGGGCCCACCGCCAGCGCGAGCTCGATCGCGTAGCGCTGCACGCGCTGGGAGTGGGCGCGCGTGCCCGTGTCCTTCGACTCGAGCGCGCTCGCCAGCGCCGAGACGGTCTCCGCGTACGCATCATGCAGGAGTACCCGCTGCCCGCGCTCGAGCTCGAGCAGACGGCGCAGATCCCGTGCGTAGAGAAGGAGCTGCTCGTCCCCCGGCTCCACGCCCTCTGTCGGGACGCTTCGGCGCAGGACGCCGCCTCCGGCGAGCCGCTCGACGAGGTCGAGGAGCTCGAGCGGGCTGAACGGCTTCAGCACGAAGGCATCGGCTCCCGCCTCCTCGACGAGCGCGCGGCCGCCTTCGGCGTCGGCGCCCGAGAGGAGGACGACGGGCAACCCTGCGAGGCGCAGGTCGCCCTTGATCCGGTGGCAGAGCTCGACGCCGCCGATGCCGGGCATGTGGACGTCGAGCACCACCGCGTCGGGCCTCGCCCGCTCGATCGCGGCGAGCGCGGCCTCCCCGCTCTCGGCCTCCTCGACCTCCACGTCGACGACGTCGAACGTCGCACGGAAGAGTGCCCTCAGGGCCGGGTCGTCGTCAACGATGAGAAGGCGCATGGCGGCGTCGAGCTGTACGGGCTCCTGACTCGGACGGATGCGGCACCACTCCTCTTGTGGCGAGGCGCCGAGACCCCTCTCTGTCAAGAGTAATCGAAAAAGCCGCGACCGCTCTTGCGTCCGAGCCGGCCCGCGGCCACGTGCTCGCGCAGGAGCGGACAGGGCGCGTACCTGGGGTCACCGAGCCCGTCCTCGAGAACCTCCATGATCGACACGCACGTGTCGAGCCCGATCAGGTCGGCGAGCGCGAGCGGCCCGAGCGGGTGGTTGAAGCCGAGCCGGGCGATGGTGTCGATCGCCTCCGCCTCGGCGACGCCGTCCGCGAGAGCGTGGACGGCCTCGTTGATGAACGGCATGAGGATCCGGTTCGACACGAAGCCGGGGAAGTCGTTCGCGCGAGCCGGGGTCTTCCCGAGCTCCTCGGAGAGCGCGACGATCTCGGCGACCGTCTCGTCCGAGGTCCCCGGGGCCCGAACGATCTCGACGAGCGCCATCACGGGGACGGGGTTGAAGAAGTGCATGCCGACGACGCGCTCGGGCCGCCCCGTCACCTCCGCGAGCGTGGCGATCGGGATCGAGGACGTGTTCGACGCGAGCACGGCCCCGGCCGGGAGCGTCTCGTCGGCCCGCCTGAAGATCTCCCGCTTCACGTCGGCGTCCTCGACCACCGCTTCGACCATCAGGTCGGCGGAAGCGAGGTCGTCGGCCGGCTCGACGCGCGCGAGCACATCCTCGGGATCGTGCGGCGCCCCCTTCGCGGCGAGGCGCTCGAGGCTCTTGCGCATGCCCGCGAGCCCCTTCTCGACGGCGCCCGGGGCGGCATCGTGGAGGAGGACGCGCCGGCCGGAGGCGGCCATCACCTGCGCGATCCCGCTGCCCATCTGCCCCGCGCCGACGACCAGGACCCGCTCGAAGCGCATGGGGCGGTAGCTTACGCGGCCCGCCGCCCGTCCCGCCCGATCCTGCCGCCGTCCCGGCGGAGCTGGTCGACCTGCACCCCGGTGAGAAAGATGATCGAGGAGTAGTAGAGGTAGCCGGTGAGCAGGAAGAGCGCGGACGCGATCCCGAACGAGCTCTCGAAGTCGACGACGTAGCGCACGTAGACGCCGTAGGCGAGGGTCGCGGCCAGCCAGCCGCCGATGACGAGGAGCGACCCGATGCTGACGAGCCCGATCTCGCCGCCCCGCACGGGCCCGAAGCGGATCATCATCGCGATCACGAGCCAGAGGAGGACGAGGGCGAGGCCCCAGGTCACGACCGAGACCAGGATCGTCGGCACGGGGCCGGGGATGACGCGCCCACCGAGCGTAGCGGCGAAGAGCGCCCCGAGCACGCAGGCGGCGACGCCCGCGGCGAGGGCGAACGAGAGCGCGAAGCGGCGGACGAACGGGCGCTCCTCCTCGACCCCGTAGATGCGGTTGAGCGCGCCCATCGCGGCCCGCACCGAGCCGGAGACCTGCCAGAGCGTGAGGGCGACCGCCACGACGATCCAGAAGAGCGCGTACTCGGCCATCATCCGCTCGACGGCGCGGTTGACGCCCACCGCGGTCGTGATCGTGAAGCGCTCGCGGACGAACGGCGCCACGTCGTCGCGCCAGATCTCCTCGACGGAGAACGCGCCCATGAGGACGAGCGCGAGGAACGTCAGCGGGATGAGGGCGACGAGGAGCTGGAACGCGATCGCGCTCGCGGCGGTGAGGAGGCTGTTCGCGGTGAAGCACGCCGCCAGCTCGCGCACGTGACGGCGCGCGGCGGGAACGGCCTCCGCGGTCGAGGGCAGAGTGACCACGCGGGGAGTCCTACCCGTCGGGGCAGGCTCGAACCGTGCTATCGATCGGCACGATCACCGCGGGCTCCGCGCGGTCGACGAGCAGGCCGAGCGCGACGCTCGTGTCGCCGCTGAGACCCTCCCCCTCGAACTCGTAGAAGACCTCGAGCGCGTACGCGCCGGGCTCGAGGTCGACGGTCCAGGGCGCGGGGCTCTCGAGCGGCACGGAGGCCGCCTCCTGCCCGCAGCCGAGGACGCGCACGACGAGGACGCCGGTTCCGTCGAGCTCGCCTTCGAGCGCGATCTCCACCGTCTCGCCCGGGCGGACGACGCTCAGCTCCTCGGGCTCGACCGGAGCCGCGGCGTCGATGCAGTAGCCGCTGGCGGGGCCGCCGACGCAGGCCGACCCCTGCACGCCCTCCTGCCGGCCCGCCTCCGAGACGAGCACGACGGCGGGCACCTCCGCCTCCTGGTCGACCTCGGGCGGGCCTGCGGGCAGAAAGGCGCCGGCGAGGAACGCGGCAAGGAGGAGCAGGAGCGCAACCATTCCGTCCTCTAGACCGTCGCCCGGGCCGGAATGTTCCCGGGGCCGGCTACACCTCGATCAGGACCGCGTCGCCCTGGCCGCCGCCGGAGCAGATCGCGGCGAGCCCGAGCCCGCCGCCGTTGCGCCGGAGCTCGTGCACCATCGTGCCGAGGATGCGCGCGCCGGAGGCGCCGATCGGGTGGCCGAGGGCGACCGCGCCGCCGTTCACGTTCACGCGCTCCGGGTCGGCGCCGAGCATGTTCACGGAGTTGACCGTGACGGACGCGAAGGCCTCGTTGATCTCGACGCGCTCGACCTCGTCGATCGTCTTGCCCGCGCGCTCGAGCGCCCTCGCCCCCGCCTTGGCGGGCGTGCGCGCGAGGTAGGCGAACTCGTCGGCGACGTAGGCCTGCGAGAGGATCGTCGCCAGGATCTCGAGCCCGCGCTCCTGCGCGAACTCCTCGCTCGTGACCACGAGCGCGCCGGCGCCATCGTTGACGCCGGGCGCGTTCCCGGCCGTGGTCGTCCCCTCGGGGTCGAAGACCGGCCTGAGGCCGGCGAGCTTCTCGAGCGTCGTGTCCCGGCGCGGCGCTTCGTCCGCTTCGACGCCGTCGACGGCGACGATCTCGTCGGCGAAACGGCCCTCGTCGATGGCGGCCACGGCGCGCTGGTGGGAGCGAAGCGCCCAGGCGTCCTGCTCCTCCCGGCTGATGCCGAGCTCGCGCGAGACGAAGGAGGCCTGCTCGACCATGTGCATGCCATCGAAGGACGAGACGAGGCCGTCGTGGAGCATCAGGTCGATCACGGCGCCGTCGCCGAGCCGGTAGCCGAAGCGCGCCTTCTTGAGGATGTAGGGCGCGTTCGACATCGACTCCATGCCGCCCGCGACGACGACGTCGTGGTCGCCGGCGCGGATCATCTGGTCGGCGATCTGGACGGCCCGGATCGAGGAGGCACAGACCTTGTTGATCGTGTCCGAGGGAACCTCCTTGGGAAGGCCGGCGCCGATCGCGGCCTGGCGCGCGGGCGCCTGGCCGGCGCCGCCCTGGAGCACGTGGCCCATGATCACGTAGCCGACCTCGTCGTCGCGCACGTCCACGCGGTCGAGCGCGCCGCGGATGGCGAGCGCGCCGAGGGCGGGCGCCTCGCGAGCAGCGAGCGCGCCGCCGAGCTTGCCGAACGGCGTCCGGGCGGTCGAGACGATGACGGAGCGGGCCACGAGGCCAGCCTACCAAGGCGCCGGGAGCCTCCCGGCGGCCTCCTACGGGCTCCCGTCGCGGCGGGAGCGCCAGGCCTCGGCCATGGCGATGCGATCCACGAGCGTCGGGTGCGAGTCGAGGAGGAAATGCGCCCAGTCGGGCGGGTCGGGATCCACGAGCGCCTCGGTGGCGAAGCCGGCGAAGAGCCCGCGCGCTCCCTCCGGGTCCTCCGTCGTCTCGAGCGCGACCCAGTCGGCCTCCGCCTCGAGGCCGCGGGAGAGCGCGTTCTGGAGCGGCAGGGCTGCGAGCTGGAGCACGACGAGGACGAAGAGGGCGAGAGGGACGGCGGCGGGCTCGGCCATGCCGCCCCGACGGCGCGTCGCGAGAGCGATGAGGAAGACGCCGGGAAAGGCGAAGAGCGCGTACCAGCCGACGAGCTTCCAGAGGTGGTCGCGGGAGTGGTGGGCGAGCTCGTGGGCGACGACGACGCGCACCTCGCCGTCGTCGAAGCTCGCCAGCAGCGTGTTCCAGAGGACGACGACCCGCGTGGGCCCGAGCCCGGTGGCGTAGGCGTTCGGCGCCGTCGTGAACTCGCTCACGTCCTCGACCTTGACCGGGATGTCCTCGGGCAGGCCCTGTTCCTCGGCGAGCCCCCGTGCCTCGGCCACCACGTCCGCGGGCGCATCGTCCAGCCCCGGGAGGAGGTACGGCGAGACGAACGTGAAGAGGAGGACGAGGCCGACGAACACCGCCCCGCCCGGGATCCACCAGGTCCGCGGGAGCGGGCGCGCGAGCCCCATCACGATGAGCACGGCCAGGCAGACGAAGAGGAACTCGCCGCCGAGGGCGAACCAGCTCTCGACGAGCCAGGTGAGGTAGTCGACGTTCGAGATCTCGTGACGGCGCAGCCACCAGAGATCGGCGAGCCCGAACGGGATCTGCACGAGCCAGTAGACGGCGAACCCGAGCATGGCGAGCAACATCCCCGTGCCGATGCGACCCGCGGCGGACTGCTTGGCGAAGCTCATGCCGTACCGCGCGTAGAGCCCGAACACGAGGAGGAGAGCGGCGACGGAGAGGAGGGCGCTCGTCCGCAGGAAGCGCTCGAACCGGCGCGCCTCCGCGAGCTCTTCGGCCGAGACGACGTCGGCCGCTGCGACCTGGGGCAGGCTCAGTCCGTCGGGAACCGCCGTCTCCAGCAGGTACGGCGCCGCCAGAGCCCAGGCGGCCACGAGCGCCGCCGCGGCTAGAACGAGGGCGAGGGTGGCGCCTCGGGCCATGCGAAGCCGGGCTCCGGCTCCGGCTCGGGCTCCGGCTCCTCGTACTCGGCCGGCCCGGCGAACGGGTAGCTGTCGGTGAGGAGGAAAAGGTAGGCGTAGGTCTGCGCGTCGTAGCGGAGCACGAAGGCGCCGAGGTTCCGCAGGCTCTCCGGCATGCGGCCGAGGATCAGGCTCACGAACCAGCCGAAGACGGCGACGAGGTAGAGCGGCGCGGAGAGCGCGCCGGAGACGACGAGCGCGGGCAGCGCGAGGAAGAGGCGGAAGAACGTCTTCGCGCGAGACTGGGGCGCCGGCGGGTCGATCTCGACGTCGACGGGATAGGAGCCGGCCGCGCCCGCGAAACCGGGAAACGGGTTCCCGACGAGGGTGAGGAAGGCTGTCACATGGATCGAGTAGCGGACGTACGCGGCGATGAAGCGATGGAGCGCGTCCGGCAGCCGGCCGGACGCGAGCGCCGCGATCCAGCCGGCGACGAGCGCGAAGAGGAGCACCACGCCCCAAAGGGCCAGCCAGACGAAGTGGGGGAACGCGAGCAGGAGGCGAAAGAAGACGGTCAGGCGCGAGCGCGCGAGCTCACCCTCGGTTCGGAGGCGGATCGGCTTCACCGGGGTCGGCTGCGTGGCCGCCGGCAGGGCCGGGTCGGCGTTCGGATAGCGGTCCGTGAGGAGAAGCCCGTAGCCCCAGGTCTGGCCGCCGTAGCGGAGGCCGTACGCGCCGAGGTCGCGGAAGCCGAGCGGCATCCGCGCGAGGGCGAGGCACACGAACCAGCCGAGGATCGCGACCACCACCAGGACGCTGGGAGCGAGGGTGTAGGCCGCGGTCTCGGCCGTCCCGCTCTCGGTCTGTCGGAACGACCCGCCGAGCCCGAAGCTCGCGAGCACGGCCGCGAGGGCCAACGATGGCGTTGCGAGGATGGCGCGGAAGGCGGTCTTCCAGCGGTTCTGCCGGGCAGGCCCGTCGATCTCGAGGTCGATCGGGTAGCTGCCCGGCTCGCCGGTCAAGCCGGGGTACGGGTTCGCGGCGAGGAAGAGATACGCGTACACGTGGGTCTGATAGCGGACGTAGGCGGCCATGAAGCCGTGGAGCCCGCCGGGAACGCGCCCGGTGAAGAGCGCCGCGAACCAGCTCACGATCACGACGACGAAGACCGCGATCCCCCAGAGCACGAGCCAGATGAAGTGCGGGATCGCGAGGAGGAGGCGGAAGAAGACGGTGAGCCGGGACCGCGCGAGATCGTCCGAGACGACGAGCCGGATCGGATGCGGATCCATAGGGTCGATTATCGCCGGCCGGACGGATGCGCGAAGGTCGGCCTCGCTGGCCGCTGCATGGTTTCCCGCGCGAGAAACCGTTTCCCCCGGGCCTCCGGCCCGCAACCCCCTGTTTCTCACGCTAACGAGAATGGACGCGCGCGTGTGTCGCGCATCGAGCCGGAAGCGTGACCGGAGCGTGACGAGTTGTCACGGGCGTCCGTCGGCTCGCGTGGACGGCCGCATCCAGGGGAGCGAGCGGGTCGCGGCCGCCGTCCACGGCGAGGCGCGCACCCGCGCCGACCCTCCCCGGCGGAGGTCGAGCCTTGACGCACGCCTCGGCGCTCGCCTACGCTCCGCCGCAGATGACGACTCCCGTCCGCAGCCGGTGGGCCTGGCGCCGCGAGCGGAGCGGGAGCGTGGCCGCCTAGCCGGCGCCCGAAACAGCCCGCTTCGCTCGAGACCTCTCCGCCAGGTCTCGTCGTTCTGCCGCGACACCGCAACCCGAGTGACGATCGCACCCGACATCCACGCCGACCTGATCACGCCCCTCGCGGCGTACCTCCGCCTCCGCGAGGGCGCGCGCGCCGGGTTCCTGCTCGAGTCGGTCGAGAAGGGGCGGCTGGGACGCCACAGCCTCCTCGGGGCGGGATCGCGCCTGGTCGAGTTCGCGGAGGCCGAGAGCGAGGTCGCCGCCGGGCGGCCCGTGGTCGGCTACCTGGGCTACGACCACGTCGCCACCCTGGAGCCGACCGTCCCGCTCCCGCTGGAGGGGCCGGGTTTGCCCGAGAGCCGCTTCGTCGTCGCCGACACGCTCGTCCGCTTCGACCACGGCGCCGGCGTGGCCGAGGTGCTCGCCGGCGACCCGGCCGCGATCGCGCTCCGCCTGAAGCATCCCGTGGACCAGGGGCCGGGCGACCCCGCCGGCGGGGGTCCGACAAGACGCTCTCCCGGTCGGGAGGCGTACGAGGCCGGAGTCCGCCGCGCGAAGGAGCACATCCGCGCCGGCGACGCGTTCCAGGTCGTCCTCTCCCAGCGGGCCGAGCGGCCGACCGGCGCCTCGGCGCTCGCGCTCTACCGGTCGTTGCGCCGCATCAACCCCTCGCCGTACCACTTCCTCCTCGAGCTGGACGGCGTCGCGCTGGTCGGCTCCTCGCCCGAGACGCTCGTGAAGCTCGAGGGGACGCGTGCGTCGCTCAACCCCATCGCCGGCACCACGACCGCGGGTGAGGGCGACGCGGAGCACCTGCTCGCCTCCGAGAAGGATCGCGCCGAGCACATAATGCTCGTCGACCTCGGCCGTAACGACCTCTCCCGCGTATGTCTGCCCGGGACGGTCGGCGTGGTGCGCTTCCTCGAGGCGGAGCGGTACTCGCACGTGACGCACCTCGTGTCGGAGGTGGCGGGCGAGCTGCGGCCGGAGCGCACCGCCTTCGACCTCCTACGGGCCTGCTTCCCGGCCGGTACCGTCTCGGGCGCTCCGAAGGTGCGGGCGATGCAGATCATCTCCGAGCTCGAGGGCTACCGGCGTGGGCCGTACGCCGGGGCGGTCGGGTACGCCCTCCCCGGCGGCGCGCTGGACACGTGCATCGCCATCCGGACGGTCGTCCTCGCGGACGGGGTCGCCCGCCTGCAGGCCGGCGCAGGGATCGTCGCCGACTCGGACCCGGCCGCGGAGCACGAGGAGTGCCTGCGCAAGCTCGCAGCCCTGGAGGCGGCGCTCGCCGACGCGGAGCAGAATGGTGGGGCGCCGCCACGATGATCCTCCTCGTCGACAACTACGACAGCTTCACCTACAACCTGGCCCATCTCTTCGAGGAGTTGAGCGCCGAGGTGACCGTCCTGCGCAACGACGCGATCGACGCGGACGGGGCCGAGAGGATGGCGCCGAGCCACCTGGTCATCTCTCCGGGGCCGGGCCGGCCCGCCGACGCGGGAGCCTCGGTGGAGATCGTCCGCCGACTGGGGCCGCGCGTCCCCACGCTCGGCGTCTGCCTCGGGCATCAGGCGATCGTCGAGGCGTTCGGCGGCGAGGTGGGCGCGGCGCAGCGGCTCCTGCACGGGAAGGCGAGCTCGGTCTCGCATGACGGGCAGGGGGTCTTCGAGGGGCTTCCGGATCCCCTCGAGGGCGGGCGCTACCACTCGCTCGCGGCGACCCGCATCCCCGAGGCGCTCGAGGTGTGCGCCACCGCCGACGACGGAGAGGTGATGGCCGTCCGGCACCGCGAGTACCCGGTGGTCGGCATCCAGTTCCACCCCGAGTCCGTGCTCACGCCGGCGGGTCCGGCGCTCGGCCGCAATTTCCTCGAGGGACGGCGATGACGATCCAAGAGGCGCTCTCGCGCCTGCTCGAAGGCGAAAGCCTCACGCGCGCCGAAGCGCGCTCGGTCATGAACCTGATCATGAGCGGCGAGACGACTCCGGCCCAGATGGGCGGATTCCTCGTCGCGCTGCGCCTGAAGGGCGAGACGGCCGACGAGATCGCGGGGTGCGCAGAGGCCATGCGCGACCACGTCGTCAGCGTACGGCCGCAGCGCGAGGATCTCGTCGACACGGCCGGGACCGGCGGCGACGGGGCACGGACGTTCAACATCTCGACGGCGGCGGCCCTCGTCGCCGCTGCCGCCGGCGCCGCCGTGGCGAAGCACGGGAACCGGGCCGTCTCGTCGGCCTCGGGCTCCGCCGACGTCCTGGAGGCGCTCGGGTTCCGGCTCGAGCTTCCGCCGCCTCGCATCGAGCAGTCGATCGACGAGCTCGGGTTCGGGTTCCTCTTCGCCCCCTTCCACCACCCGGCCATGCGCCACGCTGCGCCGGTTCGGCGAGAGCTCGCGACGCGCACCGTCTTCAACGTCCTCGGGCCGCTGACGAATCCCGCCGGCGCGCGGGCGCAGGTGGTCGGCGTCTACGCTCCGGAGCTGGTGGAGACGATCGCCTCCGTCCTGGCCGGCCTCGGCGCGCGCCGCGCCTTCGTCGTCCACGGCGCCGGCGGGATCGACGAGCTCTCCCCGGCCGGCCCGAACCTCGTCTGCGAGGTCGTCGAGGGGCGCGTCGAGCGGCGGGACATCGACCCGCTGGACCTCGGCGTCCCGCGCTGCTCGACCGTCGACCTCGCGGGCGGGACGCCGGAGGAGAACGCCGCCGCCGTGCACGAGATCTTCGCGGGCGCGCCGGGCCCGAAGCGCGAGGCCGTCCTCCTGAACGCCGCCGGCGCCATCGCCGCCGCCGGCCGCGCCGCCGACCTCGCCGAGGGGTACGCCGCCGCAGCCGAGGCCGTCGATTCCGGCGCCGCCGCCGAGCGCCTGGAAGCGCTCGTCGCCTTCACGCAGACGGAGGCCATGTCCCCATGAGCCACGCCCCAGGGTCTGACCCCTTCCCCCAGCCGATGAGGACGTCTGTGGACAGCCGTCCCCGCTTCCCAGGCCGCTTTCACCCGCGGGCACGGCCGATTCTGTTTCCACAGCTTCCGGACGAGAACGCCGTCCGCTGCGGCCGCGGCCTGGGTCAGACCCCGGCCGTGGGCTCCGGGGACAGGAGGGCGCGCTGATGGGGCGCTTCCGCGACGCACTCGCCGCACCCGGGCTCAGGGCGATTGCCGAGGTGAAGCGGCGGTCGCCGTCGGCGGGCGACCTCCGCCCGGACGCGGACGCTGCGACGCTCGCGCAGGCGTTCGCCGAGAGCGGAGCGGCGGCGGTCTCGATCCTCGTCGACGAGCGCTTCGGCGGCTCCCTCGCGGACCTGCAGGCCGCCCGCGCCGCGACGGAAGCCCCGCTCCTCGCCAAGGGGTTCTTCCGCGACCAGGGCGACCTCCTCCAGTGCCGGATCTCGGGCGCCGACGCGGCGCTGCTGCTCCTGCGCGACCTCGACGACGAGCACGCCCGCCTCATGCTCGACGGCGGACGCACGCTCGGCCTCGACCTGCTCGTCGAGGCGCACGACGAGGAGGAGCTCGAGCGCGCCGTCGCGCTCGGCGCGGACGTGATCGGGCTCAACGCCCGCGACCTCGCCACCTTCGCCATCGACCGCGCCGCGCAGCTCGAGCTCGTCGCGCGCGCGCCACGGGAGCACGTGATCGTCGCGGAGAGCGCGATCGGGAACCGCGCCCAGGCTGCCGAGGCCGAGCTCGCCGGCGCCGACGCCGTCCTCGTCGGCTCCGCGCTCATGCGGGCGCCCGACCCCGCGGCGACGCTCGCCGACCTCATCGCGCGTCCGCTCGTCAAGGTCTGCGGGCTCACGCGCGAGGAGGACGTGGCCGCCGCGGCCGAGGCCGGCGCCGACATGGCCGGGTTCGTCCTCGCCGAGAGCCCGCGCCGGGCGGAGGCGCCGCTCCCGGTTCCCGACTCGATGCTCTCCGTCGCCGTCTTCGTCGGCGAAACCGAAGACGTCGGCACGCACCTGATCCAGCTCTACCCGGAGGAGGAGGGGCACCGGGCCCGCGGCGGCGTCCTCCTGCGCGACGGCGACGTGGTCGCATCGGTTGTCGACCTCCCCTGGCTGGGCGAGGACGAGCGCCACTGGGAGCGGGCGTCCGGAGTGCCGGGGCGGGTGATGCTCGCGGGAGGCCTCGGGCCGGAGAACGTCGGCGCCGCCGTCGCCGCCGTCTCGCCGTGGGCGGTCGACGCGAGCCGGAGCCTCGAGTCCGCACCCGGCGCGAAGGACCATGAGCGCGTCCGCGCGTTCGTCGAGGCGGTACGCTCCCGCGAGGCGGTGCGCTCGTGAGCCTCGCAGAGCGCGGCGCCTTCGGCGGCTACGGAGGCAGGTACGTCCCCGAGACGTTGATGCCGGCGCTCGAGGAGCTCGAGCGGGGCTGGGCCGAGATCCGCGACGACCCTTCCTTCCTGGCGGAGCTCGCGGGCCTGCAGGAGACGTACGTCGGCCGGCCGACGCCCCTCTACCTCGCCGAGCGGCGCGGCGGCGACCGCCGCATCTGGCTGAAGCGCGAAGACCTCTGCCACACCGGCGCCCACAAGATCAACAACGCCCTCGGCCAGGCGCTCGTCGCCGTCCGTCTCGGCAAGCGCCGCATCGTCGCCGAGACGGGCGCCGGGCAGCACGGGGTCGCCGCCGCCACCGTCTGCGCGCGCTTCGGGCTCGAATGCGTCGTCTACATGGGCGCCGAGGACATGGAGCGCCAGAAGCCGAACGTCGAGCGCATGGGCCTCCTCGGCGCCGAGGTCCGAGCCGTCGAATTCGGGACGCGCACGCTGAAGGAGGCGACGAGCGAGGCGATCCGCGACTGGATCACGAACGTCGTGACGACGCACTATCTGATCGGCTCCTGCGTCGGCCCGCACCCGTACCCCGCGCTCGTGCGCGACCTCCAGTCCGTGATCGGCCGCGAGGCCCGCGCGCAGGTCCTCGCCGCCGAGGGCCGCCTTCCCGACGCGGTCGTCGCCTGCGTCGGCGGCGGCTCGAACGCGATCGGGATCTTCGCGGGCTTCCTCGAAGACGAGGACGTGCGCCTCGTCGGGATCGAGGCCGCGGGCGCCGCCAGCCTCGGCACGGGCCGGCCGGGCGTTCTCCACGGCGCGCGCTCGTCGATCCTCGCGGACGACGACGGCCAGATCGCCGACGCGCATTCGATCTCCGCCGGCCTCGACTACCCCGGCGTCGGCCCCGAGCACGCCCACCTGCGCGACTCGGGCCGCGCCGAGTACCTGCCGGCGACCGACGAGGAGGCCCTCGCCGCGTTTCACCTGCTCGCCGAGCGGGAGGGCATCATCCCGGCCCTCGAGCCGGCGCACGCCCTCGCCCGAGCGGTCGAGCTCGACGCGGAGCTCATCGTCGTCTGCCTCTCCGGGCGCGGGGACAAGGACCTCGCCGTCGTCCTCTCGCGATGAGCGCGAAGCGCCTCTCGATCTACCTGATGGCGTTCCCCGAGACGCCGGAGCTCGCGGAGGCCGCCGTGGCCGGCGGCGCCGACCTCCTCGAGATCGGCTTCCCCTTCTCCGACCCGCTCGCAGACGGGCCCGTGATCAGGCTCGCGGGCGAGCGCGCGCTCGGCCGTGGGATGCGCACGCGCGAGTGCCTCGAGTGCCTGACCGAGACCCGCCGCCGGGTCGGCCCGGACGTGCCGCTCGTGCCCATGACCTACGCCTCGATCCTGGAGGCGTACGGCTACGAGCGCTTCTGGGAGGACGCGGCCGCCGCGGGAGCGACGAGCCTGATCGTCGCCGACCTTCCCCTCGAGGCCGCTCCGGCGATCCCGCGCGTGCTGCTCGTCGCGCCGACCTCGCCGGACGAGCGCATCCGCCGAGCCGCCGAGCGCACCGACGGCTGGCTCTACCTCGTGGCGTTGACGGGGACGACCGGAGCGCGCGAGGGCGTCTCCGACCAGCTCGCGGGACTCGTCGAGCGCGCGCGGGCGGTCACGGACGTCCCGCTCCTCGCCGGCTTCGGGATCTCGACGCCGGAGCAGGCGGCCGCCGCCGCGGCCCTCGCCGACGGCGTCGTCGTGGGGAGCCGCGCCGTCCAGGTCGCGGACGAGGGCGGCGGCGGCGCCCTCGGGGAGTACGTCGCCTCGCTCCGGGCCGCGCTCGACGCGCCGGTCGCGGCCCGGGGCTAGAGCCGGATCGCGCCCTCGAGGAGGGCCCGCCCGACGACCGCTCCCTCCAGGCCCGACGCGGCCAGGGCGTCGAGATCGGCCTCGGAGCGGATCCCGCCCGCGGCGAGGATGGGGAGCCCCGAGCTGTCGCGCACCCGCTCGAGCAGCCCGAGGTCCGGCCCGCCCATCGTCCCGTCGCGGTCGATCGCCGTGCAGAGGAGCCGGGCGACGCCCGCCGCCGCGCAGCGCGCGGCGAAGTCCTCGGGCCCGACGTCCGCCTCCTCCGTCCAGCCGGCGACGGCGACCTTTCCTCCCCGCGCGTCGACGGCCACGACGAGGCGCTCGCCGAGCGCCTCGACGAGCTCGGCGAGCGCCCCGGGCGAGGACAGCGTCGCGGTGCCGGCGACGACCCGCGCCGCCCCCGCGTCGAGCAGCGCCTCGGCGTCGGCGAGCGAGCGGATCCCGCCGGAGGCCTGGACGGGCACGGGCGCGGCTATCTCCGCGAGGCGGCGAATCAGTTCGGGGCGCACGCGCCCCGACCGCGCGCCGTCCAGGTCGACGACGTGCACGAGTGGCGGGCGGGCGGCGGCCCAGCGGGCGACGAGCTCGCCCGGGTCGCCGGCATGCGCGACTACGCTGGCGAACTCTCCCTGCCGCAGGCGCACGGCCTCCTCGCCGACGAGGTCCACCGCGGGCACGACCTGGAAGCGCTCGCGTACTGCCATGTTAACGTGATACTATGCTGCTCCCGATGGCCGAGCAATCACACCCATGGCGAACGCCCGCGATGGACGACCTCTTCGAGGCGATCCTGAGCCTCGAGTCGCGCCCGGAGGTGGAGAGCTTCCTCCGCGACCTCTGCACGCTGAGCGAGCTGCAGGCGATGTCGCATCGCTGGGAGGTGGCGAAGCTCGTCGACCAGGGGCTCCCCTACCAGGAGATCGCGCGGCGAACGGGGGCGTCGACGACGACGGTGACTCGCGTGGCGCACTGGCTCCGCTACGGGGAGGGCGGCTACCGGCGGGCGCTGGACCGGCGGCCGAGCCCCTCACCGGCCGCCTGAAGATCGCCGTTCCCGCCAAGGGGCGCCTGCGCGAGCCGGCGGTGGCGCTGCTGGAGGACGCAGGTCTCGGCCCGGAGGCGCCCGGGGAGCGCGCGCTCGCCTTCCCCTGCCGGAACGCGCCGGTGGAGGTGCTGCTCGTGCGCGCGGCCGACATCCCTGAGTACGTGCAGGACGGCGTCGTCGACTGCGGCATCACCGGGGCCGACCTCGTCGCCGAGCGCGGCGCGCGCGTGACCGAGCTGCTGCGGCTCGGGTTCGGCGGCTGCACGCTCGAGGCGGCCGTGCCCGAGGAGTCGCCCGTGGAGGATCTCGGCGCGCTCGCAGAGCTGCGGGTGGCGACCGTGTACCCGCACCTGGCCCGGCGCCTCCTCTCCGAGCGCGGCATCGAGGTCGAGCTCGTGGACGTCACCGGCTCCGTCGAGGTCGCGCCGCGGCTCGGCCTGGCCGACGCGATCGTCGACCTCGTCTCGAGCGGAAACACGCTGCGGACGAACGGCCTCCGCTCCCTCGGGAGCCTCTTCCACTCCGAGGCCGTGCTCGTCGCCGCCGAGGAGCCCGACGACGCCTCTCTCCGCCTCGCGCCGATCCTGCGCAGCGTCGTCGCCGCCCGCGAGGCACGCTACCTGATGCTGAACGCGCCCGAGAGCGCTCTCGCCGAGATCTGCGCCCTCGTCCCCGGCTCGGGCGCGCCGAGCGTGATCCCCCTCGCCGATCCCGGCATGGTCGCCGTGCACGCGCTCGTCCCGGCCGCGGACGTCTGGCTCCTCCTCCCCCGACTCGAAGCCGCCGGCGCGAGCTCCATCCTCCTCGTCCCCGTCGAGCGGATGCTCCCGTGACCGACGTCGCCGGGATCGTCGCCGACGTGCGCGAGCGTGGAGACGCCGCGCTCGCGGATTGGTCGCTCCGCTTCGACGGTGTCGAGCCCGCGCAGGCGGAGCCTGCCGGCGAGGTGCCGGAGGAGGCGCTGCGCGCCCTCGCCGACGCCGTGCGCCGCTGGCACGAGCGCCAGCATCCGGCCGACGTCTCCGCCGAGATCGCGCCCGGCGTCGTCCTCGAGCGCCGCTGGAGACCGCTGCGCTCGGTGGGGATCTACGTGCCGCGCCGGCTCGTGTCGACGCTCGTGATGTGCGCCGTCCCCGCCCAGGTGGCCGGCGTCGAGCGGATCGCGGTCGTCACGCCGCCGGCCGGCGCGGGGCTCGTCGCCCGGGCCGCCGAGCTCCTCGGGCTCGGCGACGTGCTCGCCGTGGGCGGCCCGCAGGCGATCGCCGCGCTCGCCTACGGCACCGAGACGATTCCGGCGGTGGACAAGATCGTCGGCCCGGGGAACGCGTTCGTGAACGAGGCGAAGCTGATCGTCTCCCGCGACGTCGCCGTCGACCTGCCCGCCGGCCCGTCCGAGGTCGTGGTGCTGGCCTCGGCGGGCGCCGACCTCGCCGTCGCCGAGCTGGAGCTGGCCGCCCAGCGCGAGCACGGCCCCGACGCCGTCTGCCGGCTCGTCGAGGCGGACGGCGACCTCGAGGGGGCGCTCGCCCGCGTCGAGGAGCTCGCCCCCGAGCACCTCGTCCTCCTCGGCGAGGAGGCCGAGCGGCTGGCACCGCGCGTGCGCAACGCCGGCGCGGTCTTCGTCGGGCGCTGGTCGCCGGTCGCGGCCGGGGACTACGCGACGGGGGGCAACCACGTCCTCCCCACCGGCGGACGCGCCCGCGCCGTCGGCGGTCTCGGCCTCGAGACATTCCTCAAGCCCGTGACGGTGCAGCGGCTCACGCCGGAGGGCCTCGCGGGCGTGCGCCCCGTGGTCGAGGCGCTCGCGGCGGTGGAGGGCATGCCCGCGCATGCCGAGGCGGTCCGCCGGTGAGGGCGCTGCCGGTCGAGCTCGCGCCCTACGCGTGGGCGCCCTCGACGGAGGAGCTCGCCGCCCGCACCGGGCTCGACCCGGTCGAGATCGTCCGCTTCGACGGGAACGTGCCCGCGTGGCCGCTGCCGTCCTCGCGCCCCGGAGCGCTCGCTTCCGCGCTCGCCGACGTGCAGAACTACCCCCACGGCGGCTACACGGCCCTGACGGCGGCGGTCGCGCGCTACGCGGGCGTCGAGCCCGAGAACGTCGTCCTCGGCGCGGGAGCCGACGACCTCATCCTCCTCTGCGCGCGTGCCTTCGCGGGCCCGGGAGACCGCGTGGCGATCGCGGAGGACCCCACCTACCCCCTCTTCCGCGTCGCCGCGAACCTCGCCGGCGCCGCGGTCGGCGACGA
>DATHVD010000028.1:0-26196 GCA_035461525.1 Gaiellaceae bacterium
TGCCGGAGACCCGCTTCCAGACCTGCTTGAAGAGCATCCCTGCCAGAACGGCGCCGAGCACGCTGAAGAGGAGGCCGAACGGACGGTAGACGAGCTTGGCCACGACGCACCGTCCGGTACCCGGAGCCGCCGCCTCGAAACATGCCGGGGGCTCTTCAACCCCTTGACAGGAGAACGGATGTTCGTGTAGAACACCTGTTCCCATGATCGCCTGTCTCTCCATCCCGGCCATCGCGCTCAGGGTGCCGCTGCTCCGGCGGGCGGACCTGGCAGGCGGGCCCGTGGCGCTCGCGCCGGCGCCGGGGGAGGAGCCGCTGCTCGGCTCCTGTACCCGCGCGGCCGCGGAGGCGGGCATCCGGCCGGGCATGCGGCTCTCCGAGGCGCTCGCCACCTGCCCCGAGCTCGAGCTCGTGGAGCAGGACCCGGCCGGGGTGGAGGAGGCGTGGGAGGCGCTCCTGCGCCGGCTCGAGGAGGCGGGCTTCGCGGTGGAGCCCGACGGGACGGGGTGCGCCTACTTCGAGACGCGGGGGCTGGAGCGGCTCGCGGGCGGCCTGGAGGAGGCGCTCCGCCGGGCGCTCGACGCGGTCGGGGAGGAGTGGGGAGCCCGTGTGGGGGCGGCCTCCCGGCGCTTCGCCGCGCTCGCGGCGGCGAGCGTGGCGCCTCCCGGCCTCCCGGTCGTGATCGACGACGGGGAGGAGCGCCTCTTCCTCGAGCCGCTTCCGCTCCACCTGCTGCCGCTCTCGCAGGAGCGGAGAGCGGAGCTCTCGGAGCTCGGCGTCAAGCGCCTGGGGGAGCTGGCACGCCTCCCCGGAGCCGCCGTCGCCGATCGGCTCGGCGCGGACGGCGCGGAGGCGCGGCGGCTCGCCCTGGGGGAGGGCGACGCCGCCGTCCGCCCGCGCCGCCCGCCCGCCGAGCTCGCCGAGACGCTCGCGTTCCCGGAGCCGGTGGCGAACGAGCTCACGCTGGCGCGGGCACTGGCGGTGCTCGTCGAGCGCCTGCTCGCCCGCCCGGAGCGAGCCGGCCGGGCCCCTCGTCAGCTCGCCCTCTCGGCGCGGCTCGTCGGGGGAGGATCCTGGCGGAGCTCGCTCACGCTGCGCGAGCCGACGGCGGAGCCCGACCGCCTTCGGCTCGCGCTCGCACCCAGGCTCGCGGAGCTGCCCGCGCCCACGGCGGAGCTCCGGCTCGAGCTGGGGGAGCTGACGGAGTCGGTCGGGACGCAGGCCGAGCTCGTCCGTCCCCGCGGCACCCGCCTGCGGGAGCGCCTGCGCGAGGGGCTCCGGCAGGTGCGGGCGGCCGTCGGGATGGACGCGGTCTGCACCGTCGTGGAGGTCGCGCCGTGGTCGCGCATCCCGGAGAGCCGGGCCATCCTCGTTCCGCGCGACGACTGAACGAGCCGCGGGTGGCCGCCGTCGCCTGCGAGGACGGCGTGCCGGCGGCCGTCGGCGGCGTCCGCGTCGAGGTGCTGCGGGACGAATGGCGCGTGGACGACCGTTGGTGGACGGAGGAGCCGGTGCGGCGGAGCTACTTCGACGTCGTGCTCGAGACAGGCCGGAACGCCGTCGTCTTTCGCGACGAGGTAAGCGGTCGGTGGTACCGCCAGAGCGCCTAGACGGGCGGCTCCTCGTGATTGCTCGGATCCACCTTCTTTTCTTGGGGCACCCCGGCCCACCACCCGCTTTCGAGCGTACAGCCGAAATTCGCACCCGTGGTGCACGGACCGTGCCGGAAGCGTGACCTGATCGTGCCGGAATACGTCGAGCTCCACGCCCACTCGGCCTACTCCTTCCTCGACGGGGCCTCGCAGCCGGAGGAGCTCGCCGCGCGCGCGGTCGAGCTCGGGTACGAGGCGCTCGCGCTCACCGACCACGACGGGGTCTACGGCTCGCTCGAGTTCGCCTACGCCGCGAAGGCGCTCGGCCTGCGCCCGATCACCGGGGCGGAGGTCACGCTCGCGGACGGCGCCCACGTCACGCTCCTCGTCGAGACGACTCGCGGGTACGCGAATCTCTGCCGGCTCCTCACCGCCGCGCACGCCGGCGAGCGCCTGCACCCGCGGCTAGACCAGACCCTGCTCGAGGAGCGGAGCGAGGGGCTCGTCTGCCTCTCCGGCTGCGCCCGCCACGGCCTCGCGGTCCGCGACCCGAACGCCGCCGCGCGACTCGCCCGCGCTTTCGGGCGCGACCGCTTCTACGTCGAGCTGCAGCGGCCCTACGAGCGCGGCGACGCCCGCCGCAACGCGGCGCTCCGCTCGCTCGCGGAGACGCTGGGCGTCCGCACGGTCGCCACCGGGGACGTCCACGCCCACCACCCTCGCCGGACGCGGCTCCAGGACGTGCTCGTGGCGATCCGCAACCGCACCTCGCTCGAAGGCTGCGAGGCCGAGCGGCGCGGGAACGGCGAGAGCGTCCTGCTGGCCCCGGCCGACGTCGCCGCCCGCTTCCCCGACGACCTCGAGGCCGTCCGCGCGAGCGCCGAGCTGGCCGAGCGGCTCGCGTTCGACCTCACGGACGAGCTGGGCTACCGCTACCCGGACTTCTCCGATGGGCCGACGCCGGCCGACGCCCAGCTCGAGCAGGTCTGCCGGCGCGCCTTCGAGGAACGCTACCGGCACGCGCCGCACGCCCTCCGGACGCGGGCCGACGAGCGCCTGCGCGAGGAGCTCGTGCTCATCGCCGAGCTCGGGCTCTCCGGTTTCTTCCTCCTCCACTGGGAGGTGCTCGACCTCGCCCGCGAGGTCGCCGCCCGCGTCCGCGGGCCCGGCTCGCCGCGTCACCTGCTCCCGCCCGGACGCGGCCGCGGCAGCTCGGTCGGCTCGATCGTCTGCTACCTGACCGGGCTCTCGCACGTCGACCCGGTCGTCGCCGGCCTCGCGCTCGGCCGCTTCCTCAACCGCGAGCTTTCTTCCGTCCCGGACATCGACCTCGACTTCCCGCGTGACATCCGGGAAGAGCTGATCGTCGCCGTCACCGAGCGTTACGGGCGCGAGCACTCGGCGCTCGTGGCGAGCTTCTCCACCTACCGCTCCCGCGGCGCGATCCGCGACGTCGGCAAGGCGCTCGGGCTCCCGCAGGCCGAGCTCGAGCGGCTCGCCCGCGTCTCCGACGGCTGGAATGCGCGCCGGGTGGGGGAGGAGATGGAGCTCGTCGCCGGTGCGGAGGCCCGCCTCGCCTCGCCGCGCTGGCGCGCCTTCTGCGAGCTCTGCGGGGAGATCGCCGGCCTGCCCCGCCACCTCTCCCAGCACCCGGGCGGCATGGTCATCTCCTCCCGGCCGCTCGTCGAGCTCGTCCCCGTCGAGCCGGCCGCGATGGAGGGCCGACAGACCTGCCAGTGGGACAAGGATTCCTGCGCCGACGCCGGCTTCCTCAAGATCGACCTGCTCGGGCTCGGCATGCTCTCGGCGGTCGAGGAGTGCGTCGAGCAGATCGCGCTCCTGCGCGGGAAGCCGATCGACCTCTCCCGCATCCCGCTGGACGATCCCGGCGTCTACCGGGAGATCCAGGACGCGGACACCGTCGGCCTCTTCCAGATCGAGAGCCGCGCGCAGATGCAGAGCCTCCTGCGCACCCGGCCGGAGAACCTCGACGACCTCACCGTCCAGGTGGCGCTCGTGCGCCCTGGGCCGATCCAGGGGAAGGCCGTGCACCCCTACGTCGAGCGGCGCCAGCGCCTGCGCGAGGACCCGTCCTACGAGCCGCCCTACGACCATCCGTCGCTCGCCGGGCCGCTGCGGGAGACGCTCGGCGCCATCATCTTCCAGGAGCAGGTGCTCGACGTCGCCGTCGCCCTCGCCGGCTTCAGCGTCGGGGAGGCCGAGGGACTCCGGCGCGCGATGAGCCGCAAGCGCAGCCTGGAGGCGCTCGAGGCGCACCGCCGCCGGTTCGTCGAGGGCGCGCTCCGAAGCGGCGCCGACCGCGAGACCGCCGAGCTCGTCTTCTCGAAGCTCACCGGCTTCGCCTCGTTCGGCTTCCCGAAGTCGCACGCGGCCGCGTTCGCGCTGCTCGCCTACCAGTCGGCGTGGCTGCGCCACCACTATCCGGAGGAGTTTCTCTGCGCGCTCCTGAACGCGCAGCCGATGGGCTTCTACCCGCCCGCGAGCCTCGTCCGGGACGCGCAGCGGCGCGGCGTCGACGTGCGTTCGCCGGACGTGAACCGAAGCGGCGCGACGTGTCTGCTCGAGGGTGATGCCGTCCGCGTCGGCCTCGGCTACGTCAAGGGCGTCGGCGAGGGGCCGGCGAAGGCGCTCGTCGCCGAGCGCGAGGCGGGTGGGGCGTTCGGGAGCGTCTCCAACCTCGCCCGCCGGGCGCCGCTCGAGCGCCCGGCGCTGGAGGCTCTCGTGGCGAGCGGCGCCTGTGACTCCTTCGGCTGGCCCCGCAGACAGCTTCTCTGGCGCCTGGGCCTCGCCCCCCGCTCGGCGAGCGCGGGCGAGGGCGGCGCAGCGAGGCAGCTGGCGCTCCCGCTCGAGCCGACCAGCGAGATCCCCGACCTGGCCGAACAGACGCCGTGGGAGCGCATGCTCGCCGACTACCGCCTGACGAGCGTCTCCGTGGGCACGCATCCGCTCGAGCTCCTGCGTCCCCACCTGCCCGGGGAGGTGCTGGCGAGCCCCGACCTCGAGTCGGCCCCGCACGGAGCCCGGGTCGCCGTCGCGGGCCTCGTCGTCGCCCGGCAGCGACCGGCGACGGCCTCGGGCGTCGTCTTCATGCTCATCGAGGACGAGCACGGCCAGGTGAACCTCGTCGTCCCGCCGCCCGTCTACGACCGCTACCGCGCGGTCGTGCGCGGGGAGCCGCTCCTGCTCGCCCGCGGCCGCTTCGAGCGCGTGGAGCGCAACAGGAACGTCGTCGTCTCCGAGCTCGTCTCGCTCGGGCCGCTCGCCCGCACGGTCGCCGGCGAGGCCGAGGTCCGCAGCGCCATGCCCTCCGCCCACCACTTCGGGGGGCGCCGCTGAGCCGCTGTCAAGCAGGACGCACCCTCCGGCCGAATCACTGAGCCGTGGCGATCGATCCGCCATCCCGCTGCCTCCTCCACGCCTTCGCAGTCCTCGGCCTCGCAGCCATCGTCTTCAGCTCGACGGCCTCCTCGGACCTGGCCGCGGTGATCGCCTACGACGCCGTCGCCCTCTCCGTCGTTCTCGCCATCCTCGCCGGGATCTGGCTTCATCGCCCGGCGAGAGCGCTCCCCTGGATCCTGGTCGTGCTCGGCTTCGCGCTGATCGTCGCTGACGATGTCCTCTGGGAGGTCTACGTCTGCCTCGACCGCAGCCCTTCCCGTCGCCGGCAGACATCCTCTACCTCGCCTCCTATCCGCTCGTCGGTGAGGGTCTCATCCTGCTCGCCCGGGGCGCGCACGCGGACGAGCAGGCGCACGCGTGGTCGACGCGGCGATCGTGACCTCGCCGCCTCGGTGCTCGCCTGGGTCTTCCTCGGCGACCGTACGCGGCAGATCGCAGCTTGTCCCTCCTCGAGCTGGCGCTCTCCTGCCCGCTCATGAACCTGCTGCTCCTCGTCGCCCAGATCGAGTCGGGGCCCACGCCCTCGACCTCGACGAGGTCGACCCGGGCGCGCTGGCGGCGGACTCGGTCGCGACGATGCGGCCCGTCGCCGAAGCCGCCGATGTCACGCCTCGGCTCGACTCGACCCGGTCTCCGCGGTGCGCGGGGACGCGAAGCGCCTGGGGCAGCTCCTCGAGCATCGAGGGCGGGGAACCACCGCCCGCGCGCGCATCCCGCTCGCCGCCGGCGTCCGCGCCCTCGGGTTGGGCGGGCCCGGACGGTCCGCCTAGCGGCGGGGGCCGTGGCCCGGACACGCTCGTCTACGCTTCGCGCCGTGCCTCCGCGCTCCCTCTGGCTCCGCGAGGCGCTCCCGGGCGAGACGGGCGACTCGTCCCCGGAGCTCCTCGAGCCCGTGTCGGCCGATGTCTGCGTTGTCGGCGGCGGCTACACGGGGCTCTGGACGGCGCTGCGTGTGAAGGAGCTCGAGCCGGCTGCCGACGTCGCGCTCGTCGAGTCCGACATCTGCGGCGGCGGCCCCTCCGGCCGAAACGGCGGCTTCGCGCTCTCGTGGTGGCCGAAGATCGAGTCGCTGGTGAAGCGGGTCGGAGAGGGGGAGGCGTTCAGGCTCGTGCGCGCCTCGGCCGAGGCGGTGACCGAGCTGGGCGAGTTCTGCGAGCGGGAGGGGGTGGACGCTCACTTCAGGCAGGGAGGCTGGCTCTGGACGGCGACCTCGCCGGTGCAGGTCGGGTCGTGGGAGGGCGCCGTCGCAGCGGCCGAGCGTGCGGGCGAGCGTCCCTTCGAGCTCCTGGCCGCCGACGAGGTGCACAGGCGCACCGGGTCTCCCGTGCATCTCGGCGCGGCGTTCGAGGCGGGCGCGGCGACCGTCCAGCCGGCGCTCCTCGCCCGCGGCCTGAGGCGCGTCGCCCTGGCACGGGGGATCCGCATCTTCGAGCGCTCTCCCATGGTCGACCTCGACCGCGATGCCGGAGTCGTCCACACGCCCTCCGGGTCGGTGCGGGCGGGCGCCGTCGTCCTCGCCACCGGCGCATGGTTGTCGGCCGTGCGCGAGCTCACGTCGGCGATCGTCGCGGTCGCGAGCGACATGATCGCCACCGCGCCCATGGCGGAGCGGCTCGAGGAGGCCGGGTGGGTCGGAGGCGAGTCGATCTCCAACTGCCGGCTGATGGTGCACTACTACCGGACGACCGCCGACGGCCGGATTGCGTTCGGCCAGGGAGGCCAGCGCCACGTCTTCGGCGGCCGCGTCGACGACGAGTTCCTCGGGGAGACGCCCCCGTCCACCCGGGCGAGCCTCGAGCGCGACCTCGTCCGCCTCGTCCCGTACGCGCGCGGCGTCGGGGTCACGCACGCCTGGGCCGGGCCCATCGACCGCACGCTGGACGGGCTTCCGTTCTTCGGCCGCCTCCCCGGCGCGGCGCGGATCGTCTACGGCGCGGGTTACTCCGGGAACGGCGTCGCGCCGAGCCTCACCGCGGGGAAGATCCTCGCCTCGAGCGCCCTCGGTCGCGACGACGAGTGGTCGGGCTGCGGACTGAACCGGGGCGCGCCCGGTACTTTCCCGCCGGAGCCGTTTCGCTACCTCGGCGGCTTCGCGGTGCGCGCGGCCGTCCGCAGGAAGGAGTCCCGCGAGGACGAGGGCAGGAGCGTCGACCCGCTCACGCGCCGGCTCGCCGCCCTGGCGCCGCAGGGCTTCTTCCGGGTGGCGCGCTAGCCGCGTCCCGACCGGGGCGCGGCGCCCGCGCCGTCCGCAGGTCCGCTCCTTGGGGCCACCCCGGACCACCACCCGCTTCGAGCGTAGCGAGAGAGAGCGCACGCGTGGCGCGCGGAACGTGCCGGAAGCATGCCGATCCTTCCCCGGCTCGCGCCGGAGGCTAGTCGAGCCCGAGGGCGAGGCCTGGCAGGCGCTTCTGCGCGCGGGCGTTGAAGGCGTCCTCGTACTCCTCGGCGGCGTCCGCGTCGAGCGTCCCCCCGAACGCGTCCCGGTACTCGACCAGGGCGTCCTGGGCCGTCTCGACGCGGTCGAGGTAGTCGCCGTAGCGCTCCTCGGCCTCGTCGCGCGGCGACGAGTGGTAGGCGGCGAGCGCCTGCTCGCAGTCGCGGAGGAGGTCGGCGTGCTCGCTCTCGAAGAGCTCGAGCTGGCGCTCGACGAGATCGGCGAAGCGGGCGCGCACGCTCCGTAGACTAGTGCGCCTGTGCGCCTCCTCGTCCGCAGCTGGAACCTCTACCACGGACGCACCCACCCTCCCTCGGAGCGCCTCTACCTCGAGCGCATGGTGCGGCTGGCGACGGCGGACGCGCCGGACGTCGTCGCGCTCCAGGAGGTGCCCATGTGGGCGGTGCGCCGGCTGGAGGCGTGGAGCGGGATGGCGGGCGCCTGGGCTATGACGATGCCGGCGCTCCTGGGGCCGCTCGCGCGGCGGGCGACCGACGCGGACCCGGTTCGGCTGCGCTCGAGCCTCACCGGACAGGCGAACGCGCTCCTCGTCAACCCGCATCTTCCCGTGCGCCGGCACCGGCGCGTCGTGCTCAACCCGGGGCTCTCGCGCACCGACTGGCTCGTCCGCGGCGGCCAGCGGCGCGTCTGCCACGCGGTCGAGGCCGAGACGCGCGCGGGCCCGCTCGTCCTGGCGAACCTGCACGCGTCTAACGACCCGGACCGAAAGCTCGTCGCCGAGGAGATCGAGCTCGCGGTGAGGTTCCTCGCGGGGCCGGAGCCGTGCGTCCTCTGCGGTGACTTCAACGCCGAGCGGCACGCGGTGCCCGGGTTCAGCGAGCCGATCGAGGGCATCGACCAGATCCTCGTCCGCGGCCTCGCGCTCGTTCGGCCCCCCGAGGCGTGGCCGGAGGAGCGTCGCCGGGCAGACGGGGCCCTGCTCTCCGATCACGCCCCCGTCGACGCGGTGGTGGAATGGACCTCGTAGCCGTCCGCAGCGAGCTGCCCGTGCTCGAGCGCAAGGCGTACCTGAACGCGGGCACCTTCGGGCCCCTTCCGCGGCGGTCGGTCGAGGCGATGCAGGCCGTCGAGCGCCGCGAGCTCGAGGAGGGGAGGTCCAGCCGCGCGTACTTCGAAGAGGTGCTTGCGCAGCGTGAGCAGGTGCGGAGCGCCGTCGCAGGGCTGATCGGCGCACCGGCCGGCTCCATCGCGCTGACGGCGTCCACGACCGAGGGGTGCAACGTCGTCCTGCGCGGCCTCGAGATCGGCCCCGAGGACGAGGTCGTCACCACCGACTCGGAGCACCCGGGGCTCTTCGGAGGGCTCGTCGCCTCGGGAGCGCGGCTGCGCATTGCGGCGATCCGGGACCGCCCGGCCTCGGAGGCGCTCGCCGCCATCGAGGCGGAGCTCACCTCGCGAACGAGGCTGATTGCCCTCTCGCACGTCTCCTGGCTCACCGGCGCGATCCTCCCGCTCCGGGAGCTCGCCGGCCGCGGCGTTCCCGTCCTGGTCGACGGCGCACAGGGCGCGGGCGCGATCCCCGTGGACGTGGCGGCGCTCGGCTGCGACTTCTACACCGTCTCCGCGCAGAAGTGGCTGCTCGGGCCGGCTGCGACGGGCGCCCTCTACATCGCGCGCCGGCAGCTCGAGGACTGCCGCGTCGTCTTCCCCTCGTACCTCTCCTGGCAGCACCCGGAGTACGTTCTCGTCGAGGGGGCCAAGCGCTTCGAGGGCGGCTGGATCCCGGCCTCGTCCGTCGCAGGGCTCCTGGCCGCGCTCGCCTTCGCGACCGGGGCCGGCGAGGAGCGGTTCGCGGCCGCGCAGGCCGCGGCTGCGCGATGCCGGGAGCTCCTGGCCGAGCGCGGGGCGGAGGTCGTGACGGAGCCCGGGCAGAGCACGCTCGTGTCGTTCCGCGCCGCCGATCCGCCGGCCCTCGCCGCGAGCCTCGCGGAGCAGGGCGTCGTCGTCCGCGACGTGCCAGGCACCGGCTGGGTTCGCGCGTCCTGCGGCTTCTGGACGAGCGACGAGGACCTCGAGCGCCTCGTTCGGGGGATGTAGGGGGCCGCAGGTCGCGTCGAGGCGACCTGTATGCCGCAGGTCCGCCGGAGCCTCGTCCTGCTCTGCGCTCTGGCGCTCGCCGGTTGCGGCCTCGGCCGAGACGACGCGCCCGCTCCCGAGCTGCAGGAGGTCACGAGCGCACAGCTCGCGGCGATGCCGCTCCCGCAGGCAGCGCTCGGGCCGCTCGCCGACGGGCTCGGGCGGGAGCCCGAGTCCGGACCGGTGGACAACTCGATGGCGGCGAAGTCGTCGCTCGACCCGCTCGACACGGCCGTTTCCATGCGGGGCAAGGGCCGGCTCGCCGGTCACAAGCTGAACTTCGTCGCCCCGCGCGGCCTCGCGTCGCTCCGGAAGGGCAAGGGCGTGTTCCTCGTCGGGACGGAGGTCGAGCTGCTCGAGGACACCGTCTACGCCGCGCACTACCTCGCCGGCGCGGTGGACGACCTCGTGGGTAACGAGGGTCGCGCGGTCGACGGGGTCGAGATCCGCCGCGTGTCGAGCTTCCCCGTCCCCGGCGTGGCCGACGAGGCGCACGGGCTCACGTCGACCGCAACGGTCGCGGACGTCCGCATGCACATGACTGTGGTCGTCTTCCGCCGCGGCAGGCTCGTCGCCAGCGTGGGAATCGTCCGCGGAGACAAGCAGGACATGCGCGAACGGATCGCGGAGCTCGCGGCGAAGCTCGACGTCCGGATCCAGGCCGTGCTCGCCGGCGAGATCGCGCCAGACGAGGTGGAGGCCGCCGCGACCGCCCCGAAGGAGAAGGCCGCTTTCGCCGGGCGCAAGGAGCTGTCCGCGCTGACTCTCGCCGCGGAGGACGTCGGGCCGCTGGCGGTCGTGAGCGGTCGTGGCCGGCAGAAAGGCGACGGCTTCGTCTCCTTCTACCGCACCTTCGACGATGTCATCGTGGGCCGGTCGCACCTGCGCCGCCTCCATGCGCACACGCTCCTCTACCGCACGCCGGCGGAGGCCGAGCTCGCCTTCCGTTCCCTCGGTGCGAAGGCCGGCCGGCAGGCGTGGGCGGACGGCGTCCTCCAGGCGGTGTCGGAGGGTACGGGCTGGGAGCCGGACGGGATCCGCGTCCGCGCGCTCGAAGAGCCCGGCAAGGGCCTCGTCGGGCTCGTGGCGACGTTCGGGATTGCCGGCCGGAAGTACCAGGTGGCGACCGTCGCCGTTCGCTCCGGGCGAATGGTCCAGGCGGTCTCCGGCATGTGCTTCGCGCGCTCGCTCCACCCGCGCGACATGATCCCGGTGGCCAGGCGAGCAGAGGCGCGTCTCGGCGCGGCCGCCTGAGGGCGCTCAGCCGCCGGACTCGCCGGCTCCTAGCCGGCCGGCGCTGACGTGCGCAGGCCGAGCTCGCCCGCGACCGGGCGCATCGCCGCGACGACGTTGCGGATGTGGTCGTCGAGCTCGAGGCCGAGGAGCTCGGCGCCCGCGTACACCTCGTCGCGGTGGACACCGGCCGCGAACGACGGCTGCTTCAGCTTCTTGCGCACCGACTTCGGCTCTAGGGTCTCGATGCCGTCGGGGCGCACGAGGCCGCAGGCGTGCACGAAGCCGGCGAGCTCGTCGCAGGCGAAGAGCGTCTTCTTGAGAGGCGTGTCGCGCGGGAGGCCCAGGTGCTCGGCGTGCGAGAGCACGGCCTCGACCACCTCCTCCGGCCAGCCCTCCTCCCGCAGGATCGGCGCTCCGTCCTGCGGATGCTCGTCGAGCGTCGGGTGCATCTCGTAGTCGAAGTCGTGCAGGAGCGCAACCGCCGCCCAGAGCTCCTCGTCCTCGCCCTGCTCGCGCGCGTAGAAACGGACGCACGCCTCCACGGCGAGAGCGTGGCGGAGGAGCGCCTCGCTCGTCGTGTAGCGGGTCAGCGTCTCCCAGGCCCGGTCGCGGGTCACGTCCATCGAGGCCGTTTAGGATAGCCTGCCGGGTCGCTCCGGCATTCGATCCCCGAGTGACGACCGTGCCCGAGACGCTCGTAGCAGACACGCTGATGGAGTCCTTCGTCATCGAGGGAGGGCGCCCCCTGGGCGGCAGGATCCGCGCGGCCGGCAACAAGAACGCCGCGCTCCCGATCGTTGCCGCGGCACTCCTCACCGAGGAGCCCGTGACGCTCACGAACCTGCCGGCAATCCGGGACGTCGAGTCCATGCTCGAGCTCGTCGCCGACCTCGGTGTCGACGTGTCCCGGTGCGGCGCGGGCTGCGTCTGCATCGAGGCCCGCGACGTGCGCAAGCACGAGCTCGACGAGGAGCTCTGCACGAGGATCCGCGCGTCCATCCTCCTCGCCGGCCCGCTTCTGGCGCGCTGGGGCGAGGCGGTCGTGCCGCCCCCCGGCGGCGACGTCATCGGCCGGCGGCGACTCGACACGCACATCCACGCCTTCACGCGGCTCGGCGCCGAGGTGCGGGCGAACCGGCGCTTCCACATGCGCACCGGGGGCCTCGTCGGCGCGAGCATCTTCCTCGACGAGGCCTCGGTCACGGGAACGGAGAACACGATCATGGCCGCCGTCCTCGCCGCGGGTGAGACGACGATCGTCAACGCGGCGTGCGAGCCCCACGTGCAGGATCTCTGCAACTTCCTCGTCTCCCTCGGCGCAGAGATCGACGGCATCGGCTCGAACGTGCTCACGATCCGCGGAGTCGAGCGGCTGCACGGGGGCGAGTGGCGCATCTGCGCCGACCACATCGAGGTCGCGAGCTTCATCGGCCTCGGCGCCGTCACCGACGGCGAGATCGTGATCGAGGACGTCGAGCCCGAGCACCTCGCCGGCATCGCGCCCGGCTTCGAGCGGCTCGGGGTGACGTGGGAGAGCGACGAGACCTCGCTGCGCGTCCCCGGCAAGCAGGACCTCGTCGTGCGCGACGACCTCGGGGCGCAGATCCCCAAGGTCGAGGACGGCCCGTGGCCCTCGTTCCCGGCCGATCTCACGTCCATCGCCGTCGCCGTCGCCACCCAGGCACGGGGCACGGTGCTCATCTTCGAGAAGATGTTCGAGAACCGGCTCTTCTTCGTGGACAAGCTCGTGACGATGGGGGCCCGGATCATCCTCTGCGACCCGCACCGGGCCGTCGTCAGCGGGCCGTCGCAGCTCTACGGCGAGCGCATGGAGAGCCCGGACATCCGCGCGGGAATGGCGCTCCTGATCGCCAGCCTCTGCGCGGAGGGCACGTCGCGGATCGGGAACATCGGGCAGATCGACCGCGGGTACGAGCGGATCGACGAGCGCCTGCGCGCGCTCGGGGCCAGCATCGAGAGACGGGAGGGCTAGAGATGGAGAAGCACGCAGTGCGCACCGGGCGGGCGCCGGCGCCGTTCCAGGGCGCGCCGTACTCGCAGGGCGTCGTCGCCGGCGACCTCGTGTTCGTCTCCGGTCAGCTCGGCGTCGACCCCGAGAGCGGCGACATCGTGGCCGGAGGGATCGTCGAGCAGACGGAGCAGGTCATGAAGAACCTGGCCGCGGTGCTCGAGGAGGCGGGCTCCAGCCTCGCCAACGCCCTCATGGTCTCGATCTTCCTCGTCGACCTGGGCGACTTCCAGGCGATGAACGAGGTCTACGCGCGCCATCTCGCCGAGCCGTACCCCGCGCGCGCGACCGTCCAGATCGCCGCGCTTCCGTCCGGCGCGCGGATCGAGATCGCCGTCGTCGCGCACCGGTAGCCTCCGCTACCGGCACGCACGAGCTGGGTGTAGGTGGCGGCCGTGTAGCCCGGCTTCGTGACCCGGTAGGTGAGCTTCCTCGGGTACGTCTTCGCCCGGAGCTTGAGGACGACGGGCGGCGAGTCGGACGTGCCGAGCAGGCGTCACCTTCAGGGACGTGCTGATGATGAGGCCGCAGCAGACCTTCGGGCCCGGCGCCCAGTAGCTCGTCGAGTTGATCTCGACCTCGTAGCCCGGAGGCGGCCGTCTACGTCAGCTGTGAGTCGAAGAATCCCGGGTCGGCACGAGGTCCGCGACGGCGAGGTCCGTCGGCGCTGGCGGGGCGGCGGCGAGCGGCGGCCCCTGCGGCTCGGGGGTGCCGGCGCCCGCGATCCCAGCCTGTGCCGCCGCAGGCGTGGGGCGCATCCCCACGAGGAGGGATCGCCGTAACCTTCCCGGGGTGGACGTCATCGTCTCGCACGCGAACACGGACTTCGACGCGCTCGGCGCGATGCTCGCGGCGCGCCGCCTCTACCCCGGCGCCGTCGTCGCGCTCTCGGGCTCGCTCAACCGCAACGTCCGCGAGTTCTACCGTCTGCACGCGGACGAGCTCGACGTCGTCGACGCGGGGCGGATCGACCTAGCCGCGATCCGCCGCCTGATCGTCGTCGAGACCGTCCACCCGGAGCGGCTCGGCGAGTTCGAGCGCGTCGCGCGCGATCCGGGCGTCGAGGTCGTCGTCTTCGACCACCACGCCGGCAAAGCACCCCCCTGGGCGAAGCCGGAGAACGTCGTCCTCTCCGAGGACGGCGCGCTGACCACGACGATGGTCGGCATCCTCAGCGAGCGGGAGATCGAGCCGACGGCGCTCGAGGCGACCGTGTTCGCGCTCGCGATCCACGAGGACACGGGCTCGCTCGGCTTCCCGGGCGTCGGCGTCCGTGACGCCGAGGCGCTCGCCTGGTGCCTTCGTCACGGCGCCCGCCAGGAGATGGTCGCGCAGTACCTGCGCTCGCCGCTCGGCGAGGAGGAGCGCGCGCTCCTGGACGCGCTCGTCGCCGCGCTCGAGACCCGCTCCGTCGGCGGCCTCGAGACGCTCGTCGCGGGCGTGGAGTGGCCCGTGTACGTGGACGGCGTCTCGAATCTCGCGCACAAGATCGTCGACCTCACCGACGCGCAGGCCCTCGTCTGCCTCGTGGAGATGGACGGACGTGTCTTCTGCGTGGTGCGCTCGCGCGTTCCCGAGGTCGACGCCGCGGCGATCGCCGGGGCGCTCGGAGGCGGCGGCCACGCCGAGGCCGCGTCGGCCGTTCACCGCGGCTCGCTCGCCGAGGCCCGCGCGCTCGTCGACGAAGCGCTTCCCGGCGCCGTTCGGCGGCTCGTCACCGCCGCCGAGATCATGTCGCGGCCCGCGCGCTTCGTGGCCCCCGACGACACCGTCGCCCACGCCATGGTCCTGTGCCAGCGACATCGGCAGAGCGGGATCCTGGTCGCCGAGGACGGCAGCCTCGCCGGCCACGTGACGCGGGAGAACCTCGACCAGGCCGTCGCGCACGGGCTCTCGCACGCGCCGGTGAAGTCCGTCATGAGCTCCGAGGCGGCGACGTGCGCCGAGGACACGCCTCTGCCGGAGCTGACGCGGCTCCTGCGGACGTCCGACGCGGGGCGCCTCGCCGTCGTCCGCGGCGAGAAGGTCGTCGGGGTCGTCGCCCGCAGCGACCTTCTGCGCGCCCTCGGCGAGCCGCTTGCCGAGGGGCGCGCGCCGGCTGGCCCCGACCTCGGCGAGCGCCTGCTCGCCGTGCCCGGCCTGGGGCGCGTCTTCGAGGCCGTGCAGGCGGTGGGGGAGGGGTTCGAGGGCGTCTACCTCGTCGGCGGCGCCGTACGCGACCTGCTCGTGGGCGAGCCGAGCTTCGACGTCGACGTCGCCGTGGAGGGCGACGGGATCGCCTTCGGGCAGGCGCTCGCAGGGGCGCTCGGCGGTCGCGCCGTCCCGCACGAGAAGTTCGGCACGGCGATCGTCCTCCATGAGGGCGGCCGCGTCGACGTCGCCACGTGCCGCACCGAATTCTACGACTATCCCGGCGCCCTCCCCGCGGTCGAGCAGGCGACGATCCGCCAGGATCTCTACCGGCGGGACTTCACGCTCAACGCGCTGGCCGTCTCGCTCAAGGGCGACGACTTCGGCCGCGTCGTCGACTTCTTCGGCGGCCTGCGGGACCTCGAGAACGGGGTCCTCCGCGTCCTCCACAACCTCTCTTTCATCGACGACCCAACGCGGATCTTCCGCGCCATCCGCTACGAGAACCGCTACGGGTTCCGCATGGACGCGCACACGCTCGGGCTGGCCCGCGCCTGCGTCGAGATGGATCTCGTCGGCGAGCTCTCGTCCGCGCGCCTCCGGGACGAGCTCCAGGCGCTCCTCTCCGAGCAGGAGGTCGGCGACTCGCTTCGCCGCCTCGCCGAGCTGGGCGTCGACCGGGCCGTGCACCCGCGCCTCGAGGCGGGCGAGGACGCCGTCGCCCTCGTCGCCGAGCTGGACGCGCTTCGGGAGCGCTTCGCCCCGGACACGCCCGCGTGGCGGCTGCGCCTCGCGGCGCTCGCCCGGCGGCTGACCGCGCACGAGCTCTACGAGTGGTTCGAGCGCCTGAGGCTGCGCCGCCGCGACGCGGACCGGATCGCGGACACGGTCACGGTCGCGCCGCGGCTCCGCGAGCTCGTCGCCGGGACGGAGGAGCCGGCCGCGCTCCGCTCCCTCGCCGAGCCGCACGACCCGGACGGGGTGCTCTTCGCGCTGGCAGGGGCGGAGGAGCCGGCCCGCTCGCGGCTCGGGCGCTACTTCGACGAGCTGCGCGCCGTCAGGCTCGAGATCTCCGGCGGAGACCTCGCCGAGCTCGGCGTCAGGGAGTCGCCCCGGGTCGGCGAGATCCTCGAGGAGGTGCTGCGGCGCAAGCTGAACGGCGAGGTCGACGGCCGCGCCGAGGAGCTCGCCGCGGCGCGCGAGCTGATCGGGAGCCCGGCGTGACGCTCTTCGACGCCGATCTCGGGCCCTCCTACCGCGTGGCGTTCTCGACGCGGGTCGGCGGCGTCAGCACCGGGGCGTACGCCTCTCTGAACCTCGGCATCCTCACCGACGACGACCCGGAGAACGTGGTCGAGAACCGCACGCGCCTCTGCGCGGCCGTCGGCGCCGAGCCCGAGACGGCGACGATGGCGTGGCAGGTGCACGGCGCCCGCGTCGAGCGCGCCGACGGGCGCGGGGTCGTCCGCCCGGGCACGCCGCTCGAGCGCTGCGACGGCCTCTGGACGGACGAGCCGGGTCGCGCCCTCATGCTCCTCACGGCCGACTGCCTCCCGGTCGCGCTCGCCCGAGCGAACGGGACGCCTGCCCTCGCCGTCCTCCACGTCGGCTGGCGCGGCCTCCTCGCCGGCATCGTCGAGGCGGGTGTCCGGAGCCTGGAGGGAGGGCCGCTCCACGCCGCGGTCGGCCCCGGCATCGGGCCCTGCTGCTACGAGGTGGGGGACGAGGTGTCCGCTCCCTTCCACGAGCGCTTCGGAGACGACGTCCTCGCCGGCAGGAACCTGAACCTGCCGGCAGCGACGGAGCGCGTGCTTCGCGGGGCCGGCGTCGGGCACGTGGAGGTCCTCCGCCGCTGCACGTCTTGCGAGGAGGATCTCTTCTTCTCCCACCGCCGCGACCGCGGCCTGACCGGCCGCCAGGGGATCGTTGCCGCTCTCCGCTGACGCCGTCCGCGAGCGCTACGCGCGGATCCGGGACGAGGTCGGCCCGGACGTGACCGTCGTCGCCGCGACGAAGTACGTGACCACGGACGAGCTGGGCGTCCTCGCGGAAGCGGGCGTCGAGGTCGTCGGCGAGAACCGCCTCCAGGACCTCGAGGCGAAGCAGGCCCGCTACGGGGACGCGTTCCGCTGGCACTTCATCGGCCACCTCCAGTCGCGGAAGGCCAAGGACGTCTCCGGCCTCTGCGAGCTCTGCCACTCGCTGGCGAGCCTCTCCGCCGCGCGGCGCTTGACGATCCCGGCGCTGGTCGAGGTCAACCTCTCGGGCGAGGAGTCGAAGTCCGGCGTCGCCCCCGCGGAGCTGCCGTCCTTCCTCGCCGAGGCGCAGGCGCTGGGCGTCGACGTCCGCGGTCTCATGACGATGCCGCCCCTGGCCGAGGATCCCGAGGCGTCGCGCCCGTTCTTCCGCGCCCTGCGCGAGCTCGCCGGCGAGCACGGCCTCCCGGAGCTCTCGATGGGGACCTCGCAGGATTACCGCGTCGCCGCCGAGGAGGGCGCGACCCTCGTCCGCGTCGGCTCCGTTCTCTACGGGCGCTAGTATCAGTCGGCGTTCATGGGTTTGGGAGACGTCTGGAGCCGCGCGCTCGTCTACTTCGGGATCGTCGAGGAGGACGAGTACTGGGACGAGGAGGCCTACGCCGCCGAGGAGGAGCTCGAGCGGACGTACAGCGACCGGCCGAACGTCCGCCGGCTCAACCCTCGCTCCCGCCGCCGCGAGGAGTTCGAGGACTGGTCGGAGCCCGACGACGCCCGGCCGGCGGCCCGCACGGCCGTGCTGCCGTCCGGCGGGGGCCGGCGGCCGCTCGAGGCGGTCGCCTCCGCCTCGGTGCGCGTCCACCTCGTCGTCCCGCAGAGCTTCGCCGAGGCCCAGTCGATAGCGGACAAGTTCAAGGACGCGGTTCCCGTGATCGTCAACCTCCAGAGCACCGACGCGGAGCTCTCGAAGCGCCTGATCGACTTCGCGAGCGGCCTCACCTACGCCCTCAACGGCAGCATGCAGCGCGTCGCCGACAAGGTCTTCCTCCTCACGCCGCGGAACGTCGAGGTCTCCGCCGAGGAGCGCGCGCGGCTGATCGACCGCGGGTTCTTCAACCAGGCCTGAGCGGGCGCCGGCTCCCGCCCGGCCCGCGAAGCGCGATAGGTTTCCCCCGCCATGCCGCTCGCCGACACGGTCTCGACGATCAAGGACTTCGTCAACTACCTCTACCTCGTCTACCTGATCTGCATCATCGGGTACATCATCACGTCCTGGATCCCGCTCCCGTACAACGCGGTCCTGAACCGGATCCAGCGGTTCCTCTACGACGTCGTCGACCCCTACCTGCGGCTCTTCCGCCGGTTCCTGCCGGCGCTCCGCCTCGGCGGGCTCGGGCTCGACCTCTCGCCGATCGTGGCGATCATCACCCTCGTAATCGTGCACTCGCTCGTCCAGGCCGGCCTCGACCGGCTGTAGCCAGGGCAGGGGACGGCCTCCGGGCGGCGAAGAACGCGCCGTGTCCCTGACGCCGGTCGAGATCCGCCACGTGACGCTGCGCCGCCGCCTGTTCGGCTACGAGCGGGAGGCGGTCGACCGCCTGCTCGAGGAGGTCGCCGTGAGCTTCGAGGGCGTCTGGCGCGACCGGGCGGACGTCCGCGACGAGATCGAGCGCCTCGAGAGCGAGCTTCGCCGCCAGCGCGAGATCGAGGAGGCGCTTCGCAACACGCTCCTCTCGGCCGAGCGGATGGCGGACGAGCTACGCGCCCGCGCGCACCAGGAGTCGGACCTGATCGTCGAGGAGGCCCGGGCGCGCGCCCGTGAGATCGCGGCGTCGGCCGAGGCCGAGCAGGAGCGCGCGCACGCCGAGATCCGCCGCGTGCGCGGCCTCGAGACCGAGGTCCGCGCCGAGTACCGCGCCTTCCTCGTCGCCGCGCTCGAGCGGCTGGACGGGGAGTCCCACCGCGGCCGCAACGACTCCGGCCAGGGCCGCCACCAGGCCGCGTAGAGCCCGTCCGGGGCCCGATCCGGGCGTGGATATACTCGGACGATGGACACCGAGCGCTTCCGCAAGATCCTGCTGGACGAGCGCGAGCGCGTGGCGGCCACGGTCGAGCACCTGCACGAGTCGACCTCGGACTCGCTCGAGGAGGAGACGGGAGAGGAGACCTACGACAACCACCTGGCCGACTCGGCGACCGCCACGCTCAACCGGGAGATCGAGTACACGCTCGAGGAGAACTCCGAGCACGTGCTCAGCTCCATCGACGAGGCGCTCGAACGAATCGAAGCCGGGACGTTCGGGACATGCGCGCGCTGCGGGAAGCAGATCGCGGAGGAGCGGCTCGAGGCAATCCCGTACGCGACAAGGTGCATCGACTGCCAGCGTCTCGCCGAGAGGGGCTAGTCGACAACCCGTCCTCGCGGCTGATCGACGTCCGCGTCGGGTCGGCCACCGACGGGCGCATCCCCGTCTCGATGGCGGAGCGGCCGCTCTCGGCGACGCCGTTCCACTGGCTCGGGCTCCTCTCGATCGCCTTCGCGGCGGTCGTCGCCGATCAGGTGACGAAGCAGATCGTCGTCAGCCAGCTCGCCCTCGGCGAGTCCGTCCACGTCGTCGGCCCGCTCGACATCCGGCACGTGACGAACCCCGGCATCGCGTTCGGCCTCTTCTCGAGCTGGGCGTCGGCGGTCACCGTCCTGACCGCCGTGGCGGTGGGCTGGATGCTCGTCTACTTCGCCCGCGCGGGGGCGCGGCATCCCGTCCTGCCGGTCGCGCTGGGGCTCCTCGTGGGCGGCAGCGCCGGCAACCTCATCGACCGGGTGCGTCTCGGGCACGTCACCGACTTCCTCGACCTCCGGTTCTGGCCGGCGTTCAACCTCGCCGACGTCTTCATCGTCCTCGGCGTGGCCGCGCTGCTCCTCGCGCTCGTCTCGGCCGAGCGCCAGCCGCGCGTGCGTCGCGTGGCCTCCAAGACGAGCGGATGAGGCTCGTCGTGCCGCCCGAGGCGGCGGGCGAGCGGCTCGACCGCTTCCTGGCCTCGTGCGGCGAGCTCGGCTCCCGAGCCGAGGCCGAGCGCCTGCTCGCGGGCGGCGGCGTCCTCGTCGACGGGGAGCGCCGGCCGAAGAGCCACCGGCTCGAGGGCGGGGAGGAGGTCGAGCTCGAGCCGCCCGAGCGGCGGCCGGCCGAGCTGGAGCCGGAGCCCGTCGAGGGGCTCCGCGTCGTCCACGAGGACGAGCACCTGCTCGTCGTCGACAAGCCGGCGGGCGTCGTCGTGCACCCGTCCGCCGGGCACGAGCACGGCACTCTCGTGCACGGCCTGCTCGCTCGGGAGATCGAGGGCGGCGAGCCCGAGCGCCCCGGGATCGTCCACAGGCTCGACCGGGACACGTCCGGCCTCCTCGTCGTCGCCCGCTCGGACGAGGCGCACCGGCGCCTGCAGCGGCAGCTCCGCGAGCGCGAGCTCGTGCGCGAGTACCTCGCGCTCGTCCGCGGCCGGCCGCGCTCCCGCGCCGGGCGCATCGAGGCGCCGATCGGCCGCGACCGCCGCGACCCCACCCGCCACTCCCTGGACACGGACAGCCCGAGGGACGCGACGACCTCCTTCGAGGTGGTCGAGCTTCTCCCCGAGCACGCGCTCCTCCGCATCCGGCTGGAGACGGGCCGGACGCACCAGATCCGCGTGCACCTGGCGGCGATCGGCCTCCCCGTCGCGGGCGACCCCGTCTACGGGGCGGCCGGCGACCTCGGGCTCGGGCGCCAGTTTCTCCATGCCGCCCGGATTGCGTTCCCCCATCCCTTCGGCGGCCCGCCGGTCGAGGCCGAATCGCCGCTCCCTCCGGACCTCGCCGCCGCGCTGGACATCGCCCGATCGGGTGACGCCGGCGTCCCGGCCACGGGCTAGCGTTCAGCGGGGGTCACCCCGCTGCTCCCGTCCGTCCTCCACACCGCAGGGCGCATCCGCCTTCTCGCCGCGCTCACCGGCGCGGGCCTCGGCGTGGCCGTGCTGGCCGGCGCCGCGGCGGCGATCCCGCCGGAGCGTCGCGCCGAGCGCGCCTTCCTCGACGTCCGGACCGAGCGCCCCGTGCCGGCGGTCGCGCCGGGGCCGGCGCACGAGAGTCTGCGACTCTCGCTCGGCCCCCTGGGAGTCCTCGACCTCGACCCGCGCACGGGGACGCCTCGCGTCGTCGCGCGGCTCGACGGCTTCCTCACGGGCCCGTCCGACAGAGATGCCGCGGACGTCGTCCTCGACTACGTCCGCGCGCGCCCGGGCGTCTTCGGGCTCGCAGACGACGACGTCGCCGCGCTGCGGCTCGTGCGCGACGAGACGGACTCCTTCGGGGTTCGCCGCCTCCTCTGGGCGCAGACGGCGGGCGGCATCCCCTCCTTCGACACCGACCTGCGGGCGAGCGTGGCGCGCGACGGCCGCCTCCTCAACGTCATGGGCTCGCCCCTCCCGGGCCTCTCCCGGCCCGGGGAGGCGCCGGCTCTCGCCGCCGGAGACGCGGTCGTCGCGGCCCTCGAGGACGCCGGACGCCGGCCGGCGAGCCCTCCCCGGCCGCTCGCCTCTCCCCGCGGCGCGGCGCAGGAGACCGCGTTCGCGGGTGACCACCGGGCCGGGCTCGTGCTCGTGTACGACGGGCGCGGCACCCGCCTCGCCTGGCACGTGACCGCGCACGCCGACGGGGACGAGGTCTACGACGTCCTCGTCGACGCAGAGACGGGCGAGGTCGTGCGGCGGGCGCCCAAGGTGGAGCGCGCGGAGGCGCGCGTCTTCGACCACTACCCGGACGCGCCCCTCGGCGGCACGACGTCGCTCCGGGAGCTTCCGGCCGCGTGGCTCGCGCCCGGGGCGACGAAGCTGAACGGGCCGTACGCCCGCGTCTGGGCTGACCTGAACGACAACGACAAGGTCGACGCGGGCGAGGAGGCCGCCTCAGCCGGAGGCGTCTGGGACAACGAGCCGGCCAGGTTCACGCACGCGAACGGCTTCTGCGCGCCCGGATTCGCGAGCACGTGCACGTGGGACAGCTGGACGGGCGGATCCTGGGCGGCGAACGTCGCGCAGAGCCAGGCCCAGGTCTTCTGGTTCGTGAACACGTTCCACGACCACCTGAAGGACGATCCCGACATCGCGTGGACGGAGCGGAACTTCGAGGACGCGGACAAGGTGCTGGCCCACACCCACGACGGCGCGGCCCTGGGCGGCGGGTTCCTCGGGCCGAACATGCCGGACTCCGGCCACGTCTCGAACGCGAACATGTACACGCCCCCGGACGGCGTCCCCCCGCGAATGCAGATGTACCTCTTCGCCTCCTGGACGGGCGCCTACGCCACCGACCCGACCCCCGACACGAACGGCGGCGACGACGCGTCCGTCGTGTACCACGAGTACGCGCACGGGCTCTCCAACCGGCTGATCACCTACGTGAGCGGCTGGGGCGCGCTCGACAGGCACCAGTCCAGGGCGATGGGCGAGGGCTGGAGCGACTGGTACGCGCTCGACTTCCTGGCCGACGACGGCTTCGCCGAGGACGACCTCCTCGTCGACGGCGAGGTCCTCGTCGGGCGCCACGTCGACAACGGCGAGCGACGGATCCGGACGCAGGGCCTCGACTGCCCCGTCGCCTCCGCGGCGCCGGGGTGCCCCGGCGGCCACGACACCGCGGGCGGCGGCTATACCTACGGCGACCTGGGCAGCATCGCCGCGGGAGGGCCGCAGGTGCACGCCGACGGTGAGATCTGGGCCGAGACGCTGTGGGAGCTCCGCGCCGAGGTCGGCGTCTCCGACGCCCGCTACCTCGTCACCCAGGGCATGCGCGAGTCGCCTCCGAACCCGTCGTTCCTCGACCTGCGGAACGCCATGCTGCAGGCGAACACCGTGGGCGTCGCCAACGGACGCGCCGACCGCTCGGCGGAGATGTGGGACGTCTTCGCGCGGCGCGGCATGGGCTGGTTCGCGGCCACCGAGGACGCCGGCGACACGGCGCCGGTCGAGAGCTTCGCGCTTCCCCCCGACCCCGCCGACGGCGCGGGGACGGTGAGCGGCACGGTACGCGAGCGCCTCTCGGGCGCCCCCGTCCCCGGAGCGAAGGTGACGATCGCCGGCCCCGAGGGGCTGACGGCGACGACGAACGCGAAGGGTCGCTATTCCATCGACGGCGTCCCGCCGGGGACGTATCCGAAGGTCGTGGTCGCCCGGCCCGGCTACGAGCGCGTCGTCGCCACGGACCTCGCGGTCGCCGCCGACGAGGAGCGCGTCGCCGACTTCCTGGTCCGGCGGAACTGGGCCGCGCTCGCCGGGGGCGCGAAGGTCACGTCGTTCAGCGGCCCCGACTACGGGGCTCAGGGCTGCGGGCCGAAGCAGGCGTTCGACGGCTCTCTCGCCACCGGCTGGGCCAGCTCCCTCCCGCCGGGGAAGACCCGGCAGGTGACCGTGCGGCTCCCGGCCTTCGTCGACGTGACGTCGTTCGCCGTCGATCCCGGCGCGATCTGCGGAGACCCGGACCCGGCGTCGCTAAAGGGGTACGAGCTCGCCGTCTCGAAGACGGGCAAGAGCGGATCCTGGAAGACCGTCAAGACCGGCTCCTTCACGCTTGCGAGCGCCCACCGGCTGAACCGGATCACCATCTCGAAGCGGCGCGCGGTTCGCTTCGTGCGCCTGACGATGCTTTCCAACCACGGGCACGCGTCGTGGGTCGACCTCGCCGAGCTCGAGGTCCACGGGAAGCGGACGCCGATGTGCTTCGGACGTCCGGCGACGATCGTCGGCACCGAGGGTCGCGACCGCCTCCGCGGCGGTGACGGACCGGACGTGATCGTCGGCCTGGGCGGCGACGACACGATTGACGCCGGCGGGGGGAACGACCGCATCTGCGCCGGCGCCGGGGACGATGTCATCAAGGGCGGCGGCGGCCGCGACCTCATCGACGCCGGGCCCGGCGACGACGGCGTCCTCACCCGCGACGGCGTCAGGGAGACCCGCCTCAAGGGCGGCAAGGGCACCGACCGGATCCTCAGGGACGATTACGACCGGGCCAGGGGCTTCGAGGCCAGGCTCTAGGCGGCGCGAGCCGCCTTGTCGGCATAGAGCCGGCGGTCGGCGGCCGCGACGAGCTGCTCGGCGGTGGAGCACTGCTCCGGCAGGTAGGCGGCGCCCGCGCTCGCGCGCACGTCGTCGGGCAGGCGCTCGCGCAGGCGGGTGAGGAACGCGGCGACGTCGGACGGACGCGCCTCGAGGAGGAGGGCGGCGAACTCGTCGCCGCCCGTGCGCCCGGCGAAGTCGGTCTCGCGCACGGTGGCCGCGAGCGTGGCGGCGAAGGCACGCAGGATCCTGTCGCCCTCGTGGTGCCCGGCGCGATCGTTCGTCTCCTTGAAGCGGTCGAGGTCGAAGGCGACGAAGGCGATGTGCCCCCGGTAGCGCCGCGCCCGCGCCGCCTCGAGGGCGACCTGGGCGTGGAAGGCGCGGTGGTTGAGGAGGCCCGTGAGCGGGTCGCGCCGCGCCCGCTCGGCGAGCTCTCCGGTGACGCGCTGGACGTACGCGACGAGGCAGCCGTCGAGCGCCGCCCGGGCCTTCGCCTCGCTGTGGCGCTCCAGCACGCGGCCGAGCACGAGCAGTTCGGCGGCGATCTCGGCCGGCGCGAGGCCGAGGCTCTCGCGCTCGCGCGCGAGGTCGGCTGCGAGGGCGGCGGCGTCGTCGTCCTCGCCGAGCGCGGCGACGAAGGAGGGCAGCGACCCGAGCTGGCCGAGCCGCCCCAGCCTCGCCAGGGAGGGGACGGCGCCGGTCTCGAGCGCCTCGTCCACGCATTCGACGGCGAGGTCCCAGGCGGAGGTCCTGACGAGCCCGGTCACGCGGCTCAGGGTACGGAGGGCGTCGGCTAGAATGCAGCGTCTCTGCCCCCGACCCGGCGGAATCACGCGGGTGGCGGTGCCGGGCCTCGCCCCGGTTCCACCCGTTCCGGCCGGCACAGGTCCCGATAACCGAGGAGGAAAACGAGTGTCTGTCGTCTCCATGCGCGAGCTCCTGGAGGCCGGAGTCCACTTCGGCCACCAGACGCGCCGCTGGAACCCCAAGATGCGCCGCTTCATCTTCACGGAGCGCGGCGGCATCTACATCATCGACCTGCAGCAGACCCTGAGCCTGATCGAGGAGGCGCACGCCTTCGCGCGCAACATCGCCGAGCGGGGCGGGTCGGTGCTCTTCGTCGGCACGAAGAAGCAGAGCCAGGACTCGATCGCCGAGGAAGCCGCCCGCGTGGGCATGCCGTACGTGAACCACCGCTGGCTCGGCGGGCTCCTGACCAACTGGCGCACGATCTCCGACCGGATCCAGCGCCTGCACGAGCTGCGCCGGCTGCGCGACGAGGGCCAGCTCGAGCTCCTGCCGGCGAAGGAGCGGATCTCCCGGCTCGCCGAGCTCGAGAAGCTCGAGACGAACCTCGGCGGCGTCGCCGACATGAAGTCCGTCCCGGACGCGATCTTCGTCGTCGACCTGCGCAAGGAGCAGCTCGCCGTCCGCGAGGCGCGCCGGCTCGGCCTGCCGATCATCGCGCTCGTCGACACGAACTGCGACCCCGACGACGCCGACTACATCATCCCGGGGAACGACGACGCGATTCGTTCCTGCAGCCTCATCGTCCGCGTCCTCGCGGACGCGATGGAGGCCGGGAAGCGGAAGGTGACGGCCGAGGACTTCGCTGCCGCCGAGGCTGCGCGGGCAAAGGCACCCGCCGAGCCCGCTCAGCCAGAAGGCGCGGCTCCGCCGGCGCCCGCCGAGCCAGCTCGGCCTGAGCGCGAGGTGCCCGAGGCCGCCGCGCCCGCGGAGCCCGAGGCGCCCGCCGCCGCCGAGTCCGAGGCCGCCGCGCCGGCCGAGGCTCCCGCCGAGCCGGCAGTCTCCTCGGAACCAGAGCCGGAGGCGCCTGCCGCGACGCCGCCCGACGCCGAGGGAGAGCTGCCCGCCCCGGAGGCGGAAGCGCCACGCACCGCCGCGCCCGAAGCCGAGACGCAGGAGCCCGCGACCGGAGAGGAGGCGTCGTCGTGACCGCCGTCTCCGCCGGGCTCGTCAAGGAGCTCCGCGACCTCACGGGCGCGGGGATGATGGACTGCAAGCGGGCCCTCGAGGAGGCGGGGGGCGACCTCGACGCGGCGCAGAAGCTCCTGCGCGAGAAGGGAATGGCCGCCGCCGCGAAGCGGGCCGGACGCGAGACGACCGAGGGCGTCGTCCTTGCGCGCGTCGAGGGCGGCACAGCCGCGATGGTGGCCGTCGGCTGCGAGACGGAGCCGGT
>DATHVD010000029.1:0-21429 GCA_035461525.1 Gaiellaceae bacterium
GGCGTGGCCCTGCGGGACCTCCTCCTCGTGGGAGCCTTCCTGCTCGCAGTCGGGTCGGCGCTCAGCGCGGCCGCGCCCAGCTTCGCGGTCTTCGCGGCCGCGCAGGTGCCGATCGGCCTCGCGGTCGCCATCCTCGTCTCCGCGGGAGCGGCCGCCGCCGCCGAGTGGGCGCGCGCGGGCGAGGGCAGGCGCGTCCTCTCCTGGACGCTGATGGGCCCCGCGGTCGCCTGGGTCGTCGGCATGCCCCTCGTCGGGATCGCTGCCGAGCGGAGCTGGAGGCTCGCGTTCCTCGTGCTGCCGCTCGTGGCGAGCCTCGTCGTGGCCGCCGCGCTCGGCGTCTGCCGCAAGGAGCGCCTGCCGGCGCCCCGGCCGCTCGTGCGCCTCGGCGGGCTCCTCCGCGACCGGACGATCGGCGGCTGGGCTCTCGCCGAGCTGCTCGCCTCGTCCGCCTGGGCCGGGACGCTCGTCTACGCGGGCGCTCTCTTCATCGAGTCCTACGGCACCTCCGTCCCGCTGACCGGCGCGATCCTCGGCGCCGTCGCCGTCGCCTACCTGCCGGGGAACGCCGTCGCCTCCCGGCTCGTCGGCCGCGTCTCCGCAGGGGCGCTCCTGCCGCGCCTCACTCTCGCGGCAGCGGTCCTCGCGGCGCTCTTCGGCGCCGTCCGGCCGTCCCCGCTCGGGAGCGCCGCGATCTTCGCCGTACTCGGCTTCGTCATGGGCGCCCGCACGTTCGCCGGCAGCGCCTACGGCCTCGAGGCGGCCCCCGACCGGAGGCTCGCGGTCATGGGGGTGCGCGCGGGGGCGCTCCAGTTCGGCTACCTCGCCGGCGCGGCGCTCGGGGGCGCCGCCCTCGCCCTGGGCGGCTACCCGGCGCTCGGCGGGCTCCTCGCGGCGCTCCTCGCGGCGGCCTCCGTTCCGTATCTGCTTCTCGTGCGACCCCCCGTCGGTGTCCGCCCGGCGTGAGCGGCGGGTTGCCCGCGCCGGTCCGGCGCCACCTCGAGCGGGCGCTGCCGCGGGCCGGCGCCGCTCCGGGCCAGGTGCGGATCGCCCAGGCGGGCAGCATGTGGCAGAAGCCCGGCGGGCGCGAGCTTCGCTTCACGGCGGAGCAGCGGATCGCCGTCGACCGGGTCGCCTTCTCCTGGCGGGCACGCTTTCCGCTCCTCGGGCCGCTCGCGCTCGAGGTCGTCGACGGGTACGCCGACGGCGCCGGACAGCTCGTCGTGCGCGTGCTCGGCATGCCCGTGCAGCGGCAAGGGGGCCCGGAGACGACGAGCGGCGAGGCGCTCCGCTACCTGGCGGAGCTGCCGTGGGCGCCGCACGCACTGGCGGCGAACGGCGAGCTCGAATGGCGCGAGCTCGACGACCGTCGCGCCGAGGTGGCCGCGACCGTCGCCGGGGAGCGGCTCGCCGTCGACCTCGAGCTCGACGCGGCCGGCGACGTCGTGCGAGCCTCGTCCCGGCAACGGCTTTTCCAGGTCGGCGCGGGCTGGGAGCCGACCCCGTGGGCGGGCGAGTTCTCCGCGTACGAGCGCCTCGGCGGCGTCCGCATCCCCACCCGGGCGCAGGTCTCCTGGGAGCTCGAGAGCGGCCCCTTCGTCTACTGGCGCGGAGCCGTCACGGGGCTCGAGCTCCTCGAGGAGCCGTTCGCGGCCTGATCGCAAGCGGAGCTCTGGGCCCGCCGATCGAGGCACGCGGCTCCGTCACCCCGAGGGCCGCGTCGCGTGATCGCCCGTCTCGCCGCGCATGCCCGAGAATTCGCGGGTGGAGCGGACGCTCGATCCCGAAGGTGCCCACCCGGCGGCGCTGCGCCGCCTCGCGAGCTTCGGACGGCGCGTCGGTGCTCGCGCGAGCCGGGCGAGTTCGACCTCGTCGTCTTCTCCTGGTTGCTCTGATGTGTGGAGCCGGAGGACGTCGTCGACCGCCTGGGCCGGATGCTGGAACTGACCGATCACGGCGAGGAGTCGATCAAGCGGCTCCCCGAGCCGGCGGTGCCTCTCGTCCGGGCGATCGACTGGCCGTGCGGCGTCCGCGAGCGGAGCCGGCTGCGCCGGCTCCGTCGGTGCTGCTAGGGCTCCGGCCGGTACGCCTTCACGGTCGTGCCGCGCGCCCCGAACTTCTCTGCCTTGCGCCTGGTGTCCTCGAAGGCCGAGTTGGCGTAGGTCTCGACGAGGTCGCCGGTCTCGATCCGCTCGAAGCCGTGCCGGGTGAGGACGCTGGCGTACTCTGCCTCCAGCAGAGCGCCGGCGATTCAGCCCGTCCAGAGGTCGATGTTCCGACGCCCCTCCTCGCTGACCGGCCGCTGGATGGTGACGTCGGCGATCTGGAGCCGGCCGCCGGGGCGGAGGACGCGGCGGAGCTCCGCGAAGACGGCGTCCTTGTCCGGGATCAGGTCGATGACGCCGTTCGAGACGACGACGTCGAAGCTCGCGTCGGCGAAGGGGAGGCTTTCGGCCTCGCCGTCGAGGAACTCGACGTTCGCCGCTTCCATCGCCTCCGCGCCGGCGCGGGCCTTGGCGAGCATCTCCTCGGTCATGTCGATCCCGGTCACGCTTCCCTCGGGCCCGACCATCTGTGCCGCGACGAGCGAGTCGGTCCCCGCCCCCGAGCCGAGGTCGAGAACGTGCTCGCCCGGCGCGAGCGGCCCGAGGGAGAACGGGTTGGCGACGCCTGCGAACGACTCGGCCGAGACGTCTGGCACCCGGCCGAGGAGGTCGGCTGGATAGCCGAGGTCGAGCGCCCACGAGCGGCCCGTGGGAAAGATGAAGTCCGTGTCGGGCTCGGCCGAGACTCGCGCGTACGTCTTCTTGATCTCGCAGCGGAGGGTCTCGACGTCGATGCCGATGTCGACCGCCATGCCGAGGACGCTAGAGGGTCGTGGAGCGTCGCGCTACCGCGGTCTTCCGATGCCTCCTATCGGTTCTGCCGATAGGAGGCAGCGGCGGCGCCTCCCGCCCAGTCCAATCCGTCGCCGCGACCCAGAGACCGCTCGCCGCCGTGAGGCCGGCGACGACGCCGATCGCCCCCTCGGCCCCGACCGCGTCGGCGGCGAAGCCGGCGAGGAGCGCGCCGGCGACGAACCCGAAGTCGCGCCAGAAGCGGTACACGCCGACCGCGGGCGCCCGCTCGACCGGGTCGACGGCGTCCGACACGGCGGCGATCAGCGTCGGATACACGAGCGCCGTCCCCGCACCGAGGAGGACGGCGGCCGCGAGGGAGAGCGCGAACCGCCCCCCGCCTGCGAGGAGGAGGGCGAGGGCGAGACCCTGCACGAGCATCCCGGCGACGATGAGCGGCTTCCGCCCCATCCGATCTGAGAGCCAGCCGGTCAGGAGCTGGCCGAGGCCCCAGACGGCCGGGTACACGCCCGCGACGATTCCGATCTGTCCGAGGCTCGCGCCCGCGGCCGCGAGGTAGAGCGGCACGAGACCCCAGGCCAGCGCGTCGTTGAGGTTGTTGACGAGGCCGGCCTGGGAGCACGTGCGCAGAACCGGCCGGCGCCAGGTTCCGTGGACGAGAGCGTGACGGAGCGTGGTCGTCGCTGCGTCCGGGCGCCCGTACTCGTCCTGCTCCACGTGGACGTGGCCGCCCGTGTCCCGCACGAGGAGGGCCGCGACGAGCGTGCCGGCGACGGCCACGATCGCCGCGCCGGCCCAGACGACGGTGCGCGGCGCGACGGCGGCCGCGAGCGCTCCCGTGGCGAAGGCCGCGAGGGCGACCCCGAGATACCCCGCCGACTCGTTGAGGCCGAGGGCGAGCCCGCGCCTCCGCGGCCCGACCAGGTCGATCTTCATGAGGACGGTCATCGACCACGCGAGCCCCTGGCTCGCCCCGAGGAACACGTTGGCGAGGATCACGAGCTCCCACCCAGGCGCGAAGGCGATCAGCGGGGCTACCGGCAGGGCGAGCACCCAGCCGGCGACCAGGAGCCGCTTGCGTCCGGCCCGATCGGCGAGGCCTCCGGCGGCGAGGTTCGCCAGGGCCTTGGCGATGCCGAAGGCGACGACGAAGGAGAGGATGGCCGCCCGCGAGGCGAGGCCGAAGTCCTGCTCGCCGACGAGCGGGAGCACGCTGCGCTCGAGGCCGACCATCGCGCCGACGAGGGCGTTCAGCGCGACGAGCAGGCCGAACTGGTGCGCGTTCGCACGCAGCCCGAGCCGGATCGGCGTCACGCTTCGACTACGACCCGGCCGGCCCGGTTCGCCGCCACGATCGCGGCCTGATCCGCGGGAGGCGGGGGCATGTCGACGAGCAGCGCCCGCGCGAAGCTCTCGGCGTCCGGGTGCGCGAGCGCGCGGTTGTGCGTCCGCTCGAATCCGATCGTCGAGAACGGGTTGGACGAGAGCGATCGGCCGCACACCGACCCGCCGTAGTGGCTCGGATAGACGAGCACGCCGTCGCCGAGCTCGAGGAGCCGGCCGAGCGAGCCGTGGAGGCGGCGGGCGAGCGGGAGAGGATCGCCGGCGGCGTGCAGATCGGGACGGCCGACGTCGCCGACGAGGAGCGAGTCGCCCGTGAAGGCGAGCCAGGGCTCCTCGTCGCCGCGACGCCGGTCGGCGACCACGTACGCGTGGTGGGCCGGGGCGTGGCCGGGAGTCGCGAGCGCTGTGACGACCGTGTTCCCGAGCTCGACGACGTCCCCGTCGGCGAGGGCGACGTGGTCGAACTCGCCGCGGGCGCCGGCGGGGAGGTAGGCCGTGGCGCCGGTCGCCTCTACGAGGGCGGGCAGGCCGGAGACGTGATCCGCCTGGACGTGCGTCTCGAAGATGGCCACGATCGGTGCACCGATCCGCTCGGCCTCGCTCACGTACGTCCCCGCGAGCTCGGCGTGAGGATCGACGACCGCGAGCTGCGAGCGGGTGGTGCAGCCGAAGAGGTAGCTCGCGCAAGCCGTCGGCTCGTGGAGAAAGGGCCGGAGGATCACGTGGCCAGGCTAGGGGAGAGCCGATACTATGGGCAAGACGAATGTGCCGATAGGAGGCATCGCCATAGCCGATAGCACGCTCTCGCGCGTCTGGGACTCGACCCGCCTACGCCTGCTCGTGGAGATCGGGCGGCAGGGCAGCGTGTCGGCCGCGGCCCGCGCGGTCGGCATCGGCCAGCCGAGCGCGAGCGAACACCTCCGCAAGCTCGAGGCGGCCGCCGGCCAGCGACTCGTGGAGCGGGACGGCCGCGGCAGCCGGCTTACCGAGGCCGGTCGGACGCTCGCCGGGCACGCGGCGCAGGCACTGCAGACGCTCGATGCCGGGGAGGAGGAGCTGCGGAGGCTCGCCGGCCTCGAGGCGGGAACAGTCCGGATCGGCGCCTCGACCACCCCGGGTGTTTATCTCCTGCCGGACACCCTCGGCTGCTTTCGCCGCGACCATCCCAACGTCACGGTCGAGGTCGAGATCGGCTCCACCGGCGACATCCTCGACCGCCTCCTCGCGGGCGGCGTCCAGCTCGCCCTCGTCGGCGAGGCCGATCCCGACGAGCGCATTCGCCTCGAGCCCTTCCTCGCGGACGAGATCGTCGGGGTCGCCCGGCCCGGCGTGCTCGAGCTCCGCGACGGGCGCGCCCGGCTCTCCGACCTGGCGGGGCAGACGCTGCTCGTGCGCGAGGCGCGCTCGAGCACTCGACGCGTCGCCGACCGCGCCCTTGCCGCGGCCGGCATCTGGCCGGCCCGCGTCTGGGAGCTCGACTCGAGCGAGGCGATCAAGCGCGCCGCCCGCGAAGGGCTCGGCGTCGCGTTCCTCTCGCGCTATGCGGTCGCCGAGGAGGTGGAGCGCGGGGAGCTGGAGCACTTCCGCCTCGCGGGACGCCCGGCCATCGTCCGCGAGCTCCACGTCGCCCGCCTCGCCCGCCGCTCCCTCTCGGCGAGCGAGCGCGGCTTCGTCGCCACCCTCACCCGCTGCTGCGCGACGAGCGAGGCGTACGCGGCCGAGTGCGTCGCCTAGCCGCGCGGCTCGAGGAAGCGGCCCGCGACCCGCCCGAGCGGGGCGAGGACCGACGCGATCCAGAGGAGCGCGACGGCGAGGCCGAGGAGGCCGACCGCGAGCGCGGCGAGGCGCGCCGGCGCGAGCGGCCCCGGCGGAACGAGCGCGACCGTGATCCCAGCGAGGAGAAGCAGGATGCCGCCGTTGTAGAGCACCTGCGCCCGCCGCGCCCAGAGGCGGTGGCTGTCGGCGAGGCGGGCCTGCTCCCGCCGGTTCAGGTCGGCGCGAGCGGGGTCGTCCGCATCCGGCCACCAGCTCTCGAGCTCCGCCGGCGTGACGTGGAAGAGCCGAGCGCACATCGTGCACTGGACGCAGCCGATGAGCGCGAGGACGGCGCCCATGATCAGAGCGAGGGCGGCATCCGGCCAGCGGAACGCCTGGGTCTCCGTCAGGGTGTAGGCGACGAGGGTGAGGCTGAAGCCGGCGAGGAGTGGAGCGGCCACCGACCCGAGGCTGTGGATCGCCTCCGGGTGGCCGTACGGCTCGGGCCTGCGCCAGCCGGGCGTTGTCCGCGTCTCGGACATCCTCGCGTGAGCATCGTGCCGGAGGTCGGCGGCCGCATCCGGGACTCCGCCCATCCCGAATGGGGAGAAAGCCGCGGGCCTCGCTCAGAGGACGAGGGTCTCGCCGTCCTCGGGGACCAGAGCCCCGGGAACCGCCGCACGCACGTCCGCCCGCGTCTCGAGGCAGTGGTCGATCGCCTCGAGGTGGACGACCACGACCGTCGGCACGCGCGCGACGACCTCGCGGACGTCGGCGGCGGTCATGACGAGTGGGGCGCTGCCGACGAAGCACGCTCCGCTCCCGTTCACGACCGCCACGCGCGGGCGGTGCGCGGCGATCGCGTCCTCGACCTCGGGGCACCAGATCGTGTCGCCGGCGACGTAGAGGTCGCCGAGGACGAATCCGCTCACAGGCCCGAGCTCGGCGGCCACGTGGCCGGTCCCGTGCCGGCCGCCGGCGCGCGCGATCCGCAACCCGTCCCAGTCGAGTCTGCTCGCGACGGGACGTGCGCACAGTCCCAGCTCGCGGAGCGCCTCCTCGTCCTCGGGCTGGCAGAAGACCGGCACGTCCCGTGGGAGCAGGCGCGCTCCGGTGTCGTCGAAGTGGTCGCGGTGGAGGTGCGTGACGACGGCGGCGTCGAGGCCGCGCACTATCTCCTCGGCGGGGAACGGCAGGGGGACGAGCGGGTTCCGCCGCGGGTTCGGCGAGCCCTCGACGGGCGGCCTCGCGCCCGCGTCGTCGAGCATCGGCTCGACGAGGATCCGCCGGCCCTCCAGCTCGAAGAGGAGCGTCGCGTTGCGGACGAGCGTCAGGCGCACGGGCTCACGCTAGCGACCCTCGGAACCGTGGTTTCCTGCGATGAGGCTCTACATGGACAGGCACGACGTGCCTGGCGCGACGGCCGAGGACGTCGCCCAGGCTCACATGAGCGATCTCGCCCGGCCGGCAAGCACGGCGTCCAGTTCCTCTCCTACTGGTTCGACGCCGACCACGTTGGGTCTTCTGCTTCGCGAAGGCGCACGCGTGCGAGAACCTCGAGGACGTGCACCGGGAGTCGCACGGGCTCGTTTCCCAACGAGATCATCGACGTGTCCGAGGACGACGTCCTGCGCTTCCTCGGCAAGGTCCACGACCCGGTCGACCACACCGAGCTCACCAGTCCCTTCCGGACGATTCTCTTCACCGACCTCGAGGGCTCGACGGCCCTCGCGGAGGAGCTGGAGGCGTCGGCGTTCATGACGCTGCTCAGCGAGCACGACGTCATCATCCGGCGCGCGCTCGTGGCCTGTCGGGGCCGCGAGGTGAAGCACACCGGCGACGGCATCATGGCCGCTTTCGACGACGTCGCCAGGGCGCTCGCGTGCGCTCTGGAGATCCAGGCCGGGTTCGGGGCAAGGATCGACGAGGTGAAGACGCCCGAGTGCCGCGTCCGGATCGGCATGGCTGCCGGAGAGCCGGTCGACCGCAACGACGATCTCTTCGGCTCGACGGTGAACCTCGTCAGCCGCCTCTGCAGCGCAGCCGAGCCGGAGGACGTCCTCGTCTCCGACGTCGTCCACGATCTCGGGATCGAGTGCGGCTTCGCCTTCGAGCACGCCGACCGGCGGACGCTGAAGGGCTTTTCGAGCCCGGTGCCCGTCTTCAGGCTCCTCGGCAAGCAGGAAGACTCGGCGGGCGCCGCCGGCGGGGGCGCGTCCGACGCGGCGGCGGCGGCGCCCCGCCTGCTCGCCCGGGCGCGGAGTCTCCTGCGGCGGCGCGCACCGTAGCGCCGCCCCTACACGGGCTCCTGGTCGAACGCGGCCCGCGCCGCCGCCCGCTCCTCCTCGCTGCTCGCCCGGTGCATGCGAACCGCGCCCTCGGCGCGGGTCGTACCGATGAACACGCGGTAGCGCGAGTAGCGCTCGCGCTCTTCGGTCATTGATACGACTCGCCCTCACGCTCCCGTATGAGCCGCCAGTCCTCGGCGACATCGATCCTCGGCCGCCGGACAGGAGCGACACCTTCGCTGAAGGCATCGCCGGTGTCGACCGGTGTGATCGGGTTGCGGAAGCCCGCCTGTGCGAGGTGAAACAGGAGCGCGCCGAGCTCGCGTCCGGAACGTGTTGCAGCGTGACGGAGAAAGGGCACACCGTGCCTACCATGTTGGTAAGTGTAAAAACGTAAAAACGTAAACACACGTTGTCAAGAAATCTGCTAGACTGAGCAAGGCGCCAGAAGGCCCAGACGGAAGCCGTCGAGGCTCCGAACTCGCTCGTTCGACTGTTACACCGGGCCTGAGTGCACCAGGAGACTCGACCGAGTTCTCCACCCCTCAACGAAGTGAGAGTCAGGAGCATCACATGCATGCGACCATCAGACGCTACGAGGGAGTCGACGAGACCCGCACCGACGAGCTGGTCAAGAACGTCGGCGAGAACCTGCTGCCCCGCCTGAGCAAGATGCCGGGCTTCGGCGGCTACTACCTCATCGAGGCCGGCAACGGCGTCATGAGCTCCATCGGCTTCTTCGAGTCCTCGGCGCAGGCGGACGAGTCGACTCGCGTCGCCGCCACCTGGGTGCGCGACGAGAAGCTGGAGAAGGCCCTCCCGAATCCGCCGAAGGTGACGGACGGAGAGGTCATCGTCCACAAGACGAACGGGCTCGGCCGGGCATAACAGCCCGAGATCGCGTTCGACAGAAGAGAAGGCCCGCATTCTCTCGCGGGCCTTCTCTTCTCTTGGATTCGGCCTTTCCTGCGGCGGGGTCACTATGTCACGGCTGCTACGATTGGACGCAAGTCAGAGCGAGTCCGGTTCGCGCCAGCGCCTTCCTTGCTTGTTCGTGATCTCGTAGGGGAGGTGTTTTTTCATGGAAAGCGGAACCGTCAAGTGGTTCAACGACGCGAAGGGGTACGGCTTCATCACCCCCGACGAAGGTGCGAAGGATCTCTTCGTGCACCACAGCGCCATCGCCGGCGAGGGCTTCAAGAGCCTGGCCGAGGGCGCGCGCGTCTCGTTCGAGTCGCGCGAAGGCGACAAGGGCCCCGAAGCGACCAACGTCGCCTCGGTCGGCTCGTAGGCGCCACGTGAGCGTGGCCGCCGAGGTGGCCACGCTCACGAAACGAGGAGCGACGAATGACCGGCAGGAAAGACGACGTGGCTGTCTCGTGATGCCCCCCGGTGGAGGAGGCAGGCGAGCATGCCTGAGCGCGGGAGTGCCGAAGCGCGGCCCGTGCGCGTCCAGCAGTGTGGTTGAGGAGACCCTCTTGGGCACGCCCGACTGGCAGGCGGTCGAGCGTCTTCTCGCGAAGCTCGCCGAGACGCGGGCTTTCTTCCCGACCGCGACGGCGGGCTCCACGTGGATCTCGAGCTACGAACCGGGCAAACGCCTGCGCCTCGAGTCCGACGGGCGCTCGAGCTGGATCCAGGTCGAGCACCTGGAGGAGTGCTGGGGCACGTTCGAGCGACTAGGCCGCATCCGGCGCTTCGACGTCCTCGAGCCGGGTCGTTGCTCCGCGTTCGTGATGGCGCTCTTCGCTCGTGTGCCCGGTGTTCGCGGTGAGGGTGGAGACGACCCGTCTCTTCTCCTCCCGGGCTCACGTCGGAGGGCAGAGGACGGGTAACGCCGGCGTGGCCTTAGCGGCGCGCGAGGTGCCTCGCTCCGCGGCGGGGACGCTCAGCGCCGTCCCGATCCTCTACGGCCGCCGACGAACGACGAGCGTCGCCGCCCCCGCGGCGAGGGCGCTCGTGACCCACGGCCTCGAGTTCCGGAGGTCGGACCGCGTCCGCAGCGAGAATGGCCGAAGTGGAGGGCAGTCACCCGGCCTGCCCCGTCCCGCGCGAACACGGCGCGCATCGCGCCGAGCCCGAGCTCGGAGAAACGAAGACCTCGATTCCCGCGCCCAGCATCGCCGTGACCGGCACGTTCGTCGACGACACCGACACCGAGCCCGCCGCGGCCGAGCCGGAGCTCGCCGCGACGGATGCGCTCGCCCTCTGGCGGCGCGCCCCGCAGCGACGCCCTACACGGGCTCCCGGTCGAACGCGGCCCGCGCCGCCGCCAGATCCTCCTCGCTGCTCGCCCGGTGCAGGGCGCGGACGAAGTCGCCGAAGCCGCAGCTCGGCGTGTGCACGTCGAGGAAACGCGCCGGCCGGTCGCCGGCGATCCGGAACGCGTGCGGCACTCCCTCGGGAACCTGCATCCAGGAGCCGGCCTCCGCCCGGATCTCCGAGCCGCCGGCAGTGAGGAGCAGCTCGCCCTCGAGCACGTAGAAGGACTCGGCGTGGCGCCGGTGGACGTGGGGCGTGGGCGCCGCCTCCCCCGGCTCGCTCCGGAGCTCTGCGACCCCGATCTCCTCGACGTCTGCGAGGAGCTCGACGCGCAGGCCCGGCCGGTCGGCGACGAGCTCTGCTCCGCCGATCGCCGCCTCAGCAGGCGAGCGACCGCCGTCCGCGGGCGGCGGATGCTGGTCGTACGCGAGCACGCGCCCGTCGCGCAGCGCCCGCATGAACTCCGCGAACCCCCGTCCGGGCGCGTGGAGGTTGAGGTAGCGGACGTCGGCCTCGCTCCCGTTCCGGAACCCGTGCACGACGAGCGGCGGCACGCGCGCGAGCGTCCCGGCGGGAACGGCGGCACCGCGATCCTCTGGGCCGAGCCGGACGGTCAGCTCGCCGTCGAGGACGTAGAAGACGTCGGTGTGCTCCCGGTGCACGTGCAGCTCGGCCCCCTCGCGGCGCGGGCCGAAGCGCGACCACGTCGCATGCACGCTCTCGTGGTCGGAGAGGATCTCGACGCGCCGCCACGACGCGTCGCCGACGACCTCGCCGCCGGCGCGCGGGACGTGGATGGGCGCGCTCACGACGGTGAGTATGCCTTCGGGGTGCTTGACAGAAGCGGGGGCGCCGGTCGCACGCTTCGCCCGCGCCCATGAAATCCCTGGGGGTCCTCGTGCAGTTCGTCCTGGCCGTCGCGGGCATGGCCGCGCACGCCGGGGCGGCATTCGCCGCGACGCCACGGGCGCGGGCGGCGCGGGCGCGGGCTCGCAACCAGAACGCCGGCGGCACGGGCTCGGACGGAAACGACAACATCGCGGCCGGCGGAACGGTCTATCAGGGTGTGCGGCCCTCCGGGAGGCTGACAGAGGCGAGTGCGCCCGAACCATGGGGCAGCGTCTCGTTCCGGGGCACGGTTTCCTCCCGTTCCCGGCCGTTCTCGCGTAGAACTCGGATCGTGACCGCCCGGCGCGTACGCCTGACGAGCCCGGACCGCGTCCTCTTTCCGGACGACGGGATCACGAAGGGCGACCTCTTCTCGTACTACGAGGCGGTCGCCCCCGTGCTCGTCCCGCACCTCCGCGACCGGCCGTTCACGATGAAGCGCTTCCGGGAGGGCGCCGCCGGCGAGGGCTTCTTCCAGAAGCAGGCGCCGAAGGGGATGCCGGACTGGATCCGGACGCGCCGCTTCCGCACCTACCGGCGCGAGGGTGGCTCGCGGCTCGTCGACTTCCCCCTCGTCGACTCGCCCGAGGCGCTCCTCTGGATGGTGCAGATGCACTGCATCGACATGAACGCGTGGTACTCGCGCGTGGACAAGCCCCACCGCCCCGACTTCGTCGTCTTCGACCTCGACCCGCCGGACGGCGGCTTCGCGGACGCCGTCCGCGTCGCCCACCTCGTGCGGGAGGCGCTCGAGGAGCTCGAGCTGCGCTCGTACGCGAAGACGAGCGGGGCCGACGGCATCCACGTCCTCGTCCCGATCGCGCGCCGCTCGACGTTCGAGCAGACGTACGAGCTCGCCGAGCGCGTCGCCCGCTCCCTCGAGCAGCGGCACCCCGGCCTCGTGACCACGGAATGGCTGAAGCGCAAGCGGAGCGGCGTCCTCGTCGACCACCGCCAGAACGGCTGGGGAAAGACGATCGCCTCCGCCTACTCGGTTCGTCCCCGTCCGGGCGCACCCGTCTCGACCCCGCTCGAGTGGGAGGAGCTGACCGAGGAGGTGACGCCCCGGCAGTACGGGATGCGGGAGGCGCTGGAGCGCATCGAGCGCCTCGGCGACCTCTACGAGCCCGTGCTCCAGGGCAAACAGACGCTCGGCGCTGCGCTCCGGCGCCTGCGCTGAGCGGCGGAATACGAGGCGTCCCGCAAGCGTTTTCCACACTGTGGGCGTGGATCGTCGAGCGCCCGCGAGAACGTCAGGAGGCTCCCTTTTGAAGACGATTCATCCCGAGCTGGCGCTCGCGACCGTTCGCTGCTCCTCGTGTGGGACGGCGTTTGCCACCCGCTCCACGCGGAGCGAGATCGTCGTCGACGTCTGCTCCAGCTGCCACCCCGCCTACACGGGGCGCGAGCGCCCGCTTCGTGCGGGGACTCGCATCGACCGATTCGAGCGGAGACGGCGTCTCGCCGCTCCGAGAGAGAGGAAGTGAGAACTGCTGAGCACCATTGTGGAGACACCGACCGGCGCGTTCGTCGACGACACCGACACCGAGCCCGCCGCGGCCGAGCCGGAGCTCGCCGCGACGGACGCGCTCGCCCTCTTCATGGATCGGGCGGGCCGCTACCCCCTGCTCACGGCCGACCGGGAGGTGGCGCTCGCGAAGCGCGTGGAGCGCGGCGACCGCGCGGCCAAGGAGCTGATGATCAACTCCAACCTCCGGCTCGTCATCTCGATCGCCAAGCGGTACCGGGGACGAGACGTGCCGCTGGGCGACATCGTCCAGGAGGGCGCTGTCGGCCTCAACCGCGCCGTGGAGAAGTTCGACTGGCGTCGCGGCTTCAAGTTCTCGACGTACGCCACCTGGTGGATCCGGCAGGCGTGCCAGCGTGCCGTCTCCGGGCAGTCGGCGACGATCCGGGTTCCGACGCACGTGCACGAGCGGCGCGCGAAGATCGCCGCGGCCCGGCGCCGCCTCGAGGCCGGCCTCGGGCGCGAGCCGACGCGCGAGGAGCTCGCCGAGGCGGCCGGCCTCTCCCTCCAGCACGTCGACGAGGCCCTGGACGCAGCCGAAGCTTCCGTGTCCCTGAACCGGCCCGTCGGCTCCGAGGACACGGGCGAGCTGGGCGAGCTCTTCGGCGACCCGAATGCGTCCGACCCGGCTGAGGAGGCCGCCGAGTCGCTCCGGCGGCTCGAGGTCCGGCGCGCCGTTGCCGCCCTTCCCGACGAGCAGCGGCGCCTGCTCGAGCTCCGGTTCGGCTTCGACGGCCGGCCCCACTCGCTCGAGGCGATCGCGGAGGAGCTCGGCACGTCGCGCGAGCGGCTGCGCCGGCTGGAGGCGGACGCGTTCGAGCGCCTCGCGGGCGTGCTCGACCTGGCCGAGGCGGCGTGAGCGCGCGCCGCCTCGGCTGAGGCCTAGCGGACGGCGCCGGCCGACTCGAGGCCGGCGACCGCCTCCTCCTGCGAGGACTACCGCAGCTCGAAGACGATCTTCGCGACCACCACGCCCGCGAGCACGAGACCGATGACGAGGACGGGCGCCGGCGTGAAGATCGCGCCGACGACGAGCACGACGGCCACCGGGGCGACGCGCTGATGGTAGACGCCCCGGAGGACCCGGGCGTGGAGCGCCCATGCGAGGGGCCAGAGCTGGGGCGCCAGGAGCAGCGAGAGCCAGCCGATCTGGCAGGCGGTGACGCCGACCGCGAAACGCTGGGCGGTCTTGCGCCGCGGGGGTCGTCGATCGCGACGCGTATCCACTGCGCGACGAGCGCGGCGCGCATGATCACGTAGCCGATGACGGCCAGGGTGAAGTCGCGCTCGTCGAAGAGTTGCGGCAGCCCGGCGGCGAGCACGAGGGCGCCGGTCATGACGGTCAGGACGCCGAGGCGGTAGACGACGTCGTCGGTGTCGTAGGCCGAGGCGAACCAGGTGAAGTTCACCCAGGCGAGCCAGATCGCGATGAAGGCGAGGGCGCAGCTCACCACGGCGCGAGCCCGACGCCCTGGGTCAGCGCGTGGTGGAGCCGATCGGCGGCGAAGGCGACGGCGACGACGACGAGGTCGAAGAAGAGCTCGAGCGGGGTCGCCCCGCGCCCTTCCTCGGCCGGGTCGCGCCCCCGCATCGGCGTCGCGAGCGGCCGGCGGGACGCGCGCACGGCGTGCGGACGCACGCCGCCTCCGAGGCCGACGTCTGCACCGGCCGATTGTCGCACTCCGGATCGACGCCGTTCGCTAGCCCTCCGCCCAGGCCGCCAGGCGGTCGGCGAGCGCACGAACGCTCGCGCGCAGCTCGTCCGGCCGGCGCACGGTGAAGCCGCAGCCGAGCCCCGCGAGGACGCCGGCGGCCCAGTCGAGGGAGCCGACTCGCATGCGCAGGAGCGTCGTGCCCTCGTCCTCGACCAGCTCCGCGAGCGTGGCCGGGAGGCGCCCGGCGGCCTCGGCGAGAGGAACGTGGAGGAGCACTTCGACCTCCCAGCGCCACGGCACGCGGGCGAGCGAGCGGCTGACGTGCGCCACCGGGTCGAAGCCGTCCGGGGGCGGAGCGGAGGGCTCGTCTGACACGGCGATCTCGCGCATCCGGTCGACGCGGAACGTGCGCAGATCCGCGCGCCCGTGGTCGTGCGCCGCCAAGTACCAGCGTCCGGAGTGCACGACGAGGCCGTACGGGCTCAGCTCGCGGCGAGCCTCCTGCCCGTCGAACGTCCGGTACGTCGTCAGGAGTCGCCGGGCGCGGCGGATCGCCTCCGCGACGGGCAGCACGGTCGCCCCCGTCACGGGCGCGCTCGAGCGGGTGGCCGCCGTGAAGTCGAGCGTCTCCTTGAGGGCTTCCACACGCCGGCGCAGGGTGTCGGGGAGCACGCGGTGGAGCTTCGCGAGGGCTCCTTCGACCGACTCCTCCGAGCCGCCCACCCCCAGGCGTCCGGCGGCGAGGACGCCGAGCGCGAGCGCGACGGCCTCGTCGTCCGTGAGCATCAGGGGCGGCAGGCGGTAGCCGGGCCGGAGCCGGTATCCGCCCCCGACGCCGCGCTGCCCCTCGACCGGGATGCCCAGCTCCTGCAGCGTTGCGACGTAACGGCGCACGGTGCGGCGGTCGACGCCCAGGCGGTCGGCGATCTGCACGCCCGTCGCCACGGGCTCCGTCTGCAGGAGCTCGAGCAGATCGAGCAGGCGGGCGGTCGGGGCGAGCACGCCTCCAGTCTCCCATAGATAGAGGGCATGAATCGCCCTATTTCCTCGCTAGCGTCTCTACGAGCGGAAGACGAAGGGAGCGGAAATGCAGACGGCGCATGCACGGGGGACGGCGAAGGACTTCGACTTCTGGCCGGGCCGCTGGACGGTCGAGAATCGCTACCTGCGCGAGCGGCTTGCGGGCGCGGACGAGTGGGACGAGTTCGAGGCGACCGTCGTCGCCCGCCCGCTGCCCGGCGTGCTCGGGAACGAGGACGAGTTCCGGACCGACTACGCCGGCGGTTTCGTCGGGATGTCGTTCCGCTTCTTCGATCCCGAGACCCGGCTCTGGTCGATCTACTGGGCGGACAGCCGCCGGCCCGGCCGGCTCGATCCGCCCGTGCTGGGCGGGTTCTCCGGCGACACCGCCGTGTTCGAGGGGGGCGATACGTTCGCGGGCGGCTCGATCCTCGTCCGCTTCGTCTGGTCGGCGGTGACGACGGCGACGCCTCGCTGGGAGCAGGCGTTCTCGGACGACGGCGGCGAGAGCTGGGAGACGAACTGGGTGATGGACTTCACGCGCGTGGAGGACGAGCGGTGAGCGTCCTCGAGCCGATCGGCGCCGTCCGCGCAGAGTACCGGCACGCGGACAAGGAGATCCGCCCCTCCGAGAGCCTCCTGCTCGACGAGGCGCTCCTGAAGTGGTACGACGTCGCCTCGGGCGATGCGCCCGTGCCCGGCGCCGTGCGGGCGCTCGCGCGCCGGAGCCTCCGGGCCGCCGCGAAGGCCGGAGCGATCGAGCTGCGCGGGGAGCTCGGCTTCGTCGTCCTCCACCGCTGCGGCGAGTCCTTCTACTTCCTCCTCGTCTGCACGTGGCGCAACGACAACGAGCTCTGGGAGACGGTCTGGGCCAAGGACGGCGAGGAGGATCCCGACTTCCGCCCGTGGCCCGTCGAGGGGACGCACCGCCCCACCTTCTGCGTCTGGGAGCTCGCCGCCGTCTGCCACGAGCGGCAGGCGTGGGCCCGGTACCTGCGCTCGGCCCGCGATGAGCCCGCGAAGCTCGCGTACCTGCGCGACGCCTACGCCGGTCCCTGCTGAGACCCGGCTGCGGCCCGGGCCTAGGGGAGGTAGACGAGGATCGAGACGCCGTCCCCGACGACCCTGGACTCGACGAGCCGCAGCGGCTTCTTGTCGCTCGTCTCGCCGAAGAGGCGCTTCCCGCTGCCGAGCACGACCGGGAACACCATCAGCCTGAGCTCGTCGACGAGGCCCCGGTCGAGCAGGTCCTGGACGAGTTGGGCGCTGCCGTGGACGACGACGTCGCCCTCGTGCCGCTCCTTCAACCGGGCGACCTCCTCGCCGACGTCGCCCGCGAGGACGGTCGTGTTCTGCCACTCGGGCGTCTCCAGCGTCGACGAGACGACGTACTTCGGCATGGTGTTGAACTTGTCGGCGAACTCCCCCTCCCGGGACGGCCAGGCGGCGGCGAAGCCCTCGTAGGTCCTCCGCCCGAGCAGGAGCGCCTCGGACGCCGTCGTCTCGTCGAGCTTGAACCTGCCGCCCTCGTCTCCGCGGGAGATCTCGAAGCTCCAGCCCCCGTGGCGGAAGCTCTCGGACCCGCCCGGATCCTCCATCACCCCGTCCAGGGAGACGAACTCGGTTACCACGATCCTGCCCACAGCATCCTCCTTCCGGTCGAGACCCCGGCTCCTCGGGCGTGAGCCGGCCCACGAACGTAGACCGTCGGCCGCCCGAAACATCATCGAAGCCCGAGGGAAGAAGGGGAGGAGGAGGGATTCGAACCCTCGATCCGCCTGGACACGCCATCGTCGGGGTGTGGCCGAGACCGAGGCGGCGGTTGACGCCCCGGCGCACGGCTCGAGGAGACCGGTGGTCGGACCGTGGTAGGGATGCTGACCCCCGCCCGCCGGCTGCGCCGGCGGAACGACGAATCGAAGCCGGCAAAGTCACGAGACGAGGTCGGGGATCAGACTGGTGAGGCTCCCGAGCAATGGCGAGAGGATGGCGACGCTGGACCGCAAGCTCATCGTTGGTGAGATGTCGAGGCCGAAGAGAGCATCGAGACGACTGCGCTGGTCGAGTCGCTCGCCGAAGGCCGGGTTCGAGATCGGAGGCATTGGGGCGATCTCGTCGCGGAGCCTCTGTCCGGCCTGTTGCAGCGTCAGGTAGGCCGGCACGTAGATGAGCCCCAGCAAGAACGACAGGACGATCCCGTCGATGATGACGAGTTCAGGCGGGAGCGCCTCGTCAGCGTCGACGCGGAGGGTCAGACCCCGAAGCGCAGCGGCGGAGATCACCGCCAAGGTCACGAGCGCGCCCAGGATCCCAAGCAGGATCTGGAGGTCACCGCGCGCTTGTTGGTGGAGCACGACTGCCTCGTCCGCCTGGCCGGGGGAAGCGAGCGTCCGCGTCTTCATGGCCAGGTACCACATGGCACGGATCGCGTACAGCGCGAGCGCGAGGCCGGCGGCGTTGATAAGGGCCCTCTTCACCGTGTGATTCGGGATCGTGTCGGCCGGATCCCGGAGCCCGAGAAGCGGTGGGAGGGGGCCGATGACGACGGCGAGGATGAGGAGCGTCACTGTTGCTGCGTTCACCTCGAACGAGCGGGCGGCCGTCGGCGTCCGCCACCTCCGAGCAATCGCTCGGATGGCCGGAAAGGCCAGAAGCCAAGCGGCCGGTTGGACGCAGATCGCGGTCGCCCAGAGCAGGAACGGGCCGTCGCTGCCAATCCCCCGCCAGTCGTTCCAGGGAAGGCCGTCGAAGTTCCAGAAGGGAAAGTCAGCGAACAGGACCACCACTCCCAGCAACCAGCCGCCGATCCCGGCCCACAGCACGACATAGGCTCGATAGAGGGGAACGGGCTGCACCCTTCCTTCCGACACAGTCCGGCCTTCGGCCGGTCGGACAGGACCGCGCATCCGGCCATGATCCACCGGGAGAACCGCCCAGGCAACCACGCGCGCCTGAGGCTCCTTGGGCGGGCGACAAAGTCATTGTCCCGAACGGCCACTGGCAGCCTTGCGGCAGCCGTCGCCTTCGCTTGTCGGGACGCGGGCAGAGTAGGGCGTCCTTGCGGCCCTCGCCGAAGAACTCCCGCTCCCAAGCGGGGAACCGCAGAGGAGAGCAAAGGTGCCTGCGCAGCGCCTTGACGACTCCTAGCGCTTTCGCGATCGTCTAGAAAGTTGAGATTTGCAGGTAGTTTGGCCCTCGTTTCCTCCCCACCATGAACGTGAGGAGGGGGTCCCATTCATGCGGGATCCGGTGTAGTGGTGCCGTTCTCTCCCGTCGGCGGTCGCCGAGTCCTGTCGCGTCTAGTGCGGTCGTGCGACCTCGGTGCGATCCGGCGATTCAGGATCCGGTTGCTGCTCGCGGGGAGCTGCGAATCGATCGGCTGCGGCTACGTACTCAAGCCACGAGAGCGGCGGGGGACGCCGTAGACGAAAAGAGCGGGTGTTGCCGCAGGGGCCCGGGTCACGCCAGCAGCCTTTCCAGGACGCGCGCGTAGAGGGCGAGGTGGGTGTCGCCGAGGAGTTCGAGCGTGGCCCGCTCGCGCGCGTTTCGACCGAGGCGTGTCGCCTCGGATGGCTGGCGGAGTACACGCTCGACCGCCGCCCCAAACGACTCGAGGTCGTGAGGATTGTCAAGGAGGAGCCCGTGCTCGCCGTGGTCGATCTGGTCCACGATTCCCCCGACGGAGCTTGCTACGACCGGCCGCGACTTCCACATCGCCTCCGCCACCGTGAGCCCGAAGCCCTCGGCAAGGCTCTTCTGGACCACGACGGCGGCGTGGCGCTGGAGAGCGTTCACGATCGCGGCGGCCTCGTCCGGGTCGGCCATCGGAGTGCAGGCGAGGTGAACGCGGCTTCGTGCTTCGTGGGGTAGCCGGCGCCAGCGGTCGATGCAGTCGTCGTAGACCTCGGCCGCCTCCGGGTCGTCGGCGACGCCGGTGACCGCCGGACCAGCGAGGACGAGGTGGGCCCCGAGCGTCGGGTCGACGTGGTGGGCAAAGCCTTCCATGACGCCGGCCATGTCCTTCATGCCGTCCCAGCGGGAGGCCTGCATGACGAGCGGAGCGTCCGACGGCGGCGACGGCCCGAGCTGGACGATGTCGGAACGGCGGGTGATCCGCCCGCGTGAGCCGTCACGACGGGTGAAGGGCACGACCGGCGGGTCGCCGGCGCCCTCGATCAGGCCCGTGTAGCCGAGCGCCAGGCGGACGTTTCGGTCCGACATCGGCTCGTTCTTCGCCGAGAAGGGGTCGATCGAAGGCGGAACGACGAACGTCCTGGCGGGCTCGGCCCAGGGGGGTGCGAAGGCCGTGCGGGAGAAGACGTAGCCGTCCACCTCGTCGAGGTAGGGCCGCAGGAAGCTCCAAGCGCGCTCGCTCCACTCGTTTGGCTCGTCGAGCCCGACGTGGCAGCGCCAGAGCACGAGATGGTTCGCACGCCGAAGCGCCTGGGCCATTCCCGCCGTCTGCGGGTCGTGCAGCAGGACGATCGCGTCGCGCGGCAGAACATCGAGGAGACCCTCGGCGTTCTGGCGCTGAACGGCTTCGTAGTGCGCCCGCTCCGGCGAACCGAGTCCCCCGCCGTCCCCGGGCCCGCCGTAGAGACCGTTGTGGATCCGCTTCGTCACCGCGAAGAAGTCGGCGTCGCCCCGGATCACGAGCCAGCGCGCGTCGACGCCGGCTCCGCGCGCGTAGGCGAGCAGGGTCTGGAGCATCTCGGCAACGCCGCCGCCGACGGCGGTCGAGTTCACGCTCACGACCGCCCGTCCAGCAAGCCGCTCCCTCGTCTCCTCGGCCACCGCCTCGAAGCGCGCCATCCGCTCCGGCCCGACGAGCGGCTCGAAGCGCGCCGCGTCGAGCGCCTCCACCTCCACCTCCTGCAGCGAGCCGACGGGGAGGCCCATCACTCGTGCCGAATCGCTACGGCCGGCGAGACGCGCGCGCCATGTGGCGGAATGACACCGACGTTGGTCGAGGGAACGGCGAAGGTGGAGATCTCCGGCGTCGACTCGCCCAGCGCATCGCGAGCGTACGAAATCGCCAAGTCCCGCGAACCCGAGAGCCGGGCGCCTCGCGTGCTCGAACCACTCATTCGCGAGTAGAGCCGCTCGACCAGCCTCCGGGTGACGTCCTCGGTTCGCCCCGACGTCATCGCGGGCGGCCGCCGTTGCCGAGGGATTGCAGGCATGTCTTTGCGACGCGCTTCGCCAGCGCCATGATCGTCAGGCTCGGGGGGCTGCCGAGCGCCCGGGGGAGGAGCGAGGCGTCTGCGACGTAGACGTTCGGCGGAAGGCGGGCGTCGTATCGATTCGGCCTCGCGCTCGCTCAAGGGCAGCATCCCGCCCGGATGTCCGGCGTTCAGGGTTCCGAGGAAGGTCTCCTCCGGGGCGATGCTTGCCTCCGTCACCGTGCCGATCGAGCCTCCGTAGCTCGTTCCTCACTGCAGCCGACCCCTTCCGGCGGGCCTTGGCCGGCAGTGTCGACTTGCAGGCGCAGAGCAAGCATCGGTGAGTACCATACTTCGCACTGCGGTCCGTCCCCGATCAGCCCGCTGGCACCGCACGTTGCCGGGCGCGGCCGGGCTCGGCGAAGGAGACGAACTCCTCGCGCGTGCGCACCGCCGCCAACTCGTTGCCGGCCGAGCGCCTGAACCGCCCGACGGCTTCGGCGGCGATCTCCGCATGTGGGGCTCTCCGAGCAGGGCGAATCCGAGCCTGAGGAACTCCTCGAGCACCGGTGCCGACCTCGCCGGGCGGAAGTCAGGCCGTCGCACGAGGAGCCGCGGCAGCCCGCGCAGGGCCATCGACGGCAGCAGGAGGCGCACTTCCCCCCACGGTTA
>DATHVD010000030.1:0-8767 GCA_035461525.1 Gaiellaceae bacterium
CTGAGCCCGCGCTTCGCCGCCTCGGCGGTGCGGACGTTGGAACGCACGGCGACGTTCATGCCGATGAACCCGGCGGCGGCCGAGAAGACGGCTCCGACCAGGAACCCGATCGCCGTGCCCCAGCCGAGCTCGTCGTAGAAGCCGAGCAGGAGGAACGGGACGACCGCCACGATGGCGATCGTCGTGTACTGCCGGCGCAGGTACGCGGCGGCACCCTCCTGCACGGCGCGTGCGATCTCGCGCATCCGCTCCGTTCCCGCCGGCTGCTTCAGGATCCACCAGGTGAGGTAGAGCCCCGTGGCGATCGCCACCCCGGAGGAGAGCAGCGCGAAGAGGACTGTGTGGTTCTGGAAGAAGTCGGTCACGGCTGGTCGGGCGCGCAGACCGACCGGGAGCCTCGTTCCCCCGCCCCGGCCCGCACGGGCCGGCGGATTTCTATCACACGCGCCAGACGCGCGAGCCGCGAAGCCGCGCGCGTCAGAGGCGCGCGCCGCGGAGCGCCGTCGCGCAGAGATGCTCCTCTGGCTGCGGCCCGATCTTCGGGATCGCCGCGAAGAGGAGCTCGCGCAAACGCTCGTTGTTCTCCTCGAAGACGGTCACGACCTGCTCGTGCGAGACCGGCGCGACGCCCTCGACGCCGACGTCGTGGTCGGTAACCATGGAGATGTTGGCGTAGCAGAGCTCGAGCTCGCGGGCGAGGTAGCCCTCGGGATACGCGGTCATGTTGATCGTGTCCCAGCCGGCGTCCTGGAACCAGCGCGACTCCGCCCGCGAGGAGAAGCGCGGCCCCTGGATGACGACGACCGTGCCGCCGTCGCGGGTCCTGATCCCGAGCTCCCCCGCCGTCTCGACCAGGACCTTACGGAGGTCGGGACAGTACGGGTCGGCCGCCGAGACGTGCGTCGTCTCCGGGCCGTCGTAGAACGTGTCCTCACGGCCGCTCGTGCGGTCGACGAACTGGTCGCAGACGACGAACTCGCCCAGCTCGAGGTCGGCCCTGAGCGCGCCGGAGGCGTTCGGGCCGACGATGCGGCGGACGCCGAGCTGCCGCATCGCCCAGACGTTCGCCCGGTACGGGATCCGGTGCGGCGGCAGCTCGTGCCGGCGGCCGTGCCGCGGGAGGAAGGCGACGCGCCGGCCGCCGACGTCGCCGATCGCGAAGGGCGCCGACGGCTTCCCGTGGGGCGTCTCGACCTCGACCTCCTCGACGTCCTCGAGGAACGAGTAGAACCCCGAGCCGCCGAAGACGCCGATCTCAGCCGTCGCCGCCACGGGCCTCCTTCGCCGCCTTCGCGTACGCGAGCTGGAGGTTCGCCACCTGCTCCTCGAAGCCGTCCACGGCCTCCTCCGGGAGGAAGCCCTCCAGCACCGGGACGAGCGCCGTCATCGTCTCGATCGCGAGCGAGGTCTGCTCGAGGTCGCGCTCCTCGGAGGTCTCCTCGGTGAGCCCGAGCCGCCGGTAGCCGATCGACGAGACGTGGACGAGCGTGTTCACGAGCACGTCCTCGACGCGAAGCGTGCGCAGCTGCTCGGCCAGCTCGCGCGCGAGCCGCTCCTGCTGCTCGACTGCGGGGTCGCGCTCAGACACGGACGGGCTCCAGCATCTCCAGGGCGTAGATCTCGCGCAGGCTCTCCCCCTTCGCGTAGCGCCCCATCTGCCGTTCGGCCGGCGTGACGGCCGGAACGGCGAGGTACGGCGCCGCGCCGAGCTCCTCCGCGACGGGCAGCACCCACCCGACGATCCGCTCGAGGACGGCGCGCGCCGGGCGCGTCTCGCCCGTGTCGAGCTCGATCAGCTCGCCGGAGAGGCCGTGGCGGATCGCGCGCCAGAGGTTCTCCTCGATCAGCCGGTGCGGATGGTCGGGAAGCGGCTCCCCCTCGTCCACCGCACGCGCGATCCGGGCGGCGAGCGAGTACGCGAGCGCCGCGAGGGACTGGGACTCGCGCAGCTCGGGCTGGCCGTCGCAGATGCGGATCTCGACGGTGGGGAAGGCGAGGTGCGGCCGCACGCTCCACCAGAGCTGCGTGTGCTCTGTGATCGAGCCGGTCGCGTAGAGGAAGCGCACGTAGCGCTCGTAGTCGTCCCAGCCCGCGTAGGGGTCCGGCACGCCGCAGCGCGGGAACATGCGAGTGAAGAGCTGCGTCCGCGTCGAGTGCAGGTGCGTGTAGACGTTCTCGGCGAACGGCGAGCTGGAGGCGACGGCGAGCAGGTGCGGGAGGTATGTCCTGAGGCCGTTGGCGACCGCGATCGCCCGGTCGGCGCCGCGGATGCCGACGTGGACGTGCAGGCCGAAGGTGTTGTTGCGCCAGACGACGTAGCGGAGGATCTCGTCGTTGCGCCGGTAGTGGGGCGTATCGATGATGCGCTGCTCCTGCCAGGGGCTCCAGGGGTGCGTGCCCGTCGTGCCGAGCAGGACGTCGTGGCGCGCGGCGAGCTCGAGGAGCTGGCGGCGGCGCTCGCCGAGGCGGGACGCGGCCTCCTCGAAGCTCTCGCAGCGCCCCGTGCGCACCTCGACCTCGGAGGCGATCAGCTCGCCGGCGAGGTGCTCCTCGAGCTCGGTCCCCTGCGCGGCGAGGAAGAGCTCCTCGAAACGGTTGACGAGCCCGAGCGTCTCCGGCTCGAGGATGGCGAACTCCTCCTCGACCGCGAGCGTGAAGTCGCGGCCGGACTCGAACGCCTCGCGGGCGGTCGTGATCTGCTCGTCCGGCGTCAGCTTCTGAGCGTCACCCACGCGCCGAAAGTATCAGAGCGGCCACGTGCTCCCAGCTCCAGAGCGAGACCGCCGCGCGGCGGGCCCCGGCCGACAGTTCTTGCCATTTTTCGGTAGGAAGCGAGAGGATTCGGCCGAGCTTCGCGGCCAGGTCGTCCGCGTTGCCGCGGGCGAAGGAGGCGAGGTCGCGGAGCTCCACCGGATACTCGGCCTCGAGCCCCTCGGCGATCTCGGCCAGTCCCGAGTGGCGGGCGACGAGCGGCGGCGAACCGCAGGCAGCTGCCTCCGCCGCCACCATCCCGAAGGCCTCGGGGAAGACCGACGGCGTCACGCTGACGTCCGCGAGCGCCCAGAGGTGAGCAAGGTGGCGGTGCTCGAGCGGCCCCGTGAAGAGGACGGGGCGGCCGGCGGCGCGCTCCTCGAGCGCGGCGCGCTCGGGGCCGAAGCCGACGACGACGGCGCGGGCGTCGACGCGCTCGAGCGCATCGAGCAGCAGGTCGCCGCCCTTCTCGCGGCTGAGCTTGCCGACGAAGACGACGGTGGGCCGGTCGCCGGCGAGGAAGCGCTCCAGCCGCTCCGCGTTGCCAGGGTCCGGGTGCCGCTCGCCGGCGAGGGGCGGGTCGCGCCTCGCCTCCTCGACGAGCCGCGCGAGTGCCTCGTCCCTCGGCTCGGGGCGGAGCTCCTCAACGTCGACCCCGGGCGGGACGACGCTCACCCGCTCGAGGTAGGGCCCCGGCCCGACGACCTCCTCGAGAACGCCCCGGACGTGCTCGGAACCGGCGTAGACGCGCTCGGCCCGTCCGAGCGTCTCCCGGGCGAACGCGGCGAGCTCGGCGTTGCCGCGGATGGCGAACTCGAGCTCGGAGCCGTGTGCCTTCACGGAGAACGGCATTCCCACCGCGGCCCCGACCGGGGCGCCGAGGAGTACGTGGTTGGCGAGCAGGACGTCGGCGGGCAGGCGCTCGCGCACGGCCGCGGCGTTGCGCTCGACCCAGGAGTCCCGCTCGGCCGGCGGAAGTTCTGGCAGGAGGCGCGCCTCGAGGTCCTCGTAGCGGTCGAGGACGAACACGGGCAGGGTCCCGCCCGCGTCCGGCCTGACCACCTCCGCCCCGCCGACGTCATAGCGTTCGGGATGAGGCTCCTGGCAGAAGACGACCACCTCGTGGCCGAGCCGCGCGAAGGCGCGGGCCAGCGAGCGCGTGTACACGTTCGAGCCGGTGCCGCCAAGGAGGTAGCCGTGCCAGAGGAGAATCTTCACCTACATGGATCCTGACGAAGTCCTGGTGCAGCGTGCCCGGCGAGGCGAGCGCTTCGCCTTCGAGCAGCTCGTGGAGCGGCACGAGTCGCGGATGTACACGCTCGCCGCGCGCGTCCTCGGCTCCCGCGACGAGGCGGCCGACGCGGTCCAGGACGCGCTCGTGAGGGCCTGGCTCGCCCTGCCGAAGTTCCGCAGCGACGCCCGCTTCTCGACGTGGCTCTACCGGATCGTCGTCAACGCCGCCCACGACGTCCGCACGAAGCGGCGCGAGCCGCCGCACGGCGAGCTGCCCGATCCGGCCGACCCGCGCGACCGCTTCGCCGAGCAGGAGCTCTCCGGGGAGCTCCAGCGCGCGCTCGACGCGCTGGACGAGAGCTTCCGCGTCGCGGTCGTCCTCTACGACGTGCTCGGGTGCTCCTACGCGGAGATCGCCGAGATGACCGGGGTCGCGGAGGGTACGGTGAAGTCCCGGATCTTCCGCGGCCGCAGCGAGCTGGCGTCGAGGCTGGGAACACCTGCGGGCGCCGCGGAGTCGAACCCCTGATGGCCGAGAACCACCCATCCGAGCTGCACCTGCTCGCCTACGTGGAGAACGAGCTCGCCTCGTCCGAGCGGGAGGCCGTCTCCGGCCACCTCGCCGGCTGCCCCGGGTGCGCCGAGCAGGTGGCGCTGCTCGCGGCGGGACGGAAGGCGCTCCGCGCCGCCCCGCTGCTCGAGCTCCCGGAGGAGCGCCGGCGCGAGACGATCGCGGCGCTCCCCGAGCGGCGCGAGCCCTGGAGAGCCTTCCGGCCCGTGCGGCGCTGGGTCGTGGTCGCCGCGCCGGCGACCGCGGCCGCCGCCCTCGCCGCCGTCGTCGTGCTCGCCGCGACGCAGCTCGGCGGGGGCGGCGACAATGACGAGCAGGCCGCAGAGGTGATGATGGCCGAGGACGCGGGCGAGGAGGGCGACGAGGCCGGAGCCGGTGCCGACGCGGCCGCGCCCGAGGAGGCGACGCAGGCGGCCCTCGGGGAGCTCGTCCGCAGCGTCGCCGGCCCGCCGACCGAGGTCGTCGCCGCCCTCGCGGACGAGGGTATCGAGGCGGAGATCGTGGACGGTGCGGTCGTCGCGGAGGCGCGCGCCGCAGACGTCCGCTCCGCGCTGGCCGCACGCGCCGGCGGCGCGGTGGACGTCTATGTCCGCTGAGCGGCGGCGGAGGGCGGGGCCGTCTCGGGCCCCGCCCTCCCGCGAACTAGAGCGTCCGCCCGCTGCCGTAGTAGCCGCCGAGCTCCGTCCGGTACTCCTCGTCCCGATACCGGGCCTCGTCGAACTCGGGCGCGTTCTTGATCTCGTCCTTCGTCCGGCTCACGTAGACCGTCTCGGCGTCGAGATCGACGCGGTCGATCACGCCGGCCGGCAGCATGACCTTCTTGCCGAAGATCCACGGGCCGGTGTCGACCACGATGTAGCTCTGCGAGACCTGGTACGTGGCCTCGTCGACCTTGCCGATGCCGCCGTCGGTGGCCTCGACGCTGAAGCCCTCGAGATTCATGGCGCCGGGCGTCATGCTCTCGGTCTCGCGGTAGGTCCAGATATCGGTCGTCGTCTGGGGATTCTCCATGTCGCTCCTTTCGTGGTTTCCGGTACGGGGTACCCGTGCCGCGCAAACCGTGAACTGTCAGAAGCTGGCACCCGGAGGATGCGGAGGCGACGTCTACGTGAGGTAGAAGTAGAGCGCGTAGAGGAGCTCGACCGCGGGGCTGGTCGTGTGCACGGTCACGTCGGAGGGAACGTCGAGGAGCGCCTCCGTGTAGTTGAAGATGATCTTCACGCCCGCCTCGACGACGTCGTCGGCGACCTGCTGCGCGGCCCCCGGCGGCACGGCGAGCACCGCGACGATGATGTTCTTCTCGCGGATCACCTCTCCGAGCTCCCCGTACGACGTGATCGTGGCGTCGCCGATCGGCGAGCCGACCTTGCTCTGGTCGGTGTCGAAGGCGGCGGCGATGTTGAAGCCGTGGTCGGCGAAGATCGTCGAGCTGGCGATCGCCTGGCCGAGGCGGCCGCCGCCGAAGAGGGCGATGTTGTGCTGGCCCTGCGTGCGAAGGATCTTGCGGATCTCCGCGATCAGGCCGTCCACGTTGTAGCCGACGCCGCGCTTGCCGAACTTCCCGAAGGCGGAGAGGTCGCGGCGGATCTGGGTCGCGTTGATGTTCGAGTACTCGCTGATCTCCTGGGAGGAGATCCTGTCCTTCCCCATCTTGCGAGCCTGCGTGAGGACGCGGAGGTACTGGGAGAGACGCGCGGCGACTCCGACCGTGAGCCTGTCGCCTGCTCGCGCGCCCCCCTCGGTAGCGATACGGAGGGCCATGACCGTGACAAGGATAACGACGGGCCCGCGCGCGAGCCGCAGTACCCTCACGCACCGAGCCGGCGGCGGAGCCCGTCCGGGTGGACGAAGTAGGTGAACGCCTCCTCGCCGTCGACCGCGACCACGGGAATGCGCTCCCGGTAGCGCCGCTCGAGCTCGGGATCGCCGGCGATGTCCACCTCGTCGAGCTCGAAGGGAACGTCCGCGCGGACACGGACCAGAACCCGCTCGGCGCTCTCGCACAGGTGGCAGCCCTCCGCCCGGTAGAGCGTGACGCGCCGCACGCCCTAGGGGTAGAGGCCGCGCGTCAGCGTCGCCTCGGCGACCCGCCCCACAGCGATGGCGTAGGCAGCGTCGCGCATCGGGATCCCGCGCCCCTCGTGCACGTCCCAGGTCTCGGCGAACGCGCGTGTGACGATGTCGTTCAGCTTCGCGTTCACCTCCGACTCCTTCCAGAAGTACTCCTGGAGCCCCTGAACCCATTCGAAGTAGGAGACTACGACGCCGCCCGCGTTGGCGAGCACGTCCGGCAGGACGAGGACCCTGCGGTCCTCGAGGATCCGGTCGGCGTCCGGCGTCACCGGCCCGTTCGCGCCCTCGACGACGATCGAGGCCCGCACGCGGTCGGCGTTCCGGGCGGTGATCGAGTGGGCGAGCGCGCACGGGGCGAGGACGTCGCACTCCAGGAGGACGAGGTCGGCGTTCGAGATCGGCTCGGTGCCGGGCAGCCCCTCGAGCGTGCCGTGCTCCCGCTTGTAGGCGGCGGCGGCCTCGACGTCGATGCCGTTGGGATCGTAGACCCCGCCGGCCGAGTCGGAGAGCGCGACGACGTGGGCGCCGTCGCGGGCGAGGATGCGGCCGAGGTTGCGCCCCACGTTCCCGAAGCCCTCGATCGCCACGCGGCTCCCCTGGACCGGCCGGTCCTTGCGGCGGAGCGCCTCGCGCACGCAGAAGGCGGCGCCGCGGCCGGTCGCCTCGGCGCGCCCGAGCGAGCCTCCGACCTCGAGTGGCTTGCCGGTGACGACCCCGAGAACCGAGTAGCCCTTGTTCATGGAGTACGTGTCGAAGATCCAAGCCATCTCGCGCGGGCCCGTGCCGACGTCCGGCGCCGGGATGTCCACTTCGGGGCCGATCTGGTTGATGATCTCCGTGGTGAAGCGGCGGGTCAGCCGCTCGAGCTCGGACTCGGACATCGCCTTGGGGTCGCAGACGACGCCGCCCTTCGCGCCGCCGAACGGAAGCCCCATGAGCGCGCACTTCCACGTCATCCACATGGCGAGCGCACGCGTCTCCGCGAGCGAGACCCCGGGGTGGTAGCGGATGCCCCCCTTCGACGGCCCGCGCGCGATGTTGTGCACGATCCGGAACCCCTCGAAGGTCCGCACCGAGCCGTCGTCCATCCGGGTCGGCACGGAGACGACCACGGACTTCTTGCAGTCCGCGAGGACGTTGAGCATGTTGTCGTCGAGGTCGATCAGCCCCGCCACCCGCCGAAGCTGGCTCCGCGCCATCTCCCACGGGTCCTCGCTCAGGTGCGAGAAAGGGGCCTCGAGCGTCGTCATCTCGCTCCTTCCGTCAGCGCACGATCGTGAACACGGCCTCCGCGGTGGAGGGCTGCGCCCCGTCGTCGCCGTCCACGCCGTAGGCGCGGAGGCGGAGGACGTAGGCGCCCTCCGGCAGCAGCCGCCCCCCGGGGCCCCGGCCGGTCAGGCCGTAGGCGTAGCGGCCGGGCAGGACGTCGCGCATGCGGGCGAGCACGCCGAGCCGCCGTCCTTCGGCGGTCCAGAGCTCGAGCTCGAGGACGCCGACCGGCTCGATTCCCCCGCCGTCGGCGGCGGCGTCGGCGCGGCCCGCCCGGAAGGCGAGCACGACCGGCGCCCGGTTCGAGGGCGAGAACTCGTGATGGGAGAGCTCGACGTCGCCCACGAGCGGCGCCCGGTCCGTGGCCCGCTCGGCGACGGCCCACGGGACGCGCACGGCCTGGGCGCCGTCGGCGGAGACGACGAGGACGCCGCCCGCGCCGGCGGGCATCTCCCCGTTCGCCTCTACGCCGATCGCCACCTCGGCGACGTCGCCGGGCTCGATCGTGACCGAGGCCGGGTCTGCCGAGAACGTGAGCGCCGGAGCCTCCGGCCCGTCCGGGACGAGCCCGAAGCCGACGTCGAGCGGCCGCCTCGAGACGTTGCGCACCGCGATCGTGCGGGTCGCCTGCCAGTCCGGCCCGCGGGCCCGGCCGAACGCGAGCGTCGCGGGCTCGACGGCCAGCTCGGCCGTCGCGGCGTGCATCGGGTCGACGAGGCCTCCCCCCTGCGCGGTCACGGCGATCGGCTCCTCGCCCCGCAGCAGGCGGCCTCCGCTGCCGACAAGCGCGCTCTTCAGGTCGAGCGCGCCCAGGCCGGGGCGCGCCTCGACCACGAGGGCGGCGGCGCCGGCGACGAGCGCCGCGGCGGC
>DATHVD010000031.1:0-4592 GCA_035461525.1 Gaiellaceae bacterium
TCGCGCGCGTCGCCGACGGCGACACGATCGTGCTCGCCGGCGGCGATCGCGTGCGCCTCGTCCAGATCGACGCGCCGGAGCTGGGTGAGGGAGAGTGCTACGCGCGGGAGGCGCAGCGCGAGCTCGGGCGCCTGCTTACGCCGGGAACGTCCGTCCGTCTCGAGGCCGACCCGCTCCTTGACGGCGTCGACCGCTTCGGCCGGCTCCTCCGCTACGTCCACTCCGACGGAACGAACGTGAACCTCGCACTCGTCCGGCGGGGCGCCGCGAGCGTCTGGTTCTTCGAGGGAGACCGCGGATGCTATGCCGCCGAGCTCCTCGCCGCCGCCCGGGCGGCGGCGGCGGCCGGGCTCGGGCTCTGGCGTGCGTGCCCGGCCGCCCGCCTCGACCCCGACCGCGGCGTCGAGACCCGCTGACTCCCGGAAGATGGCCCGTCCGAGTGATCCGCGGGGAAGACCGGGTGCATACGCTGCGTCCTAGGGAAGAGCGAATGAATCTGCGGGACCTACCACTCGGTGCTCTGATCGTGCGCGACGGCCTCGCACGGCCCGACGCTGTGCGCGTCGCGCTCATCGACGCGCAGGAGAGCGACCGGCGCCTCGGCGAGGTCATGCTCGAGCGGGGCCTGATCCGCGAGCACGACCTCGCGCGGCTCCTCGCCCAGCAGGAGAAGCTCGAGTTCGTCGACCTCGCCAAGCTCGACCTCGACGCCGCCGCCCTCGACAGCCTGCCCGAGAGCGTCGCCCGCGCTCACGGCGCCGTCGCCTACGGCCTCGCGGGCAAGACCCTGCTCGTCGCCGTCGCCGATCCGACGGACGACGCTGCTCTGGATGCGGTCCGCGCGGCCCTGCGCGGCCGGCGCGTGCGCTTCCACGTGGCGCTCGCCAGCGAGATCGTTGTCGCCCTCGCCGAGGGCTACGGCGAGCCGGTCGCCGCCGCGTAGCCACGGTCACGCCCTGAGAGGCGCGAGCGGCGGGCGCACGGGCGGCTCGGGAGGCCCTCTCGTCCGGGGCCACCCCGGACCACCACCCGCTCTGAGCCTAACCGGTAAGAGCGCGCGCGTGGCGCGCGAATCGTGCCGGAAGAGTGACGCCTCCGTGTCGGTCCGCCCACTCGCCGGGACGACGTCGGGCTTCCCGGTGTCACCCGCGTCGCAGGCGCAGGCCCCGGCCCGCCCGTCGCTGCCGGTATCGTCGCGCTGTGCCGGATCTCGCCCGACGACTGGCGGTGGCCCGGGGCGATGAGCTCGCCGACGTCGTCGTCGCCGGCGGTCACGTCTTCTCCGCGTTCACGCGCGAGTGGCTCGACGCCGACGTGGCGATCTGCGACGGCTACGTCGCGGGCGTCGGCGAGTACGCCGGCAAGGAGGTGATCCACGCCGACGGACGCTGGGTCGTCCCCGGCTTCGTCGACGCCCACCTCCACCTCGAGTCGTCGAAGCTCCTCGTGGACGAGTTCGCGCGCCTCGTCCTCCCGCTCGGAACGACGGCCGTCGTCGCCGACCCACACGAGATCGCCAACGTCCTCGGGACGGACGGCGTCCACTGGCTCGCCGACCTCTGCGCCGAGGTGCCGCTCGACGTCTACTTCATGGCCTCCTCGTGCGTGCCCGCGTCGGAGTTCGAGTCGCCGCGCCGCGCGCTCTCCCCGGGCGACCTCGAAGGGCTCCTCCGCCGCCGCCGCGTCATCGGGCTCGCCGAGATGATGAACTTCCCCGGCGTCGTCGCCGGCGCGCCGAGCGAGCTGGCGAAGCTCGCCCTGGCGACGACCCACGTCGACGGGCACGCGCCTGGAGTGCTCGGCAGGGAGCTCCAAGCCTACGCCGCCGCCGGCATCCGCTCCGACCACGAGTGCTTCACCGCGGAGGAGGGGCGCGAGCGCCTGCGCGCAGGCATGTGGGTGCTGATCCGCGAGGCCTCGGCCGCCCGCAACCTCGAGGCGCTCATCCCGCTCGCGCTCGAGTTCGGGCCGCACCGCCTCGCCTTCTGCACGGACGACCGCGAGCCGGAGCACATCGCCGAGGACGGCCACGTCAACTCGATGGTGCGCGACGCCGTCGCCCGCGGCGTCCCGCCCGAGGACGCGCTCCAGATGGCGACACTCAACCCTTGCCTCTGGCATGGGCTGACGCACCTGGGCGCGATCGCGCCCGGCTACCAGGCGGACATCCTCCTCCTGCCCGACCTCGAGCGCTTCGAGCCCGAGCTCGTCCTCAAGGCCGGGAAGCCGGTCGCCGAGATCCCGCGCGTCGAGGTGCCCGAGTGGGTGAAGGCAACCGTGCACGTCGAGCCCGTCGCCGTGAACGACTTCCGCATCCCGTGGGAGGGAGGCGCGGCGCGCGTGATCGGCCTCGTCGAGGGCCAGATCGTCACCGAGGCGCTCGAGGAGGAGCCGCGTGTCGAGAACGGGCTCGCCGTCTCCGACCCGGAGCGCGACCTGCTCAAGGTCGCAGTCGTCGAGCGGCACCTCTCCACCGGCCGCATAGGCCTCGGCTTCGTCCGCGGCTTCCGCCTCGAGAAGGGCGCGATGGCCTCGACGATCGCGCACGACGCGCACAACATCGTCGTCGGCGGCGCCGACGACGGAGACATGGCCCGCGCCGTCCAGAGGATCGCCGAGCTCGGCGGCGGCATCGTCGTGATCGAGAGCCGCGGCGTCAAGGCCGAGCTGCCGCTCCCGATCGCCGGGCTCCTCTCCGACGCGCCACTCGCCGAGGTCGTCGAGGCGAGCGAGGCGTGCGTCGAGGCCGCGCGTGCGCTCGGCTGCTCGTATCCGTCCCCGTTCCAGACGATGGCGTTCCTCGCGCTCTCGGTGATCCCGAAGCTGAAGATCACCGATCGCGGGCTCGTGGACGTCGACCGCTTCGAGCTCGTGCCGCTCGCGGCCGGGGACTGACGGAAGCCCGGCCTCAATCTCCCGCTTCCGGCGGCGGGATAGAGGAGGCATGTCGGCGAGGCGCTTCCCCGAGGCGAGCCACGACCGACGCGGTCGCGCTCGCGGTCGCGTTCATCGTCGGCGACGCCGCAGTCATCGCGGCCGCGCTCGCCGACCTGGTCGAGTTGACGCAGGCGATCGTCACCGTCCTCGCTCGGCGCCGTCGTCCGCCTCCTCTTCCGCGACGACGTCATGAACGCGATCGCGGCCGGGAACGAGATGCTCGTCCACCTGCGGAGGAAGCCGTGTGCGGGGCGGGCTCGACGTTCTCGCCTGGGGCGGCTGGACGGTCGAGCACGACGTCGCGACCCCCGGCGGCCGCCGCAGCGTGAGCCTCGTGCAGGGCCGCCCGGCGCCTTCGTCGTCTTCGCGCGGAACCGCGCCTACGGGCTCGAGCACCTCGGCCGGGCCGAGCACCACGCGTCCTGGCTGAACGGCCGCCTCGGCCGCTGCGTGCCGCCGGTCGTCTGCCTCGGGATGCGACGACACCCGCACCGGCGGAACGGCGTCTGGATCACGGGCGTCGAGTGCCTCGCCGAGTGGCTCGAAGACCACCCCGCCGAGAGCTCCCGCTAGCCGGGCCGGGGGCGCAGACAAACCGGAGGCGCCCTCGCCGCGTAGATGCGGGTAGCCGAGCAAACGAGAAAAAGGGGTACGGATGAGGAGGCTCACAGCTGTTCTCGTCGTCTGCGCCGCCGGGCTGGCGCTCGTCGGTGTGGCGCTCGCGAACGCGGACCGGAACTACAGCGTCCACCTGACCGGCGCGCTCGAGGTCCCCGCGAACGACTCGCAGGCCCAGGGGCAGGCGGTCTTCCAGCTCAGCCAGGACGGCGAGTCGCTCTCCTACCGGCTGATCGTGGCGAACATCGAGAACGTCACGCAGGCGCACATCCACCTCGCGCCGCCAGGCTCCAACGGCGGCGTGGTGGCGTGGCTCTACCCGTCGGCGCCGCCTGCGATGCTGATCCCGGGCAGGACCGACGGCAACCTGGCGACCGGCACGATCACCGCGGCGAACCTGGTCGGCGCGCTGGCAGGCCAGCCGCTCTCGGCGCTCCTCGAGCAGCTGGAGGCCGGGAACGCCTACGTGAACGTGCACACGTCGCAGTTCCCGGGCGGGGAGGTCCGCGGGAACTTCTAGTCGGCGTCCGCTGGCGCGTGGGGCGAGGATCGGGGCGGGGAGCGGCCTCCCGCCCCGGCTCTTGCCCGCTCGGGCTGTCGTGAAGCCGGAGAGCTGGACGAGCTCGCGGCCGACCTGGAGCCCGGAGCCGACGAGGCCCTCCGCCGTCAAGCGCAAGTCGTCGCCGAGCCCGCGGACGGCTCGCGCCGGCGCGCCGCGCCGAGCAGGGCGTCGAGGCACGCCCCGGGCCGGCCGGGCGGGGCCGCCTCGCCGTCGAGCCGCTCGAGCGCGTCGAGCAGGCAGCCGTCCAGCAGACTGGGATAGAACTGGCTGCGCCCGTCGCGACGAGCGCCCGTACTCCTTCGTGGACGGGACCAGCTTCGCGCTCATGCGCTCCCTCGGGATCCACGAGGCGCTCGCCCGCGACGGCGACTTCGCGGCCGCCGGGCTCGTGGAGGTGCGTGCCGCGATAGCCCCAGCCACCGCTACCGCGACAATAGGAGACATGCAGTCCCGTGACGGCCGGCTCGTCTTCTCC
>DATHVD010000032.1:0-7700 GCA_035461525.1 Gaiellaceae bacterium
GCCGTTGTGACGGCTGGTGTACTGGCTCGTGACGGACAGGTCGGTGAGGTCGGCGCTCGTGACGCCGGCCTCGGCGGCGTTCCCGCGCAGGTGCGCGAGCGCGATGCCGAGCGCGCCGACTTCCGCGGCCGCCGCCTGCTCTCCGGCGTCGGAGGCCGACATGGAGCCCGGCACGAGCACGAGCGCCACGAGCGCCACGAGCGCGGCGACGACGACGGGAAGCGCGATTTTGGTCGCCTGCTGGACATGGCCATCTCCCTTCTTGCGTCCCGGACGAGCACTCCCTGGTCGAGCTCTGCGGCTGAGCGAACGGCGGGACTTCTCTCTCGAGGGACTGGAACGAGCGGAGCGCCCGTCTCCGGGCGCTCCCCCATCGGTCTGTCGGTTGGTTAGCTGGGCTCGACGAACTGGAAGAAGGCGCGATGCTGCGTGCCGTCGAGGCGGGTGAGCACGAGCTCGCGGCACGTGCCGACCCAGGCCTCCTGCGTCTTCCACGCGTAGGTGTAGACGCCCGTCGCGCTCCGCGAGAGTCCCGACTTGCCCGAAGGCGACGCGTCCTCCGGATACTCGCGCGGCGTGATCGTGCCCTCGGTGATGCTCGGAACCCGCAGCGTCTCGCAGTCGACCTTGCGCGAGAACGGCGAGTTCGTCGGCATCAGGACGTCCAGCCCCGTGGCGCCGGGGATGGTGAACCGAAGCGGCGCGGCCGACCCGGCCTCGACGACGTTCAGCTCCCCGTAGGGCAGGTGCACCGGGGCCAGGAACCCCTCGCGGCAGTCCGGGTGCGTGTCGAACGCCTCGGCGCCCGCGTTGCGGTTCCCCGTCGGGGACTCGGCGCTGTAGCCGAGGCCGCGGCGGGAGAAGGACGCCCAGATCGAGCAGGCGTCGCCCGCGTTCTCGCCGGCGGCGCCGCCGCCGAGCACGTTCGCCGACTCGATGATCGCCCGCGAGGCGACGACGAACGTCGGCCCGCAGCCCTGGAACTTGAGCCCGTCCACCATGTACTGCATGGCGCGGTTGTTGCCGCCCGCGTCCCAGGGCTCGTAGATGTTCCCGCTGAAGCCGTGCTTGTCGATCAGGTCCCAGGTCATGTCCCAGAGGATCGCGGCCCAGACGTGCCCGATCCCGTGCGGCGAGGACACCGACGCGCCGTTGAGCCAGCCGCCGCTCTTGATCGAGTCGTACGTCGCGGGCTGGATCTCCATGGTTCGCGAATACGGGCGATGGCGGATGCCGTTGCCCTGGCGGCTGTCCTGGAAGAGCGCGTACGGGCCCATGCCGCGCGGGCCCTGCGGATCGTCGAGCTCGGGGTCGATCATGGCCACGTTGGCGACGTAGTCGCTCCAGCCCTCGCCCGCCTGCTGCTGGTTGCCGCCGGAGCCGAGGCAGTTGATGCCCGGGCCGCCGGTGAGGCGGTTGGACATGCCGTGGCCGTACTCGTGCCAGATGATCCCGTTCTCGAAGTCACCGTCGCGGATGCCCGGGTGGTTCGGGTGCTTGCGCACGGTGGCGGTCGCCGGCAGCTCGCCCCTGATCGCGTCGCCCGTCGCCAGGTTGACGCTGATGACGGGGATGTTCGGAGCTGGTGAGGCGGCGCTGAGCGGGCCGGTCAGGATCGGCGTCGTCGTTCCCGTCGTGTGGGCGACGATCGCCGCGGCTGCACCGGCGGCCTCCGCTTCGCGCACCTTGGAGATGTTCGTGCAGCCGGTGTTGTTGCCGGCCACGATCGCGACGAAGCCGGCCGGAGCGCCCGCATAGTCGCCGGGAGCGCAGCCGTTGCCGGCGTCGAAGAGCTGGCCGGAGGTGCCGGCGACGCTCGGCGCCGGGCTGAACCGCGCCCAGCCGCCGCCGTACTCGCCGCCTCCGGCGACGACGACCTGGTTCTGGGAGCCGAACTGGTTCCCCGGCCACAGGTACATCTGCATCCGCGGCGTGCCCACGCCCGACGGAGTCGAGAAGTTGGCGTTGTTCGTGCCGCCGCCGTCGGCGGCCTCGCAGCGGACGTAGTCGCCCTCGCCGTCGCCGCGGCCGTAGTTGTTCGCCTGCATGTTGCCGGCGTCCTCGGTCCAGCCGTAGAGGTAGAGGACGTCGTGGAAGGCGTTGCAGCCGAAGAACAGGTTCGTCACCACCGCGTCGCGGTAGTTTTGGGCGTGCTCGTTCAGGTCGGCCGGGAAGTCGAACTGGAGCCCCGGCCCGCCGTCGACATCGAAGCCGAAGTCGGGATTGTTGCTCGTCCCGCCGCCCTGACCGGAGTCCTGGTCGAGGTAGGCGTGCGCGTTGTTCCCGCGCGTGATCGTGAACTCCGGCCCGACGGCGCCGTCCGTGTCGTGCCAGCCGAATGGCGACGCAAGCGCGTCCGCCGGGTTGCACACGAACCGGCGATCGCCGTCGTTCGGGCTCTCGAGCGCGAGATCGAGCACGCGGTAGCACGAGCCGTCCGCGACCGGGTCGAGCGAGAACCCGCGCGCGGGGGGGAAGGACTCCGCCGGAGTCGGCAGCTTCCCGCCCTTGACGGTCGCCGCGAGATCCTCGTGCTCGTCCTCGATCGTCCAGTCCTCGACATCGAGGAGCTCGCCGGTCTCCGCGTCCACCGCCACGTTCCACAGGTGGATGTCCGAGGAGTCGTCGATCACGAGCTGCCACGCGAGCCGGAGGCCGTCGGCCGTCGGCTGCCAGCCGAGCTTCGCCGGGATGGCATCGTCGGAGATGCCGCCGCCGGAGACGACGACCGCGCCGTCCTCGCGCCCAATCACCTCAAGGTTGGACGGCTCGTCGAGGTCGAGCTCCTCCGCCGCGGCCTCAACGGCTTCGGTGGCGTCGAGCTCGGCCTGTCCCGACGCCTCGCGCAGCTCGACGAGGGTGCCGGACGCAAAGAGAACCTCTCCGTCGGCGGAGACGTTGACGGTGACGTGGCCGCCGAAGACCTCGAGGCCGCGGTAGCTCTGGTTGAGGTTGACGTGGGTGACCCCGTTGTGACGGCTCGTGTACTGGCTCGTCGCGACCAGGTCGGAGACGTCGGCGGCTGTGACGCCGAGGTCGGCCGCATTCTCGCTCACGTGCGCCGCCGCGAGCTCGAACGCCTCGTCGGCGCCCTCCTCGCCGGCCGACATCGTGCTCGGTACGAGCACGAGCGCGACCATGGCAGCGGCCAGGACCAGGATCACTCCTGGCGGTTTGAACGACATCGCTTTACCCCCTTGCCCCCCAGACAAGAGCCACGCGACCCCAACGGGGGAGCGTCGACTGAAAGCGCCGTCACTCTTACACCCCTCGCCTAGGTTGTCAAAGAGAAGCGGGTTTCCCCCTCGCACACAGAGAGCACCCGTCTCCGGGCGCTCTCTCAGATCGGTCTTCGCGCAGCGCTGGCGCTCAGTCGCCTTCGGCGAACTGGAAGAAGGCGCGGTGCTGGGCGCCATCGGCGCGCGTGGCACGAGCTCGCGGCAGGTGCCGGCCCGGCCCTCCTCCGTCTGCCAGTTGTAGCGGGAGACGCCGGCCGCGTTGCGCGAGAACGGCGAGCTCGACGCCAGGACGTCCAGGCCGGGGGCGCCGGGGATCGTGAACCGAAGCGGCACGGTCCTCCCCGCGTCGGCCACGTTCCCCGTGCTCCTCGTGCACGGGAGCCTGGAAGCCGCGCAGGCAGCCCGGTTGCGTGTCGAACGCCTCGTCGCTGTCGTTGCGGATGGTCGTCCCCTGCACGGCGCTGGGGCCGAGGCCGCGGAGGCCCCGCCGTGGCCGAGACCGTGCGGGAGCGCGAGCGGCGTGCCGTTGAGCCACGCGCCCGTTGATCGAGTCGTACGTGAACGGCTGGATCGTCGTGTCGCGGGAGTACGGCCGCGGCCGGATGTCGTTGCCTTCTCCTTGCCGGTCGCGGGCGCCCGCCGCCGTCCTGCCCTTCGCGGCGGACGTAGTCGCCGCCGGTCGGGGACGGCCTTCGACGCCGACTGCGCCGGCGCTCTCGAGCGGGGTCCTCGCCAGGGACGCACGTGTCTCGCTCGGCGTGGCAGTCTGAGTGGGTGACGGAGGAGCTGGCCCGAGCCCTCGCCTTCGAGGAGGCGCTGCGCGAGCGCTGCGCGGAGCGCGTGGTGCCGTTCGCCTTCGGCCGCGCCTTCTTCAACGACACGTTCGCGGCCGTCTGGGACCTCAATCACCTGCTGGTGGAGCGGCCCGAGGGCGCGACCGCCGAGGTGCTCGCGGCCGAGGCCGAGCAGCTCCACAGCGAGGCCGGGCAGACGCACCGGCGGGTGGTCGTCCCGCACGAGGAGGCCGGGTCGGCGCTCGACGCCGGCTTCGCGGACCTCGGGTGGGACGCGCACCGCTTCCTCTACATGGCCTACCGTGGAGAGGGCTCGCGCCGCGGCGAGGCAGATCGGGCGGACGAGGTCGAGGCCGCGGCGATCTGGCCGATCCACGAGGCGGTCTCGCGCGCCGAGCCGTGGGCGAGCGAGGAGGTCGTCGTCCAGACGGTGCTCGGCGGCACGAGGCTGGCCGCCGAGCGCGGAGGCGCCCGCCACTTCGCCGTCCGCGCCGCAGGCGAGGTCGTCAGCGCCGCCGACCTGTACGTCGCCGGGGGCGTCGCGCAGGTCGAGGACGTCGTCACGAGCCCCGACCATCGCGGCCGCGGCCACGCGAGCGCCGTCGTCGCGCGGGCGATCGAGGCGGCGCTCGCGGGAGGCGCCGAGCTCGTCTTCCTCGTCGCCGACGACGTGGACTGGCCCAAGGACCTCTACGCCCGGCTCGGCTTCGAGCCGATCGGCCGCACGTGGGCGTTCCAGCTCTCGGCCGGCGCCTAGCTGCGCTCCGGCCGGCCCGGCGCGAACTCCGCCGCGAGGCCCAGGCTGCGGAACCACGCGACCATGGCGAGCTGCGGCGGCTTCTCCAGGCCGTAGTGCGTCCCGTCGACGACGGCGACGCCCGCCTCGTCCGCGAGCGCGCGGAAGGCGCGCACGCCCTCCCGTACGAACGGGAGCCGGCAGCGCGTGGCCGCGTTGCCGGTGACGTAGGTCTCGCAACCGCGATCCAACGAGGCCTCGAGGATGGCCCGGTCGGCGCCGCCGCCGGCCACGACGGCCACGCGGCCGGCCTCCTCCCGGAAGCGGGAGAGGACCTCGACGCGGATCTCGGGCCCGAGGAAGGCGCCCAGCCGCACCGCCAGCTCGTCCAGGCTCGCGTCGCTCTCGCCCACGATCGCGGCGCCGCCGGGGATCCCGCGGGCGATCGGGAAGTACTCCTCGAGCCCGGTGAGGCGAAGCCCCTCGGCGACGAGGCGCGAGGGCGAGACGTCGGGGTGCATGTCGAGCGGCGCGTGCGCGTGGTAGAAGCTGCACCCCTCCTCGCGTAGCCGCTCGAACGTCGACCGCGCGAGCGGCGCGAAGCCGGCCTCGTCGTCCTCGAAGGCGATCGCGTGCTCGGAGAAGAGGAGCGTGCCGGGCGGCAGGGAGGCGACGATCGCATCGCTCGGGAACACGCACGCGACGGCGCGCTCGACCGTCTCCGCGCCTCGGACGAGAAGACCGTTCCAGCGCCCCTCGTAGCCGGCCTCGGCGAAAGCCCGCCAGTACGGATCGGGGTAGAGCAGCGCGAACGTCGGCGCCCAGTCGTCGCCGGATACGTCCGGCACGCGGAAGTACGCGTCCAGCGCGGCTACGACCTCGTCGAGCCTCACCGGACCTCCCGCAGGGCGCGGTCCAGCCGCTGGCGCGTGGAGAGGACGCCGGCGAAGAGGTCGCCCTCGCGGGCGACCCGGTCGAGCACGACCTCCATGGTGAAGTCGCGCGGGTCGAGGTCCTCCGTCACCTCCTCCCAGCGAAGCGGGGTGGAGACGGGCGCCCCCGCCCGCGGGCGGACCGAGTAGACCGACGCGATCGTCTTTCCCTCCCCGTTCTGATTCGCATCCACGAGCACGCCGCGGCGCTTCGCCTTCGACCACTCGGTCGTCACCAGCCCCCGGTGGAGGCGGGCGAGCGTGCCGGCGACGATCTCGGCGAACTCCCGCGTCTCCCCGTACGTGTGCCGGCGCTCGAGGGGGACGAGGACGTGGAAGCCGTCCGCGCCGCTCGTCTTCGGGAAGGCGACGAGGCCGAGCGCGTCGAGCACCTCCTTGACGAGGAGGGCGACGCGCACCGTCTCGGCGAAGCCCACGTCCGGCGACGGGTCGAGGTCGAAGAGCACCCAGTCGGGGCGCTCCGGCCGGTCGACACGCGAGTACCACGTGTTCATGTCGATGCAGCCCATGTTCACCATCCAGAGGAGCGCGAGCTCGTCGTTCACGAGTGGGTAGCGGAGCGTCCGCTTCTGCCGCGTCTCCCGGGAGGTGGAGCGGTACTCGAACGTCGGGATCCACTCCGGCATGTGCTTGGGCGCGTCCTTCTGAAAGAAGTGGTCGCCCTGCCAGCCGTCGGGGTAGCGCTTCATCGTGAAGGGCCGGTCGCGGAGGTGCGGGACGAGCGCGGGAGCGACGTCACGGTAGTACGTGAGGAGATCCCGCTTGGCGATCCCCTCCTCCGCCCAGAACGGCTTGTCGAGGTTGGAGAGACGGAGGACGCGGCCGCCACGCCTGACCTCGGGCCCGATCGGGTCCTCCCGCCGGGCCTCCGTCGCCTCCTTGTCCTCCCGGAGCCCCTTGTACGAGGGCGCCCGGAGTCGGCCGTCGTGCGTCCACTCGGCGAACTCGACCTCGGCGACGAGCCGGGGCTCCACCCAGGCTACGTCGTCCTTGCGCACCTTCGGCATCTTCGGGACCGTGCGGAACGGCGAGGTCTCGCGCTCCAGCGGGCGCAGCTTCTCCAGAAGGTCGTCGATCTCCTCCTCTGTGAAGCCGGTGCCGACGTTGCCGGCCCATTCCCACTCGCCCGCGCGGTCGACGGCGAGGACGAGCGAGCCGAGCCTTCCGGCACGGCGTCCCTTCCCCCTCGTGTAGCCGGCGATCGCGAGCTCCTGGCTCGCGTGCGTCTTCACCTTGAGCCAGTCGCGCGAACGCCTGCCCGGGAGGTACCGCGAGTCGGCCTTCTTGGACACGACGCCCTCGAGCCCCTGCTCCTCGGCGGCCGCCGCCAGCGCCGGGCCGTCGGCGAACGCCTCCGAGAGCCGCACCTCGCCGCCGCGGAAGTCGACGAGCTCCTCGAGCCGCTCGCGACGCTCGCGTAGCGGCAGGTCGACGAGGGGGTCGCCGTCGGCCTCGAGGACGTCGAAGAGGTAGACGACGAGCGGGCCGCCCCCCTGCTGCATGACGGAAAAGCTCGAGCGGCCCTCGTCGTCGAGTGCGCACACCTCGCCGTCGAGGACGCACTCCGGCGTCCTCACCGCCTGCGCGAGCGCGCGCGCGATGGAGGGGAACCGGCCCGTGAGGTCGTTGCCGTTCCGGCTCGTCAGCGTCACGTCGCCGCCGCGGACCGTTGCGAGCGCTCGGTACCCGTCCCACTTGACCTCGTGCACCCACTCGCGGCCCTCCGGCACGCGGTCGGAGAGCGTGGCCAGCATCGGGCGGTACTCGGTCCTCGGTCTCGCCGCCGCCTCGCCGTCGTCCCGCTTGCGGAGAAGAAGCCAGTTCTTCTCGTCCCCGTCGAGCCTCGCCGGCACGAGCGTCCAGACGCCGTGCAACCTCTCGCCGTCGAGGCGGACCGTCAGGCCGCCGTCCGGCTTCTCCTCGAGGAGCTCGTAGGTGCCGCGATCCCAGATCTCGACCGTGCCCGCCCCGTACTGGC
>DATHVD010000033.1:0-11428 GCA_035461525.1 Gaiellaceae bacterium
GCTGCGCGGAGCCCCGCGGCGACGCCGACGATCGGAGCGCGCACGTCGCTCCCGTCGTCCACGAGCGGGAACGGGAGCGCGAGGCCGTCGCCGGCCTTGCCGACGACGAGGACGCGGCCGAAGGCGGCCGCGAGCGTACGGTGTGCCCGCTCGGCGAGCGTCTCGCCGTCGTGGGGCGCGAGCGCCTTCGGCGAGCCGAAGCGCGTGCTCGCGCCGCCGACGAGGAGAACGCCGGCTACGTCGTCCCGACCGCGTACCACGCGCGCGCGCTCAGCTCGAACGGCCCTCTGGGGTGCCGAGGCGGCGTCGGAGCCTCCGCCCCGCAGCGCCGCTCGTCCCGGCCGGCGGCGAGGTCCGGCTCGAGCGCGGCCGCCGCCTCCCAGAACGTTCGCAGGAGCGTCATCTCGCCCGGGTAGTCCCAGACGCAGGCGGCAACGGCCCCGCCGGACCGCACGACCCGGCGCATCTCGGCGACGCCGGCCTCGGGGTCGGCCATGAAGTTGTCGGCCGGCTGCGAGAGCGCCGCGTTGAACTCGTCGTCGGCGAACGGCAGCGCCTCCGCGGAGCCCACCCGCGCGTCGACGCCCGGGAGGCGTTCCCGGAGCGCCGCCACGAACGGCTCGGAGGGGTCCCGCAGTACCAGCACACCCTCACGGAGATGCTCCTCGCCAAGCACCTGAACCCGGATCCCGGCGGGCGGCCGAACGAGCTCGTCGATCTCGCCGAGGAGCTCGGCGCCGAGGCGCCCTTCATCCTCCCGGACGCGAAGCGCGAGCCCTACGACGACCGGAACAAGCTGATGGGGTACGACCCCGACGCGTGCATCCTCTGCAACCACTGCGTCCGCTACACGCAGGAGGTCATGCAGTGCTCCGCCCTCTCGCTCGAGGGCCGCGGCCCGCACGCGCGCATCGTCCCCACGCACGGCTACTCGTGGCTCGACACCGAATGCGAGCTCTGCGGCGGCTGCCTCTCAGCCTGCCCGACCGGAGCGATCTACGAAAAGTTCGAGGAGGGCACGGCGCGGCCCGAGCGTTCGCTCGAGAAGGTGAAGACGACGTGCACGTTCTGCGGCGTCGGCTGCCAGGTCGACCTGAACGTCGACCCCGAGACGAAGCGCATCGTGAAGGTCACCTCCGACCCGAGCTACGTCTCGAACGAAGGCAATCTCTGCGTCAAGGGCCGCTTCGCGTTCAACTTCGTCCATCATCCGGACCGCCTCACCGAGCCGCTCGTCCGCGGCGAGGACGGCGAGCTCCATTCCACGACGTGGGAGCACGCGCTCCGCGTCGCCGCCGACGGCCTCATACGCGTGAAGGAGGAGCACGGCCCGCACTCGATCGGCGTCCTCTCCTCCGCACGACTGACGATGGAGGAGAACTACCTCATCCAGAAGCTCGCGCGGACTGCGCTCGGGACGAACTCCGTCCACTCCTGCGAAGCCACCTGACACGCTCCGACCCTCTACGGCCTGGTCAGGTCGTTAGGCAGAGGCGCAACGACGAACTCGATCCCCGAGATCGAGAACGCCCGCTTCATCCTCGTCATCGGCTCGAACACGACCGAGGCGCATCCGGTGCTCGCGCTCCGCATGAAGAAGGCGGTGCGTAACGGCGCGACGCTCGTCGTCGCCGATCCCCGCCGGATCTGGCTGACGAAGATCGCCAGGCGCCACCTCCAGCTCCGGCCGGGATCCGACGTGTGGCTCCTCAACGCGATGATGAACGTCATCCTCCGGGAGGGTCTTCAGGACGACGCCTACATCGCGGAACACACGGAGGACATCGACGCGGTCGCCGAGGTCGTGTCGCGCTACACGCCCGAGGAGGCCGAGAAGGTCACGGGCGTCCCGGCGGTCGACATCGTCACCACGGCGCGCGAGTACGCACGCGAACGTCATGCGGCGATCTTCTACACGCTCGGCATCACCGAGCACGCCTGCGCGGTGGACAACATCTGGTCGCTCTCGAACCTCGTCCTCATGACCGGGCACCTGGGCTACGAGTCGACGGGGCTGAACGCACTGCGCGGCCAGAACAACGTCCAGGGACTGAACGACGCCGGCGCCAACCCGGCGTACCTGCCCGGGTACCAGCCGCTCGACGATCCCGAGCTTCGGGGGAAGTTCTCCGAGGCGTGGGGCGTTGAGGTGCCGGAGACGCCCGGCTACCGCCTCGACCAGATCATGTCCGGGCTCCACGACGACCGCATCAAGGCGCTCTACCTCGTCGGCGAGAACCCCGTGCAAACGGAGCCGAATGCCCACCACGTCGAGGAGGGGATGGAGAAGCTCGAGTTCGTCGTCGCCCAGGACCTCTTCCTCAACGACTCGAACCGCCGCTACGCGGACGTGATCTTTCCGGCCTCGAGCTTCGCGGAGAAGGAAGGCACGTTCACGAACACGGAGCGGCGCGTCAACCGCGTTCGCAAGGCAATCCCTTGTCCGGGGAACGCGCGGGAGGACTTCCGAATCGTCGTCGACCTGGCGCGGGCGCTGGGCGCCGGCTGGCCCGAGTACGCCGGGCCCGAGGACGCGTGGAACGAGTTCGCCGACCTTGCACCGCTCTGGAGCGGGATCCGCTACGACCGTATCGAGGAAGTCGGGCTCCAGTGGCCGTGCACCGACCGCGACCACCCCGGCTCCCCGTTCCTGCACGCACCGAGCCCGTCGCGCCCGAACGGGCGCGGGAAGTTCTACCCCGTCGAGTACCAGCCTCCGATCGAGCAGCCCGACTCCGAGTACCCCTTCGTCCTGTCCACTGGAAGGACGCTCTACCACTACAACTCGGCGACGATGACGATGCGCGAGGAGGGCGTCGTCCAGAAGCAGGAGGACCCGTTCGTCGAGATGCACCCCGACGACGCGAGAGCGCTCGGGATCGCCGACGGCGACTGGGTGCGCCTCGTCTCGCGGCGCGGCGAGCTCGAGGCGCGGGCGAAGCTCGGCGAGCGCGTTTATCCGGGGCTCGTCTGGATGGCGCTCCACTTCGCCGAGGCCAAGGTGAACTGGCTCACCCACGACGTCGGCGACCCGCTGATCGGCACCCCGGAGTACAAGACGAGCGCCGTGCGCGTCGAGCCGCTCGCCGGCACGATTCGCCCTGCAGCCCGCTAGAGAGGATCCACGGCGGGAGGCCCGGCCCCGCCTTGTCGGGCGACCCGCTTCGGGGCCACCCCGGACCACCACCCGCTTCGAGCGTAGCGAGGAAAAGCGCGTGCGTGGCACGCAGATCGTGCCGGGTTCGAACCGAATTGGGACGAGAGAGGCACGGCAGCGCGGGCTCGCCCGAAGGCGAACCGCTCGAATTCGAGCAGAACTGAAAACCAGTTGAACGTTTTGCCGCCGCCGTGTATCGTCGGGCCTGGAAGTCGGCGCTCGCCCCTATCGCGCGTGAGCGCTTCCCAGCGCTCACCGCGCGAGACGCGCCGGCTAACCCGGGTGGAGGAGGCGAGGGGGTTCCTCCAGGGGGCCCCCTCGCCGAGTTCTCCCTGAACGTGCGGCGATTTCGTCCTACCATTCAAGGATCGGCGCGCCAGCCACGCATACCGGCGAGAGCCGGTTCCTCTACGCCATCATCTCGACGGTCGGGTCCTCGCTCGACCTCCAGGAGGTGCTGGGGGCCGTCGTGCGGCTTCTCACCGACGCGACATCGGTGCACGCCTGCTTCGTGTACCTGATCGAGGACGAGGAGCGGCTCGTCCTCGAAGCCGCCTCCGAGCCCTACTCGCACCTGGTGGGCAGGATCGCGCTCGAGCGCGGGGAAGGACTCGCCTGGTGGGCGGCGGAGCACCGGGAGCCGGCCTGGATTCGCGACGGGCTCCTCGACGACCCACGGGTCAAGTACGTGCCCGAGCTCGAAGAGGAGCGGTTCCAGTCGCTCGTCTCCGTTCCGATCGTCGGCAAGGACGGCCAGGTCATCGGCGTGATCTCGAGTCACACGCAGGCACCCCGGGAGTTCACCGAGTCGGAGGTCGAGGTGCTCGTCTCGAGCGCTTCCCTGGTCGCCGGGGCGATCGAGAACGCCCGCCTCTACGAGGAGATGCGCCGCCGCGTCGAGGAGCTCGAGCACTTGACTGAGCTCGGCGAGACGCTCGCGCGCGCCGAGGCCCTCGGCGAGCTCCTCCCGGCCGTCGCCGAGCGGGGGGTGCGCCTGCTTCGCGCCAGGGAATGCCACCTGTACCTGCTCGACCCCGCCACGGAGCAGCTCCGGCTCCGCGCGTCCGCACCTCGCGGGGCCGAGGCACGGCCAGAGATCGGCCTCTCGGAGCTCGGGCCCGAGCTGGCCCGCAGCGGCCGCTCCGCGTCCGTCGCCGTTCCGCTCGTGGCGAACGACGAACTGCTCGGGCTTCTCGCCGCCGACGGTACGTCCGAGGTCGACCTCGCGCGAGCGGTCGCCTACCAGACCGCCGTCGCGCTCAAGAAGATCGAGCTGATCGAGCGGCTCACCGAGAAGAACCTGATCAAGGACTTCTTCGAGCAACTCGCCGGCGGCGAGCCCATCCCCGGGCTCGAGGGACGCGCGGCACGGCTCGGCTGCGACCTGGACAGACGCTACCTCGTCCTCGCGGCGTCGCCGCCGTCGGAGGAGCTCGAGCGCGTCCTCGCCGCGGCGGCGCGCGGGTCGCTCTTCGATCGACGTGACGACTCGACCCGGGCCCTGCTCCGCGTCCCGCACGCCGGCGTGGAGGGGCTGATGGAGGAGGTACGCGCACTCCACGGCCGCCTCGAGCAGCCCGTCTCGGTCGGCCTCTCGAACGTATGCCGGGGGGCCGCATCGTTCGCGGCCGGCTTCGAGGAGGCACGTCACGCGCTCCTGGGGACGAAGGTGCTCCAGGGGCGTCCCGGAGTCATGGCGTACGAGGAGCTCGGGCCATACAAGTACCTGCTGCGCCTGCCCACGGGCGCCGGGGTGCGCGACGCGCATCGCGACGCGGTGGCTCGGATCGCGGAGTACGACCGTCAGCGCTCGACGGCGCTCCTCAAGACCCTGGAGGAGTTCCTGCGCCGCCGCGGGAACATCAGCGCCACGGCGGAGGCCCTCTACGTCCATCCGAACACACTCCGCCAGCGACTGCGCAGGATCGGGGAGCTCTCGGGCCTCGACCTCCGCCGGGACGACTGGCTCATGGTCGAGATCGCCGTGAAGATGGTGCGCCTCCAGGAGGCGCTAGGCTCGGCGCCGCCCACGGACGCCTGACTCGCGCCCTGCCGGCAGACCGGCACATATTGGGCGCATTCCGCGCACCACGCGTGCGTCCTTCCTCGTTACGCTCATAGCGGGTGGTGGTCCGGGGTGGCCCCAGACGGGAAACCCGGGCACCGGTGGGCGGCGTGGCCAGGTCCGACATATCGAGCGCGCAGGCCCTGTCGTAGGCGGCCATCGGCGGACGTCGCCGGGGTGGATATCGTCCGTGACGTCCCCAAAGGGAGGAGTTGCATGGCCACAGGGAGCCCCGCCGCACCCACCGTCGAGGACATCAGGAGGGAGACGGTCGAGCGCGGCATCGATTTCTTCTTCGCGCAGTTCGTCGACATGTACGCGCGGCCGAGCGCGAAGCTCGTCCCGGCGGCGAACCTCGACGACCTCGTCACCGAAGGCGCCGGCTTCGCCGGGTTCGCCGCCGGTGAGATCGGCCAGGTGCCGAGCGACCCTGACATCGCCGCCATCCCCGACCTGGCGACCTTCACGCCCGTCCCGTGGGAACCGACCGTCGCCCGCTTCGCCTGCGACGTGACCGTGGACGGCGAGGAGTGGCCGTACGATCCGCGTACGATCCTGCGCCGTCAGCTCGCCCGCGCACGCGAGAAGGGCTTCGAGTTCAAGATGGGCCTCGAGCTCGAGTACTTCCTCGTCGAGCTCGCCGACGACGGCTCGATCTCACTCGCCGACGCGCTCGACACGCTCGAGAAGCCCTGCTACGACCTCAACGGCCTCTCCCGCCACTACGACTTCCTCACCACCGTCTCCCGCTACGTGAACGAGCTCGGCTGGGGCAACTACGCGAACGACCACGAGGACGCGAACGGCCAGTTCGAGCAGAACTTCACCTACGCGGACGCGCTCACGAGCTGCGACCGGGCGATCTTCTTCCGCTACATGGTGCACCAGCTCGCCGAGCGCAAGGGGCGCGAGGAGGGCCGCAGGATCCTCGCCACCTTCATGCCGAAGCCGTTCTCCCACCTGACGGGCAACGGTTGCCACTTCCACATGTCCCTCTGGGACGGGGACACGAACCTCTTCCTCGACGAGGACGACCCGCGCGGGCTCGGCCTCTCCGAGACCGCCTACCACTTCGTGGGCGGGCTCCTGAAGCACGCCCGGGCCTACAGCGCCGTGACGGCGTCCACCGTCAACTCCTACAAGCGGCTCAAGGTCGGGACGACCGCGAGCGGCGCCACCTGGTCGCCGGTGTGGATCAGCTACGGCTACAACAACCGCACGCAGATGCTCCGCGTCCCCGGTCCGGGGCGGATCGAGGACCGAACGATCGACGGGTCGTGCAACCCCTACCTCGCAGCGACCGTCGTCCTGGCCGCCGGACTGGACGGGATCGAGAACGGCATCGATCCGGGCGATCCGAACGCGGAGAACCTCTACGCGATCCCCTACGACGAGCTCCGCGCCCGGGGGCTCGAGACGCTCCCGGCGAACCTGCTCGAGGCCACGCACGAGCTGAGGGTCAACGACGTCATCCGCGCGGCGCTCGGCCGCGGACGCGACGAGGACTACGCCGACTACTTCATCCGGGTCAAGCGCGAGGAGTGGGACCGCTTCCACGAGCAGGTGTCGCCGTGGGAGGTGAGCGAGTACCTGCTCCGCTTCTGATATGTGGAGGAAATCGCCATACGCGTAGGAGGAAGAATGGCGTGAACAGAGCCTTTTACCCCCTTCTCTACATGTAGATTGAGTACATATGTGCGGCATCGTCGGACTGTTCGCAAAGACGCCTGAGATCGAGGAGGCGCTCGGCACCCACCTGGCCGAGATGCTCGTCCAGATGGACGATCGCGGCCCAGACAGCGCGGGCGTGGCCGTCTACCGCGATCCGGCGCCGCCCGGGTCGAGCAAGCTGACGCTCTTCTCGACCGACCCGCTGGAGGACTGGGACGCGCTCCGTGCCGAGCTCGCCAACGCGTTCGGCGAGGCGTCCGAGGCCCGCGTCCGCTCGAGCCATGCCGTCGTGCTCGTCGAGGCCGAGGCGACTGAGGCGGAGGGGTGGGTGCGGGAGACCCGCCCGGACCTGCGCGTGATGAGCGCCGGGACGGCGATCGAGATCTACAAGGAGACCGGCCGGCCGCAGGAGTTCGCACGTCGCTTCGCCCTCGAGGACTTCCGCGGCAGCCACGCGCTCGGCCACACGCGCATGGCGACGGAGAGCCGGGTCACGACCGAGGGGTCGCATCCCTTCTCGACCGGGCTCGACCTCTGCCTCGTCCACAACGGGTCGCTGTCGAACCACAACCGCTTGCGCCAGTCGCTTCGGCGCGAAGGCATCGAGTTCCAGACGGAGAACGACACCGAGGTCGCCGCCGGTTACCTCGCGTGGCGGCTACGCGGGGGCGCCTCGCTCGAGGAGGCCCTCGAAGGCTGCCTCGGCGACCTCGACGGCTTCTACACCTTCCTCGTCGGCACCATCGACGGCTTCGCGGTCCTGCGCGACCCGATCGCGTGCAAGCCCGCCGTGCTCGCCGAGACGGACGACTGGGTGGCGATGGGGTCCGAGTGGCGCGCGCTCGCCGTCCTCCCCGGCGCGGCCGACGCGCGGATGTGGGAGCCGGCACCGGGCGTCGTGTACGCGTGGGAGCGCGCCAAGGTCTAAGGATGGAAGCGGCCGCGACGACCGCGGTCGAGGTCGTCGACCTCGCCGCGACACCCCTCCGGGAGCTGAACCAGCGGCTGCACGACCTGGCCGCGGGCGAGCCCGGCGCCCAGCGCTGGCGCGTCGTCAACCCGAACGGCGCCCATGCGGTCGCCTGCGGCATCGACGCGGAGATCGAGGTCGAGATCGAAGGCCACGTCGGCTACTACTGCGCGGGCATGAACAAGCTCGCGACCGTCCGCGTCCACGGCAACGCGGGACCGGGTTTGGCCGAGAACATCATGTCCGGCACGGTCGTGGTCGACGGCAACGCGAGCCAGTCCGCTGCAGCCACCGGCCGGGGCGGGCTCGTCGTCGTCCAGGGCGACGCAGCGGCCCGCTGCGGAATCTCGATGAAGGGCGTGGACATCGTCGTAGGCGGCTCCGTCGGGCACCTGAGCGGGTTCATGGCCCAGACCGGCCGCCTCCTCGTCTGCGGCGACGCCGGCGACGCGCTCGGCGACTCGATCTACGAGGCGCGGGTCTACGTCCGGGGCTCGGTCGCGGGGCTCGGCGCCGACTGCGTCGAGAAGGAGCTGCGGAAGGAGCACGCGGACGAGGTGCGCGACCTCCTCGCCTGCGCAGGAATCGACGACGTCGATCCCGCGGAGTTCCGCCGCTACGGGTCGGCGCGGCAGCTCTACACGTTCAAGGTCGACAACGCGAGCGCCTACTGATGGCGGCCGAGGCACGCGAGAACTGGGGCCTGCGCGAGTCGGCGCTCTTCGACCGGACGGTCATCGCCGAGATCCAGCGCGCCGCCCGCGAGGGCATCTACGACATCCGCGGCTTCGGCGCGAAGCGGCCCGTCCCCCACTTCGACGACCTCCTCCTGCTCGGCGCCAGCGTCTCCCGCTATCCGCTCGAGGGCTACCGGGAGCGGTGCGACACGAACGTGACTCTCGGGACGCGCTTCGCCAAGCGGCCGCTCGAGCTCCGGATCCCGATCACGATCGCGGGCATGAGCTTCGGCGCCCTTTCCGCCCCGGCGAAGGAGGCGCTCGGCCGCGGGGCGACCGAAGCCGGGACGTCGACGACGACCGGAGACGGGGGCATGACGCCCGAGGAGCGGGAGCACTCGGCGCTACTCGTCTACCAGCTCCTTCCCTCCCGCTACGGCATGAACCCGGACGACCTTCGCAAGGCGGACGCGATCGAGATCGTCGTGGGCCAGGGCGCGAAGCCGGGCGGTGGCGGCATGCTGCTCGGCCACAAGATCTCCGACCGCGTCGCCGAGATGCGTGACCTCCCGAAGGGGATCGACCAGCGCAGCGCCTCGCGTCACCCGGACTGGACGGGCCCGGACGACCTCGAGATCAAGATCGGCGAGCTGCGCGAGATCACGGACTGGGAGAAGCCGATCCTCGTGAAGGTCGGCGCGACGCGCACGTACTACGACGTCCAGCTCGCCGTCAAGGCCGGAGCCGACGCGATCGTCGTCGACGGGATGCAGGGAGGGACCGCGGCCACGCAGGAGGTCTTCATCGAGCATGTGGGCATCCCGACCCTCCCCGCCGTGCGCCTCGCCGTCGAAGCTCTCACCGAGCTCGCCTTGCACCGCCGAGTCCAGCTGATCGTCTCCGGAGGGATCCGGACGGGCGCCGACGTGGCCAAGGCGCTCGCCCTCGGCGCCGACGCGGTCTCCATCGGAACGGCCGCCCTCATCGCCATGGGCGACAACAGCCCCGAGTACGAGGAGGCGTACCGGAAGATCGGCGCGTCGGCCGGGTACTACGACGACTGGCAGGCGGGCCGCGACCCTGTGGGGATCTCGACGCAGGACGAGGAGCTCGCCGCCCGCTTCGACCCGATCCTCGGCGGGCGCCGGATCGCCAACTACCTGCGCGTGCTGACGCTGGAAACTCAGACGCTCGCGCGCGCGTGCGGCAAGTCGCACGTTCACAACCTCGAGCCTGAGGACCTCGTCGCGCTCACCGTCGAGGCGGCCGCGATGGCGAGGGTACCGCTCGCCGGGACGGACTGGATCCCGGGCACCGAGCCGCGGGGATAGTGCCGGTCAGGGCGCCCCCGGCGCAGAATCGGCATGGTTTCGGCTCGAATCGCGCGCCACGCGTGCGGTTCTTCCCGTTACGCTGAGAGCGTTCCCCGGCGTGATCGAGCAGCTGCGGCCGGTGATCAACGAGAAGATGGCGACGGCGAAGGCTCAGGCGGACGCGAAGGCTTACGCGGAGTCCCCGGAGGCTCGAGCGAAGATCGCCAAGGGCGTCGCTGAGAAGCTGAGGGAGCGCGAGGCTCTCGCGGATTCCGCACGAGCGTTGCTCGCGTCCGAAGGCTATCCCGGTAACGAGCTTGGCTCGCTCTCGGACGATGAGGTTCTGCATCTGAGCCGGATCGACGTTCGGCCTGAGCTGCTCTCGGCCGAGGAGCGGGACGCTGCTGCGCTGCATCTGGTGCAGAGCGGCGAGTGGGGCCAGCTCGATGAGATGGCGAGGTTCGCCGCTGCTCGCGACTTGAGCGGTGACGGCGACGCACGGGCCTTCCTAGCTTCGATGGACAACTACGCGGCGATGCTGACCGGCCAGGACCGCGGCGGCGAGGACGGAGGCGAGGATGCCTAAGAATCCCGGCTCTTACTCGCTGCTGGACGTTCCGCCGGCACCCGGTGACGGCTCCCGCTTCTACCTGGCTCGCACGACCGGCGGCTGGAAGGCGGACCCCGGCGAGCAGCTCGGGGACGCGGCCATGGCTCTCGCGCGGGCGAGGCGTAGCCGGCAGCCGAAGGCTGACCCGCCGAAGGTTACGGTGAAGCTCAAGTACGCGACGGCCGCGGGCTTGCAGGATCGCGGCGAAGTCACTGGCCCTCAGACTCTCGCCGCGACCCGCCCCGGCCGGCTCGGCCAGACGGGCGACCTTGCCGCCGGCTCGCTGCTCGACTCCTTCCTGCTCGGTGAGGAGGCTTGGAAGTCCGCGACGGACGCTCAGGTGTGGGAGGCGCTGCGCGCCACTGTCGAAGCTCACGAGCTAACTGGCTCCGGCCTCCGCGAGCTGAACGATGGGACAGCCCTCGCGATCTGCGCGCGGGCCGGCCTTCACGTCTCTGCTGACGCCCTGCCGCACCCGTTCAAGGCTCAGCAGCCCCCGAAGTCGCCTGGCAGCTCGAACGTTGTCAAGACGGTGGACGGCGAACGGGTGAAGATCGTCAAGCGGCGCGGCGACGTGCTGGTCGCTGAGGACGGCCGCGAGTTCGTGGGTGTGAAGGGTCGGCCTAACGTGGTGGAGCCAGCATGACGAACGGGCCGTCTACTCGGCCGGCGAAGCATTACGCGGGGCATGACCACCCGGCGAAGGCCGAGGACGGCGGCGGTGTGAAGCATCGCGCTCGCGCCGGCTTGCCGCAGCGGTGGGCGGTGCCGGTCGAGGACGGTTCCAACCTCACGCTGACGGACAAGCGGGGAGTCGGCGGCATCATCGTGCTGGTAGCGGAGGACGGTTCGCTCTGGACGTTCGACCATCGCGCCGGCTACGCGGTGCCGTTCGAGGAGAGCTGATGCGCTTCCGCATCGACGGCGCGGGAGAAGTGGCCGGCGACGAGCTGCCCTCGGTCCTC
>DATHVD010000034.1:0-3608 GCA_035461525.1 Gaiellaceae bacterium
ACGACGCACATCAGCGTCGTCGACGCGAAGGGGAACGCGGCCTCTCTCTCCGCGTCGACGGGCTGCGGCTCCGGCTTCTTCGTCCCGGGCACGGGCATCCAGCTCAACAACATGCTCGGCGAGGTCGACCTCTATCCCGGCGGCAGGATGGCTCCGCCCGGCGCGCGGCTCACGAGCATGATGGCCCCGTCGCTCGTGCTCGAGGACGGGAGGCCCAGGCTCGTGGTCGGGAGCGCCGGCTCCGTCCGCCTCCGCGGCGCGATCCTCCACACCGTCGTCAACGTCGTCGACCACGGGCTGACCGTCGCCGAGGCGATCAGGGCGCCGCGGATCCATCCGGAGGGGGACGTGCTCCAGCTCGAGGGCGGGACCCCGCCGGAGTCCGCCGACGAGCTCGAGGGCCGGGGCTACGCGGTGGCGCGCTGGGCGGAGCGGAACCTCTACTTCGGCGGCGCCTCGGCCGTGGCGTTCCTCCCCGGCGGCGGACTGGAGGCGGCGGGCGACCCGCGCCGCGGGGGCGCCGGCGTCGTGGTGTCGTGACGGCCGGCGTCGTCGTCCGGCGGGCCGCCGCGGCGGACGCCGCCGGCCTCGTGGAGCTGGCCCGCGCCGTGGGCGAGGAGCCGGAAGGCTGGCTCATCTCCAACGGCGAGTGGCGCACGGTCTCCGAGGAGCGGCGCTACCTGCGCGCCGTGCGGAAGCACACGCACGCGGCGGTCTTCGTAGCCGAGGGAGAGGCCGGACTCGTCGGACGCCTCTCGCTCTCGCGCGACCCGCACCCGGCGAGCGAGCACGTCGCCGACCTCGGGCTCATGGTCGCCAAGGAGTTCCGGCGCCAGGGGATCGGGCGGGCGCTGATGGAGGAGGCCGAGCGCTGGGCCCGCGAGGTCGGCGTGCGCAAGCTCGAGCTGCACGTCTTCCCCCACAACGAGGCCGCGATCGCGCTCTACGAAGCGCTCGGCTACGAGCGCGAGGGCTTCCGCCGCGGCCACTACCGGCGCGGGAGCGAGTACGTGGACACCGTCCTCATGGCCAAGGCGCTCGCGTGACGGAGCCGCTCACGCCGCGTCCCGGGTCGGTCGTCTTCGAGGAGCGCGAGCTCGTGGAGGAGGAGGAGCTCTGGAGCGACGACGCGGGCGAGGACCACGCCGGCTGGTTCTGCGTCCGCACCGACCCGTTCCCCTGCCCGGCCGCCGGCTGCACCTTCGTGGCCGAGTTCATGACGGCCGTGCACCTGATCCTCGTCTGGGAGCAACAGGACGACCCGAACCTCCTCTGGCACGCCCAGCGCGCGAAGGAGGTCGGCCGCAACCCCCGCATCGTCGCCTACCAGCCGGAGTTCGGCCCCAGCGCCTCGTACTACGCGTGGGAAGCCGCCGGCCGCCCGGTCCACGGCGTCCGCCGCTAGCCCGCTTGTGCTTCACGCGCACAAGCTGACAACACCGCGCTCGAGCCCTTCTCTGGCCCCCCGTCCCGAGCCGGGGCTTGTGACCGTGGAAGACGAGCCTCCCGCGGGGCGAAGGAGACGGACGTGGCAGGGAGGGGCCTAGAGCGCCTCGACGCGGCCATTGCCGCCCGCGCGGTGGCGGATCTCACGCTCGCGCTCGACCGCATCGGCGGCCTGGTTCAGCATCGGCGCGAGGCGCACGACCCGCTCGCGCTCGGAGCGGAGCTCGAGGAGGCCCTGCTTCACCTCGGCGCCGAAGTCGATGCGCGCGGCGATCTGGTAGGCGATCGAGTCGGCGTCGAGGTCGAGGTCGTCGAGCTCGGCCTCGGCCGCGGCGACCACGCGCGCGTACGCGGCGAGGCAGTCCTCGATCTCGTCATCCGACGGCGAGTCGGCCTCGTCGGGGACGACCTCCACCTCCGCCGTGGCGAACGAGCGCCCCTCGGTCAGCTCGACGAGCTGGATGCGCTCGCGGCCCTCGACGACGACGTTGAGCCTCCCGTCGTCGAAGTGCTCGAGCACCTCGACGACGCCGCAGCTCGTGCCCACGTCCCGCATTCCTTCCTCGTCCTCGAGCACGAGCCCGAAGTCCCCGCCGGACTCGAGGCACTCGCCGATCAGCTCCCGGTAGCGGGGCTCGAAGATGTGCAGCGGCGCCTGCTCGCCGGGGACGAGCACGAGGTTCAAGGGGAAGAGACCGATCTCTCGCACCAGAGCTACAGGTTAAGGTTTCCGCGTGGTCGGCGACGCCTTTCGCCCAGCGATCGCCGGGCTCGTCCCCTACGAGCCCGGCAAGCCCGTGGAGGAGGTCCAGCGCGAGCTGGGGCTCGAGCGCGTGGTCAAGCTCGCCTCCAACGAGGGCCAGTTCGGGCCGTTCCCGGCGGCGGTCGAGGCGCTCGAGCGCGGCATCCCCGAGCTGAACCGCTACCCGGACAGCGGGGCCTACCGCCTCGTCCGGGCGCTCGCCGAGAAGCACGGCGTCGAGCCCGGGAACGTCGCGGTCGGAGGCGGCGCTGACGCGATCATCAACTACCTCTCGATGGCCGCCCTCGACCCCGGCGAGGAGATGGTCTGCGGCTGGCCGTCGTTCCCGAGCTACGTCCTCGACGCCCTCAAGATGGGCGCCGTCCCGGTGCGCGTGCCGCTCACGGACCACCGCTACGACGCCGAGCGCATCCTCGCCGCCGTCACCGAGCGCACGAAGATCGCCTACCTCTGCAACCCCAACAATCCGACGGGGACGATGATCCCGCGCGAGGACGTCGACGCGTTCCTCGCCGGCGTCCCCGACCACGTCCTCACGGTGCTCGACGAGGCGTACTTCGAGTACATCGACCATCCGGACTACCCGGACGGGATCGAGGAGCACTTCAAGGCCGGTCGGCGCGTGCTCGTCCTGCGGACGTTCTCGAAGATCTACGGGCTCGCGGGCCTCCGCGTCGGCTACGGGGTCGGGCCCGTGGAGGTCGTCGACGCGATCAAGAAGATGCGGAACGCGTTCGACGTCACCCAGCCCGCGCAGGACGCCGCGCTGGCGAGCCTCGGCGACGCGGCCGAGCTCGAGCGCCGCCGCCGCGTCAACGCCGAGTCGCGCGAGCGCCTGCTCGAGCTCTGCGCCGCTCTCGGCCTCACGGTCGCCGAGCCCGCGGTGGCGAACTTCCTCTACGTCGAGGTGGGCGGCGACTCGCGCGCCGTCTTCGAGGCGCTGCTCCGCGAGGGCGTGATCGTGCGCCCGCTGGGGCCCTTCGGCGCCGAGGACGCGGTTCGGGTCACGGTCGGCACCGTCGAGGAGAACGAGGCCTTCGCCGAGGCCTTTCGCCGCGTCGCGGCCCCCGCCGCCAGGGACTGACGCGTGGCGCGGACGTGGACGCTCGAGGAGCTCGTCGAGGGCATCCGTGGCGGCGACCGGCGCGCGCTCGCGCGCGCGATCACGCTCGTCGAGAACTCGAACCCGCTTGCCTACGACCTGATCCGGACGCTCTATCCGGAGACGGGGAACGCGTACCTGATCGGTGTCACCGGCCCGCCCGGCGTGGGCAAGTCGAGCCTCATCAGCGCGCTCGTCCGGCACGTCCGCGAGCGGGGGCGGTCGGTCGGCGTCGTCTCGGTCGACCCGTCGAGCCCGTTCACCTCGGGAGCGGTGCTCGGCGACCGGATCCGGCTC
>DATHVD010000035.1:0-12227 GCA_035461525.1 Gaiellaceae bacterium
CTCCTCACCGAGATCCCCCGCTTCCCCAGACTGAAAGCCTTCGTCTACTACAACCTGCGCGACGACGGCGTCGACTGGCACATCGAAACCTCCCCCTCCGCCCAAACCGCCTTCGCCCAAGGCATCGCCAGCGACACCTACGCGGCGAGGTAGCTTGACGCGGCGTCGGAGGTCGCCGCCTACTGGTCTACCCCTTCCCGCAGCATTCGCGCGCGACTAACGTACGAGTCGAGTCGCACGCAGAACCAGGCGGCCCGCTGCGACCGCTCCCGGGAGGCACCGAATCTCGCGTAGACACCTTCGCCCGATCGCCGACCCCGTTCCGGCGCGGCATCGGCGCTCCGGATCGTGGAGCCGTTCCCGACGGGCGTCTCGGCAGCCGCGAGGGAGGCGACGGTGACGGGGAGGCCGGCGGACGAGCTCCGACATCAGTACGAGGTCGAGCGGGAACTCGGTAACCGACTCCGCACCGCGTCCCGAGCGGAGCGGCTGAGGCTGTATCGGTCGGTCTACGACGAGCGCATCGCCCGGGTGCCCACTCATCCCCTCGCCGTGCGCGCCCGGGACACCACGGCGCGTGAGGCCGCCGCGGTGCATCGACTCCGTCTAATCCATCGTTTCCTCGGACCGGAGACCGACTTCCTCGAGATCGGTCCCGGAGACGGCTCCCTGGCGCAGGCGGCGGCGGGCCACGCCCGGACCGTCTACGCCGTGGACGTCTCACTGGCCCTCGTCGCTGAGAGACACTGGCCGCAGAACCTCGAATGGCTCCTCACGGACGGGGTCTCGATTCCCCTTCCTTCGCAGAGCGTCGACTTCGCGTTCAGCGACCAGGTGCTCGAGCACCTCCACCCGGACGACGCGAGGGATCAGACCCGCGATGTGTACAGAGCCCTTCGCCCCGGCGCATCGTACCTCTGCATCACCCCGAACCGGCTCTCGGGCCCGTGGGATGTCTCGAGAGCGTTCGACGAGACGGCCACAGGCCTCCATCTGAAGGAGTACACGCTCCTCGAGCTCGTCGCGCTCTTCCGGTCGGCCGGCTTCGAGCGGATCCGCGCTTTCGTGAGCTACAGGGGGCGTCGCCTCTCGCCCCCAGTCGACCCGCGGATCTTCCTCGTGATCGAGCAGGTCATCGGGAGCCTGCCACGTTCGCTAAGAAAGAGGATCGGGCGTGCGCTCGACGCCGTGAGAGTCGTCGGAACGAGGCTCCCACGGGGAGACGAACCCACGGCTCGCGCCACTGTCTCGTGACGCGCCGGCGGCACGACCGCCAGGTGGGATTCGCCGCCTTTCGGAGGCTGCCCTCGTCGTTGCGGTCGCACGTCCGCCTCCCCCTGCACCGCAACGCCTACGCCCTCGTGGCGAGCGGCAGCTCGACGGCTCTCCTCGGGCTCATCTTCTGGGCGATCGCCGCGCGCAGGTACGAGGTCCACGCCGTTGGCGTGCAGTCGGCGACCGTTTCGGCCATGGTGCTCCTGGCGGGGATCGCCCAGCTCGGCCTGAGCCCCGTGCTCATACGCTTCCTTCCGGTTGCGGGGGCGCGCTCGCGGCGCCTCGTGACGACCGCGTACCTGACGACGGCCCTCCTCGCCCTGGCGACGGCAACCGTTTTCCTTCTCGGTACGCATCTTTGGTCGCCGCCACTCGCGTTCATGCGCTCGAGCGGGGCCTGGTTCACCGGCTTCGTGGTCGCGACCGCGGCGTTCTGTCTCTTCACCCTCCAGGAGGGTGTCCTGACGGGAATGCGCAGGGCCGTCTGGGTCCCCCTCGAGACGAGCCTCGCGAGCCTGTCTCGGATCGTGCTCCTTGTGCTCCTTGCGGGAACGTTCCCGACAGCCGGGATCTTCGTGTCCTGGGGCGTTACCTCGGTGCTCGCCGTGGTCGCCGTCACCGCGGTCCTCTTTCGCCGAGTCCTGCCCCGCGACGCAGGCGGCGACTCTGCGCCGAACCGGGAGCTGACGGTCCGCCGCCTCGTGCAGCACGCGATCCACAACTACGTCGGCTTCCTGTTTGCCCTGGCGGCCATCAGCGTCCTGCCGCTGATCGTGATCGCCCGGCTCGGAGCCGAGGCGACCGCCTACTTCTTCATCCCGTGGGCGATCTACAACGGCCTCCTGCAGGTCGCGACGGCGATCTCGTTCTCGCTCCTCGTCGAGGGCGCGAGCGACCCGGTCCGCCTCCGCTCGTACCTGAGGCGCACGCTCGCCCAGGCGCTGGCGCTCGTCGTCCCCGCCGCCGCCGTCGTCTTCGTGGCGGCCCCGCAACTCCTCGGCCTCCTGGGCGAGCGCTACGCCGAGGAGGGGACCGACCTCCTACGCTGGCTTGCCCTCGCCAGCGTGCCGGCGGTCGCGATCCCGCTCACCCTCTCGCTCGCCCGCATCAGGCACCGGACGATCGTGGTCATGACGACTCAGGGGTGCTTCTCGGCCTTGCTGATCGGGCTGAGCATCGCTCTCATGCCCGCGTTCGGAATCACCGCGGTCGGCCTGGGCGCGCTCCTCGGCAACTCCGCAGTCGCCGCGGCGGCAGGATGGAGATACCTCTGGCCCGCGCTCGTGGGACCGGCCGAGGTTGGGCACGCTTCGTGACGGCGAGCCCGCCTAGATCTGATCCGCGAGCCCGTCCTCCGGAACGTCGCCGCGGCTCTCCGCGGTCACCGGCGTCCTCCGGACTGAGCCTTCTGCAGGAAGGCGCGTGAAGCGCTCTCTCAGGATCGCCTTCAGGACGCGCCAGCCGTCCGGGATCGTCCGGAGCTTGGCGATGCCGTGGGCCCGGCAGCTCTCGAAGCTCGCAACCTCGACGACGAGAAGGCCGGCTCTGAGGGCCCGGATGTTCATCATCGTCTCGATCTCGAAGCCGTCGCTGTCCAGCTGCAGCCGCGGCAGGACGTCGCGCCAGAAGGCGTTGTAGCCGTAGCAGAGATCCGAGTAGTGCCCCCCGAAGAGAAGGCGGACCATGTGAACGAAGGCGCTGTTGCCGAGCCTTCGGTAGAACGGCATGTCCGCGGTGCCCGCACCCTGGAGGAAACGCGAGCCCTTCGCGAAGTCGGCCCCGGCGCGAAGGGCGCCGACGAAGGCGGGAATCTCCCACGGATCGGCCGAGCCGTCCGCGTCGATCGTCACGATGATGTCCCCGGTGGCCGCGCGGAAGCCCGTGCGCAGCGCGTCGCCCTTGCCGCGCCCGCTGTCCACGAGCGTCCGGACGCGTGGGTGCAACCGACGCGCGAGCTCGGTCGTCCCGTCCTCGGAGCCCCCGTCGACGACGAGCACCTCGTGCACGTCCGGGTCGATGCGGCTCAGGACGAAGGGAAGGTTCTCGGCCTCGTTCAGGGTCGGAACGACCACCGTGACGAGCGGATCCCTGGCTCGCCGTTCCCTCGCGACCTCCGCAGCGGAGTCGAGCAGGATGCGGTCGAGGCTCCGTGCGGGCGCACTCGTGAGCAGTGCCCCGTACAGGCGTTCGTCCGCCCAGCGCTCGCCGTCAGGCCCCTTTGCCGCAGTCACCCGATTGCCCCTGTCCCTCTTGAATCCCCTAGAAGGCACGGAGGGTAGCTCGCCCGGCCGGCGGCGTCCAGACCTCCTGAACCAATGTCTAGGATTCGACGGCCTGCCGTCCGGAGCCTTTTAGGGTGCGCGGCCGAAGACCTCGTAGGGCCCGAACCGGGCCAGGAGGCGGAAGTCGTCCTCGAGCGGAACCTCGAAGTAGTCGCGCGGCGCCCAGTCCTGCTCCATGGGCGTCGCGCGGACGACCCGGTACTCGTCTCGCGGCGAGAGACCCTCGGCGCAGTCGTTGGTGTTGGTGACGCCGTGCCTGTGCCGAAGGAGAACGTCGAACTCGGCGCCGACCTTGTACTGCGGGTCGATGATGTGGTATCCGGCCATGAACGGGTAGTGGAAGACGTGGAAGCCGACGGCGGCGCTGTCTCTGCTCTCCGTCTCCAACCGTTGAGCCACGTAGTCGACGACGTGGACCTCGGAGGCGTCGCGTCCAGACCACCCGTCCGCCCGCCAGGCATCGACCCGGTCGAGGAGGAAGCCGTTCGCGACGACGACGCCGACAAGGAGCCCCTGGACGAGCCACGGAACGACGCGGCCTGCTCCCAGGCGAGGAAGATAGTGCGTGGCGAGAGCCGAGAGGAACAGCACCTGGAGTGGCCACAGCCACCAGAATCGCTCCGGCTTGCCCGGCTCGGCAGCCGCGAAGAGAATCACCCACGGGACTGCGAGACAGAGCACGAGCAGCAGCCGGCGGCTCGCCTCTGCGGAGCTCTGGTGGACGACGCCCGCGCGCGCCAGCAGCCGCTCGGCGAGCGCCGCCGCCCAGATCGCCGCGAGGAAGGCGGCTGCGCCGACGACGGCGAGCTCGCCCAGCCTCCGGACGAGCGCGACGACCTGCAGCTCCTCCGAGGCGAGCGAGCCGAGACCGTAGGCCGCGAGACCGGTCACGAGCGCGCCCCCGGCGACCAGGCTCAGCCGCCGGCGGTCGCCGAGGCGGGAAGAGGTCTGCCCGGGGGATCCGCGCGGCCCCCACGGGACGCTTGCGAGAGCCATCGTCGCGAGGACGGCGAGCAGGAGGACGACGCTCACCCCGGGGACCGAGGCGACCGTCCTGAAGTTCGAGAGCAGCCTGTCGCGGAGGGAGTCCTCGATCCGCTCCGCGAAGCCTCTCGAGCCGCTGTCCGTCCCGTCGGCTGCTCCGGAGACCGGGCCGTCGAGCGGACTCCCGGCGGCGGCACGATCGCTCCCGGAGGCGGCGGAGATCCGCCGGATCGTCAGCGCCGGATCGCACCAGGCGTCTCTGTAGTTCGCCGGAGCGATGTAGTCGAACAAGAGCTGGGAGCGGATGTCGACGAAGTTGCGAGGAGCCTCGAAACTGAGGTACGGGGCCCAGACGACGAGCACGAGGGCCGCGGCGACCAACAGCGGCCGGATGCGCACCGAGGGCCGGTACGCCACCCACAGCACCGGAAAGACGAAGAGCGCCGGCGAGAGCGCCATGTCGACCTGCATGCCGACGCCCCAGAGGGCGAGCCCCGCGGCGAGGAAGCGACTGTCCCGCCGCGTGACCCACTCGCTTGCGAGGTAGACGATCCACACGAAGAAGTCGGGGCGGCCGTTCGGCCAGAGCGAGCCGGCCAGGAACAGGCCGATCTCGGACAGGCCGTAGAGGACGACGGCCAGGGTTCCGCACCACGGGCCGAAGTACTTCCGCGCGAGCAGGAAGAGGCCGACCAGCGTGGCGAGGTGGAGGAACGCAGTACCGATGTATTCGGCCAGCCGCGGGTCGTCGAGCAGGAACGTGCTCGGAACCATCAGCCATGCGGTGCCCGCAGGCTTGAAGGAGCCATAGCTCCCGACGTCCCCGTGCTGCGGGATCGTGCCGGCCGCGAGGAGGTCGTGCGCGCTGTCGATGTAGTTGAGAAGGTCGAAGGCGGGGACCCGCGAGCGCCAGCCCTGCGTCGTGAGCGCGACCCCGGCGGCCCAGACGACGAGGACCGCGCCGATCCCGTACGTCCCGGAACGCCGTCGGAGGTGGTCTCTCACGGCACGCAGGCGCAGCCGAATCCGCACCCCCGGCGAAGCGGGTCCGACCGTCGAGAAGAGGCGCCGCAGGTCTTCCCGCATGAGATCGACCGAAGCGTAGTTCCCCCGGGCGCCAGGCGCCCGCCGGAACCCGCGACGACGTCAGCGCCCCCCCGAGGTCCTCTCCTGCTGCGCGGTCGTCTGGCCTCCCCGTCGTCCGTAGCTTCCGACCAGCCAGTGCCAGCGGATCTGGAAGAGCTCGGCGATCGAGCGGATCGCGTCCCGCGGCACCCTGACGGACGTCCTCTCGCCGCTCTCCCAGCGGACGGGGAACTCGACCGTGCGGTACCCGAGCTTCCGGGCGAGGAAAAGGAGCTCGCTGTCGAAGCCGAAGCCGTTCAGGCGGAGAAGCGGAAAGAGCCGGTCGGCGACGTCGCCGCGGTACACCTTCAGGGGTGCCCGCGTGTCCGTCCCTCGGAGGCCGAGAGCGACCCGGATGAGGAGGTTGCCGCCGCGGCTGAGGAACGACCGGCCGAGCGTCCGCCTCCCCGCCGAGCCGCCCTCCACGTACCGCGAGCCGACAGCGATGTCGTGCTCCTCGAGGAGCTCGAGGCCCCGGTCGACCTGGTCGAACGACGCTCCGTTGTCGGCGTCGATGAAGCAGCGTGCGCGCCCCCTCGTCTCCGCCATGGCCCCGCGCACGGCGCCGCCCTTTCCGAACTGCGCCGTCGTGTCGACGATCCTCATCTCGGAGTGCTCGCCGGCCAGCTCCGCGAGGACCCTGCGAGTGCCGTCGCGACCCTCGCTGAAGCCCACGACGATCTCGATCGGCCAGCCGCGCTTCGAGGCATGCGCCTTCACCGCCTCGACGGTTCCACGGATGATGTCCTCGCCCTCGAACACGGGGATGACGACCGAGAGGAACGGCCCGTCCGCCATCTCCCGGTCAGCGGGCGGCGGCCGAGAGTTGCGCGCGGTGCTCGGCGTACCACGCCACGGTACGCTCGAGACCGGCGCGAAGGAACGTGCGGGCACGGAAGCCGAGAAGGCGCTCGGCACGCGAGACGTCGAGACGGCGGCGCGCCTGGCCGCCCGGCTTCGAGACGTCCCATGACACCTCGCCGGCGAAGCCGGTGATCTCCGCCAGGAGGGCGGCGAGATCGCGGATCGAGATCTCCTCCCCTGTGCCCAGGTTGACCGGCTCGGGACCGTCGTAGCGCCGCGCTGCCAGGACGAGCGCCTCGGCGCAGTCCTCCACGTAGAGAAACTCCCGTGTCGGGCTTCCGTCGCCCCAGAGGACGATGCTCTTCGCACCGACGTCGCGCGCTTCCAGCATCTTCCGGATCAGGGCGGGCACGACGTGTGCGGTTCGAAGGTCGAAGTCGTCGCGGGGCCCGTACAGGTTGACCGGGAGTAGGTAGATCGCGTTCAGCCCATACTGCTGCCGATACGCCTGGGCTCCCGTGAGCAGCGCCCGTTTGGCCACACCGTACGGGGCGTTCGTCGGCTCGGGGTAGCCTGCCCAGAGGTCGTCCTCCCGGAAGGGCACCCGCGTCAGCTCCGGGTAGGCGCAGATCGTCCCCACGAGCACGAGCTTCTCCACGCCTGCCTTCCGGCTTTCCTCGAGGACGTTCAAGCCCATCGCGAGGTTCGCGTACCAGTAGCGTCCGGGGTTCTCCCGATTGGCTCCGATGCCCCCGACCTCCGCAGCGAGGTGGAACACGAGCTCGGGGCGCGCGTGCGCGAAGAGGCGACGGGTTGCCTGGGGGTCGATGAGGTCGGAGTCTCGTCGCCGCGAGACGAACGGATCCTCTCCCTCGGCGCGGAGGCGGTCGACGACGTGGGAGCCGAGGAAGCCGGCACCTCCCGTGACGAGAATCCTCACCGGGACTCGACCGTCGCGCCGGAAAGGCCCCAGTCCACTCGCCCGAGCCAGCGTTCGCGGTTCTCCGCATACCAGGCGATCGTCCGCGACAGGCCCTCCTCCCACGAGAGGAGGGGCTTCCACCCCGTCTCCCGGTGCAGCTTCTCGTAGCCGACGCGAAGAGCCATGACGTCGCTCGCTCCCGGTCGAAAGCGCTCCTGCACGCTCACGAGCTCGCGTGCCGGCCAGTATCCCTCCCGCTCTCCGACGGCGAGGGTGAGGCCGGCCCAGTCCCGGACCGAGATGTTCCGTCCCTGGCCGTAGCAGTAGACGTCACCCGGCACGCCCTTCAGCGTCACCGCTAGGTGGCCGCGAACGCCGTCCGCGCAGTAGCAGAAGTCGCGCATGGGGTCGAGGTTTCCGAGCTCGACACGGTCACGCTCGAGAGCCTGCGTGATCACGGTGCCCGTCAGGTAGCGCGGGTTCTGGCGCGGCCCGTAGTTGTTGAACATCCGGGTCACGACCCCGGGGACGCCGTAGGCGTCGTGGTAGTTCATCGTCAGGAAGTCGGCTGCCACCTTCGCGGTCGCGTAGACCGATTTCGGGTTGAGCGGGCTGCGCTCGTGCAGGATGAGGCTTCCGTCCCGGTCGTAGTCGTGGTGGTGGGCCACGGCCTCGCGGACGTTTCCGTACTCCTCCGACGTCCCTGCCGTGTTGAGCTTCTCCAGCTCGACGCCCCAATCGACGATCGATTGGAGGAGGTTGAGGGTCCCGACGGTGTTCGCCATCACGGTCTCGTAGGGGCGGTGCCACGACTCGCCGACGTGAGCCTGCGCCGCGAGGTGGAAGACGTATGGGCGGTCGGGCGCTGCGGCGAGCGTCCGCACGACCCGGTCGACAGAGTGCCGATCGGTCAGTTCACCCCAGTGGAGCCTGACACGAGGCTTGAGGTGCGCGATGTTGTGCAGCGCGCCGCTCGAGGTCGCCCGGACGAAGGCGAGGACGTCTGCCCCCAGTTCGACGAGGGCCTCGGTCACGTGCGACCCCATGAAGCCGTCTGCCCCGGTCACGAGCACGGTTCGCCCCTCGAAGGCAGAGCCGAACTCGTCGCGAAACCCTGTCCAGTCCTCCGTGCCCTGCACCCTCAGCCCTCCTTGCCCTCACGGCATGGCCCCGTGCTCGCGGCCGAGCTCCACGCGCCGCAGCCCCCCTGCGGACGAGCCCGAGAACACCTCTCTGGACGCAGACGAACGGGCCGCTTCACCCATCGCACTGTAGCGCCCTTCAAGCCCTCCGAAAGGCTAGAGCACGCTCCGGGGGAACCGGCAGGACGAGCAACCACCGGTCGTTGCGGGTGCCGTCCCCCTCGCCATGAAGGAGCTCCGAAAGGGATCTTCGGCTCCATCCTTCGAGGGGCCAGCGGAGGCCCCCGCCTCAGCTCGCGGACGGCGTCCTCGGGTGGCCGCAGACGGCGCCGCTAGATGGTCTTGAACTGCTCGAAGGGCTGGCGGCAGCTCGCGCACCAGCGGATCGAGCGGCACGGGGTCGGGCCGAAGATGTTCTCCAGGCGCGTGTCCGTCGAGTTGCAGTACGGGCAGCGGAACGCGTTCGACTGGAGCTGCACGAGCGTCGGGCCGGCGGGCTCGCGCGGGGCGGGCGGGGCGAAGCCGGACTCGCGCAGCTTGCGGCGGCCCTCCGGGGTGATGCGGTCGGTCGACCAGGAGTCGTCCATGACGACGTCGATCTCGGGCTCGGCGCCGAGCTCGCGCACGGCCTCGGCCATGCGATCGAGCATGACCTCGACGGCCGGGCAGCCGAGGAACGTGGGCGTGAACTCGACGCGCACGCGCTCGCCCTCGACGGCGACGTCGCGGACGACGCCGAGGTCGACGAGGGAGATCGTCGGGATCTCCGGGTCCGGCACCTCGGCGAGCGCCTGCCAGACGCGCTCGGCGGTCACCATGACGCGCCGGGCGCCGAGCGGCGCACCATCGTCATCTCCTCCCACAGTGGGCGGAGCTCGTCGGTGTGGGTCCCCCGCTCGACGGCCTCGACGGGGTCGAGGCCGGTGAGCTCGCAGAGCCGCCCGCGCTGCTGCTCCGGCAGGAGGCCGAGCGCATAGGGCCAGAGCTCCGCGACCGCCTCCTCGAAGCGCCCGCGGGTCTGCTCGGAGGCGCGCATCCGCTCGGCCCACATGCGCGCGTGGATGCGGTGGTAGGCCTCCTCGCGGTCCATCTTCCCCGCGAGCCCGGCCAGCTCGGGCCACGCCGACTCCTTCAGCGCCTCGATCCGCACCTGGTCGGCCGACTCGTAGAGCCAGTGGCGGGCGATCGTCCGCGCCCAGTCGTGCGCGAGGTCGAGCTCGACGAAGGGCGCGCAGCGGTAGTCGTCGGGCTCGCGGTCGAAGGCGAGCGCGTCGGCGTCGCCGGCGCCCCGGATTCCCGCGACGAGCTCGTAGAGCGCGCGCGCGTGCCCGATCTCGCCCTGGGCGATCGATGAGAAGGCGACGTCCTCCTCGAGGAACGGGGCGACGCCCGTCCACTCGGAATCGCGCCAGCCGAGGATCAGCTCGTCGTCGGCGAACGCGAGAACGAGGTCGAGCTCAGCCCTTGGAGGTGCCTGCGCGCTCACGCGCCTCCCTGAGCTTGACCTTGAGCGAGTACCCGTCCACGCGACGGTAGTCGCGGTCGAAGACGTCGGCCACGTACGGCTCGTGCACCTCGAGCACGGCGTCGCGCGGGACGACCCAGAGCGCCACCGACTCGGCGCGGCGGCCGTAGAACTCCTTCGCGTAGGCCTCGGCGAACTCCATGTTCGGCGCCTCGAGGGAGCCGCCGTGCTGGAAGGGCTGCCCCTCCCGCTCCTGGCGAAAGACCTCGTAGATCACGCCCGGGCTCCTAGGCCGCGTCGGCGAGGACGGCGCTCCGCACCCAGGCGGTCTGGTCGCGCGAGGCGCGGCGGAGGCCGAGGCGCCGTTCTGTCGCGGGCCCGTGGCCGGTGACGACCCACTTGAGCTCGTCCCAGTCCGGCTCCGTGTACTCCCAAACGCCGGTCTCCTCGTCCTTGCGCAGCCTCGGGTCGGGCACCGTCAGGCCGAGCTCCCAGATCTGGGGGACGTAGCCGTCGAGGAACTGCTGGCGCGCCTCCTCGTTGGCCTGGCTCTTGATGCGCCACTGGAACATGGGGTCGTCCTCGGCCGGGATCGGGTTCCCGTGGAACTGCATCAGCGGGCCCCACCAGCGGTCGAGCGCCTCCTGCACGAGCTCGCGCTGCTCGTCGGTGCCGGTCATCATCGCCAGCACGCAGTCGCGTCCGTGGAGGATGTGGAACGACTCCTCCCAGCAGATCTTCTTCATGATCCGCGCGTACGGGGCGTAGGAGCACTTGAGGAGCGCCTTCTGCGAGATGATCGCCGCAGCGTCCACAAGCCACGCGATCACGCCGACGTCGCCCCACGTCTTCGTCGGGTAGTGGAAGACGTTGTGGAACTTCGTCTTGCCGGCGATGAGGTCCTCGAGGCAGGCCTCGCGCGGCTTGCCGAGGTCCTCGACGACGCGGTAGATGAGCTGGCCGTGGCCGACCTCGTCCTGCACCTTCGCGGTGAGGGCGAGCTTGCGCTGCAGCGTGGGCGCGCGCAGAATCCACTCGCGCTCGGGGAGGACGCCCATGAGCTCCGAGTTCCCGTGCATCTCGATGAACTTGATCAGGGCCTTGCGGTAGGCCTCCGGCATCGGGTCGCCGGTCTCGACCTGGCCGCCTTCCTGGACGTACGCGCGGAACTCCTCGTCGCTCATGCGGGCTAGCACGCGGGACACCTCCGTACCGAACGGTCGTTAGTATGGCAGCCTACCATGAGTCGCCGCGAGGACCTTGCCCGGGAAGCCGCCCGCCTATTCGCCGAGAAGGGCTATCACGGCACGTCGATCGGGGCGCTCGCCGAGGCGATGGGCGTGCAGAAGGGCTCCCTCTACGCGCACATCGCCGGCAAGCAGGATCTCCTCTACGAGACGATGAAGGCGGGCGCCGAGGCGTTCCACGCCGCGCTCGACGCCGTCCCCGAGACGCTGCCGGCGACGGAGAAGATCCGGCTCGCCCTGCGCGGGCATCTACGGGTCGTCGCCGAGCAGCTCGAGCTGGCCACGGTGTTCGTGCAGGAGTGGCGCTACCTCGAGGACGAGCGCCGCGAGGAGATCCTGGCCGAGCGCCGCCGCTACGAGGCGCGCATCCGCGCGCTCTTCCGCGAAGGGCGCGAGCTCGGCGAGCTGCGCTCCGACCTCGACGAGTCCGCCGCCGCCCTCCTCCTCCTCTCGGCCGCGAACTGGGCCTACACCTGGCTGCGCGATGACGCGGACACGGACGCCCTCGCGGACGCGTTCTACGCGTTGCTCGTCGACGGCATGCGCGGCTACTCGACGCCGGCCTGACGTTTCGGCGCTTCCGCGCGCGGGAACCAGTGGCCTCGGCGCGAGGGGTCCTTGGCCGGGGGCTCCTCGCCTTCCTCTCTAAGCTCCAGGCGTGCGCCAGGCGCTGATCGTCAACCCGAACGCCACCAGGGTCACGCCGGAGCTCGCCGTCGCGGTCGAACTGGAGCTCGCGGCGGCCGGCGAGGTGGATGCCTTCCTGACCGAGCGCCCCCGTCACGGCGCCGACCTCGCCGCGGCTGCCTCGCACGAATACGACCGCATCTACGTCTACGGCGGCGACGGGTCCTTCAACGAGGTCGTGAACGGCATCGACGTGGACGTTCCGGTCGGGTTCCTCCCCGGCGGCTCGACCAGCGTCCTCACGCGTGCGCTGGGGCTGCCGCGCGACCCGGTCGCCGCCGCTCGCGCGCGCGC
>DATHVD010000036.1:0-7291 GCA_035461525.1 Gaiellaceae bacterium
TCCGATCTGACCAACTACCTCGCCTGCGCGCACCTGACGCAGCTCGAGCGGCGCGTGGCGCTCGGAGAGCTGCCGAAACCGGACGCCGCGGACAGCCCGGAGGCCGCGCTCGTCTTTCGCAAGGGGGAGGAGCACGAGCGCGCCTACCTCGAGCGCCTGCGCGCGGCCGGAAAGACGGTCGTCGAGATCCAGGTCGGCGAGAGCCTCGACTGGGAGCGGGCCGCCGACGAGACGCGCGCGGCGCTCGCGGCCGGGGTGGACGTCGTCTTCCAGGGCGTCTTCGCGGACACCGGCTGGCGCGGGATCGCGGACTTCCTCGAGCGGCAGCCGGACGGCTCCTACGAGGCCGTCGACACGAAGCTCGCGCGGCGCGCGAAGCCGTCACACGTGCTCCAGCTCTGCTTCTACTCCGAGCAACTCGCGCGCATCACCGGGCGCCCCCCGGAGAAGTTCCACGTCGAGCTCGGGTCGGCGGACCGCGCGTCGTTCCGGCCCGAGGAGTTCGGCGCCTACTACCGGCGCGCTCGGGCGCGGTTCGTCGACTTCGCCTCCGCCGATCGCGCGACCGAGCCGTATCCCGTCGCGCACTGCGGCCGCTGCGCCTTCCAGGCGGTCTGCGAGGCGGAGTGGGAGGCCGGCGACCACCTCTCGCGCGTCGCGCGGCTCGGCAGGCGGCACTTCGGCCTCCTCCGCGAAGCGGGGATCGACACGCTCGCTGCGCTCGCCGAGGCCCCCTCCGGCGTGACGATCCCGCGCCTCTCCGCGCAGACGCTGGCGAAGCTCAAGGCCCAGGCGGAGCTCCAGCACCGCGGGCGCACGGGCGGAAAGCCGCTCTACGACCTGATCGAGCCCATCCCCGAGACCGGCTTCGCGCTCCTGCCCGAGCCGTCCGAGGGCGACCTCTTCTTCGACATGGAGGGCGACCCGTTCTGGGAGCCGGCCGGCGGGCTCGAGTACCTCTTCGGCGTCTACGACCGCGCGCATGGCTTCCAGGCCTTCTGGGCGCGCGACCGCGAGGGGGAGCGGCGGGCGTTCGAGGGCTTCGTCGACCTCGTCCACGACCGGCTCGCCGCCGACCCGCGCCTGCACGTCTACCACTACGCCTCCTACGAGGTCTCCGCGCTACGGCGGCTCATGGGCCAGCACGGCACGCGCGAGGACGAGCTCGACGACCTCCTCCGCCGCGAGGTCTTCGTCGACCTCTACGCGGTCGTCCGCAACGCGATCCGCACGTCGCAGCCGCGCTACGGGCTCAAGGACCTCGAGGTCTTCCTGCCGATCGAGCGCGAGGCGGAGGTGAAGGAGGGCGGTACGTCGATCCTCCGCTTCGAGGAGTGGATGCGGACGCGCGACGAGCGGGTCCTCGAGGAGATCGAGCGTTACAACGAGGAGGACTGCCGCGCCACCCTCCTTCTGCGCGACTGGCTGCTCGATCGGCGCGAGGAGGCGATCGCGCTCTTCGGGCCGATCCCCTGGGCCGAGCCGAAGCCGCCGCGCGAGACACCGGAGGACGCGGAGCCCGAGGAGCGGGTCGCGCTGCGCGCGGCGCTCATCGACGGCGCCGAGGAGTGCGCCCCGCGGCGGCTCGCGGCGCGCCTTCTCGACTACCACGCGCGCGAGGCCAAACCGGTCTGGTGGGCGTTCTTCGACCGGTTGGAGCAGACGCCCGACGAGCTCGTCGAGGACGCCGAGTCCATCGGGCTCCTCGCGCGCGACGGGGAGCCGGTGGAGGACGGGCGGTCGCGGCTCTACGCGTTCACGTTCCCTCCCCAGGAGCACAGGATCGGGGCGGGGAAGGAGGTGCGCGATCCGGCGACGGGTGTCTCTCCGGGGAGCGTCGAGGAGCTCGACCCTGACGCGCGGCGCGTCGTGCTGCGGCGCGGGACGCAGGTGGCCGAGCGCCCGCTGCCCGAGGCGCTGATCCCGGGTGGGCCCTACCGGACGGACGCCCAGCGCGAGGCCCTCGCCGACTTCGCGCGCTCGCTCCTCGCCGGCGACGGCCGCTACCCGGCGCTCGAGTCGATCCTCCGGCGCCAGCCGCACGAGCGGCCCGTGCAGACGAGCGACCTCGCGGAGATGAAACGGCTCGTGCTCGAGCTCGGCGACCGGCACCTCCTCGTCCAGGGGCCGCCCGGCTCCGGCAAGACGTGGACGGGCGCACGGCTCGCCGTCCACCTGCTCGCGCACGGGAAGCGCGTCGGCGTCGCCTCGACGAGCCACAGGGCGATCCACAACTTCCTGGCGACGCTCGAGGACGCCGCGCACGAGGAGGGCGTCGAGGTCGAGGGTCTGAAGAAGGCGACCGGCGGCAATCCCGAGTCGTGGTATGAGGGCGACGCGATCGGGTCGAGCCCCGATCCGGGCGACTTCCCGGACGGCCCGTCGCTCGTCGCCGGCACGTCGTGGCTCTTCGCGCGCGGCGACATGCGCGCGCGGCTCGACTGCCTCTTCGTGGACGAGGCCGGGCAGGTGTCGCTCGCGGACGCGCTCGCCATGGGCACGGCCGCGCGCAGCGTCGTCCTCCTCGGCGACCCGAACCAGCTCCGCCAGGTCGTGCAGGGGACGCATCCGGACGGCTCGGGCGTCTCGGTGGCCGAGCACCTCCTCGGCGGGGAGACGACGGTGCCGGAGGACCGCGGGCTCTTCCTCGAGCGCACGTACCGGCTCCATCCCGACGTCGGGCGGTTCGTCTCGGAGGCGTTCTACGCCGGGCGGCTCGCCAGCGACGCGCGCACGGCCGAGCGGACGACGCCTTTGGGGACGGGGCTCCGGTATCTCCCGGTCGAGCACGAGGGCAACCGGCAGGAGTCGCCCGAGGAGGCCGCGCACGTGCGCGAGGAGGTGCGCGAGCTCGTCGCGGCCGGCGTGCCGCAGCGCGAGATCCTCGTCGTCGCCCCGTACAACGCGCACGTGTCGCTCCTCGCGGAGGCGCTGGCGGCGGTCGCGCCGGACGTGCGCGTCGGCACGGTGGACAAGTTCCAGGGGCAGGAGGCGGACGTCGTCCTCTACGCGCTCGGAAGCTCGAGCGGGGAGGACGTGCCGCGGAGCCTCGAGTTCCTCTTCTCCTGGAACCGCCTCAACGTGGCGGTGTCGCGGGCCCGCTGCCTCGCGTACCTCGTGTGCAGCCCGCAGTTGCTGGAGGTGGAGGCGCGCTCGATCGAGCAGATGCGGCTGGCGAACGCGCTCTGCCGCTTCGTGGAGATGGCCGAGGGTGGGCCGTGACGGACGTCGCCGTCGTCGGGCTCGGCGCGATGGGAAGCCGCATCGCCGGACGGCTGCTCGGCGCCGGGCACCGCGTGCTCGTCTGGAACCGGACGCCCGGGCGCGCGCGGGAGCTGGTCGCGTCCGGCGCGGTGCAGGCCGCGAGCCCCGCCGTGGCCGCGCGCCGCGCGCGGGTGGTGATCACGATGGTCCCCGACCCGGACGCGCTCCGGGCCGTGACCGACGGAGCCGAGGGCGTCGCGGCCGGTGCGGGCGAGGAGACGACCGTGATCGAGATGTCGACGGTCGGCCCGGCTGCGATCGAGCGGCTGGCCGCCGCGCTTCCTCCGTCCGCCGGGCTGCTCGACGCGCCGGTGCTCGGCAGCGTCTCGGAGGCCGAGTCCGGGTCGCTGAGGATCTTCGTCGGCGGGCCCAAGGCGCTCGCCGAGGAGTGTACGCCGCTCCTCTCCGTGCTCGGCGAGCCGCTCCACGTCGGTTTGCTCGGCGCCGGCGCGGCGGCCAAGCTCGTGGCGAACACGACCCTCTTCGGCGTCCTCGGCGTGCTCGGTGAGGCCCTCGCACTTGCTCGCGGGCTCGGGCTCTCTGACGAGGCGGCTTTCTCGGTTCTCGCCGCGACTCCGCTCGCGGCCCAGGCGGACCGCCGGCGCTCGGCCGTCGAGAGCGGTGAGTACCCGAGGCGCTTCTCGCTCGCGCTCGCGCGCAAGGACGCCGAGCTGATCGCGGAAGCGGCGGCGGAGGCGGGCGTGGATCTGCGCCTCGCGGAGGCCGCGGCGAGCTGGCTCCGCGAGGCCGAGACAGCCGGCTGGGGCGGCGAGGACTACTCGGTCGTGCTCCGCCGGATCATGGGCCGCGGGGCCCGGGTGGACCGGCCGGAACGCGGCTCGTGACGTCCGGTCGCGAGCTCTCGGAAGCCGGTTTCGAGCGTGTGTCGCAAGCCCTCGTCCTTCGGGGCACCCCAGCCCACCACCCGCTTTCGAGCGTACAGCGGAAATCCGCACGCGTGGGGCGCAAGACGTGTCGAAAGCGTGACGATTTCCCGGTGACAGGGGACGCCGCGCGGCGCGTTCCCAGAGTCGGCATCGTCGTCTGGCCGGCTCAGGCGATCTTCTCGAGGAGCGAGATCACGTCACCCCCGTACGTCTCCAGCTTCATCGGGCCGACGCCGTCCACCTGCGCGAGCTCGCCGAGAGTGGCGGGGCGCACGCGGGCGATGCCGGCCAAGGTGCGGTCCGGAAAGACGACGTAGGCGGGCACGTCCTCCTCGCGGCTCCGCTCGAGGCGCCAGCGGCGGAGCTCGTCGAAGACCTCGCGGTCGGCCTCGTCCAGGTCGTCGCGCGCCGCGCCGCGTGAGCCGCCGCCCGCCCGCGCCGGCGCGGCCACGCCCAGCTCCGCCAGGAACCGGCTCGGCTTGGCTTCCGCAGACCAGGTCAGCGTCAGGAACCGCCGCGCGCGCGTGAGGCCGACGTAGAAGAGGCGGCGCTCCTCGGCGAGACCCTCCTCGCCGCGGGCGCGCTTGAACGGGAGCTCCTTCTCCTCCAGGCGCGGGAGGAAGACCGCGTCCCACTCCAGGCCCTTGGCGCGGTGGTACGTGAGCAGGTGGACGCCGCGGCCCTGGGCGTCGGCGCCGAAGCGCGCGTCAAGGTCGCGGAGGAAGTCGGCGACCGTCGCCTCCTCCGGGAGATCCTCGGCCACGCGGAGCAGCCGCTCGAGGTCGGCCTGGCGGGTCAGCTCCTCCTCGCCGAGGCCGGCGGGCACCTCGTCCAGGAGGCCCTGGGCGGTCACGGCCTCGCGTACGGCGTCCGCTCCCGGCGCCTCGCCACGGCCGCGCAGGAGGCGGAGCGTCCGCTGGGCGGCAGGCCGGGCGAGGAAGGCGGCGCCGCGCACCTGGAACGGAACGTCCGCGGCCGCCAGCGCCTCCTCGTAGTCCTCCGAGCGCGCGTTCAGGCGGTAGAGGACGGCGGTCTCCTCGTACGGGACGCCTTCCTCCTCGTGCAGGCGACGGGCCTCGGCGGCGACGAGGCGACCCTCGGCGCCGCGGCTCTCGACCGGGAGCGCGCGTGGCACGGGGCCGGACGGGAGCACCGGCCGCAGCACCTTCTCGGAGCCGCGGAGGCCGGGGACGAGCCGGTTGGCGAGCCCGAGTACCTCCGGCGTCGAGCGGTAGCTCGCCTCCAGCCTGACGACGAGCGCGTCCGGGTAGCGGCGCGGCATCGCCAGCAGGTGCTCGGGCGAGGCGCCGGTGAAGGAGTAGATCGACTGGTAGTCGTCGCCGACGACACAGACGTCGTCCCGGTCGCCCAGCCAGCGGTCGAGGAGGCTTTGCTGGAGCAGGTTGACGTCCTGGTACTCGTCCACCGTGAAGGCGCGGTAGCGCTCGCGGAAGCCCGCGAGCGCTACCGGATCCTCGTCGTACATGCGGATCGCGAGCTCGAGCAGGTCCTCGAAATCGATGCGGCCGCGCCCCGCCTTGCGCTCCTCGTAGGCGCGGAAGACGCGCTCGGCGAGGTCGGGCGGGATCGGCGGCTCGTGCTCGCCGAGCGACCGGCGGTACGTCGCCGGGGTGACGCGGCGGTTCTTCGCCCACTCGATCTCGGTGGCGAGGTCGGCGAGCGGGCGGAAGCGGTAGGGGGTCGGGAGCGTGCGGGCGATGGGGAGAAGGACTGGCGCCTTCGAGGGGAGAAGCTCGCCGGCGCTCTCCGGCGCGAAGTGGCGGAGCTGGGCGAGCGCGGCGGCGTGGAACGTGCGCGCCGGGACTCGGCCCGCGCCGAGGCGGGCGAGGCGTTCGCGCATCTCGGTCGCCGCCTTGTCCGTGAAGGTGACGGCGAGGATCTCGGTCGCGGCGAAGGCGCCGGTCGCCACCTGGTTGGCGATGCGGTGCGTGATCGTCGTCGTCTTGCCCGAGCCCGCGCCCGCGAGGATGCACACCGGGCCGCGCACGGCCTCGACCGCGCGCCGCTGCTCCGGGTTGAGACCGGCGAAGACGTCCTCTCGCACCACGCGGGCCCACGGTAGCGGCCGGGGAGGCCGGACTCCGTGCCGCGGACGTGCCGAGAGCGTGTCAGTACGATCGCGCAGTGCGCCAGCGACCGCACCGGCTCGAGCGGCTGCCCGAGCAGTACTTCACCGGGCTCCTCGCGCGCGTGGCGGCCGCCGGGGCCGAGGACGGGGAGGAGGTGATCGACCTCGGGCGCGGGAATCCCGACGTGCCGCCGCCGCCTCACGTCGTCGAGGCGCTCGCGCGCGCGGCGCGCGATCCGTCCGCGCACGGTTACCCGCCCTTTCGCGGCATCCCCGCGCTCCGCGAGGCGGTCGCCGCACGCTACCGCGACGTCTACGACGTCGAGCTCGACGCCGACCGGGAGATCGCGGTCGTGCCGGGGACGAAGAGCGCGATCGTCGAGCTGGCGCTCTGCCTCGCCGAGCGGGGCGAGACGATCCTGCTCCCCGACCCCGGGTATCCGGACTACACATCCGGCGTCGCACTCGCGGCTGCGCGGGAGGGGCGCGTCCGGCTCGACCCGGACGCCGCGTTCGCGCCCGACCTCGACGCGGCGCCGCGGGACGGCGTCGCGGCGCTCTACCTCAACTATCCGTCAAACCCGTGCGCGTCCTCGGCGCCGGGCGGCGCCTTCGCCGCTGCGGTGGCGTTCGCCGCGGAGACGGGAGCCGCGGTCGTGCACGACCTCGCCTACGGGGACCTGGTCTTCGACGGGCTTCGGCCGGCGAGCTTCCTGGCGCAGCCGGGCGCGCGCGAGGCCGGTGTGGAGCTCTTCTCCCTCTCGAAGACGTACGGGATGGCCGGCTGGCGGCTCGGCTTCGTCGTCGGTAACGCGGAGATCGTCGAGCGTGTGAACCTCCTCCAGGACCACACGCGCGCGGGCATCTTCAGGCCGCTGCAGGAGGCGGCGGTCGCGGCGCTGACCGGGCCGCAGGACACCGTCGAGGAGCGGCGGGCGCTCTACCAGCGGCGGCGCGACCGCGTGCTCGCGGCGCTTCCCGGGACGCGCTCGGACTCGACGTTCTACGCCTGGTGGCGGCTGCCGGTCGGCGTGACGCCGGAGCGGCTCCT
>DATHVD010000037.1:0-35461 GCA_035461525.1 Gaiellaceae bacterium
GCCCCTCGGGGACGGCAGCGACGGCCACGGAGACACCGACGAGGAACGCCTGCTGCAGCGACTCGCCCTGGGCCAGCGACGCCCCTCCGAGCCCGAGCGTGACGGCGATCCCGAAGCCGACCATCAGATGCGTGAGGCCGCGTACCCGCAGCTGCAGCGGCGACGGCGGGGGCTTCGCGCCCGACGTGAGCCCCGCGATGCGGCCGATCTCGGTCTCCGCGCCAGTCGCCGTCACGAGAGCGCGCGCGCGCCCGCGCGTCACCCCGGTGCCGGCGTGGAGCATCGACGCCCTCTCGGCGAGCGGCGCCGCGGGCGGAACCACACCGGCGGCCTTGTCGACGGGCACCGACTCGCCGGTGAGGAGCGACTCGTCCACGGCGAGCCCCCATGCGGCGACCAGGCGCGCGTCGGCGGGAACGCGCGCGCCCTCCTCGAGGACGACGAGGTCGCCGGGGACGAGCTCGGCGGCGCCCACCTCGCGCTCGTGGCCCTCGCGGACGACGCCCGCGAGGGGCTCGAACGACGCGCGGAGGGCATGGACGGCGCGCTCGGCGCCCGCTTCCTGCACGAACCCGAGGGCGGCGTTGAGAAGGACGATCGCCCCGATCGCCGCCGCCTCGATCTCCTCCCCGATCGCCGCGGACACGGCCGCGGCTGCGATCAGGAGCGCGACGAGCGGGTCGGCGAGCTGGCGGAGCGCGATGACCGCGTACGACGGCCGCGCCGCGAGCGCGATGCGGTTGGGCCCGACCCGCGCGAGGCGCGCGCCGGCCTCATCCTCGCTCAGCCCGGACTCGACGTCCGTCCCGAGGGCGGCCGCGACCTCCTCCGGTGCGCGGGAGTGGGGAGCGTCCACGTCCGGATCATGCCCTGACGCCCGCCGGCCGAGCGCTGTCCGCAGGAGATGTTTGGCCGCCGGCGAAGTCGGGGAACGAGGCCTGCAATGACCTTGCTCTTCGTCCTGATCCTCGCCGTCGTGCTCCTGTTCGTGATCGGGGGCTGGGTTCTCGGGCTCGCGCTGCAGCTCCTCTGGTGGGCGCTGATCGGGCTCCTGATCGGCGGCCTCGCGCGACTCGCGGTCTCGGGAACGGAGGGCCTCGGCCTGCTCACGACGGCGCTCGTGGGCGTCGGCGGAGCGCTTCTCGGCGGGATCATCGCCGACGCCGTCGGCGTCGGCTCCGTCCTCCAGTTCCTGATCGCCGTCCTCGTTGCGGCCGTCCTCATCGCGGTGCTGGACCTGCGGCCGGGACGCGCCGCGACCTAGCCCTAGACCCGGATCGCGCCCGCCCTCCCGTCCTGTACGGGCACGACCGAGCCGGCGCGCCGGCGGCCGGAGCCTAGCGACGTCCGGCGTCGACCGACGGGGAATCGACGACGAGGCGCGAGACGGGGATCTCGTACAGCGCGCGCGCGGTCGACTACGCCGCGCTCGAGCCAGTTCGTCCGCTCCGGCGGCGGCGTCGCCAGCACGATCTCGTCGGCGGGGAAGACGGCCAGCGCGTCGGCGATCGCCTCGAGCGGGCTCTCCGAGCCGACCTGCCCGCGGGCCGGGATGTCTGCCGCGGCCAGCGCGGCGAGCGTCTCGTCGAGGCGAGCCCGGGCAGCGCCCCGGGCGCGGTCGATGTCCGAGTCGAGGTAGCGCACGGCCGAGACGAGTGTCGGCGCGACGACGAGCAGCTCCGTCTCTCCGTCCGGCAGCGTGCCGGCGAGCCGGGCGCAGAGCGCCTCTGCCGGGCAGCCCTCGTCGACCACGACGAGCACGCCGTGCGCTCCTCCCGCCCTCGGCGCCGGGCGCCGGGCCGGGGGCTCGGAGCCCGCGGCGCGGCTCGAGCGCACGAGGAAGAAGGCCATGCCGGTGCTGAGTCCGAGCACGATCGCAGCCACGACGCCGAATCCGATCCACCCGATCAGCGGGAGGCCCTCGTCGAACACCAGGGTGATCACGAGAATGCCGACGAGGTAGAGGAGGCCGCCGCCGACAGCGAACAGAACCAGCGTGCCTTGACCGCGAAGCCGTCCCATCGGGCGCCAGTCTCCCGGCTCTGAGAGCCGGGCGCATCGGCGACGACCCTGATCGGGGCCGGCGGGAAACCCGCAAGCTCACCCCGTCAGAGCTGGCGCCGGCGGGCGAGCGCGATCAGCTCCGCCCGGCCGGCGACGCCGAGCTTCGCTGTGCGCGCCTCCGAGCTCCCTCGACGTGCGAAGGGGCCGGCCGAGGCGTTCGGCGATCTCCCGGCTCGTCAGCCCCGTCGGCCCGGCTTACGACTAAGGTTCCATCGTTTGCGCGAACGCTTGATCATTGCTACCGTGCCGCAGGTGACGGTCCTGCCGGACCCGCTGCTCGAGGGCGCCGCCCGGATGTTCTCGCTCCTCGGCGACGGAACCAGGCTGCGGCTCGTCCGCGAGCTGTACGAGGAGGGCGAGCTGCCGGTCGGCGAGCTGGCCGCCCGCACCGGGCTCACGGTCGCCAACGTCTCGCAACACCTCGGCCGCCTCGCCGAGGGCGGGCTCGTCGCGCGCCGCCGGGACGGGCGCCACGTCCTCTACCGGATCGGCGACGACCGCCTCGCCCAGCTCTGCGACATCGTCTGCGCGAGCGTCCGCGAGCGCGCGGAGCGCCTCCTCTCGTGAGCGCGGCGCCCGAGCGCTTCGACCTCTTCGACCTCCTCGACGGCGAGGAGCGGCGCCCGCGCTGGGGCAAGGTGATCGACCAGACGAAGTGCATCGGCTGCCACGCCTGCACGACCGCCTGCAAGTCGGAGAACGAGGTGCCCCTCGGCGTGACCCGGACGTACGTGAAGGCCGTCGACGTCGGCACGTTCCCGCAGGCCCGGCGCGCGTTCCAGGTCACGCGCTGCAACCAGTGCGAGGACGCGCCCTGCGTCGCCGCCTGCCCGACCGCCGCGATGTACCGGCGCGACGACGGCATCGTCGACTTCGACAAGTCCGTCTGCATCGGCTGCAAGGCGTGCATGGCGGCGTGCCCCTACGACGCGATCTTCATCAACCCGCACGACCACTCCGCCGAGAAGTGCAACTTCTGCTCGCACCGGATCGACGCGGGGCTCGAGCCCGCGTGCGTCGTCGTCTGCCCGGTCGAGGCGATCCTCGTCGGGGACCTCGACGACCCCGGCTCGAGGGTCGCCGAGATCGCCAACCGCCAACCGGTCTCGGTTCGCCGCCAAGAGAAGGAAACGCGGCCCAAGCTCTTCTACCGGGGCGCCCATCAGGCCACCCTCGACCCGCTCGCCGCGAGGCGGCCGGACGGGGATCTCTACATGTGGTCGGAGCAGGGCGACGGCGTCGGCTCGGGCGCACCGGAGGCGTGGAACACCTCCGCGGCCGCGCTCCTCTCCTACGACGTCCCCCATCGAGCCCCCTGGGACTGGCGCGTCTCCCTCTACACGTGGACGAAGGGGATCGCCGCCGGCGTCTACCTCGTCGCCGCGGCCCTCGCGCTCGCCGGAGTCCTCTCCTGGGAGAGCGACGTCTGGCTCTGGGCGGTGCCGCTTCTCGCGGGTGGGCTGCTCGCCGCCACCGGCGCGATCCTGATCGCCGACCTCGAGCAGCCGCGCCGCTTCTGGATGATCTTCGCGCGCCCACAGTGGCGGAGCTGGCTCGTGCGCGGCGCCTTCGCGATCGGCGCGTACTCGGCGGTGCTCGCCGCCCACTTCGTCGCCTCGCTGGCAGGCTGGACGTCGCCGCAGGCGTGGCTGACGGCGGCGGGAATCCCGCTCGCCGCGCTCGTCGCCGTGTACACCGGCTACCTCTTCGCGCAGGCGAAGGCGCGCGACCTCTGGCAGAGCCCGCTCCTGCCGCCGCACCTGCTCGTGCAGGCGGCGCTCCTCGGGGCAGCCGTGCTCCTGCCCTTCGACGCGGCCCACGACGTGCTCCCGTGGGTGCTCGCCGCCGCCGCGCTCGCCCACGTCGTCGTCGTCCTCGGCGAGATCACCCTCACGCACCCGACGGCGCACGCCCACCTCGCCGTGCGCGAGCTCGTGCGCGGCCGCTACGCGGCGCCCTTCTGGACGGGCCTCGTCCTCGTCGCCGCCGCGCTCGCCGCCCCGTGGGCGGGCGTCGGCGTCGTCGCGCCGGCGCTCGTCGGCCTCCTCCTCCACGAGCACGCGTACGTCCAGTCTGGCCAGGCGGTGCCGCTCGCATGAGCCTCCGCGAGCTGAACGAGCGCGTCAGCGCCGCGAAGCGGGAGACGCTCGCCCGCGGCGAGACGTTCTACCCGGGCCCGAGCCGGGTGCACCTCGCCGCCTTCCCGCCCCGGGAGCGCTGGGACGACTGGGCCGACCCGCGGCCCGACGGGAGCGCGCGGGGGACGCTGCTCGTCCCGACGACGTGCTTCAACTGCGAGTCCGCGTGCGGGCTCCTCGCGTACGTCGACCGGGAGACGCTGCAGGTGCGGCGGTTCGAGGGGAATCCGGAGCACCCGGGCTCCCGCGGGCGAAACTGCGCCAAGGGCCCCGCCACCCTCAACCAGGTCACGGACCCGGACCGGATCCTCTACCCGCTCCGCCGGGCCGGCGCCCGCGGCGAGGGCCGCTGGGAGCGGGTCACCTGGGACGAGGCGCTCGACGACCTCGCCGGCCGCATCCGCGCCGCGATCGTCGAGGGCCGCCCCAACGAGGTCATGTACCACGTCGGCCGCCCCGGCGAGGACGGCTATACCGAGCGCGTGCTCGCCGCCTGGGGAGTGGACGGCCACAACTCGCACACGAACATCTGCTCCTCCGGCGGGCGCGCCGGCTACCACTGGTGGATGGGGCTCGACCGCCCGAGCCCCGACCACGCGAACGCGGAGGTCGTTCTCCTCGTCTCCGCTCACCTCGAGTCCGGCCACTACTTCAACCCGCACGCGCAGCGGATCGTCGAGGCGCGCGAGCGCGGCGCGAAGCTCGTCGTCTTCGACACCCGCCTCTCCAACACCGCCAGCCACGCCGACCGGTGGCTGGCCCCGCAGCCGGGCTCGGAGGCGGCGATCCTGCTCGCGCTCGCGAGCCACCTCGTGCGCACGGGACGCTACGACCGCGAGTTCGTGCGCCGCTGGTGGAACTGGCAGGAGTACCTCGCGCACGAGCGGCCGGAGGGGCCGCAGACGTTCGAGGAGTTCGAGCGCGTCCTCGCGGAGCTGTACGCGGAGTACACCTTCGAGCTCGCCGAGCGCGAGTCCGGCATCCGGGTCGAGGTGCTGCGCGAGGTCGCCGACGCCGTCGCTTCGGCTGGAACCCGCCTCTCGACGCACACGTGGCGCTCGGCCGCCGCCGGCAACCTCGGCGGCTGGCAGGTCGCCCGCTGTCTCTTCCTCCTGAACGCGCTCCTCGGGGCGGTCGCCACCGAGGGCGGGACGTTCCCGAACGCGTGGACGAAGTTCGTCCCCCGGCCGATCCACACGCCGCCCCACCCGCGGACCTGGAACGAGCTCACGTGGCCCGAGGAGTACCCGCTCGCGATGAACGAGATGTCGTTCCTGCTCCCGCACCTCCTCAGGGACGGCCGCGGGCGCGTGGACACGTATTTCACCCGCGTCTACAACCCGGTCTGGACGAACCCGGACGGGTTCTCCTGGATCGACGTCCTCACGGACGAGAGCGTGGTCGGGCTGCACGCGGCCCTGACGCCGACCTGGAGCGAGACCGCGTTCTTCGCCGACTACGTCCTCCCGATGGGCCACGGGTCGGAGCGCCACGACGTCCACTCGTACGAGCAGTACGACGGGCAGTGGGTCGGCTTCCGCCAGCCGGTGCTCCGCGCGGCGCGGGAGCGCCTGGGGGAGACCGTCCGCGACACGCGCGACGTCAACCCGGGGGAGGTCTGGGAGGAGAACGAGTTCTGGATCGAGCTCTCCTGGCGCATCGACCCGGACGGCGAGCTCGGCATCCGCCGCTGGTTCGAGTCGCGGGAGCGTCCGGGCGAGAAGCTGACGGTGGACGAGTACTACCGCTACCTCTTCGAGCACTCGGTCCCCGGGCTCCCGGAGCGCGCGGCCGAGGAGGGGCTGACGCCGATCGAGTACATGCGCCGCTACGGCGCCTTCGAGGTCCGCCGCGGCGTCGGCGCCGTCCATGAGGAGGAGGTGCCGGCGGAGGAGCTGGACGACGTGCGCGTGGACGCGCAGGGGCGGGTCTACACCCGCGGCGAGGCGCCCCGCGGCGCGAACGCCGTCCCGCTCCCGACCCCAGACCCCGACCCGGCGGGGCGGCGACCCGTGGGCGTGGAGGTCGACGGGCGGGTCCTGCGCGGCTTCCCGACCCCGAGCGGCCGCCTCGAGTTCTGGTCACGGACGCTCGCCGAGTGGGGCTGGCCCGAGGCGGCGATCCCGACGTACCTGCGCAGCCACGTCCATCCCGACCGGCTCGAGCCCGACCAGATGGTGCTCATCTCCACCTTCCGCCTGCCGGTGCAGATCCACACGCGGAGCGCGAACGCGAAGTGGCTCGACGAGATCGCGCACACGAACCCGCTCTGGCTGCACCCGCGCGACGCGGAGCGGCTCGGCGTCCGCACGGGTGACCTCGTGCGCGTCGAGACCGAGATCGGCCACATCGTCGTCAAGGCATGGGTGACTCAGGGCATCCGGCCGGGCGTGGTCGCCTGCAGCCACCACATGGGCCGCTGGAAGCTGGGCGAGACCGGGCAGCGGCAGGCGATGGCGACCGTCGCGCTCGAGCGCGACGGCGCTGCCCGCGCGCTCCGGCGCGAGCGCGGGGTGGGCCCGTTCGACTCGGCCGACCCGGACACGCGCCGGATTTGGTGGAGCGACGTCGGAGTGCACCAGAACCTCGCCTTCCCGGTGCACCCCGACCCCGTCTCGGGCATGCACTGCTGGCACCAGGCCGTTCGTGTCACGCGGGCGGGGGCGGGGGACGCCTACGGCGACATCGCCGTCGACGCGGAGCGCTCGCGCGAGGTCTACCGACGCTGGCTCGAGCTCACACGCCCCGCGCCCGAGGTGTCCCCCGACGGCAGCCGGCGCCCGTACTGGCTCCTGCGCCCGCTGAAGCCGCCCCGGGACGCATACCGGCTCGCGGAGGAGGCGACGCCGTGAACGAGCTCCTGCGTGCCCTCGCCGTCCTCGCCGAGCCGCCTGCGCCCGAGCACGAGCGCGTGGCGGCGTCGCTCGGCCTCGACCCGCCGCGGTCGGAGGAGTACGCGGACATCTTCCTCCAACAGCTGTACCCGTACGCGTCCGTGTACGCCGGCGCCGAGGGGATGCTCGGAGGCGAGGCGCGCGACCGCGTCGCCGGCTTCTGGCGCGCGCTCGGCCTCGTCCCGCCCGCGGAGCCCGACCACCTGACCGCGCTCCTCGGCCTCCTCGCCGCGCTCGAGGCGCCCGAGCACCGCCGGGCGCTCCTCTGGGAGCACCTGCTCTCCTGGCTGTCTCCCTGGCTCGCGAAGCTGGACGAGATCGCGCCGCCCGCCTACCGCGCCTGGGGCCGGCTGCTCGGAACCGCCCTCGAGGAGGAGGCGCGCGCGCTCGGGCCGCTGGAGGGCCTACCGCTCCACCTGCGCGCAGCGCCGCCGCTCGAGCACGACGACCTGCTCGGCGGCGTGCTCGTGCCGGTTCGAAGCGGGGTCCTCCTCGTCCGCGACGACCTCGCGCACGCCGCGCGCGAGCTGGGCCTCGGCGTGCGCATCGCCGAGCGCCGCTACGTCCTCCGCGCCCTGCTCGCCCAGGACGCGGCCCCGACCCTTGCGTGGCTCGCCGCCGAGGCGCGCCGCTGGGCCGGCCTCCATGCGGAGAGGCCGGGCCCGATCGGAGAGTTCTGGCAGGAGCGGGCCGAGGCCGCCGCCGCCCTGCTCGACGATGCCTGCACGGCGGCCCGCGAAAGAGAGGTTGCACATGCTTGAGACGTCTGCGGCCGCGCCGACCGAGGAGGAGGTACGGCGCATCGTCCGGGAGGAGCTCGACCGGGCGCAGAAAAAGGACACGGCCCGGAAGAAGGCGGCAATCATCGCCTCCCAGGGCACGCTGGACATGGCCTACCCGCCGCTCATCCTCGCTACGACCGCGGCGGCGACCGGGATGGAGACGCACGTCTTCTTCACCTTCTACGGGCTCAACATCATCCACCGCGACTTCGAGGAGAAGCTGAAGGTGTCCCCGGTCGGGAACCCGGCCATGCCGACGCCCGTGCCGATGCCGAACCTCGCCACCGTCATGCCGGGGATGGGGCCGATGGCGACGTCGATGATGAAGTCGATGTTCCGGAAGAAGCGCGTCGCCACGATCCCCGAGCTGCTCGAGGCGGCGCGCGAGTCGGGCGTCCACCTGATCGCCTGCCAGATGACCATGGAGGTCTTCGGATACGGCGAGGGCGACTTCCTCGACGGCGTCGAGTTCGGCGGCGCGGCCGCCTTCCTCTCCGAGGCTCGGCGCTCCCACGTCACCCTGTTCATCTGAGGAGGAGCAATGCAGCAGATCCAGGAAGACCGAACGCTCGACGCCAGGGGGCTCCTCTGCCCGATGCCCGTCGTGAAGGCGGGGAGGGAGATCGAGAGCCTCGATCCGGGCCAGGTGCTCAAGATCCTCGCGACCGACCGGGGCTCGATCGCCGACGTCCCTGCGTGGGCCGCCGACACGGGCAACGAGCTGCTCGAGTGGCACGAGGAGGACGGCGGCGTCCTCGTCTACCACGTCCGCAAGGGCGAGGAGGAGGACTGAGCCGTGATCTTCAAACAGTTCCGCTACGAGCCGCTCTTCCAGGCGTCCTACCTGCTCGGGTGCGCCCGCGCGCGGGAGGCGCTCGTCGTCGACCCGATCGCCGACCTCGGCCCGGACTCGTACGTGCTCGAGGCGGCCGACCAGGGACTGGACGTCGTCGGCGTCCTCGAGACCCACGTCCACGCCGACTTCGTCTCCTGCGCGCGGGAGCTCGCGGAGCTCACGGGCGCGCCGCACCACCTGCACGAGTCGGCGGCAGGCCTCGTCCGCTACGGCTTCACGCCGCTCGCGGACGGCGAGGTCGTCCGGGTCGGCCAGGTCGAGGTGCAGGCGATCCACACGCCCGGGCACACGCCCGAGCACACGTGCTACCTCGTCACCGACACGGCGCGGGCCCAGGAGCCGTGGGCCGTCCTCACCGGCGACTCCCTCTTCGTCGGCGACGTCGGGCGCCCCGACCTGCTCGTCGGCGACGAGTCGCTCGACGTCATGGGCGAGGCCGAGCGGGCCGAGACGCAGTTCCGCTCGATCCGGGAGAAGCTTTTCGCGCTCCCGGACCACGTCGAGGTGTTCCCGAACCACTACGGCGGCTCGACGTGCGGCGGGGTGAACATGAGCGGCAAGGCGAGCTCCACGATCTTCTTCGAGAAGCGCTACAACCTCGCACTCTCGCAACCCGACGCCGCCGGCTTCGCGGCGTTCGTCCGCGAGACCGCGAAGCCCTTCCCCGAGGACTACCAGTGGATCAAGTCGTACAACCTCGGGCTGATCTCGAGGGAGAAGCTTGAGGGGGCGACGCGCCGATGACGCCGCAGGAGACGCGGGACGCTCTCGCCGCGGGCGCCGTCGTCCTCGACCTGCGGCCGCCGCGGCCCTTCGCCGCGGGCCATCTCCCCGGGGCGCTGACGATGCAGTTCAACCGGGCCGATCTCGCCGACCGGGCCGAGCTGATGCTGCCCCAGGGGCTGCGCTATGTCGTCCACGCGGAGCCCGAGCCGATCGCGAAGGTGGCGGTCGAGCTCCTGCGGGGGGCCGGCTTCGACGTCCTCGGCCACCTCGAGGGAGGGCTGAATGCGTGGACGGGGAGCGGAGGCGGCGTCGAGGAGCTGCCGATCCTGGACGTGGACGAGCTCCGCGACGCGCTCGGCGACGTCGTCGTCGTCGACGCGCGGGAGCCCTTCGAGCACCGGCACGCCCACGTTCCGGGCGCGCTGCTCTTCCCGCCCGGGGAGGCGTGGAAGCTCGCCGGAGAGCTGCCCGCCGGAGAGCGGCTCGCGGTCGTCTGCGGCGACCAGACGCGGAGCGTCTTCGTCGCCTCGATCCTGCGGCGGCATGGTCTCGACGCGGAGCTCGTGATGGGAGGCATGGTCGACTGGCTCGAGCGCGGCTACCCAACCGAGAAGCACGCTCCCGCCTCGGCCTGAGGGCTGTCGCGGAGGGCCTGCCGCGTCCGGGCGCCGGCGACCTCGTCGCCGGGCTGAGCGTCGCGCTCGTGCTCGTGCCGCAGGCGCTCGCGTACGCGCAGCTTGCGGGCATGCCCTCGTACCGCGGCCTCTACGCCGCCGCGTTGCCGCCGATCGCCGCCGCGCTCTTCGCCTCCTCGCCCTACCTGCAGACGGGCCCCGTCGCCCTGACCGGGCTCCTCACCTTCGGCGCCCTCTCGGCGCTCGCGCAGCCCGGGAGCGACGAGTACGTCTCCCTCGGGATCCTCCTCGCGCTCCTCGTCGGCGTCGTCCGGCTCGCGATCGGCCTTCTCCGCGCCGGCGTCATCGCCTATCTCATCTCGCAGCCGATCCTGCTCGGGTTCGTCTCGGCGGCGGCGATCCTCATCGTCGCCTCGCAGCTCCCGGCCGCGGTCGGGGCGGACGCCGAGGGCGACGGGATCCTCGACCGAGCGGCCTGGACGATCGCGAACCCGGACGCGTGGGAGGCGACGTCCGCGCTCCTCGCGGCCGGCGTCGTGGCCCTTCTGCTCGGCGGCCGCCTCGTGCACCGCCTCTTCCCTTCCGTGCTCGTGGCGGTGGTCGTCGGGATCGCCTTCTCGAGCCTCGGCGACTACGAGGGGCCGACCGTCGGCGCGATTCCGGAGGGGCTCCCGCCGCTCTCGCTCTCGATGCCGTGGGCCGAGCTTCCCTCGCTGCTCCTGCCCGCGGTCGTGATCGCGCTCGTGGGCTTCGTCGAGCCTTCGACGATCGCGCGCACCTACGCGGCGCAGGAGCGCCGGCGCTGGGACGCGAACCGGGAGTTCGTGAGCCAGGGCGCGGCGAACGTGGCGGCCGCGGTCTCGGGCGGGTTCCCCGTCGGCGGGTCGTTCTCCCGCACCGCGATCAACCGGCTGGCGGGAGCACGGACGCGCTGGAGCGGGGCGGTCGCGGGCCTGGCGGTGCTCGTCTTCCTCCCCTTCGCGGGCGTCCTCTCGCCGCTGCCGCAGGCCGTCCTCGCGGGGATCGTGATCGGCTCGGTCGCAACGCTCTTCCGGCCGCGCCCGATCCTGCGGCTCGCGCGCATCTCCAGGCCGCAGTTCCTCGTCGCGTTGCTCACGTTCGTGCTCACGCTCGCGCTCGCGCCCCGCATCGAGTGGGCGGTCGTCGCCGGCGTCGGGCTCGCCGTCGGCGTCCACCTCTGGCGCGAGCGGCGGCTCGAAGCGCCGAGCTGGAGTGAGGACGGCACGATCCACCTCCGCCCGCGCGGCGTCCTCTGGTTCGGCAGCGCCGCGCGCCTCGAGAGCGCGTTCATCCGCCTCCTCGGCGCCGAGAGCGGAGCCGACCGGCTCGTGCTCCACCTCGACGGGCTCGGCCGTATCGACATCACGGGGGCGCTCGCCCTGCGTGCGCTCCTCGACGAGGCGCGCGCCGCCGGCCTCGAGGTGGAGATCGTGGACGTACGTGAGCGCTGGGCCGGGCTCGTGGAGAACATCATCGCCCGCGAGACCGACCCGCTCGGGAGGCGCTCGGCGGTTCGCGACGGCGCGCGCCGGCCCGACTGAGCTGGGAGGCTTGACGAGATACAGCGACGTGCGCCGGGCCGCGCTGCTCGCCCCGACGCTGCGGCCTCGGAACGACCATCGCACCCCGACGGCGGGCAATCTTCCGCTAAACTGTCCTAGCCGACGCCGGCGAGCGCCTGGTTGATCGCGGCGATCGTCCCCGGGCCGGACACGCCGTCCACCTCCAGGCCTGCGTCGGCCTGGAACTGGCGCACCGCGTCGGTCGTGCCGGGGCCGTACTGGCCGTCTGGCTCGACGTCGTAGCCGAGCAGGGCGAGGGCCTGCTGCAGGCGGCGCACAGGCCGGCCGCTGTCACCCTCGGAGAGGGCTCCGTTCGCCTCGAGCACGAGTGGAGGAGGCACCTCGGACTCGGGCGAGCCTCCCCCCGTCTCCGTCGCCGCCGTCGGGGGCGTCTGCTCGTCCGCGGCCGGCTCCTCGTCGCCGCCGCGCGTCGCGACGATGATCACGAGCAGGATCACGGAGGCGACCGCGACGAGGGCGATCACCCGCCGTCCCTGGACGCCGGGCCCCGGAGGCCCGGGCGGCCGCCGCTTCGCGCCCGGCGCTTCCCTCGTCGGCGCGTCGGAGGGGTCGTCGTCCGCGAGCCAGTCGTCGATGTCCGGGCCGTCGGCCTCGTCCTCGGGGCGCATCCGCGTACCGTATCGAGCCTGACACCCCGAGCGGTAGTCGCCGGCCGGCCGGAGACGCCTCTCTGCGGCGCTTCTGGGTTGCGCTTCCAGAGCGAAGCTGAGAGCGTTGACCCGTGCGCGTCGCCCGTGCGCGTCGCCCTCGCGCTTGCCGCAGTCGTCGGCGCCGCCGGGCTCACCGGCTCGGCCGTGGGGGGTCCGATGACCCCGAGGATCCGGCTGCCGACCTCGAGCCGGGGCTCGAGGAGGCGCAGGCGATCAACTTCGTCAGTGCCTGCCGCTTCAGCCACCGCGCCCCGGACGACCCGAGCGTGTACCCGAAGCAGCCGGGCGCCTCGCACGACCACACGTTCGTCGGCAACACGTCCACGAACGCCTCCTCGACCTACAAGTCCCTGCACAGCTCGTCGACGACCTGCCACCGGCCCGACGACACCGCGGCCTACTGGGTCCCGGCACTCCTCGTCGGCGGCGAGCCGGTCGTGCCGCGGCGGGTGCAGGTCTACTACCGCCGGGCGACGTGCGACGAGGTGAGGCCCTTCCCCGCGGGCTTCCGCGTGATCGCCGGCGACGCGAAGGCGACGGCGCCGCAGCCCCAGCGCGTGACGCGCTGGCACTGCGGCGCGGACTCGGGTGTCCGCCTGAGCGCGTGGATCCCGACGTGCCCGGACCCCAAGGGGAACGCGCTGCCGCTCCGCGTCACGTTCCCGAGCTGCTGGGACGGCTGGCGCCTCGACAGCCCGGATCACCACTCGCACGCCGCGTCCGCGCAGAAGGGCTACTGCCCGTCGACGCAGCCGGCCGCCGTGCCCGCGATCACGCTCTCCTTCACGTACGGGACGCCGGGCGGGCCGACCGCCGAGCTCACCTCCGGTGGGCAGCTCTCGGTGCACGCCGACTTCGCCAACGCCTGGCGGCAGGCGGAGCTCGCACGCCTCGTCGACCTGTGCCTGAACGCGGCGCGCCGCTGCGCGCGCGACGACTAGCCCGCCGAGGGCCCGCCGCGGTTCCCCTCGCGGGCGTTTCCCGGCGTGTGCGTATGCTGCCCCGAAAGCAAGGGAGGCGACATGACCGCGACCACGGACACTCGCGGCGCAGCCCTCACCGGCGAGGAGCTCGCCCTGATCGATCGCTACTGGCGCGCCGCCAACTACCTCTCGGTGGGCCAGATCTACCTGCTCGACAACCCGCTCCTGCGCGAGCCGCTGCGGCTCGAGCACGTAAAGCCGCGGCTACTCGGCCACTGGGGGACGACGCCGGGGCTCAACTTCGTCTACGTCCACCTGAACCGGGTGATCAAGCGGGACGACCTCGACATGATCTTCGTCTGCGGGCCGGGCCACGGCGGGCCGGCGGTCGTGGCGAACACGTACCTCGAGGGCTCCTACGGGGACGTCTACCACGAGATCTCCGAAGACGAGGACGGCCTCCGGAGCCTCTTCAAGCGCTTCTCGTTCCCGGGCGGGGTGCCGAGCCACGCGGCGCCCGAGACGCCGGGCTCGATCCACGAGGGGGGCGAGCTCGGCTACGCGCTCTCGCACGCCTTCGGGGCGGCGTTCGACAACCCCGACCTGATCGTCGCGTGCGTCGTCGGCGACGGGGAGGCCGAGACGGGGCCCCTCGCCACGTCCTGGCACTCGAACAAGTTCCTCGACCCCGCGAGTGACGGCGCCGTGCTTCCGATCCTCCATCTGAACGGCTGGAAGATCGCCAACCCGACCGTGCTCGCGCGCATCCCGCGCGAGGAGCTCGAGAGCCTCCTCGTCGGCTACGGCTACCGGCCGGTCTTCGTCGAGGGCTCCGATCCGGAGGAGATGCACCGCCTCATGGCCGCGACGCTGGACGAGGTCGTCGCCGAGATCCGCGAGATCCAGCGCCGGGCGCGCGAGGACGGCGAGACCGAGCGGCCCCGCTGGCCGGCGATCGTCCTCGTCACGCCGAAGGGCTGGACGGGCCCCGAGGAGGTGGACGGGAAGCCGAGCGAGGGGAGCTTCCGCTCGCACCAGGTGCCGCTCGCCGGCCTCGCCGAGAACCCGCAGCACCTGGCGCAGCTCGAGGAGTGGCTGCGGAGCTACGGCCCCGAGGAGCTCTTCGACGACCGCGGCGGCGTCCGACCCGAGCTGCGGGCGCTCGCGCCCGACGGGCACCGGCGGATGGGCGCGAACCCCCATGCCAACGGCGGCCTTCTCCTGCGCGACCTGCGGTTGCCGGACTACCGCGACTACGCCGTCGACGTTCCCCGTCCCGGCGCCACGCAGGTCGAGGCGACGCGCGTCCTCGGCGGCTTCCTCCGCGACGTCATGAAGCTGAGCCTCGAGGAGCGGAACTTCCGCGTCTTCGCGCCCGACGAGCTCGAGTCGAACCGGCTGGGCGCCGTCCTCGAGGTCACCGGCCGCGCCTGGAACGCGGAGACCCGGCCGGGGGACGAGGGCCTCTCCCGCGACGGGCGCGTCATGGAGATCCTCAGCGAGCACACGTGCCAGGGGTGGCTCGAGGGCTACCTCCTGACGGGGCGCCACGGGGTCTTCACGAGCTACGAGGCGTTCATCCACATCGTCGACTCGATGTTCAGCCAGCACGCGAAGTGGCTGAAGGTGACGCGTGAGCTCGAGTGGCGGCGGCCGATCGCCTCGCTCAACTACCTGCTCAGCTCGCACGTCTGGCGGCAGGACCACAACGGCTTCACCCATCAGGACCCGGGCTTCATCGACCTCGTCGTCAACAAGAAGGCCGAAGTCATCCGCGTCTATCTGCCGCCGGACGCGAACACGCTCCTCTCGGTGGCGAGCCACTGCCTCCGCAGCCGCAACTACGTGAACGTCATCGTCGCCGGCAAGCAGCCGCAGCACCAGTGGCTCGACCTCGACGCGGCCGTCCACCACTGCGCGGCGGGAGTCGGGATCTGGGAGTGGGCCTCGAACGACCGCGGGGCAGAGCCCGACGTCGTCATGGTCTGCTGCGGCGACGTCCCCACCCTCGAGACGCTCGCCGCAGTCGAGCTCGCCCGGGGGTACTTCCCCGATCTCAGGATCCGGGTCGTCAACGTCGTCGACTTGATGCGCCTCCAGCCGGAGACGGAGCACCCGCACGGGCTCCCCGACCGGGAGTTCGACGCGATCTTCACGCAGGAGCGGCCGATCATCTTCGCCTTCCACGGCTACCCGTGGCTGATCCACCGCCTCACCTACCGGCGGACGAACCACCGGAACCTGCACGTGCGCGGCTACAAGGAGGAGGGCACGACCACGACGCCTTTCGACATGGCCGTCCGCAACGACATGGACCGGTACCACCTGGTGCTCGACATGATCGACCGGGTGCCCGGCCTCGACGGGGAAGCCGCCTACGTCCGGCAGGAGCTGCGGAACAAGCTCCTCGATCACCGCGAGTACATCGACGAGCGCGGCGACGACCCGCCGGAGATCCGCGACTGGAGCTGGTCGGGGTAGAGGCGAAGGGTCCGGCGAGGCCTTCGCGGTAGGCGAGGGGGACCGCCTCGGCACGGCTGTGCACGCCGAGGCTTCGCGAGCACGTGCTCGAGACGGTGGCGACGGTCTTGACGCCTCGGTCCCCCGCCCGCGAGCCGCTAGGGTGGACGCTTCCGCCCGGAAACAATCGACAGGGGGTGCACGGAACCGTGCTCATGCTGACCCAGAACGCCGTCGACGCGATCGCCGCGCTCAAGGAGTCGTCCGAGGAGGTGCCGGAGACGGCGAGCCTCCGCATCGCCGCTCAGCTCGTGAGCGAGACCGACGCGTCCTTCGAGCTCGCCCTCGTAGACGGCCCGGAGGCCGAGGACACGATCGTGGAGGCGCAGGAGGAGCAGGTCTTCCTCGAGCCCGTCGCGGCCTCGATCCTCGACGACAAGGTGCTCGACGCCGAGATGGAGGAGGGGCGGATCCGCTTCGCGGTCGCCCCGCAGGCCTCCCTCGACGGCGACGGCCCGGCTGAATAGCCTCCGCTCGGACGAGGAGAGGGCGGCCCGGCGCCGCCCTCTCCAGTCCGGCTCGGGCTGATAGCGTCGGCGCCATGACGGACGCCGGCCGAGAGCTCGAGGGCCAGGTCGCCCTCGTCACCGGCGGCGGCCGTGGGATCGGGCGGGGGATCGCCCTCGAGCTGGCCCGCGCCGGCGCACGCGTCGCCGTGGCCGCGCGCACGATCGAGCAGGTGCGCGAGACGGCCGAGGAGGCGGGCGGGCTCGCCCTCGAGTGCGACGTCTCCGACCGGGCCTCCGTCGAGGAGGCGATCGCCCGCGTCGAGTCGGACCTCGGGCCGGTCGACCTGCTCGTCGCCAATGCCGGCATCGCCCTCTGGGAGGTGAGGGCCTGGGAGCTCGACCCCGCGGACTGGTGGCGCGTCTTCGAGGTGAACGTGCTCGGCACGTACCTCTGCTGCCGGGCCGTCCTTCCGGGAATGATCCAGCGGCGGCGCGGGCGGATCGTGGTCGTGGCGAGCGGCGCCGCCTACCTGCCGGGCCCAACGTCCACGGCCTACAGCTCGAGCAAGGCCGCGGTCCATCGCTTCTCGGAGACGCTCGCCCGCCAGCTCGAGCCGCACGGCATCCCGGTCTTCTCCATCAGCCCGGGCCTCGTCCGCACGGAGATGACGGAGGGTCAGTTCCCGGACGACGCGCCCTGGACGCCGCCGGAGCTCGCCCCGCGCCTCGTCCGCTCCCTCGCCTCGGGGCGTCTCGACCGCCTCAGCGGCCGCTACCTGCACGCCGAGCACGACGACGTGGACGACCTGGCCGCCCGCGCCGAGGAGATCGTCGCCGGCGACCTGAACGCGATCAGGCTCCGCCGGTAGCGCTCAGTACGGGAGGCGGACCTCGCTGACGTCGAGGCCGAGCGAGTTCGCGAGGCGCACGCCGTCCTCGAGATCCTCCTTCAGGCGCTGCACGTCGCGGTCGTGCATCGCCCGCCCGATCCAGGCTCGGGCGGGCGGCCGCCAGAGGGAGTGCTCGACGAAGATCGGCAGCATCAGGTTCGCCACCTTGACGAGCTGCTGCCTCGTCTTCTTGCCGGCGGTCTCGAGGAGCACGCGCTCGTAGGCCATGCCGGCGCCGTGGTGGATGCCGTCGTCGATCGTGAGCCGGTTGCAGAGGTCCTCGAGGATCGTCCCGCGCGAGGAGCGGGCGATGAGGCGGAAGCGCGGGATGATCAGCCGCTCGAAGAAGACCTGCATGAGGAAGACCTTCTCCTCGAGCGTGTCGAGGTCGAGGAACATCGCCGCGAGCCGGTCGAGGTGCGGGTCGCGCTCCGCGGTCCCGCCGGCGAGCTCGATCAGCTTCAGCCACGCCTCGGTGTGGCGCGACTCGTCCTGCACCATCGTCGAGTAGTAGAGCTTCGCGTCGTAGTGCGGCGCCGCCTGGAAGAGCTGCGCCGCCATCTCGACGGCGAACGCGTCGGCCTGGAGCTGCTGCGTGATCACGGAGCGCCACACGTCGCGGCGCCGCGCCTGGCGCTGGGGCGATCCGCGCGACTCGGGGATGGGGGAGATCTCGCCCCAGGGAAGGTCGGCCGTCTGCCACTCGGCCCGCTTGGCGAGCTCGTAGTAGCGCCGGACGCCCTCGTGCCGCTCGGTCTCGGAAGCGACGACCTCCTGGAGCTGCTCCGCCTCCATCCCGGTACAGGTTACCGCGCTCCCGCCGGCGGTGGGCCGCCCGCGCGGAGCCGGGTAGCCTTACGGCGTGACGAGTACGTTCAGGCTCGGGCGCGTCGCCGGCATAGAGATCGGCGTCAACTGGACGTGGCTCTTCGTCTTCTGGCTGATCACGTGGACGCTGGCCGAGGCGGTCTTCCCGGCGCAGAACCCCGGGCACTCGACGGGCGGGTACTGGGCGATGGCCCTGGTCGCCGCCGTCCTCTTCTTCACCTCGCTTCTCCTGCACGAGCTCGGCCACGCCCTCCAGGCCCGGCGGGAAGGCGTCGAGATCGAGGGAATCACGCTCTGGCTTCTCGGCGGCGTGGCCAAGTTCCGCACGATGTGGCAGAGCGCGGGAGCCGAGTTCCGGATCGCGATCGCGGGCCCCGCGGTCTCGCTCGTCCTCTCCGTCGGGCTGCTCGCGCTCGGGGCGGCGGCGCCGCTGCCGAGCCCGGTCGAGGGCGTCGTCTTCTGGCTCGGGTACATCAACGGCGTCCTGCTCGTCTTCAACCTCCTACCAGCGCTTCCGCTCGACGGCGGACGCGTGCTCCACTCGGCGCTGTGGGCCTGGAAGCGCAGCCTCGCCGACGCGACGCGGATCGGCACGGGCGTCGGGCGCGCGTTCGGCTGGCTCTTCGTCGCCGCCGGCGTCGTGATCGCGCTTGCCGGGCCCGTCGTGAGCGGGATCTGGCTCGTCGTCCTCGGGTGGTTCATCCAGATGGCGGCGCAGGCCGAGGGGCAGCAGGTCGCCGTACGCGAGGCGCTGCGCGGCGTCCGGGTTCGCGACCTCATGACCCGGGACCCGGTCGCGGTGGACGCCGACACGACGCTGGGGGAGTTCATGGACCGGGTCGCGTGGGGGACGCGCTTCACGACCTACCCCGTCCTGGAGGGGCGCCTGCCCGTTGGCCTGCTCACGTTCCGCCGCGTCGCGGACACGCCCCGTACCGAGTGGGACGCGCGCCGCGTGCGCGACTGCATGATCCCGCTCGAAGCCGTGCCGGTGGTGCGCGCCGACGAGGAGGCGGCCGAGGTCCTCGCCACGTTCGGCGCCGGCGACGTGAACCGTGCGCTCGTCCTCAGGAACGGCGAGCTCGAGGGCGTCGTCTCGATCACGGACCTGGCGCGGGCCGTCGACCTCGCCGGGCGCGGCGTGCACGTCCACGCCCCTCGCGCGGGCTGATCAGCGGGGCGGGCGCCGGGCCTCGAGGGAGCTCCCGGAGGGGCGGGGGCCGGCCTCGTACGGGTGCCGCCAGGCGGAGACGCTGAGGACGAAGGCGGCTGCGAAGAAGACCGCGGGAACGGCGAGGAGGGCGTAGCGCCACCCTTCCTCCATCGTGTCGACGAGCGCGATCGCGCCGAGGAGCGCGACGAAGCCGAGCGCGGCCGCGGAGATGCCGAGGACGAGCCGGAGGCGATCGGTCGGCCCGGCCTCCCCGCCCGGAGGCTGCGGGCGACGGAGCTCCGGCGGGAGCTCCGTCAGCCGCCTCGCCTCGCCGTCGCCGTTCTCGGTCGCCCGGTCGGGGTCGAGCTCGAGGGCGCCGCCGAGGTCGCCGACGTGGACGGCGAGCGCCTCGTGATCCACGCGCTCCACCGCCGACCACGGGATCGCGACGAGGCGGTGGCCGACCGGGAAGCCGGACGGCGCCGCGGCGAGGTAGACCTCACCGTCCTTCTCGAGCACGGCGGCCGTCTTCCAGACCTCGCCGGAGGGGACGTACACCTGGTACTGCTCGAGCCCCGTGTCCGGCGCCCCGGCGGGCGGAAGCTGGTAGCTCCAGGAAGCTCGTTCCATCCTTCTGCGGGTTCCCCGGGTCGGCCGATCCCAACCGTGGCCGCCGCGGCGGTCTACGAGCGCTCGTAGTGCGACGGATACCCGGCGAGCCGGCCGATCGGCGCGAGCACGGCGAAGAGGAGCTTCTGCAGGAGGTACGGGGGCCGTGCGAGGGCGAAGTCGCCCAGATGCTCGCGGCCGACGACGGCCGTCTGCAGGATGTTCGGGACGCCCTTCGCGTTCGTCTTCCCGTCCTCGGCGAGGCCGTACATCGTCACCAGGAAGCCCTCGTACGTCCCAGCCGGCTCGAAGTCGACGACCATCCGCGCGGGCTCGGCGCCCTCGACGCGGAAGGTGTGCGGGGCGCCGCGGGGGATCTCGAAGCGCCCGGGCGCCGCGACGACGTGCTCCTCCCCGCGGAGCGTGATCCGGAGCCGCCCCTCGACCACCTCGTAGCGCTCCACGAAGCCGCGGTGGACGTGCAGCGGCGGACCCTCCTTGCCGGGATCCGCCGTCACGTCGACGCGGAGGAGCCGTCCGTCCGAGTCGCCTGAGGTGACGACGAACGTGAGCGTCTCGCCGGTGGCGGGGTTGCGGATCGTGTCCCCGGCGCTCGCCATCAGTCCATCAGGGTGGGGAAGAAGACCTGCCAGGCGAGCGCGCTCTTGGCGACGAGGCTGAGGACGAGGTAGCCGCGCTCGCCGAACGCGTAGTCGCGCCAGGGCCCGACCTTCCCGTACTGGAGCGCCATGTTGGCCGCGAAGCTGAAGAAGAGCACGAAGAGGGAGAAGAAGATCCCGTACACGAACGTCGGCACCTCTCCGGTCTCCGCCTGCGAGAACCCGATCTGGATCCCGATCGCGATCCAAGGCGCGGCCCCGACGACGCAGCCGTAGAGGAACGGGCGCCAGTCCACGTCGCTCCCGGGCGGGTTCGCGCGCTCCATCGCCAGGCCGAAGAGGATCATCGCCGCGTTCGCCCCGAAGAGCCCGATCAGCGCGGCGACGTCGGAGATGCCCGTGAGCATGGCGATGAGCACGACCATGAGCGAGGCGCTGAGCGAGTACTCCCACCAGCGGGCGGGGTTGATGCCGCGCTCGATGTTCCGCTCGTACCAGCGGTGGAGCCCGGGCGCGGCGACGAAGGCGTGGTCGAGCGCGGCGAGGAGGAGAAAGGCCGCCACCGCCGGCCCGATCGGCAGGTCGAAGAGCGTGTCCGCGGTCGTCTCGCTCCCAGGCGGTCCCTGGAGGTAGCCGATCGTGACCGGGAGGGTGAAGTCGTTCGAGAGCGCGAGGATCAGCGCCGCCTGCGCCGCATGGAGGACGGCGAGGGCTGCGTTCCACGCGCGGAGGCCGCTCATCGGCGCCACCCTAGCGAGCCGCAACCGGCAACGCCGCGCGCGGCCGACGGAGGAGCTTGTGCAGCTCCACGGCCACGATGACGGTCGCGGCCACGGGGACGATGCGGGCCCAGTCGGCGAGGTCGAGCGGCTCCACGCGGAGGACGTACTGCGTCGGCCCGAGGTAGAGGGCCCCGATGTGCACCGCGAGCGCGATCGCGCTCCCCGCGAAGAGCAGGCGGTTCGAGAACGGGCTCTTGACGAACGCGGACAGGTGCTCCGAGCGCGAGTTGCCGACGTGGAAGACCTGGAAGAGCACCATCGTCGTCAGCGCGACCGTCCGCGCCCGCTCGACCCCGGCGTCCCGCAGCTCGAGCTCCCAGAGAAAGAGGGAGAGCGTTCCGGCGGCCATGACGACGCCCGCGATCGCCGTGCGCTCCCAGAGCAGCAGGGAGACGATCCCCTCGCGCCGCCGTCGCGGCGGCCGTCGCAGGACGCCCTGCTCCCCGGGCTCGAACGCGAGCGCGACGTCCTGGACGCCGTTCGTGACGAGGTTGAGCCAGATCATCTGGGCGGCGATGAACGGCGTGGGGAACCGGAAGAGGATGCTCGCGAGCACGGCGACGATGGCGGCCGCGCCGGTCGAGAGGAGGAAGAACGTCGTCTTCCGCACGTTGTCGAAGGCGACCCGGCCCTCCTCGACCGCGGCCACGATGCTGGCGAAGTTGTCGTCGGTGACGACCATGTCGGACGCCTCCTTGGCCACGTCCGTGCCGTTGCGGCCCATCGCCACGCCGATGTCGGCGGCCTTGAGGGCTGGCGCGTCGTTGACGCCGTCGCCCGTCACGGCCACGACGTCGCCGCCGCGCTGGAGCGCCTTCACGACCCGCAGCTTGTGCTGGGGCGAGACGCGCGCGAAGACCGGCGCCTCGCGGACGAGGCGCTCGAGCTCCTCCTCGTCCGTTTCTTCGAGCCGCACGCCGGTGACGACGGGCGCGTCCTCGTCGGCGATCCCGAGCTGGCGCGCGATCGCGGCAGCCGTGGCCGCGTGGTCGCCGGTGATCATGACGACCCGGATGCCCGCCTCCCGGCAGCCCCGGACCGCGTCGATCGCCTCCGTCCGCGGCGGGTCGATCATGCCCGCGAGCCCGAGGAAGGTCAGTCCCTCGAGGTGGACGTGCGCCTCCTCGTCGATCACCTCGGCGCCCGTAGCGAGGGTACGGCCGGCGAGCGCGAGCACGCGGAGCCCCGACGACGCCATCCGCTCCGCCGCGGCGAGCGTCCGCTCCCGGTCGAGCGGGCGGCCGGAGGCGTCCTCGACGGACATCGCGAGCACCTCCTCGGGGGCGCCCTTGACGGCGACGAAGGCGCCGGCGTCCCCGCGGTGGAAGGTCGCCGCGTAGCGCAGGCGCGAGTCGAAGGGGATCTCGGCGAACCGCTCGTGGCGATCCTCGAGCTCGTCTCTGGAGAGGCCCGCCTTGAGCGCGGCGACGAGGAGGGCGATCTCCGTGGGGTCGCCGCTCACGTCGATGCCGTCGTCGGCGGGGACGGCCCTGGCCTCGTTGCAGAGCGCTGCCGCGACGAGCGTCCGGCGGAGGGGGGAGCACTCCTCGACGGCCGCGGGCTCGCCGTCCTCGAGGATCTCGCCGTCCGGCTCGTAGCCCGCACCGGTCAGCTCGTAGGTACGGCCCCCCGCCTCGATGCTGCGCACGGTCATGCGGTTCTCGGTGAGCGTCCCGGTCTTGTCTGAGCCGATGACGCTGCAGCTACCGAGCGTCTCGACGGCCGGGAGCCGCCGGATGATCGCGCGCCGCGCCGCCATGCGCCGCATGCTGATCGCCAGCGCGACCGTGAGGACGATCGGCAGCCCCTCGGGGATCGCGGCCACGGCCAGCGCGACGAGGGCGAGGCCGAGCTCCTCGAGGTCCTCGCCCGCGGCGAGTCCGGCGACGAGCCCGAAGGCGCAGCTGACGAGGACGGCGATCCCGACGAGGTGGGCGAAGCGGGTCATCCGCTGCTGCAGCGGCGTCACGACCTCCCCGATCTCGGCGACGCTCTGCGCGATCCGGCCGAACTCCGTCTCCCGCCCCGTCGAGACGACGACGCCGCGGCCCTGCCCGCGCGTGACGGTCGTCCCCGTGAAGAGCATGGATGCGCGGTCGCCGATCTCAGCGCCGGCCGGGACGGGGTCGGCCCCCTTCGCCACGGTCGCCGACTCGCCGGTGAGGAGCGACTCGTCCGTCTCGAGGGCCGCCGCGTGGAGCACCCGGCAGTCCGCCGGCACCTTCGTGCCGGCCTCGACGTACACGACATCGCCGGGCACGAGGGCGCGCGCGTCGAGCTCGCGCTCGACCCCGTCCCTGACCACGCGCGCCACGGCGCGCGCCAGCCGCCGGAGGGCCTCCATCGACCGCTCGGCCCGGTACTCCTGGTGGAAGCCGAGTGCGGCGTTGAGCACGACCGCGGCGGCGATGACCGCCGAGTCGACGTACTCCCCGAGGGCGAGCGTGACCACGGCCGCGGCCACGAGGATGGAGATGAGCGGGCTCGAGAACTGGCGCAGGAGGGTCGCGAGGGGGCGCACGCCGGCTGCCTCCTCGATCTCGTTGGGGCCGTGCAGGGCGAGGCGGCGCTCCGCCTCCTCGCTCGAGAGGCCGCGCGGGCCCGAGCCGAGGGCGCGGAGGGCGTCCGCGGCCGGGACGCTCCAGGCCGGCTTTCGCTCCTCGAGGCGGGCGCTCACGCGCCCGCGGGCTCAGTCCACTCGTCGAGCAGGCACTTGAGGAGGTCGTGCCGCGACACGATTCCGACCAGGCGGCCGCCTTCGAGAACCGGAAGCCGGTTCACCTCGTGCTTCATCATCTTCTCCACCGCCGCAAAGAGCTCGTCGTCGGCCCCGACCGTGACGACCGGCGCGCTCATCACCGACTCGATCGACCGGCTCCGCGCCTTCTCGTAGAGCTCCTCCATCGACTCCTCCGACCAAACGAACTTGCCGAGCACGGCGGGCCACTTGAAGAACGTGAAGGGGATCGGGTCGTCGCTCACCTCGAAGTCGGTCTCCGTGACGATCCCGACCGGCTTCCCGCCGTCCTCGTCGGGGACGACGACCACCGAGCCGAGCCTCTGCTCGACCATGACCCGAGCTGCGTCCGCGACGGTCGCGGTCGGCTTGACGGTCGCGACCGGGGACGACATGACGTCCCGGACGCGCTTCGACCGAGGCATCAGGCCACTCCCTTCCCGCGCGGAGAGGCGGACGCGATCAGCTCGAGGAGGTCGTAGCGGGCGACGATGCCGACTGGCGTCCCGTCGCGGACGACGGGCAGGCGGCTGACGTCGTGGCGGAGCATGAGTCGGACGGCCTCCTCGACGGGCGCGTCCTCTCCGACGGCCACGACGGGCGTCGTCATGATCCGCGCGACCGGGACGCGGCGGGCCTCGGCGCAGAGATCCTCGAAGAGGCGGTCGTCGAGCCAGCGCTCGAAGACCCGGGGACGGCGGACAGCCGGGTAGGCGGAGGGGACGTGCACCTCCTTGCCGACGGAGCCCGTGTCCCCGAGCGTGTCCGCGGGCTCCCCGTCGGCGCCGACGACGGGCATGCCGCCGATCCCGCGGTCGAGCATCGTGCGCGCGACCTGCTCGAGCGTTGTGGAGGAAGCGACGGTCGTGACCGGCGCGCTCATGACCTCTGCGACCGCCACGCCTTCGGGCTCGTCTACCGGGATCTCGGGGCGACGCACGACGAGCACCGACGTCTCCGCCCGGTGGGCCACGCGCTCGCTGACGCTGCCGAGGGCGCGCGGGCCGTGCAGTCCGCGCGCCCCGAGGAGCACGAGGTCGGCGCCGGTCGAGGCGGAGAGGAGAGCGTCGACCGGCCGGCCTTCGACCCGCTCGACGCGGGGGAGCCCGGCGAGCCGCTCCTCATCGAGGGGCTTGCCGCCGGTCGCGGCGACGAGGCGGACCGTGCTTCCGAAGCGCTGCTCGAGCTCGCCCGCGAGGCGGGCGGCCTCGAGGGACTCGGGGGAACCGTCGATGCCGACGAGGACGCGGGCGGGGAAGGCCTGCACGTCGGCGCCGGGCCGGGCGACGAGGACGGCGCACGGCGCGTCGTGGAGCATGCGCGTCGCGACACTGCCAAAGAGGATGCCGGCAACGCGGCTCCGGCCGTGCGCACCGAGAGCGAGGAGACGCGCGCGCTCCTCGGCCATGTGCTCGAAGAGGATCGGCACGGGCCGCCCGGTGGAGAGCCGGGCCTCGGCGCCCGGCACGCCCTCGAGTGCCGCGCGCGCCCGCTCGTGTGCCTCCTCGGCCTCGGCCTCCATCACCTCGGCCACGCGCCCGGACTCGAAGCCGGCGCGCCCCGCATGCGAGAGGTCGCAGACGGTGACCGCGAGGAGCCGCCCGTCGGGGGCGAGGAGACGCGCGGAGAGGCGAAGGGCGTCCATGCTCTCCTGCGACCCGTCCACGCCGACCACGATGCGCTCGAGGATCATCGCACTGCGACGCTAGCCGAGACGGTGCGCCGGTGCGTCGGTGCCCGCACCCCAGGCGGCTGCGGGAAAGCCGCAGCGACCGGGCGCTACTCGCCCGTCAGGGTGCCCTCGGCCGCGTCGTCCAGCCGATAGAGCCGCGCCTCGCGGCGGCCGTTCCGCCCCGACTCGATCCGCGCCACGATCTGCTCGAGCCGCGCGAGGCGCCGGTCGACGGAGCGCCAGCCGGCCGTCACGAGCTCGGTGAGCAGCTCGACGTCCTCCGTCCGCTCTCGGCGTTCGCCCTCGACCTCGTCCCCGACCCGCTCGAGCCGCTCGAGCATGCGCTCGAAGAGGGAGCCCAGCTCGGCGACGTGGGCGGCGACGGGACGCACCTCGACGCGCAGCGCCTCGTAGACGACGGTGCCCACGCCTTCGGGAAGCGTCGCCCCGAGCTCGGCGGCCGCGGCGCGGAAGCGCTCCAGGAGCACGTCCTCGTCCTCGCTCGCGCCGGGCTCGAGGGCGGGGAGGACCTCGGCCGCCTGCCGCGGGTAGGAGGGCGGGCCGAGCTCGGCCACCGCCGCGCGCACGCGCCGCTCGACGTGCTCGCTGACCGCGTCGCCGCGGACCACGCGCAAGACGTTCTCCGCGGACACCCCGGCGTGCTCCGCGAGCTGGAGGATCGTCGCCACAGGCCGCAAACGTGCCGCCCTCAGCCGCCCCGTTCAACGGCGGTTCGCGCCGAGCCCGCCCCTCCGGCTGGCGCGCCGGCCGCGGCGAGCTCCGACTCGGCGCGAGCGAGGAGCGAGGTCGCGTCGTCCTTCGGCCCGAGCTCGGTCGCCGCACAGGCGACCCGGATCCGCGCCCCGCCGCCAATGCGGCCGGCGAGGTCGGGCTCCAGCCGGCGCGCGAGGCGCTCTGCGTCGGCGCGCGAGGCCTCGGGGAGCAGGGCGGCGAAGCGGCCCTCCCCCAGGTGGCAGACGACGTCGGGGCGGCGGACGGACCCTCGCAGCAGCCCGCCCGCTGCGCGCAGATCCTCGTCCGCGAGGGGCGCGCCCACGCGGAGGACGAGGAGCCCGAGCGGATGCTCGTAGCGGCGGGCCCGCGCGTACTCCCGCTCGAGTGCCCGCTCCAGGGAGCGGCGGCTGCGCAGGCCGGTTGCGGGGTCGATGTCGAGCTCGCGGCGCATACTCTCGAAGCTCAGCGCGGCCGCCAGGGCGGGGCCGAGGGCGGCGGCCAGCCCTTCGAGGCGCGCCAGCTCGTCCTCCGTGGCCTCCCGGTCGGCCCGGCGCCAGAAGACGGTGAGCGTCCCGACCCGTCCGCCCGACCGGCCGGGAACGGGAACGGCGATACCCCCGCTCAGGCGGAACTCGTCGCGCTCGCGGCCGGTCTCCTCGTAGCGGTAGCGGAGGGTCGTCGCCCGTGCCTCGACCCCCGGGGGCGGGAGGCCCAGCAGCTCCTGCGCGGACTCCCCCGCGGAGAGCCCGACGGTGGCGACGAGAGGCTCCCCCTCTGCCTGTGGGAGCACGATCATCGCGGCGGCTGCGTGGGCGAGGCCGGCGGCGGCCTCCAGCGCGCGCCGGAGCACCGACTCGAGCGGCTCGGTCGCGGAGACCTCGCCGAGATGGCGAAGCCAGCGCAGCTCGTCCCGAGCCTGCTCGGACGCAGCGCGCTCCCGGCGAACCTCCTCCCATGCCCTGTCCGCCGCGGCCGTGCGCCCGAGGCGGAGGCGGGCGAGAAGAGCGCCCACGGCCCCCAGCGCGAGCACCGCGAGGATCGCCGCGCCGATCGCAACCCAGGTCGTGCCGTCCCACGTGGACACCGTCCGCTCCCTCCTCCGCCGCGCGAACGTTCTTCTCTAGGACTGTAGAGCGTTTCCGGGCGAATGCCAGAGCGGGCCGCGCAGGAGCACGCGGCCCGGCGCGAGCCGGTAGCCGAGCCGCTCGTTCAGCTTCCGGATCGGGGCGTTCCGCACCTCGTTCATCGTCTCCAGCCGCTCGAAGCCCGCGTCGAGCGCCCAGGCCACCTGCGCGCGCTTGAGCGCGCCTGCGATCCCGCGGCCGCGCCAGGCCCGCCTCACGCCCGTGACGTCGTGCGTGGCGGTTTCCGGCCTCGCCTCCGAGAGGTGGAACTTCGAGAAGCCGACCACCTCGTCACCGGCCACCGCCGCGAACGTCGCCTCCGGCCGGTCGCCGGCGCCGCCGAGGTCGTGAGCGACCCAGTCCTCGAAGGGCTCCACCTCGTAGTCGTCGTTGCCGGGCACGTCCGGGTACGCCTCGCAGGCCACCTCGTAGATCCCGCGCACCAGCTCGGGTCGCTCGGCGAGCGTCAGGACCGCCACGCCAGGCGGAGGCGCGGGATCCGGCGGCTCGAGCTCCCGCAGGTCGAGCACGAGGAGGGACTCGCGCAGAACCTCGGCGAACCCGCGCCGCGCCGCCCAGGCGAGTGCGCCCCGGTCGTCCTCGGCCGCGTGGCCCTGCAGCTCCGAGAAGCCTTCGCCGGCGGCCCAGCGCGAGAGCGCGGCGAGGAGGGCGGAGCCGACACCCCGGCCGGCGAGCTCGGGCGCGACCGCGACCAGCGCGTCGGCGACACGGGGCGGCTGGCCGGGCTCGAGAAGGGCGAACCCGGCTCCGGCGTCCCGGCCGTCGAGGAGCGCCAGCAGGTGGATGCGGCGCTCGTAGGCGTCCAGATCGGCGGCGAGGTCGGCGGCGCTCTCGGGCCGGCGCGGGAAAGCTGCGTTCCGCAGCGCCGCCCACCGCTCGAGCTCGGCGAACGCCTTGACGGGAGCGAGCTCGACGGTCATCGGACGCGCCCCACGCGGGCAAGCAGTCGCTCCGTCCAGGAGGGCCGCCCGGGATCGAGGTGCCCCCCGACGGCCCGGGCGTACGGAGCGCCGATGCGGCGCGCGTAGCCGGCGAATCCCTCCCGGCGAAGCGGCGCCCAGTCCTCCCGGTACGGCGCGGCGACGTGCTCGCCGGCGACCTTGCGGGCGGAGACGAGGAACGCGAGGCCCATGCCGACCGAGACTTCGAGGAGCGGCCGGCGCTCGCGGGCGGCCTCGGCCCGGATTCCCTCGTAGAGCGCGGCGAGGTCGCCGGCACCGGGGAGCCCGGAAGCGTCCCCCCGGAGCTCCGCGAGCGACGCGCGGAGCTGGGCGACCTCGAGCGGGGGCACGTCGAGGAGGCCCGCCGCCCGGCCCGACGCGCTCTCCAGCGCCTCGAGCAGCTCGTCGACGGAGGCGATCTCGCGCTCCTCGGCGAGCACGCTCGCGCGCTTCAGCTCGGCGACGAAGGTGGCGAGGTAGACGCGCGAGCCGTGGAGGACGTCGGAGGCGGCGGCGAGGAGCCAGAGCGGCGAGAAGCCGAAGGCGGCGATGGAGCCGAGCTCGACCACGTTCCCGGCCGCCTTCCGCTTGGCCACGTCGGCGGCCGAGACCTCGGGAGGCTCGGACGGCTCGACGCCGCCCACGGCCTCGACGGCGATCCGGAGCGCGTTCTTCGCGGTCGCCTCGTAGAGGCGGGAGCCGCGCACGAAGCGGGGAAGGAGCACGCTCGCGCTCTCGTGGACGAGGCCGCCGAGCCCCGCGGCGCCGGCGCGGACGAGCCGTTCGGGCAGCGACGCTGCGTAGCGGAGAGGCCGGCGGCCATCGGGTACGGTGCTCCCATGACTCAAGCGACGCTCCACACTACACACGGCGCCGTCTCGCTCGAGCTTTTCGACGAGGACGCGCCCAAGACGGTCGAGAACTTCACGAAGCTCGCGCGCGACGGCTTCTACGACGGCATTCCCTTCCACCGCGTGATCCCCGACTTCATGGTGCAGGGCGGATGTCCGAACGGCGACGGCACGGGCGGCCCCGGCTACGAGTTCGAGGACGAGCCGAACGAGCACCGCGTCGTCCGCGGAGCGCTGGCGATGGCGAACCGTGGTCCGAACACGAACGGCAGCCAGTTCTTCCTCGTCACCGCCGAGTCGTGCCCCTGGCTCGACGGCAAGCACACGGTCTTCGGGCGCGTGATCGGAGGGATGGACGTCGTCGACGCCCTCGCGGACCTTCCGCGCGACGCGAGCGACCGCCCGCGCGACCGCGCCGCGATCGAGAGGGTCGAGATCGGCGAGCCGTAGCCCGCGGCGGCGGTACGCAAAGCCGGTATCCAAAAGTATCGCCGCGGAGTACCGATAGGTATGCTCCCTGCGTACCGATGATCGTCGACGTGAACCCTTTCGTCTACTCGCGCCCGGTGTCGCCGGACGACGTCGTCGACCGGGACGACGAGACGGAGGAGCTGCTCGAGAAGATCGTCGGCGGCCATTACGTGCGCCTCTACGCGCCGCGCAAGTACGGGAAGACGAGCCTCCTCAAGCGCGCGCTGCGGGACGGCGAGGCGCGGGAGGGGCTCGTCCCCGTGCTCGTCGACCTCTACCGCGTCGTCTCCGTCACGGACGTGACGATCCGCTTCGAGCGGGCCTATGCCCGCCATCTCAAGGGAGCGCTTCGGGCCAGGATCGAGGAGTTCCTGCAGCGGACCGGCCTCGGCCTCTCGCTCGGCGCCTTCGGCATCAGCGCCCGGATCCAGATCGACCCGAAGATCGAGCCGCTGGCCGCCCTGCACACGCTCCTCGACCTCCCGCTCCGCCTCGAGGAGAGCGGCGGCTTCCGCGCGTTCGTCGCTCTCGACGAGTTCCAGGACGTCGACCGGATCCCCGACCTCGACGGCATCCTCCGCAGTCACATCCAGCACCAGGGCGACGTGGCGTCCTACGTCTTCGCCGGCTCCGAGCCGGGCCTCATGAAGCAGCTCTTCGAGAGCCGCGAGCGGCCGCTCTACGGCTCCGCCGTCCCCATGCGCCTCGGGCGGCTCGCGGACGCGGACATCGCCGAGCACGTCGGCGAGCGCTTCGAGCGCACCGGGCGGCGCGCGGGGGAGGCGCTGAACCCGCTTCTCGCCGCCGCCGGCGGGCACCCGCAGCGCGCGATCATGCTCGCTCACCATCTCTGGGAGCAGGTGGGAGCAGGCGAGACGGCCACGCTCGTCGCCTGGGCGCGCGCGCACGAGTCGGCCCTCGCGGAGCTGCAGGCCGAGTTCGACGCCCGCTGGCGCGGCTTCTCGCTCACGGAGCAGAAGACGATGCGAGCAGTGATCGCGGGGCAGGGATCTCCCTACCGGACGCGCGTCCTCGAGCGCCTCCAGCTCGACAAGTCAACCGCCCAGCGCACGGTCGAGCGGCTGACGGCGACCGCCGAGATCGAGCGGGAGGACGGGAAGCAGCGCGTCGTCGACCCGCTGTTCGCCGGGTGGATCGAGCGGATCGACTCCGGGATCCCGGAGGACGAGGGCGAGGAGTTGGGCTAGCCGTGCCGCCCTGTGCGGGCGGGGGCGCCGAGCCCGAGGAAGACCTCGACGACGCGCGGGTCGAACTGCGTTCCGGCAGCCTCGGCGAGCCGCCGGCGCGCCTCGGCGAGCGGCAGCCGCCTGCGGTACGGGCGATCGGTCGTCATTGCGTGGTGGGCGTCGCACACGAGGATGACGCGCGACTCGACCGGGATCTCCTCGCCGGCGACGCCGTCCGGGTAGCCGCTGCCGTCCCAGTGCTCGTGGCAGCGGCGGACGATGTCACAGACCTCCTCGAGCCGCTCGATGGGGCCGAGGATGCGCGCGCCGAGCTCCGGGTGGAGGCGGACGATCTTCCACTCGTCGTCGGTGAGCGGGCCGGGCTTCTGCAGGATCGCCTCGGGGATTCCAATCTTACCGATGTCGTGGAAGAGCGCGCCGAGCTCGAGCCGCTTCAGCTCCTTGGCGCCGAGGCCAAGCTCGCGGCCGACGAGGAGCGCCGTGTCGGTGATCCAGCGCGCGTGCGACGACGTGTACTCGTCGTTCGCCTCGAGCGCGTTCGCCAGGGCCTCGACGGTGGAGAGGAAGGTGTTCTCCAGGCTCTCGAAGCTCGATGCGTTCGCCACGGCGAGCCTGACCTGGTGGGCCACGCCCGCGAGCAGGCGCATGCTGCGCTCGTCGAACGTCCCGCCTTCGGGGCCGGTCGCCACCGCGAGGCACCCGAGCCGGTCGCCGTCTCGTACGAGCGGGGCAATCGCGACGCTGGCGCCGTCGTCGAGCCCGGCGGCGCCCTCGATCCGACGGATCGCGGCCGGCGTGAGCACGAACGGCTCGTCGACCTCGAGGAATCGGCGCGCGATCTCGTCGGGGAAGCTCGCCCGCCCGAGGAGCGCGCCCAGCTTCTCGTCGTAGCCGTGGAGGGCGCGGGGTGCGACCGGCTGGCCCGCACGTTCCTGAAGCCAGACGGACGACCTCGGCATGCCGAGGAGCCGGGCGGCCAGCTCGACCGTGCGGTCGAGCACCTCGTCGAGCGTCTCCGCCGTCGCCAGGCGGCGGCTGAACTCGAGCAGAGCGTTCGAGATCTCGAGCGAGGCCTTCGCCCGCTCCGCCTCGAGCCGCTGCGCGGCGTAGAGGCGCGCGTTCTCGAGGGCGACGGACGCGTGCCCGGCCAGCACCTCGAGGAGGCGCACGTCGTCCTCGTCGAACTGCGCGACGCCGAGCTTCGTGACGACGACGGCGCCGATGACGCGCTTCCCGTACCTGAACGGCACGGCGACGACGGACTCGTCGCAGTCCTCGGTTCCGGGGATGGAGGCGGCGAACTCGCACTCGAGCGCGTTCTCGACGAGAACGGGCTCGCCGGTCTCCGCGGCCCGCCCCGTGATTCCCTCGCCCAGCCGGCACGCCAGCGCCTCCATGCTCGAGCGCTCGTCGGGGTCGAGGTCGCCCCGCCAGGCGACCGGGACGAGCATGTCGCCGTCGACGACGTAGACGCGGCAGGCGTGGTAGTCGATGAGCATCCGCAGCTCGTCGACGATCGTGGTGCCGATCGCGTCGACGTCGTTCAGGCGGTTGAGCTTCCCCGCCAGGCTCTGGAGCATCTTCAGGTGGGCGATCGAGCGGACGTCGCGGCGCACGCCGTCGCCCGGCTCGGGACGCTCGCCGCCGTGCTCGGCGAAGAGAACGGCCTGGTTCTTGCCGCGCGCCTTCGCGGTCATCATCGCCACCTCCGCGCACGCGACGAGCTCGCGCGGGTTCATCGCGTGCTCCGGCCCCTGCGCGATCCCGATCGAGACGCCGAGGCGCCCGGACGGCTCGAAGTCGGTCTCGGCCATGCGGTCGACGACCCGGCGCGCGAGGCCGATGGCGTCGCCTGCGTCGCAGGAGGCCATGATCACACCGAACTCCTCGCCGCCGAGGCGGCAGACGACGTCGGAGGTGCGCACGGTGGTCTGGAGCAGGTCGGCGAGGGCGAGCAGGACCTCGTCGCCGGCCCCGTGGCCGTAGACGTCGTTCACGAGCTTGAAGTCGTCGATGTCGAGCATCAGGACGGCGACGGAGTCGTGCGTCCGGCTCGCGCGGTTGAGCTCGGCGCGGAGGCGCTCGTGGAAGTAACGGTGGTTGTAGAGCCCCGTCAACGAATCCGTCTTGGCCTGGAGCTCGAGCACCGCGCGCACCTGCGCGTTGTCGAGCGCGAGCGCGGCCGCGTCGCCGAAGCGCTTCGCCAGCTCGAACTCCTCCTCGCTGAAGCGGGCGCCGGTGCCCAGGCGGTAGGCGTTGAGTGCGCCCTTGATCGCCCCGCGGGCGACGAGCGGCACCGAGATCAGCGCCTCGGGCTCGTTCTCGGGCGTCCCGGGCACGGTCATGACGCGCGGGTCGAGGTGCGCCTCGTTGACGAGCTGCGCCTCGCAGTTGTCGATCGCCCACCCCGTGATGCCCTCGCCGAGGAGCGGGCGGTCGCTCATGATCTCGTCGGCCCAGCGCCCGCGCGCCATCAGGGGGATGAGGATCCGGCGAGACTCGTCCGCCTGGTAGATCGTGAAGGCGTCGTAGGGGATGAGGTCCGTGAGCGTGTCGGCGATGCGCTCGAGCACCGTCGAGTGCGTCTGCTCGGAGAGGACTTCGTGGAAGACGTCCGCGAGCCGGCGGTAGGAGTCGACGAGCGTCTCCGGCCCGGTCAGGGGACGGAGGAGATCACGCGTCCGAGCCGTGTCCGTCACCTCGCGTAGATGCACGCCGGCCGCAGTCCTTCCGTGTCCAGGGCCCCGGAATTGAGACCGGGTCGGATTGTCGCCGCCGCTTCGACGGGGCATCGTCCCTCGAAAGGGTGATTCCCCTGAAACGACCGCTTGCCTCTCCCGGCCGCGTCGGGAATGATGGGGCGTTTCCTAGGGAGGTGCCGTTGCCCCATCACTGGTTCTTCATCGATCCCGACAACCCGGGCCCGAGGCAGAGGGCGGGTCAGGTCAGGAAGGTCGTCCGTGAGCACGGCGGCAGGCTGGTCTTCGTCGGACACGCGAGCAAGGCGGAGAAGGAGTGGTATGCGCTCGTCTACCTGCCCAGCGACGAGAAGCTCGCCGATCTGAGCGAGAAGCTCGGCGTCAAGGACGACCTGCTGCTCGACGAGGTTACGCCCGAGGAGGGCTCATCCTAGTCGTGACGCTCTCGGCGGCGCGGACGGACGCCGGGGCGGCCACGCGCTCGTAGAAGGCGCGCGCCGCTCGAAGGTCCTCCTCGGCCTCCGCGCTCCGCCTCGCTCCGACGAGGCCCTCGCCCGCCCGCAGGCGCGCGAGGGCCTCGTCGGGCAGCGACCCGATCCGCGCGAAGAGAGCGGCCGCGCCCTGCCAGTCGCCATGCCCGATCGCCGCCGAGGCCTCGAGCCAGCGGGTGGCCGTCGGCGGCCTGCCCGCGGCCTCCTCCAGCTCGCCGCCCCTGCCCAGACCGGCGAGGGCGAAGGCGAGGTCGGCGAGCCAGAACGAGGCGAGCGTGACACCGGCTCCCTCGTCGAGCCAGAGCCCGAGGAGCTCGTCCGCGCAGGACGCGGCCGCGTCCGCGTCGCCCTCCTCGGTGAGCGCGTGGGCCCGGAAGGCGAGCGTGGGAAAGAGGATCTGCGGCGCCCCGGTCGCCCGGGCCAGGTCGGCCGCCCTGTCGGCGTCCGCCCGCGCGGCGCCGGCCCCCTCCCGCGCCAGGGCGATCTTCGCCCGGATGAGGAAAATGTCCAGCTCCTGGAGGGAGGTCGGCTGCGGCCCGCCCTCCGCGAGGAGGCGCCCACCGGCCTCGAGCGCGGCGTCCCAGTCACCGACCCAGTAGCGCTCGTACATGCGCTCCACCTCGAGCCAGCGGAGCGCGGGCGCGTCCCCGAAGCGCTCCGCCACGCGGCGGCTCTCCGCGTAGAGCTCGAAGGCGCGGGCGAGGTCGCCGAGATCGGCGTGCATCGAGGCGAGGTTGTTGAAGCCGCGGGCCGCCTGCGGCGAGTTCGCGCCGGAGGCGATCGCCACGCTCTCCTCGAGGTCGTGGAGGCCGTCGAGGTCGCCGGTCATCACGCGCGCGAACCCCCGGGTCGAGAGCGCATGCGCCCGCAGGTCCTCGAGGCCCAGGTCCTCCGCCATGCGGAGCCCCTCGTCGGCGCACGCGACGGCCGACGCGGCCTCGTCCGCGGTGAGGTGGAAGCGGGCGCGCTCGGCGAGGACGTGCGCCTTCGAGCGGGAGGCGGGGCGGTCGGCGAGGAGGGAGACCGCATGGGCGAGGTGGGCGTCCACCTGCTCGCGGCCGCCCTCGCGGTGGAGGAGGAGGTCGGCGAGCAGCACCTCGGCCTCGGCGGCGAGCTCGAGCTCGCCCGCGTCGAGGAGCTCCGCGGCCGCCTCCGCGAGCACGTCGGCGCCGGCGGCCTCCGCACGGTAGAGGGCCTGGCCGTAGCGGAGCAGGAGCCGCGGCCGGCCGGGATCCCCCTCCGGCCAGGAGCCGAGCGCCTCGCGGTAGAAGCGCACGGCCGGCGCGTACGCGTTGAGGGAGAGCGCCCGGTCGCCGGCGTCGCGGAGGGCGCGGCGGGCCCGCTCGGGGAGGCCGGCGCGCTCCCGGCCCGCCGTTCGCGAGAGCTCG
>DATHVD010000038.1:0-4447 GCA_035461525.1 Gaiellaceae bacterium
GCCCGCGACGACGCCCCTGCGGACGCGGCAGCGTGAGCGGCGTGCCCGTCGGCATCGTCACCGGCACATCGCAGGGCCTCGGCCTCGCTTTCACCCGCGCGCTCGCCGAGCGCGGGTGGCAGCTCGTCGTCGACGCGCGAGGGGCGGCTGCGCTCGAACGGGCCGTATCCGGCCTCGAAGGCGTCACGGCGATCCCGGGGGACATCGCAGATCCGGAGCACCGGCGAGCCCTCGTCGAGGCGGCGGGCCCCCGCATCGATCTGCTCGTCAACAACGCAGGGGTGCTCGGCCCCAGCCCGCTGCCGCCGCTCGCCACGTACCCCGTAGTTGAGCTCGCGCGCGTCTACGAGATCAACGTCTTTGCCCAGCTCGCCCTCGTCCAGGAGGCACTCCCGCGGCTCGCGCCCGGCGCGGTCGTCCTCGACGTCACCTCGGATGCAGCAGTGGAGCCCTACGAGGGCTGGGGCGGCTACGGCTCCTCGAAGGCCGCCCTCGAGCAGCTCACGGCGGTCCTCGCCGCGGAGCAGCCGCAGCTGCGCGTCTACAGCGTCGACCCCGGCGACATGCGCACGCGCATGAACCAGGAAGCGCACCCGGGCGAGGACATCTCCCACCTGCCGCCGCCGGAGGCGAGCGTGCCCGGCCTGCTCGCGCTGATCGAGGGCACGCTGCCCAGCGGTCGCTACCGGACGAGCGAGGTCGTCGCCGCCGGCGTATGAGCGCGATCGAGGCTCCCCGGCGGCCGGAGGCGCACGAGCCGCCCGAGGCGCGCGGAGAAGGACGCGACGACGTCGCCATGCTCGTCGCCAGGCGTCACGATCTCGGACTCGTCGACGCCCGCTTCCGCGAGCTTCCGCGCTTCCTGTCCGCAGGCGACCTGCTCGTCGTCAACGTCTCGGCGACGCTCCCAGCGGCGCTCGACGCCCGTCTCGACAGGCAGTCGCTTCAGCTCTGGCTCTCGACGCCGACTCGCGACGGCGCCTGGCTCGTCGAGCTGAGATCCGGCGACCGGAAACCCTTCCGGCACCCCCCGCTGGGCGCCCGCCTCGACCTCCCGGGCGGCGCGCACGCCGAGCTCGTCGGACGATTCGGGGAGAGCGACCGCCTGGTCGTCGCGCGCCTCGAGGTCGCCGGGCCGCTCGAGGACTATCTCCGGCGCCACGGCCGGCCGGTTCGCTACCGATACGTCCCCGAGCAGTGGCCGCTGGCCGCCTACCAGACGGTCTTCGCCCGCGAGCCGGGGAGCGCGGAGATGCCGAGCGCCGGGCGGCCCTTCACGGCCGAGCTCGTGACCGACCTCGTCGCGCGCGGAATCCTCGTCGCGCCCGTGACCCTGCACACGGGCCTCTCCTCGCCCGAGCGCGGCGAGCCGCCCTACCCCGAGCGCTTTTACGTGCCGGCCACGACCGCCGCTCTCGTCAACGCCGTCCGCGGCTGGAGCGGCCGGGTGATCGCGGTCGGCACCACGGTCGTACGCGCCGTCGAGACCGTGGCCGCCCCGGACGGCACCCTGTCCGGGGGTTGGGGCTGGACGAGCCTCGTGGTGGCGCCCGAGTGCGGCCTGCGTGCGGTCGACGGCCTCCTCACCGGCTGGCACGAGGAAACGTCGTCCCACCTCGAGCTGCTCGAGGCCGCCGCCGGCGCCGAGCTCCTCGAGCGCTCCTACCGGGCCGCGGTCGAGCGCGGCTACCTCTGGCACGAGTTCGGCGACCTCCACCTCATCCTCCCCTGACTTGCCTCCTCGGCACCGGTGAGTCTCGCCTCGAATGGCCGTCTTTCCCTTCGAGAGCCGACCGGAGCCCAGCGACGAGGGGAGTCCCGTGACCACCGTCTCGCCCGACAGCATCTCCATTCCGCGGATTCGCGCGGACCTCGCGGGGCGGGTGATCGGCCCGCAGGACCCCGGGTACGACAACGCGCGGAAGGTCTTCCTGGGCCTGGCCGACCGCCGGCCGGCGGCGATCGTCCGCCCGGCCGACGCCGCGGAGGTCGCCCACGTGGTCGAGCTCGCGCGGGAGAGCGGGCTCGAGCTCGCCGTGCGCAGCGGCGGCCACAGCGTCGCCGGCCACGGCGTCAGCGAGGGAGGAATCGTGCTCGACCTCTCCCTCCTCAAGAGGCTCGAGACCGACCCGGACGCGCGCGTCGCCTGGGCCGAGACGGGCCTGACGGCGGGCGAGGTCACGAGCGCTCTCGGGGGCGCACGGCCTGGCGGTCGGCTTCGCCGACGCCGGGCAGGTCGGGATCGGCGGGCTCACCCTCGGCGAGGCGTCGGCTACCTCGCCCGCAAGCACGGGCTCACGATCGACCACCCCCTCGCCGCCGAGATCGTAACCGCCGACGGGCACACGCTCCGGGTCGACTCGGAGCAGCACCCGGACCTCTTCTGGGCGATCCGCGGCGGAGGCGGCAACTTCGGCGTCGCCACCCGCTTCCAGTACCGGCTGCATCCGCTCGAGACCGTCACCGGCGGAATGCTCGTCCTGCCCGCGACCCCTGAGGTCGTCTCCGGCTTCGTCGCGGCCGCGGAGGCGCCGCCGGAGGAGCTGTCCACGATCGCCAACGTCATGCCGGCACCGCAGCTGCCATTCGTCCCGGAGGAGCACCACGGCAAGCTCGTCGTGCTGGCCATGCTCGTCCACGCCGGCCCGGCCGAGGCCGGGGAGCAGGCTGTCGCACCGTTCCGCTCCCTCGCAACGCCGATCGCCGACCACCTCCGCCCGCTGCCCTATGCGGACATGTACCCGCCCGACGAGGGGGCTACCGTTCGCTCGCGAAGAGTCGCACGCTGTTCCTCGACACGATCGACGACGAGGTGGCCGGGCAGATGCTCGAGCGGCTCCGAGCCTCCACGGCGCAGATGCCGGCGGCACAGCTCCGCGTGCTCGGCGGCGCCGTCGCCCGAGTCCCGGCCGACGCCACCGCGTATGCGCACAGGACGAGCCGGATCATGGTCAACGTCGCCGCCGTCTTCGCGACCCCCGAAGAGGCGCCCGTCCACGAAGCCTGGTTGACGGAGGCCGCCGACGCCCTGCGCCAGGATGACATCGGCGCCTACGTCAACTTCCACGCGGACGAGGGCCCGGAGGGCGTCCGCGCCGCCTACCCGCGCCACCCGGGAGCGGCTCGCCGCGGTCAAGCGGCGCTACGACCCGACGAAGCTGTTCCGCCTCAACCAGAACGTCCCGCCGGCTGCTGAAGGCAACGAGCCAGGCCGAGTGCTCGCGAAGTAACTGGAGCGGAACGCAGACGCCAGAGGCCGTGACCGCAACGGTCGCCAACCTCAGCGCCGGCAGCATCACCGGCTGATCAGGTTGGCGCGCATGAGATCGCAGACAGGGCAGTTCACGACCGGTTGCCGACTGCCGCCGCGAGGTCGAGTTCGGCCTGCGTCGTGAGCCTCAGGCCGGTTTGGTTCGGTCTCCGGGTGAAACGAGGCCGATCTCGTAGGACACGGGGGTGGAGGCGGAGCTTGAACAGCACGCTGGAAGCGTGGCTCTCGATTGGCCGGGGATCGCGGGGCTCTACGGGGAGCTCGTCCGTATGACCGGCTCGGTGGTCGTGGAACTGAATCGCGCGATCGCCGTCGCCGACGTGGACGGGGCGGAAGCCGGCCTCGCCCTCGTCGACCGGCTCGACCTGGACGGGTGCCAGTACTTCCACTCCACGGAGCCGACCCTGCTCCGCCGCGTCGGCCGTGCGGACGAGGCGGGCACGGAATACGAGCGCGCGCTCAGCTCGCCCGCACCGAGCCGGAGCGTCGCTTCCTGCAGCGGCGCCTCGCAGAACCCCGCGCATAGCGGTCGCCGCCTCCCGGGTACGGCAGCCACACGGCCGGACCGCGACGTCTAGGCTCGCACCATGACGATTTTCAACGTGAGGACGAGCGACGAGTGGGACCTGACGGAGGACCGCCAGGGCTTCGCATTCAAGGATGCCTGGGTGGGCGACAGGATCGGTGCCGAACTGATTGGCGGAAGCCTCTACGAGATCGCGCCGGGCAAGAAGCTTTGGCCGTACCACCTTCACCACGCGAACGAGGAATGGGTCGTGGTGATCGGCGGCAGGCCAACCCTGCGGACGCCCGAAGGGGAGCGAGAGCTCACCGAGGGCGACGTCACCTGCTTCCTTCGGGGCCCGGCGGGCGCGCACCAGATCATCAACCGCAGCAAGGAGCCGGTGCGAGTGCTCATGCTCTCGACAAATCTCGCTCCGGAAGTGCTCGAGTACCCGGACAGCGACAAGATCGCCGCGACCGACGCGAAGGGTAACCGCCTCTTCCGGTCGCGGCCGGGCGAGCCGGTCGACTACTGGGACGGCGAGGGGTGAGCGAGGACGCACATCGACGAACGGCCGTGCCCTCGTGCCGAACCTCGCCTGGGTGGGGCGGACGGTGCCAGTCCGGCCGGAAGTCGCGTTCGCGGCTGTGAAGGAGGTAACCGTGGGGGGA
>DATHVD010000039.1:0-71693 GCA_035461525.1 Gaiellaceae bacterium
GAGCAGGCGGCGGCCGCGGAAGTCGGCGCGCTCGGCATCGCGCTCGCGCACCTGCGCGGGAACGCCGCCGAGGCCGGCGTCACGAGCGCCGACCTCACCGACCTGTCCGTCACGAGCCAGTACACCAGCCGTCACAACGGCGTCACCCACGTGAACCTCAACCTTCGACGAGGAGTTTGGGAACTTCCAGGTCTCGAACTACGGCCGCGGCGGCGTGGGCGGCGACGACGTCCGCTGCGAGGGCATGGACGGCTCGGGGCAGAACAACGCCAACTTCTCCACGCCGGCCATGGACGGCGGGCGGCCGCGGATGCAGACGATGATCGAGTTCGGCTCCGGCCTGCCGAGCGCGGTCACGCTCGACTCGGGCCCGGCGGCCGGTACCTACCTTGCCCAGTACGCCCGCTTCAGCCCGCCGGCGACAACGGTTGGCACGCCCGGGACGCTCGTCCTCGCGGACGACGGCACGGGCAACCCGACCGACGGCTGCGAGGCCTTCGCGCTCCCGGCGGGGGCGATCGCCGTCGTGGACACGAGCAGCTCGTGCTCGAACCACGCGCAGAGCCTGAACGCGCAGAACGCGGGCGCGACCGCCGTGGTCGTCGTGCACACCTCGAACAACCCGGCGCTCATGTCCGGCCCGATGGCCCCGACGGTGACGATCCCGGCGATCCGGGTCGGCCTTGCCGACGGCGACACGATCAAGGCGACGATCGCCGGGAGCCCGACGCCGGGCTCGGTGCACCGCAACACGGCACGCCCGCCGATGCGGGTCGGGGACCTCGACACCGCGACGATCATCCACGAGTACAGCCACGGCGTCTCCAACCGCCTGACCGGCGGGCCGAACACGAACTGCCTGTCGGGCCAGGAGCAGATGGGCGAGGGCTGGGGGGACTGGCACGCCATCGTGGCCCTGATCGACACGGCCAAGGACGACCCCGAAGGGCCGCGGGGGATCTACCCGTACGTCGTCTTCCAGGAGCCGCGGACCGGCGCCGGCCTCCGGAACCGGCCGTACTCCCGGAACATGGAGACCCAGCCCTCGCCGTACGACTCGATCAAGACGGGCGGCTGGCTCCTGAACGCCGCCGGGAACCCGACCTCGCTCTCGCAGCCGCACGGGATCGGGCACGCCTGGGCGGCGATCCTCTGGGACGTGACGTGGGACCTGATCGAGAAGCGCGGGTTCAACCCGAACCTCTACGAGGACTGGAGCACGGGCGGGAACAACCTCGCCTACCAGCTCGTCAACGACGGGCTCAAGTTCCAGGGCTGCGGCCCGACGTTCGTCTCCGGCCGTGACGCGATCATGGCCGCCGAGGAGGTCTTGCAGGACGGCGAGGACGCCTGCACGCTGTGGGCGTCCTTCTCCCGCCGCGGGCTGGGCTACAGCGCCAGCGACGGCGGCACGACGAGCCGCAACGACGGCACGGAGGCGTTCGACACGCATCCGGACTGCCTCCGCGGCTTCACCGGCCCGGTTGCTGAGCCCTACGGGGAGCTGAACGTCGTCGAAGCGGGCTCCGCCGTGCCGCTCAACTTCACGGCGGACGGCTACCAGCAGCTCGACGTCCTCGCCTCGAACTCGCCGTTCTCTCGCAAGGTGGACTGCGAGACGCTGCAGGTCCCGTCGATCGGCGAGGGGATCACTCCCCGCGAGTACCCCATCGCCACGCGCACGCCGGGCAAGTCGAAGCTGTCCGTGAACGCCCTGGGCCTCTTCAACTACCCGTGGAAGACGCTGGAGGCGTGGGCCGGAACGTGCCGCGAGCTCGTGCTCACGCGCGCCGACGGCAGGCAGCACCGCGCGTTCTTCCAGTTCGTCGAAGCCGCCTAGGTCACGACCCAGCCGATCGGAGGGAGCGCCCGGCGCCGGGCGCTCCCTCCTCCTAGGGCTCGCGGCGGTGCTCGAGCGTCTCGGGGTGCCCGAGCATCGAGAGCTCGGCGATGTCGCGGCGGAAGAAGAGCGCGACCGTCCAGTCGACGACCACGCGCAGCTTCCGCGAGAGGAGCGGGAGCTGGAAGAGGTGGTACGTGCGCGTCACGAACCAGCCGGGGAACCCGCGCAGGCGGAGGCCCATGACGTCGGCGATGCCCTTGTACCGCCCGAGCGTCGCCACCTGACCGAGCATGCGGTAGCGGTAGGGCGTCGTCTCGCCCCGGCTGAGGTTCCGGGCCAGGCGGCGCGCCTGGCGGAGCGCGTGCTGGCAGGTCGGCGGGTCCGGGTGCTCCGGCGTCGCCTCGTTCGGCACGCGGGCGCAGTCGCCGAGCGCCCAGACGGTCTCCCTGCCTTCGACGCGCAGGCTCGGCTCGACGCGGACACGGCCGCGCTCGTCCAGCGGGAGGCCGAGCCGGCCGGCGAGCGAGTGCGCTCTGACGCCGGCCGTCCAGACGAGCGTGTGCGTCGGGATCCGCTCGCCGTCCGAGAGGAGCGCGCTCTCCGCGTCCACGGACTCGAGCGTCGTCCCGACGCGGATGTCGACGCCGCGCCGTGCGAGCTGGCGTGCCGCGTACTCGCCGAGGCGTGTCGGGATCTCGGGGAGGATCTTCGGGGCCGCGTCCACGAGCACCCAGCGCTGCGGGATCTCGCGGAGCCGGGACGGGTAGTGGCGGAGCGCGTCACGCACGAGGTCGGCGAGCTCGGCGAGGGCCTCGACGCCGGCGTAGCCCGCGCCGACGAAGACGAAGGAGAGGTGCGTGCGGGCGCTCTCGGCGTCGTCCGCGGCGGCCGCCCCCTCCAGCTCGCGCAGGACGTGGTTGCGAAGCCGAATTGCGTCCGCGAGGCTCTTGAAGCCGAGCGCGTGCTCGGCGAGCCCCGGGATCGGCAGCGTGCGCGCGACCGCGCCGAGCGCGACGACGAGCTGGTCGTAGGCGATCTCCGATTCGCCGCCGTGCGTGACGACGCGGACGTGCCCGGCCTCCTCGTCGAGCGCCGTCGCCCTGCCGAGCAGGAGCTCGGCGTGCGGGCACATGAGCCGGAGCGGGACGACGACATGGCGCGGCTCGAGCGTGCCGGACGCCGCCTCGGGCAGGATCGGGGTGTAGAGCATGAAGTTCTCCGGGCTGACGATCGTCGCCCCGGCCCGGCCGAGGAGGCGGGCGACGTAGCTGCCGGCGAAGCCGCCGCCGAGGATCAGCGTGCCCCCGCGGGCGCTGCGAGTAGCCACCGCCACGGGTCGTATCATCGCCGAATGACCCAGATCGCAGTCATCGGGAGCGGCGCAGAGTGGGTCTCCGCGGCCGAGGAGGTCGGCCGGCTCCTCGCGGAGCGCGGCTGCGTGGTCGTCTGCGGCGGCCTCGACGAGGTGATGGCGGCCGCCGCCCGCGGCGCGAAGGAGGGCGGCGGGACCACCGTGGGCATCCTTCCCGGCGAGACGCCCAGGGCCGCGAACGAGTGGATCGACTACGCGGTCGCCACGGGAACCGGACACGCGCGGAACCTCGCCGTCGTCGCGTCGTGCGAGGCCGCCGTGGCGGTCGGCGGAGGCTGGGGGACTCTCGCGGAGATCGCGTACGCCCGCCTCCTCGGGCGTCCGGTGGTCGTGCTCGAGCCGGGGCGGGAGCTGGACGGCGACGGCATCGAGCGGGCCGTGACGCCGGCCGAGGCCGTCGAGCGCGCCCTGCGGCTCGCGGAGGTCGGGTGAGGCTGGCATGGCGCTCGAGCTGAGGCCCGAGTGCGAGCGCTGCGGCGCTCCCCTTCCTTCGGACGGCGACGCCAGCATCTGCAGCTACGAGTGCACGTTCTGCCCGGCGTGCACGGAGGCGATGGACGCTGTCTGCCCCAACTGCGGCGGCGAGCTCGTCCCCCGCCCGCGCCGCGCCACCTGAAGCGGGCCCGTCCCCTCCGGCCACGCCCGGGGTCTGACCCCTGTCGTGTCCCCGGCGGTCATGCTCTGTGGACGGGATCGCGGGCGGTCCGGACAGGCCCTTCGTCCGGAGCCGACCCTCCAACCCGCTCCCGACCTCGAGGACTCCTCCTTCCAGCCACGTCCGTTCGGCCTCCACAGGAATCGGGCGGATTCGCCATCCTCTCCGGCCACGTACGGGGTCAGACCCCGGACGTGGCCGCTCGAGTCAGGCGGCGGCGAGCATGCGGCGAAGGAGCGTGAGGGCGCCCTCCTTGTCCAGGAACTCGTTCAGGTTCCCGCACTTCGGCGACTGGACGCAGGAGGGGCAGCCGTCGGCGCAGGGGCAGCCGGCGAGGAGGCGCTCCGTGTCGCCGACCCAGCCCTCGAGCTCGTCGTAGCCGCGCCTCGCGATCCCCACCCCGCCGGCGTGCCCGTCGTACACGAACACGGTCGGTCGCCCGGTCTGGAAGTGGAGGTTCGTCGAGAGCCCGCCGATGTCCCAGCGGTCGCACATCGCCCAGAGCGGGAGCACGGCGATCATCGCGTGCTCGGCCGCGTGCAGCGATCCGAGAAGCCGGGGGAGCGGCTCGAGCCCGTCGAGCTGCGACTCCGCCGGGACGAACCAGACAGCCTCGGTCTCGAACGTCGTCGGGGGCAGCTCGAGCGCGACGAGGTCGAGCGTGACCTGGTCCCGGATCGACTTCTTCTGGTACGCGATCACCTGCTCGGTCACGCTCACCCGCCCGAAGAAGCATTCGAGGCCGAGCCGCTGCTCGGCGAGTTGCTCCTCCTCGATCGCGGTCGTCGTCTCCTTCTTCGCCTGCGTGTAGTAGTCGCCCGTGAACGGCTCGACGAGCGCGGCGCGCGTCGCGAGATCGAGCTCGAGGACGCGGTAGGACTCGCCCAGGTGGAGGTAGATCGCGCCTCCGTGCACGGTCGAGTACGCCCGCTCCCGCTCGACGATGCCGAGCACCGAGCCCGTGGCGGCCTCGATCACCGCCACCGACTCCGGGCTCGCCGAGCGCAGAGACACGCGTCCTGCCGGGTAGTCCTGCCCGGCCCAGACGTAGCCGGCCGCCGTCCGCCGGAGCTCGCCGGTCTCCGTGAGCGCCTCGGCCCGGTCGAGCGCCTCGTTGCCGAGCGTCTCGCGGTCGGCGTCGTCCAGCGGCCCCTCGAAGGCGGCGGCGAGCACGTGGCCGTCGAGGATGCGGGGGTTCGCGTGGTCGAGGATCGCGGCCTCGACGCGCCGCTCCATCAGAGCCTCGGGCTCGCGCATGAAGAACTGGTCGAGCGCGTCCTCGCTCGCGACGAGGACGGCGAGCCCGTGGCTCCGGCGCCCCGCCCGCCCCCACTGCTGCCGCAGGCTCGCCACCGTCCCCGGGAAGCCGACCGAGATGGCGCAGTCGAGGAGGCCGATGTCGATCCCGAGCTCGAGTGCGTCGGTGGCCGTCACCCCGAGGAGCTCGCCCGCGACGAGCCGTTGCTCGATGTCGCGCCGCTGTGCGGGCGTGTACCCGGCCCGGTAGGGGGAGAGACGCGCGGCCGTCTCGGCGTCGAGGCGGTCGCTTGCGAAGCGGTGCACCAGCTCGGCTGCGCGGCGGCTCTTGGTGAAGCAGATGGTGCGCAGCCCGCGCGAGACCAGCTCGGCGAGCAGGCGTGACCCCTCGCCGAGCGCGCTGGCGCGCAGCTGGAGGGCCTCGTCCAGCACCGGCGGGTTCCAGAACGCGACCGTGCGGGCGGCCCGCGGCGCCGCGTCGTCACCGACGACGGAGGCGTCCACGCCCAGGAGGGAGCGGGCGAGGCCCGCGGGGTTGGCGATCGTCGCCGACGCGAGCAGGAACTGCGGCTCGGCCCCGTACACGCCGGCGAGTCGCCGCAGGCGCCGCAGGACGTTGCCGACATGTGAGCCGAAGACGCCGCGGTAGACGTGCGCCTCGTCCACGATCACGTAGCGGAGGTTGGTGAGCACGTCCCCCCAGCGGTCGTGGTGCGGGAGGACGCCGACATGGAGCATGTCCGGGTTCGTGAGGATCACGTTCGCCCACTTGCGGATCTGCCAGCGGCGCTCGCGCTCCGTGTCCCCGTCGTAGACGGCCGCGCGCACGCGCGGGACGCGCAGCTCGCCCAGCGCCCGCACCTGGTCCTGGGCCAGCGCTTTCGTCGGGTAGAGGTAGAGCGCGCGCAGCTTCGGGTCGGCGGCGAGCGCGTCCAGCACCGGCAGGTTGAACGCGAGCGTCTTCCCGCTTGCGGTGCCGGTGGAGACGAGCACGTGCTCCCCCGCCCGGGCGCGGGAGAGCGCCTCGGCCTGGTGCGCGTAGACGGTCTCGATCCCGCGCACACCGAGAGCCGCCGCGAGCTTCGGGTGGACGTCGGGGAGGGGGACGGAGCGGGCGGCCCGGGCCGGGACCTCCGTGCGGTAGGCGACCTCCTCGCCCTCCAGCACCTCCTCCCAGGTCACGGCGGTCGCCATCCCGGCGATGCTAGCTTGCGTCCACGTGGTTCCCCGCTGCCTCACGATCGCCACTTCGGACTCCGGCGGCGGCGCCGGGATCCAGGCCGACCTGAAGGCCTTCGCCAACCTCGGCTGCCACGGGACGAGCGCGATCGTCGCGCTCACGGCGCAGTCGACGACCGCGGTCACGGCGGTGCACGAGGCGCCGCCCGACTTCATCCGGGCGGAGCTGGACGCCGTCTTCGACGACATCGGCGTGGACGCTGCGAAGACCGGGATGCTCTTCAGCGCGAAGATCGTCGCGACCGTCGCCGACGAGCTCTCGGCGCGCGACGTGCCGCTCGTCGTCGACCCGGTGATGGTGGCCGCCTCGGGGGCGAAGCTCCTCCAGGACGACGCGGTCGCAGTGCTCGTCCGCGAGCTCTTCCCCCTCGCGAGCGTCGTGACGCCGAACCTGCACGAGGCCTGCGCGCTCGCCGGCCGGCCCTACGCGGACGACGCCGACCGCGAGGAGCTCGCCGAGGCGATCCACGAGCTCGGGGCGCCCGCTGTCGTCGTCACCGGCGGCCACGGCGCCGAGCCCGTGGACTGGCTCTACGACGGCGAGCGCCACGTCCCCATCCCGGTCGTCCGCCACACCGGCGAAGCGACGCACGGCGCCGGCTGCACCCACTCTGCGAGCCTCGCCGCGCTGCTCGCCCACGGGGAGACGCTCGAGGATGCGGCGCGCGAGGCGGCTGCGATCGCCTCGGAGGCGGTGCGGCGCGGCCTGGCAGGGCTCGGCGCAGGCTCCGGTCCCGTCGACGTGATCGGCCTTGAGGCTCGAGGGGCTCGGGGAGTTCGGGCTCCTCGCTGAGCTCGAGCGGCGCGGGCTCGCGGGCGGCCAGGACGCAGAGGGCGCAGTCCTCGCGGACGGGGTCGTCGTCACCCTGGACACGCTCGTGGAGGACGTCCACTTCCGCCGCGAGTGGACCTCGTGGCGCGATCTCGGCTGGAAGGCGGCCGCCGTCAACCTGAGCGACCTCGCCGCCCTCGGCGCAGAGCCGGAGGCGCTGCTCGTCGGCCTCGCCCTTCCCGCCGAGACGGAGGCCGCCGCCGCGGTCGAGCTCTACGAGGGCCTGGCCGAGACCGGCGTTCCCGTCTCGGGCGGGGACACGACGCGCGCGGGCGCGGTCGTCGTGACCGTGGCCGCCGTCGGGCGGAGCGAGCGCGTGCCGGGGCGGGCCGGCGCGCGTCCGGGAGATCTCCTCGTCGTCACCGGCCCCCTCGGCGCCGCCGCGGCCGGGCTGCACGTCCTCCGCGAGGGCCTCGCCGGTTTCGACGAGCTCGTCGCCCGCCACCGGCGACCGCCGCTCCGGCTGGAGGAGGGGAAGCGGCTCGCGCGCGTCGCGCACGCGCTCGTGGACCTCTCCGACGGCCTCGCCGGCGACGCGGCCCGGATCGCCGAACGCTCGGGATGCCGGCTCGTGCTCGACCTCGAGGGGATCCCGCGGGCGCGCGGGATCGAGGCGGTGGCCGACCTCCCGTTCTGGACGCTCGGCGAGGACTACGAGCTTCTCGCCGCGCTCGCGCCGGAGGACGCGGAGGCGAGCGGGCTGCCCGTCGTCGGCCGCTGCGAGGAAGGGTCGGGCGTCCGGCCGGCCGGCCTGGCGGGATGGGATGCATTCTATACCCCCTAGGGGTATTTGACCCGGAGCGGGACGTCTGCTACTGATACCCCCATGGGGTATATGATGACAGAGCGCGAAGCGCATGCGGACGTCCATGCCGCCCACGAGGGCAGGGAACACGCCGACGCGCACGCTTACGGACGGCACGACCACGGCGACCACGCCGGCATGTTCCGCTCGCGCTTCTGGGTCGTCCTCGCGCTCACCCTCCCCGTCGTCGCCTACAGCGAGATGATCCAGGACTGGCTGCGCTTCACGGCGCCGGCCTTCCCGGGGTCCGACCTCGTCCCCGCCGTGCTCGGCACGTTCGTCTTCGTCTACGGCGGCTGGCCGTTCCTCGCCGGCGGCTGGAGCGAGCTCCGCTCCCGCAAGCCGGGGATGATGCTCCTGATCGCGATGGCGATCACGGTCGCGTTCGTCGCCAGCGCCGCGACCACGCTCGGCCTTCTCGACCTCGAGTTCTGGTGGGAGCTGTCGGCGCTGATCGCGGTCATGCTTCTCGGCCACTGGCTCGAGATGCGCGCCGTCGGCCAGGCCCGCGGCGCCCTCAGCGCCCTCGCCGAACTCCTACCGGACGAGGCCGAGCGGGTCGTCGCGGGCGGCGTCGAGCCCGTTCCGACGTCCTCACTGGCCGAGGGTGACGTGGTGCTCGTGCGCCCGGGCGGCCGCGTGCCCGCCGACGGGATCGTCGTGGAAGGAACGGCCGAGCTCGACGAGTCGATGATCACCGGCGAGTCCCGCCCCGTGACGCGCGGTGAGGGCGAGCGGGTGGTCGCCGGGACCGTGGCCCTCGGGTCGTCTCTGCGCGTACGCGTCGGCGCGGTGGGCGAGGCGACCGCGCTCGCCGGCATCCAGCGTCTGGTCGAGGAGGCGCAGCGCTCGCGCTCGCGCGCCCAGGCGCTCGCCGACCGGGCGGCCGCCTTCCTCTTCTACGCCGCCGTCGCCGCGGCCACCGTGACGTTCGCAGCCTGGCTCGCCGTCGGTCAGCCGGAGTCGGCGGTCGTCCGCACGGTCACCGTGCTCGTGATCGCCTGCCCGCACGCGCTCGGGCTCGCCATCCCGCTCGTGATCGCGGTCTCGACGGCGCTCTCGGCCCGGAACGGCGTGCTCGTCAAGGACCGTCTCTCGCTCGAGCGCATGCGCGAGATCGAGACGGTGCTCTTCGACAAGACGGGGACGCTCACGCGCGGCGCCCACGTCCTCGCCGGCCTCGCAGCGGCGGACGGAGACGAGCGGGCGCTCCTCGAGGCCGCCGCGGCGGTCGAAGCCGACAGCGAGCATCCGCTGGCCCGCGCCATCGTCGCCGCCGCCCGCGACCGCGGCGAGGTTCCGGAGGCGAGCGACTTCCGCTCCTTCACCGGCCGCGGGGTCGAGGCGACCGTCGGCGGCGAGCGGGTCGCCATCGGAGGCCCCGCGCTCCTCCGCGGGCGCGGGCTCGCGCTCCCCGAGACGCTCGCCGGCGACGTCGAGCGCTGGCAGGCTCGGGGCGCCGCCGTCCTCTACGTCGTCCGCGACGGTGAGATCGCCGGCGCGCTCGCGCTCGAGGATGAGATCAGGCCCGAGTCGCGCGTGGCGGTCGAGCGCCTGCGCGCACTGGGCGTCTCCGTCGCGATGGTCACGGGCGACGCCCGCGAGGTGGCGGACGCGGTCGCGCAGGAGCTCGGCATCGACGAGGTCTTCGCCGAGGTTCTGCCCGAGGACAAGGACGGCGTCGTCAGGGAGATCCAGCGGCGCGGCCGGCGGGTGGCGATGGTCGGCGACGGCGTCAACGACGCTCCGGCGCTCGCCCGCGCGGACGTCGGGATCGCCATCGGCGCCGGTACGGACGTGGCGATCGAGTCCGCCGGCATCGTGCTCGCGAGCGACGACCCGCGCGGCGTGCTCCGGATCATCCGCCTGTCGAGGGCCAGCTACCGGAAGATGGTGCAGAACCTCGTTTGGGCGGCGGGCTACAACGTCGTCGCGATCCCGGTCGCCGCCGGAGCGCTCGCGTGGGCCGGCGTCAGCCTGGCGCCCGCGGTCGCCGCGGTCCTCATGAGCGTCTCCACCGTTGTCGTGGCGGTCAACGCCCAGTTCCTCCGCCGGCTCGACCTCGCGGGCTCCTAGCGCGCGGAGCCGCTCAGGCGGCGGGCGAGAGCCAGCGGGCCCAGGCGCTCTCGTAGTGGCTGCGCGAGCGCGCTCCCACGACGGTCTCCTGCGGCTCGCCGCCCTGGAACAGGATCACGGTCGGGATCGAGAGGACGCCGTAGCGGGCCTGGGTCTGCGGGTTCTCGTCCACGTTCAGCTTGGCGAACCGTACGCGCTCGCCGTGCTCGGCGGCCATGTCGGCGAGCACGGGGGCGACGGCTCGGCACGGGCCGCACCAGGGCGCCCAGAAGTCGACGACGACGGGCACGTCCGCCCGCAGGACCTCCTGCTCGAAGCTGTCGTCGCCGACCTCGATCACGGCGATCACGATACACGCAGGCTCAGAGCCGGCCGCGCAGTGCCGCGAGCCGCAGGCGCGGCACGCGGAGGACCGCCTCGAGGACGATCCCGGCTCCCATCTTCGACCCGCCCTCCTCCCGGTCGGCGAAGACGATCGGCACCTCCTCGACCGCGAACCCGGCACGGAGGGCGCGGAAGACCGTCTCCACCTGGAAGGCATAGCCGCGCGACTCGATGCGGGCGGGATCGATCGCCTCGAGCACGTCTCGCCGGTAGACCTTGAAGCCCGAGGTGGGGTCGTGCACCCTGAGGCCGAGGAGGGTGCGCGCGTAGAGGGAGCCGCCGCGGCTGACGAACCGCCGGACGACCCCCCAGTTGCGGGTGCCGCCACCGGGGACGTAGCGGGAGCCGAGCCCGACGCCCGCCCGCTCGGCCGCCGCCACGAGCCGGGGCAGGTCGGCCGGGTCGTGTGAGAAGTCGCAGTCCATCGTCGCGACGAGGTCGGCGCCGGACGCGAGCGCTCGGGCGAAGCCGGCCACGTACGCCGGGCCGAGCCCCTCCTTGCGCTCGCGGTGGAGCACGTCGAGAAAGCCGAGCTCCCCGGCCAGCCGGTCGGCGAGCTCGCCCGTCCCGTCCGGCGAGGCGTCGTCGACGACGAGGACGCGCGCGTCGAGCCCGCCCGCGGTGAGTACGCCCCCGAGCGCGCGCGCCATCGGCTCGAGGTTCTCGCGCTCGTCGTAGGTCGGGAGGCAGACGACCAGGCTCACCCGCGTATCATCGCCGCCGTGCCCACCGAGCTGCCGCGCAACTCCGATCTCGCCGAGCGCTTCGAGCTCCTTGCCGACATGCTCGAGCTCGACGGCGCCGACGCGTTCCGGCTCGCCGCGTACCGACGCGCGGCGGCCCGCATCCGCGAGTCGGCCGTCCCCGTCGCGCAGCTTGCTCTCGACGGCAAGGCAACCCGGCTCTCCGGGATCGGCGGGACGATCGAGGCCAAGATCGTCGAGCTCGCCGAGACGGGCGACCTGCAGGCGCTGGCCAAGCTGCGCGCCAGGCTGCCGGCCGGCCTCGTCGACGTCATGCACGTCCCCGGCCTCGGACCCAAGACGGCGCGCAAGCTCTGGTCGGAGCTCGGGGTCGAGTCGCTCGACGACCTGCGTGCGGCCGCCGAGCAGGAGAAGCTGCGCGCCCTCCCCGGCCTCGGCCCGAAGTCGGAGGAGAAGGTGCTCAAGGCGCTCTCCGCTCCGGCTCGCCCGTCGGCCGCGACCGGGGGGACCCTCCTCGGGAAGGTGCTCGGCTCCGTGCGCCGCGCGGTAGCCGAGATCGAGGAGAGCGGGCTCGCCGACCGGGTGTCGGAGGCAGGCAGCGTCCGCCGCCGCTCCGAGACGGTGCGCGACCTCGACGTCATCGCCACGGCGGCCGACCCGCCCGCGCTGACGGCCTTCTTCGCCGGGCGCCCCTGGGTGGCGGAGGTCGTCGCCCATGGGCCCGCGAAGGCGATGGTGGTCTCCCACGACGGCCTGCGCTTCGACCTCCGCGTCGTGCCGCCGGAGAGCTACGGCAACCTCCTCCAGCACTTCACCGGCTCCAAGGACCACAACGTCGCCCTGCGCGAGGACGCCGTCCGGCGCGGGCTCTCGGTCTCCGAGTACGGCGTCGCCGACGTCGAGGGCGGCGAGACGTTCCAGGCCGCGTCGGAGGAGAAGGTCTACGCTCACCTCGGCTACGCGTGGATCCCGCCCGAGCTGCGTGAGAACCGGGGCGAGCTCGAGGCCGCGCGCGCGGGCGAGCTGCCGCGTCTCGTCGAGCTCGCCGACCTGCGCGGCGACCTGCACATGCACACGAACTGGTCGGACGGCCGCGCCACGCTCGAGGAGATGGCGCTCGCGTCGCTCGAGCGCGGCCACCGCTACGTGGCCATCTGCGACCACGCCAGGCGGCTGCGGGACGGGCGGCTCGAGCGTCAGGCGGAGGAGATTGCGGCGCTGAACGAGCGCCTCTCGGGGATCACGATCCTCTCGGGCGTCGAGGTGGACATCCGCGCCGACGGGAGCCTCGACCTGCCGGACGAGCAGCTCGCGCAGCGGGACTGGGTGATGGCGTCGATCCACTCGGGCTTCGACGGCCCGCGCGACCGACTCACGAGCCGCATGCTCGCGGCGATGGAGAGCCCGCACGTGGACTGCATCGGCCACCCCACGGGGCGCAAGATCAACCGGCGCGCCCCCTACGAGCTCGACTTCGAGCGCGTGCTCGAGACGGCCCTCGCGACCGGGACGTTCCTCGAGATCAACGCGCAGCCGGACCGCCTCGACCTCCGCGACGCGCACGCGCGCGCGGCCGCCGAGGCCGGCGTCCTCCTGGTCGTCTCCACCGACGCGCACCGCATCCACGAGCTCGACAACCTCGAGCTCGGCGTCGCTCAGGCCCGCCGGGGCTGGGTGACGGCCGAGCAGGTCGTGAACACGCGCACGTGGGCGCAGGTGGGGAAGCTCCTGAAGTGAGCGCCTTCCGCGACGACCTCGCGGCGACGAGTGAGTGGGTCGCCCGCTACCTCGAGAGGGTCGGCGAGCTGCCGGTGCTGGCACAGGTCGAGCCGGGGGAGATTCGAGCCGCCCTTCCGGCCTCGCCGCCGGAGGACGCCGAGCCGTTCGCCGCCGTCCTCCGCGACCTCGACGACGTGCTGTTGCCGGGAATCACGCACTGGAACCACCCGCGCTTCCTCGCCTACTTCGCCGTCTCCGGGAGCGAGCCGGGGATCCTCGCCGAGCTCGTCACGGCCGCGCTCAACGTCAACGCGATGCTCTGGCGGACCTCGCCGGCGGCGACCGAGCTCGAGGAGCTCGCCGTCGACTGGCTCGCCCAGCTCCTCGGGCTTCCGGGCGGGCTGCACGGGCACATCGAGGACACCGCCTCGACGTCGACGCTCGCGGCGCTCGCCGCCGCGCGGCACCTGCGGCCCGGCGGCGCCGTCCTCTGCTCCGAGCACGCGCACTCCTCCGTGGACAAGGCGGCGCGCCTGCTCGGACTCGAGGTCTTCAAGGTGCCGGCCGACGCCGAGTACCGGCTCCGACCGGACGCGCTCGCCGGCGGGCTCGGCGAGCGCGAGGTCGCGGCCGTCGTCGCCACGGTCGGGACGACGTCGAGCACGTCCATCGACCCCGTCGAGGAGATCGCCCCTCTCTGCGCCGAGGCCGGGGCCTGGCTCCATGTGGACGCCGCCTACGCCGGATCGGCGATGGTCTGCGAGGAGCACCGCTGGGCCTTCGCCGGCGTCGAGCGGGCCGACTCCCTCGTCGTCAACCCGCACAAGTGGCTCTTCACGCCCATCGACTGCTCGGTCCTCTACACGCAGCGGCCGGCCGTCCTCCGCGAGGCGTTCAGCCTCGTCCCGGAGTACCTGCGCACGGCGGAGGAGGACGTGACGAACCTGATGGACTACGGGCCCGCGCTGGGCCGCCGCTTCCGCGCGCTCAAGCTCTGGGCCGTGATCCGCTGCCACGGTCGCGAGGGTTTGCGGGCGATCATCCGCGAGCACGTGCGTATCGCGAGGCTCTTCGCCTCGTGGGTGGACGAGGCGCCGGGATGGGACGTCGTCGCCCCGGTGCCGTTCTCGGTCGTCTGCTTCCGACGGGAGGGCTCCGACGGCGACAACGAGGCGCTCCTCGCGCGCGTCAACGCCTCCGGGGAGGCCTACCTCTCGCACACAGTCCTGGACGGCCGCTACGTCCTGCGACTCGCCGTCGGCAACCACCGGACGACGGAGACCGACGTCCGCCGTGCGTGGGAGCTCCTCCAGCGGCAGGCGGACGCGATCGCCGGCTGATCCGGCTTCGCAGCGCCGGCGTTGCCTCGCAACGGACTGTTGCTCGGGATCTTCGGGTTAGAGGCGACGCAGGAGGTCGGCCATCTCTTCGGGGCCCGCGACGACGACGTCGGCCGCATCGGCGAGCCCCGTGGGGCCCTCGTCCGAGGCGACGGCGACCTGCACGGCGTGTTCGAGGCCGGCGGCCCGGAGGCCGGCGAAGGCGTCCAGGTCGGTCGTGTCGTCGCCGGCGTAGAGCCCCAGCCGCGCCCCGGAGCGCTCGAGGAGCGCGCGCACGGCCGTACCCTTGTCCGCCCGGACCGGCGGGCGGATCTCCAGGACCTTCCGCCCCCAGCGGGCGTCGAGCCCGCCCGCCTCGGCGCGTGCCGCCACCTCCTTCAGCTGGGCCACGGCCGCGCGCTCGTCGGCGGCCTCGCGGTAGTGGTAGGAGAGCGAGAGCCGCTTGTCCTCGACGGGCAGACCGACTGCCTCCCGGAAGCGGGCGATCTCCGAGGCGAGCTCCTCGGCGCGCGGGTCGAGCTCGAGCCCGTGGTTGCCCACGTACTCGATCCCGTCCACGTCCACGAGGCGCCGCGCGTCCTCCCCGGCGCGGCCGCTCACGCACGCGACGAGGAGGTAGGCGGCGGCCAGGCGCCGAAGCTCGGTCCGGGTCGCCTCGGGCACCGCTGCGAGCTCCGGCCGGGCCACGATCGGCGCGAGCGTGCCGTCGACGTCGAGGACGAGCGCGCTTCGGTCCGGCGCGGCGGCGAGCGGGGCGAGAAGGTCGGAAGCCTCCATCGGCACGCCTAGGATACGCGGCGTGCCGTCGGCCAAACGCTCGCTCCTCGTCGCCTGCGGGACCGGCGTCGCCTCGGGGTTCCTGGCCGCGCTCTTCGGCGTCGGCGGTGGCATCATCGTCGTCCCCGCTCTCGTCGTCCTTCTCGGCTTCGACGCGCGTGTCGCCACCGCCACCTCGCTCGCCGCGATCGGGATCACCGCGGTCTGGGGCGCCACGTCGTTCTCGCTCCTCGACCACGTCGACTGGGACGCCGCGCTCCTCGTCGGGCTCCCCGCGCTCGCCGGCTCGCTGGCCGGCGTCCGCCTGCAGCGGCTCGTCACCTCCCGCAACCTGACGTTGCTCTTCGCCCTCTTCCTCGTCGCCGTCGCCGTCGTCCTCTTCCTCGAATGAGCGCGAGCACCGTCGCACTCGCGCTCGTCCTCGGGTTCGGCGCCGGCGTGCTCTCGGGCCTGTTCGGCGTCGGCGGCGGCGTCCTCTTCGTGCCGACGCTCGCGCTCGTCGTCGGGCTCGGCCAGCTCGGCGCCCAGGCGACCTCCCTCGCGGCGATGATCCCGGTGGTCGCCTTCGGCGCCTGGCAGCAGCACAAGGAGGGGAACGTCCGCTGGCGCGAGGGGCTCATCGTCGGCGTCACCTCGGTCGTGGGCGTGACCGCGGGCGCGGCGCTCGCCACCTCCCTGGACGAGGCGCTCCTGCGCAACCTCTTCGCGTGCTTCCTGCTCGTCGTCGCCGGACAGCTCGTCTGGTCGGCGCGCCGGCCGTAGACTTCACGAGGATGGGCGACGAGCTCCTCTTCCCGCTCGTGGACGAGCCGATCGGCGAGATTGTCGAGCGGCTGCAGTCGGAGGACACCGAGCTCGCCGTGCTGGCCGCCTCCCCGCGGCGCCAGCTGGCCTTTCGGACGTTCGCGTACGTCCGAGTCGGGATCCTCCTCGGCGGCCTCCTCGTCGAGCGGGACCTCGATCCCGGCGGCGAGGGCACGTGGGTCGACCAGCTCCTGGGCGATCCGGCCGTGCTCGAAGCGGTTCGCGCCGAGGTGCTCGCAGTCGGGAGGGAGGTCGCCACCGACCCGGCTCTGGCCGAGGAAGAGCCGGTCGGCCCGGACGAGGACGCCCGCCGGCGATTCCGGGAGTTCGCGCGCCGGCTCGAGGCGCCCTAGGCGGTTTCACTCTTCCGTCGAGGCCGCTAACCTCTCGGAGGTGGGCCACCGCGGCGTCTACGCGACGATTCTCGCCCTGGGCATCCTGGCCCTCGGCGCTCCCGTGGCCGCGCAGAGCCCTCCGGACTCGTCCTCGCAGGCCATCGGCGTCCGCGTCGTCCTCCCGGACGGCACGCGTGAGCTGGCGGCCAGCGTCGCGGCGCCGCCCCGCTCGAGCGGGACCCTGAACGGCTGGTCCTACGGCGACGCCGCGGCCGCGGGCTGGCTCTCCGCCTCGGCACGGACCGGCACGATCGCGAACGGCGCGACCGCGGTGGGCAGCTCGACGGTGCAGTCGATCTCGCTCTTCGGCGGGGAGATCACCGCCGACGCCGTCTTCGTCAAGGCCACCGCCCGTGCGAACGGCGAGGCCGCCTCCGGCTCGCTCGGCGGGTCGTCGATCTCGAACCTCGTCGTGCTCGGCAAGAGCGTGGAGGCCGCGCCGAACACCCGCGTCGGCCTGGGCGACTGGGGCTATGTGGTCGTCCTCGAGCAGGCCGTCGTCCGCCAGAACGCGAAGCGGCTCGGCTACCGCAGCTTCGCCATCGGCCTGCACGTCGTCCTCACGGCCGCGCACGGCGGCCTCCCCGCGGGAGCGGAGATCATGCTCGGCTACGCCGAGGCGGCCGCGAGCGCGCCCAAGGCGCAGCCCCCGGCACCACCGCCCCCGGCACCGACGCCACCGCCCGCCGAGGGAGGCGCGGGGCAGCAGCCGTCGCGCGACCCGGTGCCGACGCCGCCGGGGTCGAAGACGACGGTGCCGCCGAGCATCGCCAACCCGCCGGCCGGCGTCGAGCCCCGGCTCACGCGCGGCGGCTACGTGTTCCCGGTGTACGGGCCCGCGTCCTTCACCGACGACTTCGGCGCCGCGCGCGCGACCACCGGCTGGCACCACGGGAACGACATCTTCGCCCCGCTCGGCGCGCCGATCCTCGCCGTGGCCGACGGGACGCTCTTCAACGTCGGCTGGAACGACATCGGCGGCAACCGGTTCTGGCTGCGCGACGGAGCGGGGAACGAGTTCTACTACGCCCACCTCTCGGCCTTCTCCCCGCTCGCGCAGGAAGGCCGGGCGGTGAAGGCCGGCGACGTCATCGGCTTCGTCGGGGCTACCGGGGACGCGGTGGGAACGCCACCCCACCTCCACTTCGAGGTCCACCCACGGGAGCTCCTCTGGATGGGCTACGACGGCGTGATCAACCCGTACCCGTACCTCAACGCCTGGCTGCGCCTCGACGACCTCGACTTCGGCGGCTGGACGCCCGATCCGGGGCGGGCGCCGAAGGCCGGCGCCGTGCTCCTGCAGGCGGAGGACATCTCCACGCTCTCGGGCCTCGGTGACGACACGCTCGCGTCGTACCTGGTCATGCCGGACCTCTTCGGCGAAGCCGGGCCGGGGCCGGTGATCGTCGGCGCCCAGCCCGGATTCGGCGACGACGGCGGCGGCTAGCGGCCGCCGTCGTCCTTCCGGCCACTAGTTCTCGTTCGAGGTGAACTCGACGGGCTCGTCCGGACCGAGGACCTTGTCCTTCAGCCACTTGCGCGTGTCGGGCCCGGTCATGGGGTTGAAGAGCACGCCGAGCGTGATCCCCGCGAGCAGGAGGGTCGTGTTCCGCGCCGTGTGCGAGTCCTTGCCCTGGACGCGGTCGCCCGCCTTGCGCAGCTCCTCGACGGCCTTGCGGAGCTCGTCCTGCACGTCCTTGTCGCGCGCCACCCGCATCGCGAGGCCGGTGGCGCCACGGTCGCCGAGCAGCTCGTCGTAGATCTTCCGCGCCGACTCGTACGCCTTCTTCACGTGCTCGTGGAGGTCATCGTCTTGAGCGAGCCGCTCCACGTAGGGGCGCGCCGTGTCGACTGCGCCGGTCATTCTCTCCTTCATCGTCGTCCTTTCGTCGTTCGGGTCGTCCGGATTATCTACCCGCCGGCCGTGCGGGAAAACTCCAGGACGCGGCCGCCGGGAAAAGCCGCGTCGAAGACCTCGTCGATCGACTCGGCGAGGACGAAGCGCATCGACTCGCGCACGTCCTCCTGCAGGTCGTCCAGGTCCGGCTCGTTGTCCTTCGGGAGGACGACCGTCGAGACGCCCGCGCGCTGGGCGGCAAGCGTCTTCTCCTTCACCCCGCCGATCGGCAGCACCTGGCCGGTGAGCGTGATTTCGCCGGTCATCGCCACCTCCTCCGACACCGGCCGGTCCAGGGCGAGCGAGGCGAGCGCGGTCGCCATGGCGACCCCTGCCGACGGCCCGTCCTTGGGCACGGCCCCGGCCGGGACGTGGATGTGGACGTCGCGTCCCTCGAACCAGTCCGACTCGAGCCCGAGCGCGGAGGAATGGCCGCGCACCCAGGAGAGGGCGGCCTGCGCCGACTCGCGCATTACGTCCCCGATCTGCCCCGTCACGGTGAGCCGGCCGCGGCCGGGCATGGCCGTCGCCTCGACGAAGAGGACGTCGCCGCCCACGGGCGTGACGGCGAGCCCCGTGGCGACCCCGGGGTCGGACGTCCGCTTGCGGGGGTCGCTGGGGAACCGGCGCCGCCCGAGCCACGCGCGGACACGCTTCTCGTCGACGCGGGCGCCCTTGCGCCTCCCCTCCGCCACCTCCCGCGCCGCCTTGCGGCAGAGTGCGGCGATCTCGCGATCGAGGTTGCGGACCCCCGCCTCGCGCGTGTACTCGCGGACGAGGAGGCGGAGCGCGCTCTCGGTGAACGTGACGCGCTTCGGGTCGAGGCCGTGCGCCGTCACCTGCTTCGGCACGAGATAGCGGCGGGCGATCCCGACCTTCTCGTCCTCGGTGTAGCCGGAGAGCGGGATGATCTCCATGCGGTCCCGGAGCGGGGCGGGGATCGTCTCGAGCTGGTTCGCGGTGCAGATGAAGAGCACCTGCGAGAGGTCGAAGGGGAGGTCGAGGTAGTGATCCCGGAACGAGTGGTTCTGCGCGGGGTCGAGCACCTCGAGCATCGCGCTCGACGGATCGCCGCGCCAGTCGGAGCCCATCTTGTCGATCTCGTCGATCATGAAGACCGGGTTCCTCGACTCGGCGTCGCGCAGCGCCCGGACGATCGTGCCGGGCATGGCGCCGATGTAGGTGCGCCGGTGGCCGCGGATCTCCGACTCGTCGCGGACGCCGCCGACCGAGACGCGCACGAACTTGCGCCCGAGCGCGCGCGCGATCGACTGGCCGAGCGACGTCTTGCCCACGCCGGGCGGGCCGACGAAGCAGAGGATCGGCCCGGAGAGCTCGTGCTTGAGCTTCTGCACCGCGAGGTGCTCGACGATCCGCTCCTTGATCTTGTCGAGGTCGTAGTGGTCCTCGTCGAGGATGCGCCGGGCGCGCTTCAGGTCGAGGTCGTCCTCGGTCGCCTCCGACCACGGGAGGGAGAGGATCCACTCCAGGTAGGTGCGGATGACGCCGTACTCGGCCGCGGCGGGAGGCAGCTTCGCGAGCCGGTCGAGCTCGCGGCGCGCCTGCCGGTCGGCCTCCTCGGGGAGCTCCGCCGCCTCGACCTTCCCGCGGAGCTCGGCGATCTCCGCCTGCTGCTCGTCGCCCTCCCCGAGCTCCTCCTGAATCGCCTTCAGCTGCTGGCGGAGGAGGAACTCCCGCTGCGTCTTGTCCATCTCCTCCTGCACCTGCGACTGGAGCTTCGTCCCCAGCTCGAAGACCTCGAGCTCGCGGGAGAGGATCGCCGTCAGCCTGCGCAGGCGCTCCTCGACGTCCGCCGCCTCGAGGAGCTCCTGTTTCTCCTCGGTCTTGAGGCGGATCGTGGAGGCGATCAGGTTGGCGAGCACGCCGGGGCTCTCCGCGTTCGCGGCGGCGAACTCGAGCTCCTCCGGAAGGTAAGGCGCGGCGGCGACGATCCGGGCGAAGAGCGCCTCGAGCGAGCGAGCAAGCGCTTCTGCCTCCTTCTCGCGCGCGACGACGTCGGGCATCGGGGTGAAGCGCCCGACGAGGTACGGCTCGGTCTCGTCGATGCCGTCCAGCCGGACCCGCTCGAGGCCCTGGACGAGCACGCGCAGCGTCCCGTCGGGGACGCGCATCATCTTGTGGACGATCGCTGAGGTTCCGACCTCGTACAGCTCCTCCGCGCGCTCGGGCGTCTCGACGTCGGGCGAGCGCGAGGTGACGAGGGCGATCCTGAGGTCGCCGGCCACGGCCTCGTCAACGAGCCGGATGGAGCGCTCCTGGCCGATGGCGAGCGGGGTCACCGACGAGGGGAAGACGACCGACTCCCGTAGAGGCAGGATGGGGAGCAGCCCAGGCTCCCCCGCGAGCAGCTCCTCGGTGAGGGGCTCGGGGACGCTCATTGCTCGCCCCGCGTGACGGCGATTCGCGTCGGCCCGCTCTTCCGTGCGGCCACGGGCAGGACGATCGTGAGCAGCCCGCGCTCGTAGTGCGCCTCGGCCGCACCCGCGTTGAGGCCGTCTCCGACGGCGAGGCGGCGCTCGAACGGCCCGTAGTCGATCTCGATGTGCTCGTAGCGTCGCGTGGACTCCGACTCGCGCGTGCGTGTGCCCGAGATCGAGAGGACGCCGTCGGCGACCGCGACGTCGATCCCGTCCGGGTCGATCCCGGGGAGCTCGACGACGACGTGCACTGCGGCCGGCTCCTCCGTCCGGTAGACGTCCACGCGCGGGCGGAAGCCCAGGCGCTGCGGCACCAGCCGGTGGTGCCAGAGATCGGCGAAGAGCTCCTCCATGTCGCTGGAGAGTCTGGCGGGGTCCCTGCGGCGGGTCATGCGACAATCGTAGCCATGGGCCGCATCCTCAAGGCCGCGGCTGCCGCGCTCGGCCTCCTCCTCTATGTCTGGGTCGCGGCCGTCCGCCTCGCGCCGGGCATCCGCGCGCGCAAGGCCGCACGCCGCTCTCTCGGCCGCTGATCCCCCACCCACGTGGCCCCGCCCCGCTTGACAGGGCACGTAGTCATGTGTAAAAGAAAGTTGTCATATGAAATCTCAAAGCAGACCCAACTTCGACTCGCTCACGGGCGACGAGCTCGTCCGCGTCCTGGCGGCGCTCTCCAACCCGCACCGGCTCCGCATCCTCGCGGCCCTGGTGCGGGGCCGGGTGCACGTCAGCCAGCTCGCCAGGGACGTCGGCCTGAGTCGCCCGCTCGCGCACGTGCACCTGCAGAGGCTCGAGGCCGCCGGCCTCGTGTCGGGGCAGCTCGAGCTCTCGGAGGAGGGAAAGGCCATGAAGTTCTTCGAGGTCACCCCGTTCGCGCTCACCCTGACGCCGGAACACGTGGCGGAGGCGGCGCGGACGCTGGGAGACCGCGAGGGGAAGGAGGAAGGAGCATGATCCACGCAGCCACGAGCTGGGCCGACGCCGGCATCGCCATCGCCGGCATCGCGTTCGTCACCATCGTCGCCAGCGTCCTGATCTGGCAGATCTTCTCGACAGGCCGGACCGGGCTCTCGGCCAAGCGCGAGCGGGCCTACCAGCAGCTTGCGGAGGAGTCGTCGGAGGGCCAGCGCCGGACCGCCGAGGCGCTCGAGCGCGCGGCCGCCGAGCTCAAGCAGCTCCGCCGTCAGACGGGCGAGCTCGAGCGGATGCTGAAGGAGGTGGAGTAGCTACGCTGAGCCTGCTCGGCTCCTGCCCGCCACCCGACCCTTGAGAGGCCGTGAGATGGAGCGTTTGACCTGCGGCGTCATCCGCTGGCGCTGGGCCGTCCTCGGCTCCTGGAGCGCCATCCTCCTCGTCTCCGTCGTGGCGGCGAGCGGCCTCAGCGACCTGCTCACGAACCGCTTCTCGCTACCCGGGACGGACACGGCGAGGGCCGAGCGGATCCTCGAGGAGCGCTTCGGGCAGAAGTCGACCGGGTCGTTCACGATCGTCGTCCGGGGCGAGCCCGGCTCGGCCGAGAGCCTCCTCGTTCCGGCCGAGCAGGCTGCGCTCGCCGCGTCGAGCGTCCTGCCCACGTCGGAGGTGGCCTCGGTCCAGGCGGTCTCCGACCGCGTCGTCACGGCGCTGATCGTCTCCAACCTCGAGCCGGCAGACGCGAAGGGCTACACGGCGCCGATACGCGAGGCCGTCGGGGAGATTCCCGGCGCGGAGACGTTCGTCTCCGGGCAGGCGGCCATCGAGCACGACCTCGACCCGGTCTTCGCCCAGGACATCAAGGTGGGCGAGTTCTTCATCGCCGTCCCCATCGCGGTCCTCATCCTCGTCTTCGTCTTCGGGACGGCGGCCGCCGTCCTCCCGCTCCTGCTCGCGCTCGTGACCATCCCGACGACCCTCGGGATCGTCTGGATCTTCGCCAACTTCATGGAGCTGACGACGTACCTGCAGCAGCTCGTCTCCCTCATCGGCCTCGCGATCGCCATCGACTACTCGCTCCTCGTCGTCCACCGCTACCGCGAGGAGCTCGCGAGCGGGAGGACGAAGGAGGACGCGCTCGTGCGGACGATGGAGACCGCGGGGAGGGCGGTCGTCTTCTCGGGCACCGCCGTCGGGATCGGGCTCGCGCTCATGCTCTTCATGCCTCTGCCGTTCATGCGCGGCTTCGGGATCGGCGGGTTGATGATCCCGCTCGTCTCCGTCGTCTGCGCGCTCACGCTCCTCCCCGTGCTGCTCTGGTTCACGGCGGGGCCGCTCGACCGCGTGCGCCTCGTCCCCCGGCGCGTCCTCGCCCGGCGCGAGGACGAGGAGCGGAGCCTCTGGGCCCGCCTCGCGCGCATGATCATGCGCCGGCCGGCCGCCTTCGCCGCGGCGACGACGGCGCTGCTCGTCACGCTCGCCCTGCCCGTCCTGACGATGGAGGTCGGACCCGGCTCGAACAAGGGCATCCCGCAGGGTCTCGAGGGCGTCCAGGGCCTCAACATCATCTCGGAGGAGGTGGGCGAGGGCGCGCTCGCGCCGACGACGATCGTGCTCGACACGGGCCGGCCCGGAGGCGTCGACGACGCGGCGGTCGGTGCCTCGCTGGAGCGGCTCCAGGCCGGCCTCGCCGCCGACCCCGAGGTGGCCGCGGTCACTCTCGACCCGGCCAGCGTCCAGTACGTGGACACGACGCGGCAGTACCTGCAGCTGCAGGTCGTCGGTAGGAGCGAGTACGGGGTGCCGGAGGCCCTCGACTTCGTCGACCGGCTGCGCGACGACATCGTCCCGGCGGCCGGGTTCCCGGACGCGGTCGCCGTCTACGCGGGCGGCGGGCCGCCGAGCGGCGTCGACTTCCTCGACGTCACCTACGGCGCCTTCCCCTGGCTCGTGCTCGCCGTGCTCCTGCTCACGTACGTGCTCCTCCTGCGGGCGTTCCGCTCTCTTCTCATCCCGCTCAAGGCGATCGTCCTCAACCTGCTCGGGATCGGCGCGGCCTACGGGCTCCTCGTCGTCTTCTTCAAGTGGGGCGCGGCCGAGTGGTTCGGGCTGATCGGCTTCGACCAGATCGAGGGCTGGATCCCGGTCTTCGTCTTTGCCATGGTCTTCGGCCTCTCCATGGACTACGAGGTCTTCCTCGTCTCGCGCATGCGCGAGGAGTGGGACGAGACGGGCGACAACCTCCGCGCCGTCTCACTCGGGCTGGCCAGGACCGGGCGGATCGTCACGGCGGCAGGGCTGATCATGGTCGCCGCGTTCATGGGCTTCGTCGCCGGGTCGATCGTCGGCCTGCAGCAGTTCGGCTTCGGCCTCGCCGTGGCGATCCTCATCGACGTGACGATCGTGCGCGCGCTCCTCGTCCCGAGCGCGATGGCGCTCTTCGGCCGCTGGAACTGGTGGCTGCCTCCCCGCGTCGCCCGGCTCGTGCGGGTGGAGCCGTCGCCGGTCCGGCCGAAGGGCCCGGGCCGCCCGGCGCCGTCCCCGGCCGGCCGCTAGGCTCGGCGCATGGAGCTTGAGGTAGTCGAGGGCGACATCACCCGTCTGGACGTCGATGCGATCGCCAACGCGGCCAACGACCGCCTCTGGATGGGCGCGGGCGTCGCGGGCGCGATCAAGCGCGCCGGCGGCGAGGAGATCGAGCGTGAGGCGACGGCGAAGGGGCCGATCGCCCTCGGCGACGCCGTCGCCACGGGCGCCGGTCGCCTCGCCGCGCGGCACGTCATCCACGGAGCCGTCATGGGCCAGGACCTGCGGACGGACGCGGACCTCGTGGGCCGCACGACGCGGCGCTCTCTCGAGGTGGCCGACGAGCTCGGCTGCCGCTCGCTCGCGTTGCCCGCCTTCGGGACGGGCGTCGGCGGGTTCCCTCTTCCCGAATGTGCCCGGATCATGGTCGGCGAGGCACGCGCCCACGACCCCCGCACGCTCGAGCGCGTCGTCTTCGCCGTCTACGGCGAGGACGCCGAGTCGGCCTTCCGCGCTGCGCTCAGCGTCTAACGCGGTAGCGCAGGAGCGCGCCGGCGCCGGGAACCGCGCGCGCCTCGACGGGCTCGAGCCGGTGGAGGCCGACGTCGTCGGGGAAGAGTGGGATGCCGTCGCCCAGAAGCACGGGGATGACGCCGAGCTCGACCGCGTCGAGGAGGCCCTCCCGGAGGAAGAGGCCGGCCGCGCGCGAGCCGCCGAGGATCCAGACCCGACCGCGCGCCTCCCGCCGCAGGCGCGCGACGAGGCCGGCGGGGTCGGAGCCGTCCCACGCGAAGGCCGAGGCCGGCGCGTCCTCGCCGAGCGGCGTGCTCGTGAGGACGGCGGCCGGCTTGTCGCCGTAGGCCCAGGCGAAGCCGACCGCCTGGTCGAACGTCGTCCGTCCGGTGACGATGCTGCCGACCTCGGCGAAGAAGGCGTCGTAGCCGTAGTCGCCGGAGGGCGCGTCGCTCAGCCAGTCCACCCCGCCGTCCGCCGTGGCGATGTAGCCGTCGAGGCTCGCGGCGGCGTAGTAGACGACGTCGTCGGGCACGACGACCGGACGGTACACACGCCGAGTAGCATCCTGCCGATCATGGAGGGAGGGGCGATCAAGGCGCGCGGGCTCATCTGCGCGGGCGGTGAGGCGACGCGGCTCCAGGAGCTGACGCGCCTCACGAACAAGCACCTGCTGCCGGTGGGGCGCTGGCCGATGGTCTACTACCCGCTCCAGCTCATGCAGCTTCTCGGGATCCGGGACGTCCTCGTCGTCACCGGGCAGGGGCACGCCGGCGACTTCATCGACCTCCTCGGCGACGGGCGCGTCCAGAGGCGCGACGGCGACGGGCTCCTCTTCGACCTCGACCTCTCCTACAAGGTGCAGACTGAGCCCGGCGGGATCGCGGAGGTCGTCGGCATGGCCGAGTCCTTCGCGGGCGGCGAGCGGCTCGTGGTCTGCCTCGGCGACAACATCTTCGAATACGCCGAGACCGAGGCAGTGCGGGAGTGGGCGGCGGCTCCGGAGGACGCGCTCATCTTCGTCAGGGAGGTGCCCGACCCGGAGCGCTTCGGCGTCGTCGTCTACGGCGACGACGGCCGCGTGGTCGACGTGGTCGAGAAGGCCGGGGTGGTGGACACGCGCTACGACTCGCCTCCTTCGGCGGACGCGGTCGTCGGCCTCTACTGCTACCCGCCCGACGTCTTCGAGATGATCCGCGGGCTCGAGCGCTCCTCGCGCGGCGAGCTCGAGATCACCGACGTGAACCGCCGCTACGCCGAGGCGGGCCGCCTGCGCTCGGCCCGCGTGCGCGGCTGGTGGCGGGACGCCGGCACGCACGAGGCGCTGGCGCGGATCGGCGCCCTCATCGACGAGACGGGGGCGAACAAGCTTCCATGACCGTCCTTCCCGGCATGCTGCTCCTGCCGCTGCGCGTCTTCGAGGACGAGCGCGGCTGGTTCGCCGAGATCCGCCGCGACAGCCTCCTCCCCGCGCGGACGGTGCAGACGAACGTCTCCTTCTCGCGCCGGGGCGTGATCCGCGGGCTCCACTACCACGAGCGCGGCCAGGATGACCTCTTCGTCTGTCTCGCGGGCACGGCGCGCGTCGTCGTCCTCGACCGCGAGACGGACGAGACCTGGACTGCGGACATCGGCGAGGAGAACCCCGTCGCCGTCTACATCCCGGGCCGCCACGCGCACGGCTTCGAGGCTCTCACGGACCTCCTCTTCTGCTACCACGTCACCCGCGAGTACGACCCTGCCGACCCGGACGAGCACGGGATCTCCTGGGACGACCCGCGCGTCCGACATCTGTGGAGCACGCAGTCGCCGACTCTCTCGGAGCGGGACGCAGCGTCCTGATCACCGGCGCGGGCGGCCAGCTCGGGGCCGCCCTCCGGGAGGAGTTTCCGGACGCGCGGGCGTGCTCGCGGACTGAGCTCGACGTTGCGGAGCCGATCCGCGTCGATGTCGAGCCGTCGCTCGTCCTCCACGCGGCCGCCTGGACGGACGTGGACGGCGCCGAGGCCGACGAGGACGGCGCGCGGCGCGTGAACGTCGACGGCACGCGCAACGTCGCCGCCCTCGGCGCGCCGGTCGTCTACTACTCCACCGACTACGTCTTCGGCGGGACGAAGCGCGAGCCCTACGTCGAGTCGGACGAGCCGCATCCCCTTTCCGCCTACGGGCGGACGAAGCTCGCAGGCGAGGGAGAGGTGCAGGACGGGTGGATCGTCCGCAGCTCGTGGCTCTTCGGCTGGACCGGCAGGAACTTCGTGCGGACGATGCTCGAGCTCGGCCGGCGGCGGGACGAGCTGCGTGTCGTCGCCGACCAGCGCGGCTGCCCGACGTACGTCGGCCACCTGGCCCGGGCGACGTGCGAGCTGCTCGACCTCCCCCGAGGGATCTGGCACGTCGCCGCCGCGGGCGACTGCACGTGGGCTGACTTCGCCGAGGCGATCTTCGAGGACGCGGGGATCGACTGCCGCGTCGTCCCGATCACGACGGAGGAGCTCGGCCGCCCCGCCCCGCGGCCGTCCTACTCCGTCCTGCGCAGCGAGCGCGAGGGCGCCCCCAGTCTGCCGCACTGGCGTGACGGCCTCCGCGAGTGCCTCGACCGCCTCGGGGTTGCCCCGAGCGGCTGACGGACTAGCATCCGACCCATGCGGGTTCTCGTCACCGGCGGCTGCGGGTTCATCGGGAGCCACTTCGTCAAGCGCCTCGTCGCCGGTGGAGACGAGGCGGTCGTCCTCGACAAGCTCACGTACTCGGGGCGCCGGGAGAACCTCGACGGCGTCGACTGCGACGTCCGCGTCGGCGACATCGCCGACCCCGAGGCTGTGGCCACCGCCGCGGCCGGCTGCGAGGCGGTCGTCAACTTCGCGGCCGAGACGCACGTCGACCGCTCGATCCTCGGCGCCACCGACTTCGGCCGCACCGAGTTCTTCGGGACGCAGGTGCTGCTCGAGGAGGTGCGCCGTACGGGCGCCCGCTACGTCCAGGTCTCGACGGACGAGGTCTACGGCGACCTCGAGCACGGAGGCTCGGCGACCGAGATCGACCCCGTCGCCCCGTCGAGCCCGTACAGCGTCGCCAAGGCCGCGGGCGACCTCCACATCCCCGCCTACGTGCGCACCTTCGGCGTCAACGCGTCGATCACGCGCGGCTCGAACACGTACGGGCCCTACCAGTACCCGGAGAAGCTCGTGCCGCTCTTCGTCACGAACGCGCTCGACGGACAGCCGCTGCCGCTCTACGGCGACGGCCGCCAGGTGCGGGACTGGCTCCACGTCGAGGATCACTGCGCCGGCATCGAGCACGTCCTCCGCGAGGGCGCGCCGGGCGAGGCGTACAACGTCGGCGGCGGGAACGAGCGCGAGAACGTTGAGATCACGGCGCGGATCGTCGAGCTGACCGGCGCCGACCCGGGCCTCGTCCGCCACGTCACCGATCGCGCCGGCCACGACCGCCGCTACTCGCTCGACTCCACGAAGCTCGAGGCTCTCGGGTGGAAGCCGCGCCGGGCCTTCGAGGACGGCCTCGCCGAGACCGTCGCCTGGTACCGCGACAACCGCTCCTGGTGGGAGCCGATCAAGTCGGGCGAGTACCTCGACTTCTACCGCCGCCAGTACGCCGAACGGCTCTCCTAGCTCACCCGCGCCCGCCCTACTCGGTCAGAAGCGGGATCAGGATCGAGCCGACCACGAAGAGCACCGTGTTCACGAGCGGGACGAACGCGGCGAAGACTGCGATAGCCCGGTCGCCTCGCCGGAGGGCGAGGAACGCGACGACTCCGGCGGCGAGGCCGACGGCAAGGCCCGGGAACGCGCCCAGCGGGTCGAGGCTCCAGGTGAAGATCAGGAGGACGTGCGCGACCGCGAGCCCGACCGCCCGGCGTCCGAGCCGCGTCTCGGGCAGAAAGCGGCGTCGCCTCCACGCCGGGAGTCGGTGGGTCGAGTGTCCGGTCGTCATGGGGCCACCTCCTTGCTGCTCCGAGCCTCGCACCGGCTCAAGCCCGCGGCACGGGGAATCCCGTGAGCGTCCTGCGGCCCGGCCGCAGGCGCTAGGAACAGCGCGCCAGCGCCTCAGTGATCTCGCGCCGCTCTCCCTGGAGCGCGCGGGAGCGCTCCAGGTGGCCGACGGCCTCGTCGCAGCGGCCCAGCTCCACGAGCGTCCGGCCGAGGTTGTACTCGGCCCAGGCCTCGTAGCGGAAGTCGTCCCCGTACGTGCCCCGGAGCGCGGGCACGGCGCGCTGCAGAGGCCGGAGCGCCGCCTGCCAGCGCCCTTCCTGCATGCGGGCGAACCCCCGGTCGTTGAGCTCGGCCGCCTCCTGGGGGGTCGCGGCGGGCTCGACGGCCGCAGGCGCCGGCTCCTGGTCCTCCTCGGCGGCCTCGGTCACCGTCTCCACGACCGTCGTCGCCCCGCCCCCCGGGTCGGCTGCAGGGGCGGCGACGTCCTCGCCGCCCGGGGCGAGGAGCACGGCGGCGACGCCGCCCGCGAGCAGGAGGCCGAGGACGACTGCGAGCACGGCCGCCGCCGGGAGCCTTCGCGGCCGCGAGACAGGGGCCGGCGGCCGCTCCCGCAGCGCGTCCGCGAGCGCCGCGACGAAGGCAGCAGCGGTGGGATAGCGGGCGGCGGGATCCTTGGCGAGTGCCCGCTCGAAGACGGCGTCGACCGCGACCGGCAGCCCGGGCCCGCGGCTCGATGCGGGCGGCACGGGCTCGCCGACGTGGGCGGCCGCCTCGGCCGTCTCCGACGAGCGCGCGAAGGGGCGGCCACCCGTGAGGAGCTCGTAGGCGACCACGCCGAGCGCATAGCGGTCGCTCGCCGCGGTCGTCACGTGCCCCTGCGCCTGCTCGGGCGCGAGGTATCCCGGCGTCCCGAGCACCGTGCCGGGGGCGGTCAGGCCGGCGGTCTCGTCGGCCAGTCTGGCGATCCCGAAGTCCACGACCGTGAGCCGGTCGCGGCCGTCGAAGATGAGGTTCGCGGGCTTCACGTCCCGGTGGACGATTCCGTTGGCGTGCGCCGCGTCGAGCGCCGCCGCCGCCTGGGAGAGCCAGTCGAGCGCCGTCTCGGGCGGAACCGGCTGCGACCGCGCCCGCTCGGCGAGGGTGCCGCCGGGGAGGAACTCCATGACGATGAAGGGGCGGCCGTCCGCCTCGCCGACGTCGAAGATCGTGACCACGTGTTGCTGGCCCGACAGGCGGGCGGCGGTGAGCGCCTCGCGGCGGAAGCGCCTGCGGAGATCGGGTGTCCGGGCCACGTCGGCGTCGAGCACCTTGACGGCGACGCGCCGGTCGAGCTCCCGGTCGACGGCGACGTAGATCTCGCCCATCCCCCCGCGGGCGATCAGCCTCGGCTCTCGGTACCGGTCGGGGAGGAACTCGCTGCCAGCGGGCACCTCCCAGGCTTACCGCGCTGGGGAGCGCTCAAACGTCCGAGGTTCACGCAATCCTTACTCGACTTCCGTACCCTGAGTGCCGACAGTCAAAGCGACTAATGCGTCGGGTCTTCTCTCTCACGGTCGGTCTCGTCGTCGCGCTCGCGTGCGCGGGGGCGGCGTCGCCGGCGATCACGTTCGTCTTCAAGGGCAACGGCTGGGGCCACGGCATCGGGTTGGCCCAGTATGGGGCCAAGGGGCTCGCGGACGCCGGGAAGGACTACGACGAGATCCTCCAGCACTACTACCGCGGCACGACGCTCGGCGCGGCCGGCGTCTCGCGCGTGCGCGTGCTCCTCGCCGAGGGCCAAAGCTCGCTCGCGATCTCGTCGCCCGTCGGCTTCACGGTCACGGCGGGCGGCAAGACCTACAACCTCCTGGCCGGAACGCACACGCTCAAGACCGACATGAAGATCGTGAGCGCGAACGGCGCCACGCGCACGCTCACCGGGACGGCGACGTTCAAGCCGGGGGGCAGCCCGCTGCGCCTGAACGGCAAGGCCTACCGGGGACGAATCGACGTTCGCAAGGCGGGCGGCAGGCTCTCGGCCAGGAACGACATCGGCGTTCAGCAGTACCTGCGCGGCGTCGTCGCCTGGGAGATGCCGTCCTCCTGGCACATGGAGGCGCTCAAGGCGCAGGCGGTGATCGCGCGCACGTACGGGCTCGTCAGCCGCAAGCCGAGCGGGTGGTTCGACCTCTACCCGGACACCCGGAGCCAGGTCTACGGCGGCGTCGCGGCCGAGCACCCCCGCACCGACCAAGCCGTCTCGGCCACGGCTGGAGAGGTCGTCACGTCGGACGGCTCCTTCGCCTGGACGTTCTACCACTCCACGTCCGGCGGCAAGACCGCGGCCAAGCACCACGAGTGGGGCCAGCCCTCGTTCTCGTACCTCACCAGCGTCCCCGACCCGTACTCGAAGCTCTCGCCGCACCATCGCTGGGGCCCGACCGACGCCGAGGTGGACTGCGTCGGCTCGAAGCCCGACTGCGTCTGGACCGGGAAGCAGATCAAGCAGAAGCTCGGCTCGAACGTCCCCGCGGGCGTCCGCGACATGACCGTCTCCCGCAACGGCTCGAGCCGCGTCTCGAGCGTCTCCATCGTCGGCTCCGGAGGGGCGCAAAACACCGTGAGCGGCGCGACGATGCGCTCGTTGCTGGGGCTCCGCTCGACGTGGTTCACGGTGGGCGTCCTCCGTATCAATCCGGCGAAGCGGACGATCGACGCCGGGGAGCGGACGCAGCTCACGATCCTCGTCCGGAGCGTCGGGAACGTGACGCTCCAGCGCAAGCGGGGCTCCGGCCCCTGGGAAGTCCAGCGCACCGGCGTCTCGGGAACCCTGACGCTGAGCGTCAAGCCCCCGGTCACGACCAGATGGCGGCTGAGCTCGCCGTCCGGGAAGACCGCTGCGGTCAAGGTGAACGTGAGGCCGCAGCTCCGCTTCGCCGCCGCCCAGAGGGCGGGCTCGCTCCTCGGCGTCACCGATCCGGGGCTCGAAGGAACCGCGGTGGCCATCCAGCGCGAGACGCCGTCCGGCGCCTGGGAGCTCGTCGGCACGGCGAGCGTCCAGGCCGACGGCACGTGGCGTGCGCACTTCGAGCTCACGCCCGGCGTCTACCGGGCGCGCTCGGTCGCGGGGCCGGCCGCCGCCGCCGGCGTCAGCCCCACGGTCACCGTCGTCCAGGGCTGAGGCTCAACCTCCGAGGAGCTCGTCCTCGGGCACCTCGCGGATCTGCCGCGCCGGATTGCCGACGACGACGGCACGGGCCGGGACGTCGCCGAGCACGACGGCGCCCGCTCCGACGAAAGCCTCCTCGCCGATCTCGACGCCGGGCAGCAGGACGGCGCCGCCGCCGATGCGGGCGCCGCGCCGGATGGTGGGGCCCTTCCGGAGCTCGTGCCGCCGTTCGGTGCGGCCCATGAGCTGGTCGTTCGTGGTCACGACCCCGGGGGCGACGAAGACGTCCTCCTCGAGCGTGGAGTAGGCGGTCACGTAGGCGTTCGCCTGGATGCGCGTGCGCGCGCCCACGGTGGTGTCGTTCTCGACGAGCGAGCCGCGGCCGACGACGACCTCGTCTCCGAGGTCGCAGCGCTCGCGCACGCACGCCTGGTCGCCGACGATGACGTCGCGGCCGAGGCGGCTGCCGGCGAAGACGACGGCGCAGGCGAGGATCCGGGCCCCGTCTCCGACGACGAGCGGCGGCAGCTCCTCCCGGCTCGCGGTCGACCGCTCGCCGAGCGTTGGCGGCTTCCCGACGACGGCGTTGTCGCCGATCTCGACGTCGTCCCCCAGGATCGTGCCCGGGTAGACGACGGCGCTCCCGGCGACCCGAGCGCTCAGACGCGCTCCCGCTCGAGCGAGGCCTGGAGCTGCTCGAGCGCCCGCACGACTGCGAGGCCGTCGCGGGCGGCCGCGAGCGGGTCGCCCTCCCCGCGCACGAGGCCGAGGAAGTGCGCGCACTCGAGGCGAAGCGGCTCGCTGTTGGGGATGCGCGGGCTGTAGACGTCGCCGGTCCGCGTCCTCCACTCCCCGTACGTGCCGAGAGCGGGCTCGGCCGCGCTGTCGTAGACGGTCACCTTGCGATCGAGCTCCATGTCGTCGAACACGGCCATCTTCCCCGTCCCGACGACGGTCATCCGGCGCATCTTGTGCGGGTCGAGCCAGGAGAGGTGCATGTGCGCGGTCTTCCCCGAAGGGAAGCGCAGGTAGCAGAAGACGACGTCCTCGACGCCCTCCTTCAGGAACGACTCGCCGTGTGCCGTCAGCTCGGAGGGCTCCTCGCCCAGGAGGTGGAGGATGACGGCGAGGTCGTGCGCGCCCAGGCTCCAGAGCGCGTTCTCGTCGCGCCGGATCGTGCCCAGGTTGACTCGGTTGCCGTAGACGTAGAGCACGTCGCCGAGCTCCCCGCCGTCCACGATCTCCTTCAGCTTGACGATGCCTGGGTGGTAGAGGAGGAGGTGCCCGGGCATGAGCGCGAGCCCCTGCTCCTCGGCGAGCGTCACGAGCTCCTCGGCCTCTGCGGCCGAGAGCGCCATCGGCTTCTCGACGAAGACGTGCTTGCCCGCCGCGAGGGCCTCGCGGGCGAGCGCCGCGTGCGTCGGGACGGGCGTCGCGATCACGATCGCGTCGAGGTCGTCGTCCGCGAGCAGCTCCTCGAGGCCGGACGAGGTCGCGGCCGCCGGATAGCGCCCCGCGGCGGCGGCCAGGCGCTCGTCGTCGGCGTCGCAGATGCGGGCGAGGCGCGCGAGCTCGTGGAAGTTCCGGGCGAGGTTCGTGCCCCACGGGCCGAGACCGGCGAGGCCGACGGCCGGTGCGCTCGCGCTCACAGCTTCCACACGCTGCCGTTGAGCGTGCCGTTCCGCCCCGTGGCGTTGCGGAAGTCGACGACGAGCCCGGCCCGCTCGGCGAGGTCGTCGTAGTCGATCCCGGAGTGCGCCGTGACGATGGCGACGCAGTCCGCCCGCTCGAGGGTGCCGTCGAGCGACTGCGAGGAGAGCCCGTAGTCGGGCAGCTCGGGGACGTGCGGGTCGTGGTAGGAGAGCACCGCCCCTTCGTCCCGCAGAAGCTCGATCAGCTTCAGCGCGGGCGACTCGCGCAGGTCGGCGACGTCTGCCTTGTAGGAGACGCCCAGGAGGTGGATCCTGCTGCCGTTGACCGCCTTCTCCCGGGAGTTGAGCGCGCGCGTGATCTTCTCCAGGCAGAAGTACGGCATGTTCTCGTTCACCTTTCCCGCCAGCTCGATGAACTCCGTGTAGAAGTCGTACTCGCGCGCCTTCCAGGAGAGGTAGAACGGGTCGACCGGTAGGCAGTGCCCGCCGAGGCCGGGGCCGGGCTTGAAGCTCATGAAGCCGAACGGCTTCGTCGCCGCCGCCTCGACCACCTCCCAGACGTCGACGTGCATCCGGTCGCAAAGCTGCGCGAGCTCGTTCACGAGCGCGATGTTCACCGAGCGGAAGATGTTCTCGAGCAGCTTCGTCAGCTCGGCCGTCTCGGGGGAGGAGAGGGGAAGGACGGTCTCGATCGCACGCTCGTAGAGAGCGCACGCCCGCTCCGTGCAGGCCGCGGTGACGCCGCCGACGACCTTGGGGGTCGTCTTCGTCGTCCAGTCGGTCCGGCCGGGGTCGACGCGCTCTGGCGAGAAGGCGAGGTTGAAGTCCCGCCCGACCTCGAGACCGCTCGCGGCGAGGATGGGGAGCAGCTCCTCCCGGGTCGTTCCCGGGTACGTCGTCGACTCGAGGACGACGAGGTGGCCGGGGCGCAGCCGCTCGGCGAGCGCGCGCGTGGCGTCGAGGACGATGGAGAGGTCCGGCTCGCGGTTGACGGAGAGCGGCGTCGGGAGCGCGATCAGGATCGCGTCGGTCTCCCGCGCGGCGTCGTAGTCGCTCGTCGCCCTGATCGCCCCGGACTCGACCAGCGGCGCGAGCGCCGCGGGCGAGACGTCCTCGATGTAGCTCTCGCCGCGGCCGAGCGCCGCAACCCGCTCCTCGTCCACCTCGACGAGCACCGTTCCGACGCCGGCCTCGGCGAAGACCTGGGCGAGCGGGACGCCGACGTAGCCGGCGCCGAGGATGGCGACTTCAGGCTTCACGGCGTCTCATCGTACTCATCAGGTCTGCGATCCTCTCGGCCGCGCGGCCGTCGCCGTAGAGGGGCGGGCGCTCCTCCTGCGGAGCGGCCTCGCTGACCGCTGCGACGATCGCCTCCGTGTCGGTGCCCGCGAGCCTGTTCCAGCCGGCCTCGACCGTCTCGGTCCACTCCGTGTTTCGGCGTAGCGTGACGCAGGGGACGCCGTACCAGTAGGCCTCCTTCTGCACGCCGCCCGAGTCGGTGAGAACGACGCGCGCCTGCGAGGCGAGGGCGGCGAAGTCGAGATAGCCGATCGGCGGGAGGAGCCTGACGCTTGGGGGAAGCTCGATCCCGGCGGCGGCGAGCGCGTTCCGCGTGCGGGGGTGCACGGGGAAGACGAGCGGCTCGTCCAGGGCTGCGAGCGCGGCCGCGACCCGGCCGAGCGGCTCCGGGGCGGCGTTGGCCTCACGGTGGAGCGTGAGGACGAGGTAGCGGCCCGGCTCGACCCGGGCGTCCGCGAGCGCGCTCGACCGCTCCCGCGCGATCGGAGCGAGGCGGAGGAGGGCGTCGTACATGACGTCGCCGACGACGTGGACGCCCTCGACGATGCCCTCGGCGGCGAGGTTGGAGCGCGCCGTCTCCGACGGGCAGAGGAGCAGGCTCGCCAGGCGGTCGACGAGCGTGCGGTTCAGCTCCTCGGGCATCGTCCGGTCGAAGGAGCGCAGCCCGGCCTCGACGTGGGCGACCGGGACGAGCATCTTCCCCGCGGCAAGAGCGCCGGCGAGCGTCGAGTTCGTGTCCCCGTAGACGAGCACGGCATCGGGCCGCTCCTCGACGATCGCCGCCTCGATGCCCGGGAGCATGCGCCCCGTCTGTTCGCCGTGGGTGCCCGAGCCGACCTCGAGCCGGTGGCGCGGCGGGGCGAGATCGAGCTCCTCGAAGAAGACCTCGGAGAGCTCAGGGTCGTAGTGCTGGCCCGTGTGGAGGACGACCTCCTCGAGCCCGCGCGCGCGCAGTGCCAGCGAGAGCGGGGCCGACTTGACGAACTGCGGCCGGTTGCCGACGACGGAAAGGATTCGCACGCCGCCGGCGAACATAGCCGACACGATGGCTCTCAGGATCGCCCTCGGCGGCCTCGTTCTCCTCTCCCGCCCGCTCCGCCGCGGCCGGACGCTCGCCTGGTACACGCACCGCCGCCTCGAGCGGGCTTGACGCGGACGCCGTGGCCCGCCGGGACGAGAGCGGCGCCGCGCTAGACTTGACCGCCGCGGGCCGTTAGCTCAGCTGGTAGAGCAGGGGACTCTTAATCCCAAGGTCGCAGGTTCGATCCCTGCACGGCCCACTCGAGGAGAACCCTGCGCATTTGGCGGGCCTATCGTCCGCGATACGAGTCAGGGGAAGCGGGCGCGGAAGCGCGTACGGCGAAACGTCGTGTTACGCATTCTCACTGCCCTCGATACGGTCGGCGAGCAGGTGAAGCGAACGCTGCGTCGCGATAGCCAGGCCCATCAGCATCTGATTCATCTCGTGCACGGGCGGTGCGATCCCGGAACCGCTCGCAGCCTGCGCCTTCTCGAAGGCGGGCAGAGACTTCACCTCGCGTCGAAAGATGCGGTCGATCTCGTCCCCTAGTGCCGTCATTGCCGTCTCCTGTTCGATTAGGGCAACTCTAGAACAGGTGGCGGAGCCGGCTCATGCCCCTCGCTGACTGACGGTCAGATTGACTCTCGGAGAGCGTTCGCCGCAGCCTGGAGACGCTCGCTGACGTCGGCCAGCTCTCGTGCCGCGAGGTCGATGCGCTCCTGCTGGGTATCTGTGCGCTCGCGGTCGCTCTCCGCGCGCTCGCGGACCTCCTTGAGCTCGCCCGCCATCTCCTCCACGGTGTGAGTGAGAGCGGCCAGCTGGCTCGCGACGCTCGCTATGTCCTCTTCGGCTGTCATCTCTCCGGATTCTATGGCGGCGGCGCTGCTCGAGCGATCCGCGCTACGGCGACCAGGCCGTGGGCGACTCGTGGCCCGCTCCGCTCGTGAGGCGGCGCCTGCCCTTGCCGTTCGCGCGCATCCTCCAGACTACAACCTCGTCCGGATCGAGCGAGGCCGAATCGGTCGAACTCTGCGTTCCCGGCGGCGAGCGGCAGAGCCTGGCGAGTACCCACGTGACTGGACGGCCGAACTGTCGGCCCGCCAGGTCGACCCATTCCGTCCGCGCCCAATGCGGCCTCTCTCTCGTCAACTGAGACAACTGCTGAGCCCGACCACGCGCTGGATGCTCACGAGCTCGGGCACGAAGACAACCAGGCTGGCAAACAGCCCAGACAGACCGACCCCGCCGAGTCTCACAGGCGCCCGACGCAGCTATTTGGCCGAGTAATCAGCGACGAGGTCCGTCGGCTACAAGCCTCACGTGATTCGGATGCGACAGGAAGCGTGAGCGAAGCAACAGCTGCACGGGGTCGCCGGTCGAGGTGGTCCCGAGAGCTTGTATGTCGCACTCGCCCGACTCCCACAAGAGCAGCTCTCCTTTGGCATGGTTTGCGCGAGCGACGATAGAAGCCGCTCTCTTCGGCCTCTCGTCCGATCCCTGGTGAAACGCCACCTCGACATCGCGTCGCCCACCCTGCGCCACGTGGTTCTCGTGCCATGCCCGCAGCTCGTCCAGAAACGGAACCGCCACGCCCGAAGCTTAGGCTTACCCGCGTCTGTGCCAGTGTTCAGCGATGTGGCCTGGCGCCGAAGTTCAGCTGCTGTGAAATGAACACTGCAGCGTCCGCTTTCCGGACCGTCGTCGCGGCGAGGAGATCGCTGGAGTAGATGCTCGACGCTGACATCGCTGGCTGCGTCCAGACGTGGTTGAGCCGCAAGGGACGACTCGACGAGTCGCGTCGGGCCGTGCTCGGGAGCTGCCTCGACGACCTCGATCGGGTCCTCCCGCGACTCGAGGACGCGGGTGAGCGCGAGTACTACGAGCGTCTCCGCCGCCTTGCGCAGTTACCCCACGCGTAGGTCGAGTCCCACGTGCAACACCGGGCGCCGCCGGTGGCGTTCGCGTGGGCCAGCGTTCGGGAATGACCCCTGCGGCTCGAAGTCTCACCATCACTTGAGGCTGAGCCGCGCGTACCACTCAAGCGCACCCACAAACCTGCCGACCGTCCTCAGAATGCGTGCTCTGGAACACCCGTCGCATCGTGGCTCGCGTTCCAGACCCAGCTACGATCGGCCTCCGACCGATGGCCGGCGGCGCGTGGGCCGCGCCGGGCATGCGCCTTGACCATCACTGGCCTGGCCTCCTCCCGGAGGCGCGCATACTCAGCACGGGTCAGCGTCATCCGCTCTTTGCAGTCGATGCGGCCGCACTCGCAGAAGAACTCGGTGTCGGTTATGCCCAGTGAACGATGGAGGTCGTCGAGGACGCCGTTGACGGCAGCCATCATCGACCACCCGCGCCCGTTATCTGAGTTCGTCATGCCGCTCCTTTCGCAACCCGCGTCCTTGGCATCCGGCGTTGGCCGGCTCCGACCCTGTTGCTGAGGGCGGCTCATGCGCGGGCTCGGTGCTTGTGAGCCCGCGACGTGTGCGCCACAAATGCAATTTGCTGGGCAGTCGCTACGCGGAGTCTATCGCGCCTTGCCCGCGCCGGGAAGGGGCCCTAGCATTCATGCGAGCAAGGGATGTTGATGTTGATCGAACACACGGAACCGTTCGCCACACTACGTGCCCGGAGTCCTCGTGGCTGAGCCGGCATCCTTACGGATCCTGATCGCGAACGAGCGCAAGGATCGGCTTGAGCGCATCGCCGAGATCGTCACCGGACTCGGCCACGAAGTGATCTCGCGCGAACTGGAGGTCGCAGAGGTGGCGGCGGCAACCAACCGAGAACATCCCGACCTTGCCTTCGTCGGCCTCGGCGTAAGCGGATCCCACGCCCTCAACATGATTTCCGAGATCGTCAAGGAGGCCAGCTGCCCCGTGATCGCGCTCCTCGAAGCCGAGGATGTGACCTGGGTCAACGAGGCTGCGAAGCGGGGGATCTTCGCCTACCTCGTCGACGGCAACCCGGGCGAAATGCAGAGCGCGATCGACATTACGATTCGCCGCTACGCCGAGTACACGAACCTCGAAGGAGCGTTCGCTCGCCGCGCTGTGATCGAACGGGCGAAGGGGATCATGATGGCGCGGCAGGCGATCGACGAGAGAAAGGCGTTCGAGCTTCTCCGCGCCCAGTCGCAGCAGACGGGACGCAAGCTCGTCCAGGTGGCAGAGGCGGTCGTCGAGAGCCACCTACTGCTCGTGCCGCCCTCCAAATAGCAGACGCGCGAAGCGACTGTCCCGGCCGAGGAAATCGTCGCGTGCCCGAGCGTCCTCTCGCCTATCACCAACGCGTTCGGCCCAAGTCGTCGGCGCAGGGAAGATCGATCGCCGACGCCGACGACCTCAGCTCTGGAGCTCGGCACAAAGCCGCGCATGATCGAGTTCGCCTCGTCCAGCAGGACGTGCGCGTAGGTGTCTGCGGTCACCGAGAGCGAGCGCTGGCCGACCCGTGCGCCGATCAGCGCCCAGGTCTCCCCCTGGCGGTGCCAGAGGCCGATCCGCCGATGGCGTCGGTCGTGCGGTGACCCCGTTGCTGTTCCGGACGCTGCAGGCGCGGGCGATCGCAGTTCGCAGGCGCTCCTGGGTGACGCGCGGGAAGACAGGCCGGTCCGGGCTTCGGTCCTCGCGCTCTTTGGTCGCGCCGAAGCCCGGGACTTCGTCGACCTCCTGGTGATCGAGCCACGCTATGGCCTCGAGCGGCTCTGCCGGCTCGCCGCCGAGAAGGACCGAGGATTCACGCCCGCCGAGCTCACGATGGTGTCCTCCGCGTGTACCGGCTCGCGGGCGACGCCCAGCCCGGCGTCTTGCGTCGGCGCGCATTCGCCTCCGCCACACGCTCCGGGCTCAGCTCCCGCCTTCCGAACGTCTCCGCGTAATCAGCCACGCCTACGCCGTGCTTCTCGCAAATGTCTGGCGGCGGCGGGTCGCGTCGAAGGGAGAAAAAGGTCCACGGGACGGCCCGACGTTCCGGCCGCGGAGCATCGGGCTCGTCCCGTAGGAGAGGCATGGATCAAACGCCGACTGGGCCACCGGCCCGCGTCTGATCCGTGCCCGTGATTTCCCCAGCCGGTCGGCCGCGAAACGTATCTGGGGCCGGGTCTTCCGGACCGTCGAGTGGTACCGAGGCGACGGGCCGGCGGAGGAAGTTCCTGCTGGCCTGGAAACCTTTCTCGACGAGCCCGCAGAGCCGATGACGTTCTTTCCAAGCGCGATCCCTGACCCCGCCGCAGTCGTCTTTCTCTCCCCGAAAGTGGAGAAGCGGCCGGTCAAACCCTCGTGGGTAGTGGCGATTCGCTCTCGATTGAGCCACAGTGAGACGTGGCCGGGGCCGGCGGGTCTCTTCCCTTCCCGTCGTTGGGACTTCGGACGGGGGCCGCAGCCCGTTCGTTGCCCCGCCCCGGCCCCCCGCTTGTGTCGGAGTGCTCGACGAATACCCGGGCCCGTCACGCGCTCAGGTTCGTGACGTATCGAACCTGAGCAGTCGCTCTCTTCTCCCCGACGGAAGGTGAGGCGCCCCTGTTGGACATGGGCCGCCACGTGCGCTGCGCCGTTCGAGCGCAGGATCCGGCACTTTCGATCTGTGCGTAATTGTGCATTAATGCACAACCCCCAAACATCGCTTGGGGATCTACCGAAGGGAGATGCGGCATGCGGAGAAAGAAGCGAGCAGCGGCTGCTGTGCTAGCGGCGCTCGTCGGCGTCCTTGTCGTCAGCGTCAACGTGCTGCCGTCGGCAGCCCAGGAGCCACCGCCGCCCATTGCCACCGAGTTTCTCACCGACCGCGCCGTCTTCACCGACGCAGTCCACATGAAGCTCAGGATCAAGCTCGATCGCAAGAAGACGCAGGTCGTAAACGTCAAGGACCCCTCGACCACCGTGGTGGCACGGTTCACGGTGCAGCCCGGAGCAATGTTCCCCTGGCACACCCACGCAGGACCGGTCGTCGTCAACGTCGTCGAAGGCGAACTCGTCTACGTCGATGCCGCTACCTGCACGGAACGCTCGTACCCGGCCGGAACGGCCTTCGTCGATCCGGGGCAGGGTCACGTCCACAGCGCCTTCAATCCCACGGATGAACCGACGGTGTTCGTGGCCACCTTCTTCGATGCACCGGCCGCAGGACCATTGCTCATCCCGGCCGATCCGGCGGACTGCTAATCCTACGTTCGACCGGGAAGAAGAGTGCCAGCGCTCGGGGGCGGGGCGCCGCCCCCGAGCCGAACTTTCGCAACGGGGGACAAACAGCCGGGGCTCGATCGGGCTTGAAGCCAGCTTGTCCCGGTGACCACACCGACGGCGGCGCCACCGAGCAGGACGTCCGTGTCGCGCTGCGGCTGTTCGGCCGCCTCGGATTCGTCACCTGCACGGCCCATCTCGAAGCGGCGCGCGCTCAGCCCGGCGGCGTGTCGTCCACGGGCGGGAGCGCCTGCATGCGGTCGCCCTCTCCCCACCAGCCGATCAGCCTCGGGCCGACGTCCAGGACGACCGCCGCGACCGCGACCGCTCCGCCAATGACGAGCCACTCGCGCACGTCCGGGATCTCGAGCAGGAAGAACTCGCGCAGGAACGGCGTGAAGAGGACGACGAGATACGACCCCAGCATCGCCGCGACGAGCCCGAGCTTCCAGAGGTTGAGCGGGCGCGCCAGGCGTGCGAGGACGACGAGGCCGACGCCGAGGAGGACGATCGTGGCGGTCGAGCGCGCCTGCTCGAGCGTCTGGCCCGGATCCCGGCGCGCCCACTCGTAGACGGCGAAGGCGACGAGCGCCGCGACCGTCCCTGCCGGGAGGGAGAAGCGGAGCACGCGGCGGATGAATCCCGGCGTCGCCCGCCGCGCGTTGGGGGCCATGGCGAGGAAGAAGCCGGGCACGCCGATCGAGAACGTCCCCACGAGCGTGAGATGACGCGGCAGGAAGGGGAACTCGGTGCGCATGGCGATGGTCAGCGCGGTCAGCAGCACGGCGTACGTCGCCTTGACGACGAACAGGTTCGCCACGCGCTCGATGTTGTTGATCACGCGTCGCCCCGCCGCGAGGACGACCGGCAGGGTCGAGAAGCGGTTGTCGAGGAGGACGATCTCGGCCACGGCCCGCGTGGCGTCGCTGCCGTCGCCCATGGCGATGCCCATGTCCGCCTCCTTGAGCGCGAGGACGTCGTTGACGCCGTCGCCCGTCATCGCCACGGTGTGCCCGCGCGACTGGAGCGCCTGCACCATTGTCCGCTTCTGGTGTGGCGTCACCCGTCCGAAGACCGCATGCTCCTCGAGCACGTCGGCGAGCCGCTCCTGCTCCTCCGGCAGCTCGCGCGCGTCGAGGCCCTGGTCCGCGGCCGGGAGGCCGGCCCGCCGCGAGACGGCCGCCACCGCCGCCGGGTGGTCGCCGGAGATCACCTTCAGGGTGACGCTCTGGCGCGCGAAGAAGGCGAGGATCTCGGGCGCGTCCGGGCGAACCTCGTCCTCGAGGAGGACGAGGGCGAGCGGCTCGCGGGACTCCGGCAGGTGGCCGTCGCCGAGCCCCGCGCCCGCGCGCGCGAGGAGAATGACCCGGCGGCCGGCGGAGGCATGCTCGCGTACACGCTCCCGGATACCGTCGCCGCGGTCGTCGAGCAGCACCTCCGGCGCCCCGAGGAGGAAGGTGTCGCCATCGCCGAAGGTCGCCCCCGACCACTTCCGCGACGACGAGAACGGCACGACCTCCGCGGGGTCCCAACCCGGGGGCGGCTCCGGGAAGCGGGCCTCGATCGCGGCCAGGGTGGCGTTCGGGTTCGGGTCGGCCGCCGCCAGCGCCGCGAGCGCGTCCTCCACCTCCTCCTGGGGCGCCGAGTCGACGGCCTCGACCGCGTGGAACGCGATCGCGCCCGTCGTGATCGTCCCGGTCTTGTCCAGGCAGAGGACGTCGACGCGGGCGAGGAGCTCGACGGAGGCGAGCTCACGGGCGAGCGCGCGGCGCCGCGCGAGCTCGAGGATCCCGACGACGAACGCCACGCTCGTGAGGAGGACGAGCCCGTCCGGCACCATTGCCACGGCGGCCGCGACCGTCCCGCGCAGCGCCTCCTCCCACTCGTCCTCCGTCTGCAGGAGCACGACGAGGAGGAGGATCCCGACCGGGGGGATGATCCACGTGAGCCACCGGAGCACGAGGTTGATCCCGCTTCGCAGCTCGGAGTGGACGAGCTGGAAGCGCCTCGCCTCCTCGGCGAGGGTGGTCGCGTACGCCTCGGCGCCGATCCGCTGCGCCTGGTAGCGGCCGGAGCCGGCGACGACGAAGCTCCCGGAGAGCACCTCGTCCCCCGGCTCCTTGGCAACCGGGTCGGGCTCGCCCGTGAGGAGGGACTCGTTGAGCTCGAGACCGCGGCTCGCCAGGGTCTCGCCGTCGACGACCACCTGCTCGCCCGGAGCGAGCTCGATCACCTCGTCGGCCACCACCTCCGCGACACCGATCTCCCGCACCTCCCCGTCGCGGACGACGCGGGCGTGGGGCGCGTTAAGGACGGCGAGCCGCTCGAGGGCCCGCTTCGCCCGGAGCTCCTGGACGATGCCGATGATCGTGTTCGAGACGACGACGCCAACGAAAAGGGCGTCCGGCCCGGGCCGCGCGAGCATGATGACGACGAAGAGCGAGCCGATGATCGCGTTCACGGGCGTGAACACGTTCGCGCGCACGATCTGCCAGAATGTGCGCGTCGGCGCGCTCGGCACGCGGTTGACGCGTCCGGCGCGAACCCGGTCCTCGACCTCGGCGGCGGTCAGGCCGCGCTCGGCCGGCCGGCTTGCGAGCGTCGCTGACGGCATTGCGTGCGAGCTTAGTCGGGAACGGCCGCCGGAACCGTTAGGGCGACCAGCCGGTCGGCGACTCGTGCCTCGCGCCGCTCGTGAGCCTGCGCCTGTCCTTGCCGTTCGCCCGCATCGTCCAGACGTCGTTGCTGCCTCTCGTGAAGCGGGTGAACGCGAGCCGTCGGCCCGACGGCGACCACACGGGCCCGGTGTCGTCGACCCTGTTCGCCGTCAGCCGGGTCAGGCCGGAGCCGTCCGCTCGGACGGCGAAGAGCTCGGCGTCGCCGGCGCCTCGGAGCTCGAACGCCAGCCTGGAGCCGTCGGGCGACCAGACGGGCGCTCCGAGCGCGTTCGGGCTCGCCACGAGGCGTCTCTCACCGGTCCCGTCCGGGCGGACGACGCGGATCCGGCTGCCGTTCGCCCGGGAGCGGACGAAGGCGATCCACCCGGTCGACGACCAGCTCGGGCTGTGGTCCGCAGCCGGGGAGGTCGTGAGCCGTCTCAGTCCCTCCCCGTTCGTCCGGACGACGTAGACGTCCGCGTTCGCGCCGCTCCAACGGGTGAACGCCAGCCGCTTGCCCCCGGGCGCCCACGCCGGGTCGACGTCGTCCATTGCGTTGCTCGTGAGGAGGCGCCGCCCCGTCCCGTCGACTCTGACGACGCCGATCTCGGCGGTTCCGGCCGCGCCGCCGGCCGAGAAGGCGATCAGGCCGCCGGCCGGCGCCCAGGCGGGCTCGGTCTCGGCGACCGCCGTTCGCGCGAGGCGCCGGAGCCCGCCGCCGTCGGTGCGGATCCGGTAGAGGTCGTCCCGACCTCCGGCCAGCTTGCGGACGAAGACGAGCCGCTTCCCGGTCGGCGCGAGGGACGGCCAGCCGTCGTCGACGGCGCCCGCGGTGAGCTGCCGTTTCCCGCTCCCGCTCTCCTCCATGACCCAGACATGCGACGTGGACGGCCCGAGGCTGGTGTAGGCGATCGTCCCGGCGCCGGCGGGCCCGGCAACGGCGAGCCACGCCGCAGCTGCTGCGCCGCCGACGTGCCGCTTGCCGATACGCATCTCCGGTCCTCCCGGAGGAGTGTCGCACTCCCGGGAGGCCGCGACAAGAGCCCCGGCTAGACCGCCGCCTCCGCCCGCACCGGCGTCCCGCGGACGACGAGCACCGGGCGGTCGGCCTTCGCGAGCAACGAGCGCGAGACGCTGCCGAGGAGGGCCGAGGCGACGGCGCCGCGGCCGCGCGAGCCGACCACGATCAGGTCGGCGCCCTTCTCGTCGGCGACCTGCAGGATCGTGTCGACGACGTCGCCGGAGAAGAGCTCGAGCGCGTACGAGATGCCGGCCGTGTCGCCGGCCGCAGCGGCGTCCGAGAGCGCCACCTCGTCCTCGTCGATCTCCCGGGGGTGCGGGGACGGGCGCGGAACGGCGACGCCTGTGACCGCGATCTCCTCTGCGGAGATGACGTGGACGAACGTGACGTCTGCGCCCTGCTCCTTGGCGAGCTCGATGCCGACCTCCACTGCATGCTGCGCGGGGGCCGAGCCGTCCGTGGCGATGACGATGGACTGCATGACGTGCCTCCTTTCCCGGCACGGTAGGTGCGGGCGGGGGCCGGCCCATCCGTGGATGCGCTGCTTTCGTGCTTCGGCTTTCCCCTGATTAGAGTGGCCTCGTGCGAACGGCCCACGATCGGCTCGAGCAGCTCGTCGAAGCGGGTATCGCGCTCACGTCGGAGCTCGGTCTCGACGCCCTTCTGCAGCGACTCGTCGAGACGGCCGCCGGCCTGACGGGGGCCCGCTACGCCGCGCTGGGCGTCATCGACGCCGCCGGAAGGGAGCTCGAGCGCTTCGTGACCACGGGGATCGACGCGGAGACGCACGCGGCGATCGGCGACCTGCCGCGCGGTCGGGGCATCCTCGGAGTCCTCATCCGCGACGCCTCCCCGCTGCGGCTGCACGACCTCGCCGAGGACCCGCGCTCGGTCGGCTTCCCCCCCGGGCATCCCCCGATGCAGAGCTTTCTCGGGGTGCCCATCCTGCTCCGGGGAAAGGCCTACGGCAACCTCTACCTGACGGAGAAGGAGGGCGGCGCCGACTTCACCGAGGACGACCAGGAGCTCGTGGCGCTCCTCGCCTCGCAGGCCGCCGTAGCGATCGAGAACGCCCGGCTCTACGAGTCGTCCACCCGCTGGTCGCACCACCTCCAGTCGCTCATCGAGGTTGGCAACGAGCTCGCCGAGGAGGTCGAGGTGCCGCGCGTTCTCGCCCTCGTCGCCCGGCGCCTCCGGGCCCTCCTCTCCGCGCGGCGCGTCGTCGTCTGGCTTCCGCGCGACTCCGAGCTCGAGGCCAGGGCCGTCGACCCCGACGGCGACGAGGGCATCGTCGGGCTCCGCATCGGGCTCGACGACTCGCGAGCCGGCCGCGTGTTCCAGGAGGCCCGCAGCGTCCGGATCGACTCTGCGCTCGACGACCCGGAGATGAACCAGGAGGTTGCCCGGAGGCTGCAGCTGCGCGCGGCGCTCTTCGTCCCGCTCGTGGCCGCCGGTCGAACGCTCGGCGTCCTCTGTGCCGTCGACAAGGACTCCGCCGATGCTCGCTTCACCGACGACGACATGCGTCTCGCCGAGATCTTCGCGTACCGAGCGGCCGCGGCGCTCGGCCTCTCCACGCGCGTCGCCCGGGACGCGCTGCGCCGCGTCGTCGAGGGACAGGAGCTCGAGCGCCGCCGCCTCGCCCGCGAGCTGCACGACGAGACGGGCCAGGCGCTGACCTCCATCCTCCTGGGGCTCAAGTCGATCGAGACCGCGCGCGGTGCCGAGGAGCTGCAGGCGGCCGTCGCCGAGCTGCGGGAGCTCGTCGTCGCCACGCTCGAGGACGTCCGCCGGCTCGCCGTCGAGCTGCGGCCGAAGGTCCTCGACGACTTCGGGCTCGAAGCCGCGCTCCAGCGGCTGACCGGCAACCTCGCGGAGCAGACCGGCATCGTCGTGCACTTCGAGTCGAGGCTCGTGGGCAGGCTCGAGGCCGAGATCGAGACGGTGCTCTACCGCATCGTCCAGGAGGCGCTCACGAACGTGGTCAAGCACGCCCGCGCGAGCCACGTCTCCATCGTCGTGCAGAAGCGGGGCGATAAGGTTGCCGTCGTGATCGAGGACGACGGCCGCGGCTTCGACCCCGCCAGCGTGCGGGACGAAGGGCTCGGGCTCCTCGGGATGCAGGAGCGGCTCGCGCTCCTCGACGGGTCCCTTGTCGTCGAGTCCCAGCCGGGCGCGGGAACGACGCTCGTCGCCGAGGTCCCTGTCGGATGAGCGTCGACGTCGTCATCGTCGACGACCACGCTGTCGTCCGCTCCGGCCTCCGCCTTCTCCTCTCCAAGGAGAGGGACCTCGAGGTCGTCGGCGAGGCGGCGGACGCCCGCGAGGCGGTCTTCGAGGTGCGGGCCCGGAAGCCCGCCGTCGTCCTCCTCGACGTGACGATGCCGGGGAAGAGCGGGATCGAGGCGATTCCGGACCTGCTCAAGGAGGCGCCGGAGGCGCGCATCCTCGTCCTCTCCATGCAGGACGACCCCAGCTACGTGCGCGAGGCCTTCGCGGCCGGCGCGCACGGCTACGTGCTCAAGGAGGCCGCGGACGCCGAGGTGGTGGAAGCCGTGCGCCAGGTCGCCTCGGGCGACCGCTACGTGCACCCCTCCCTCGGCGCGCGCCTGGCGGCCGCGGACGCGGAGGCGACGCGGGTCGCGGAGGAGGACCCGCTCTCGGAGCGGGAGCGCGAGGTCCTGCGGCTCCTGGCGCTCGGCCACACCAACCAGGAGATCGCCAAGATGCTCTTCATCTCCGTGCGGACGGCCGAGACGCATCGCGCGCACATCATGCAGAAGCTGCGCCTGACGACGAGGGCCGAGCTCGTCCGCTACGCGCTGGGCGCCGGGCTCCTCACCGAGGAGTAGGCGGGCGGCCGAGCCCGGTGCGCTCGGCGAGATACGGCCCGAGGTAGCGCGCCGCGATCTTCCCGGCCGGCCACCAGAGCGCCTCGTCGCCGGCTTCCGACGCCTCGCCGTGCCCGCCCGAGATCTCGGCGCGGAGAAAGGTCGGGCCGGCGCCGGTCAGCACGAGTCCGCGCAGGATCGGCTCGAACGGCTTCGGCGTCACCGGGGCGCCGGCGGCCGCTGCGATCGTCTCGGCGACGGCGTCGGCCTGCTGCGCGGCGATCCCGCCCTGCTTGACGGCGAAGGTGGTGACGTCGCCGGCCGCGTACACGTCATCGACCCCCTCGACGCGCCCGTGCTCGTCCACCGGGAGGAAGCCGTCGGCGTCCTGCGGCAGCCCCGGGACGAAGGCGCCGCTGAGCCGGGGTAGCGCGACGACGGCGTCCGCGGGCAGCGGGTTGCCGGGAACGATGGCCAGCTGGCCGTCCTCGAACTCCTGCGGATACGTCTGCGGAAGGACGGCGACCCCGGCGTCCTCGAGCAGCGACGAGACGTGCGCGCTGGCCTCGCCGCCGAAGACCGCGAGCGGCTCCTCCTCCGGGGTCACGATCGTGAGCTCGACACCGGGGCCGTCGAGCCGGGACGCGGTCATGAGCGCGAGCTCGTAGAGGGGGAGCGCCCAGGAGATGCCGCCGGGAACGGCGAACACGATCCGGTGCGGGCCGCCCGCCTCGCTCGCCTCGAGCAGCGTCCGGAAACCGGCCACGGCGTCGGGCCCGGTGAAGGTCAGGGCACCGCGAACCGCTTCCCGCGCGCCTGCGCCTGTGGCGACGACGAGCGCGTCGTAGGGGACGCGGACGTCGCGGTTCGTGCGCAGCTCGTGCGCCGCCGGGTCGACCGACCGGAGTGACCCGAGGCGGTGGCGGGCGCCGCAGCCGGCGGCGAGGCCCTCGAGGTCGAAGCGCTGCGCCTCGCCGGCGAGGAACGGCTCGGCCACGGCCAGCGGGCGGTAGACGAACTCGCGGTCGGGGGCGAGGATCTCCACGTCCACCCGCTCCTCGGCGAGGGCCCGGAGCGCGACGGCCGCCTCGAGGGCGGCCACGCCTCCGCCGGCGACGATCACGCGATACGGATCTCCGGCGGGCACAGGCCTCAGCGGCGGGCGAGGACGGTGGACATGCCCTTGAGACCGACGTCCATCATCCGCCAGGGCAGGCCGGAGTGGAACGGGAGCCCGTTGCGGAAGCGAAGGGGCAGGTAGAGGCCGAGCAGCTTCTTCCCGGCGCGCCAGCTCTTCGAGACGCCGACTCGATAGTCGCCGTCCGCGCCGGCGCGCACGGCCACAGGCCGCTCCGGGTCGCCGGTCACCGTCAGGGGCACCTGCGCGAACGTCGCCTTGTCGAACTCCTCCATCACGCACATGCTCACCGGGTCGAACCCGGCGGCGGCGGCGGCGCCCGTCACCTCGGCGGCGATCGCCTCGGCCGCGGCGTCCGCCTGGAGGAAGGCGAGAAAGGCCTGCTTGACGGGGAAGTCGCCCGCGTCCCCCGGCGCGTAGATCCGCACCTGACCGGCGACCCGCCGCGACCCGGGCTCGGTGCGCAGGAAGCCGCGTTCGTCGGCCTGGAGGCCGTCGTAGCGGACGGCGGCGGTGTAGGGCGGGAAGGCCACGAGGAGGTCGAACGCCTCGACCGCTCCGTCTGCGAAACGGGCCTCGGCCGCCTCGACCGACTCGAGCCGGACGGAGCGGGCGCCGTCGATGCCGCGGGCGGCGAACTCCGCGCTCACGACCTCGTCGAGCTTGGGCCCGAAGGCCTGGATGTACGTGTCCTCGAACGTCGTCCAGCGCAGGCGCACGGCATCCCGTGCGCCCTGGCGCCTCAGCCACGTCTCCGTCATGAGAACGATCTCGTAGAGCGGCCCGGCGCACTTGTTCCCCGGCGGGACCGCGAAGAGGACGGTGGACTCCTCCCCGCGCTTCGCCCGGGCGAGGAGCTCCTGCAGGCGGCTGCCGAGGGACTGCATCTGCTCGGAAGTCCAGATGGTCTCGGCGTGCTCGGCGAGGCCGGGGATCTCCCCGGGGCTCATGGCCGAGCCGGTTGCGATGACGAGGAAGTCGTACGGGAGGTCCTGCCCGCCCGCGCGCACGCGCCGCGCGTCGACGTCGAGGCCTTCGACGGATCCCCGCACGAGCCGGATGTCCCGCTTGCGCGCCGGGCGCTCGAGCGGGATGAGGAGCGACGAGGGGTCGGCGCCAAACGGGATGTAGATCGTGTTGGGCTTGAAGAGGAAGTTCGGGGAGTCGGAGACGAGGGTGAGGTCGGCGCGGTCGCCGAGCCGCGAACGGAGGAGGAAGGTCGACTCGAGGCCTGCGAAGCCTCCTCCGAGGACGACGATGCGGCTCTTCGCGGTCATGGCCCCACTCTCGCGCGCGTCGGGAGGCCGGCCATCGGGCGGCACGCGGAACCGGCCTGCGGGAAACCCGCACGGCCGCATGCGGCCGCGACCGGATGCGCGCGCCGCTGGGATGGTGGAGACTTTCGCGAATGAAGAACATCCTCATAGCCACGGACGGCTCCGCCGGGGCCCTCGTCGCGGTCGCGATGGGCGCAGAGCTCGCCCGCGATCTCGGCGGCACGGCGTCCGTCGTCTACGTCCGCCCCACGATCGGGGCGCTCGGCGATCCCTTCTACCAGCGGAAGCTCACCGAGCAGATGGAGGAGGCCGAGGCCGCGCTCGCGGCCGCTCGTGCCGAGGCTGGGAAGCTGGGCGTCTCGTTGGAGACCGACGTCCTCGAGGGCGACGCCGCCGACACGATCGTCGAGATCGCCCGTCTGCGCGGCGCGGACGTGATCGCCGTCGGCTCGCGCGGCCTGGGCGCCGTGACCGGCGCGCTCCTCGGCTCCGTCTCCTCGGCCATCGTGCACAAGGCCGACCGGCCGGTTCTCGTCGTCAAGGACGAGGGTGGCGCGTAGCCGCCGCACCTACGCGGTCGTCTGGCGGGACCCGAGCGGGGTCTCCCAGCCGGGGCGGCTGGTTGTCGGCGCGAAGGCGCTCCGCTTCGAGGGCGGCCGTGGCCGGCTCTCGGCTCGCACCCTCGCCTACACGGACGTCTCCCGGGCTCGCGTCGCCGCGCTCGCGGAGCGCGTCGGCGGCCGTCCCACGCTCGTCCTGGAGCGGCGCGCGGGCCGCCCGCCGGTCCGGATCGCCGGCGTCGGCGGCCCGGGCGTTCTTTCCGAGCTGCTTGATCGGCTGACGCCGCTCGTCGCGGCCGCGGATCCGACCCCGGGATGAGCAGGCTCGTCGTCGTCGCCCCGCTGCGGCCCGGCATGCGCGACAGGGCCGGCCAGCTGCTCGCGGCGGGGCCGCCCTTCGTCCTCGAAGAGACGCAGTTCGACCGCCACGACGTCTTCCTCACCGACGACGAGGTCGTGTTCGTGTTCGAGGGTGCGTCGGGGGAGCCGCTCCGGCTCGACGCCGAGGACCCGTCGGTCCTCACGGCCGCCGAGGCGTGGCACGAGCTGCTCGCCGCTCGGCCGCGCATGGCCGTGAGCGCGTTCACCTGGACGCGGCGCGGCTGAGCCTCTACTCGCCCCAGTCCTCCGGCCAGTCGTCGCCGCGCTCCCAGGAGTACGCCTCCTTGGCCACGCGAGGCAGGCCCTCGATCAGCGGCTCCCACTTGCGGAAGGCGCCCATCTGGCGGGCGTTCTTGACGACGGTCTGGAGGAGCTGGTCGAGCTTGCCGCCCTCGAAGACGAAGACGACCTGATCCGCCGAAACGAAGACCGAGTGCCGGTCGAAGCCGACGTCGCGCGGGTCGAAGGGCGGCCCGGAGGTGACGAGCTCCTCGGCGCGCTCGGCGGCGCCGGGCTTGAGCTGGGCGATGATCGCCAGACGCTTCACGGCAGGCTCCTTTCTCGGTCGGTGTCGAGGACATGATCGCGGGCGCCGGGCCCCTGCGCCATCGGGATCCCCGCCGATCCCCCGTGCGGAGAACTACGCAAGCGCCGCCCCGGGTCAGGCCCGCAGCGCGCGGAGCGCGTTCAGGATCACCGCGACGTCGATCGCCTCCTGGAGGAGGGCGCCGGCCACCGGCGCGATGTAGCCGAAGGCGGCGAAGCCCATGGCGACGAGGCTGAGCCCGATCCCGAAGAGGACGCTCTGTCTCGCGATCCCGAGCGAGCGGCGCCCGATGCGGAGGGCCTCGGCCACGCGCTCGACGCGGTCGACGACGATGACGGCGTCGGCCGTCTCCGAAGAGACGGTGGCCCCGGCCGCGCCCATGGCGATGCCGACGTCCGCCAGCGCGAGGGCCGGTGCGTCGTTGATGCCGTCCCCGACCATGACGACGGGAGCGAGCCCGGGCCTGGCCCTGAGCGAGCGGACGACGTCGAGCTTGTCCTCGGGCGATTGCTCCGCGTAGACGCGGTCGACGCCCACGCGGCGCCCGACCTCCTCGGCCACGGCCTCGCGGTCGCCCGTGACGAGAGCGACGTGCCGGACACCCGCGGTGCGCAGCCCGTCGACGAGCTCGTCGGCGTCGTCCCGCAGGCGGTCGCCCATGACGAGCGCGCCCGCGAGCCGGCCGTCGACGCCGACGAGGACGGTCGATCGGCCCGGCTCGGCGTGCCCGTCCGCGGCCCCCGCCGCGGCGGCACCGCCGTCGTAGCCGCGGCTGGCGAGCCAGGAGGCGCTGCCGACGGCGACGCGAACTCCCTCCACCTCTCCCTCGACGCCCTGGCCGGGGTCTTCCACGACCTGTTCGGGAAACGCGAGCTCGAACCCTCGCGCGCGCGCGTCCCGGACGAGCGCCTCTGCGAGTGCGTGGCTCGAGAGCTGGTCGACCGACGCGGCGAGGCGCAGGATCTCGTCGGCGTCGCGCCCGTCCAGCGGGACGACGTGCTCCACCTCCGGCGAGCCGAGCGTCAGCGTCCCCGTCTTGTCGAGGAGGACCGTGCGAGCCTCGCCGAGCGCCTCGATCGTTCCCGCGCCCTTGACGATGACCCCCGCGCGGGCCGCGCGCGAGACGCCCGAGATGAGCGCGATCGGCGCCGCGAGGATGAGCGGGCACGGGGTGGCGACGACGAGGACGGCGAGCGCGCGTACAGGGTCGCCGCTGAGGGCCCAGGCCGCGCCCGCCGAGACCAGGGTCACCGGCAGGAAGAACGCGGCATAGCGGTCGGCGAGGCGCACGAAGGGCGCGCGCTGCGTCTCCGCCTGAGCGACGAGGCGGACGAGGGCGGCGTACGCGCTCTCGGCCGCAGGCCTGGTCGCGCGCAGCTCGAAGGCTTCGCCGGCGTTGGCCGTGCCGCTGCGGACGGGGCTTCCGTGCGGGTGGGTGACGGGCAGCGGCTCGCCGGTGAGCGCCGACTCGTCGAGCACGGCCCCGGCGCTCTCGACGACCCCGTCCACCGGCACGATCTCGCCGGCGGAGACGACGACGAGGTCGCCGACGACGACGTCGTCGACGGGGACGATCTCGATCTCCTTGCCCCGCCGCCGCCGGGCCGTGCGCGGCGCCCGGGCGACGAGGGAGCGGAGCTCGCGCCGGGCGCGCCGGGCGGCGGAGGCCTCGAGCGCGTTCCCGCCCGAGAGCATGAGCGCCACGACCGCGCCGGCGAGGTACTCCCCCAGCGCCAGCGCCGTCGCCATCGCCACGAGCGCGATCGCGTCGACGCCCACGTCGCCGCGAAGCAGCGAGCGCAGGACGGAGAGGGCGAGCGGGAGGAGGATGAGCGCCGTCGAGCCGGCCCAGACCGCGTCCCCGGCCTCGGGCTGGCCGAGGAGGTGGAGGAGCCCGCCGACGGCGACGGCGGCGAGCGCGAAGAGGGCAAGGATCCTCGGGCCCACGTCGTCACCAGGTCTTGAGCCGAGGACGGGCGGCGGCCCTGCTCAGGCGCACGCGGGCGTCGAGGGCGACGCATCCGTCGGGCCGCGCGAGCACGGGGTTGAGATCGAGCTCGGCCACCTCCGGGTGCTCGTCGGCCAAGGCGGCCAGCCGGTGGACGAGATCGACGAGAGCGGCCGTGTCCGCGGGAGGGGCGCCGCGGAAGCCGCGGACCAGGAGCCCCGCCTTGCCGCCGAGGACGAGCTCCTCCGCGTCCGTGTCCGTGAGCGGAGCGACGCGGAAGCCCGCGTCCCCGATCAGCTCGGCGAGGATCCCGCCCGGCCCGAACGCGACGAGCGGGCCGAAGACCGGGTCCTGGACGACGCCCGCGAGGAGCTCGGCGCCGCCCGAGAGCATCGGCTGGACGAGGAGGGGGCCTCCGATTCGCTCCCCTGCGGCGCGGACGTCGTCCTCCGTCTCGAGGGCGAGCGCGACCCCGCCTGCCTCGGTCTTGTGCGCGCCGGCCGCGGCCGTCTTCACGACAGCCGGGAGGCCGAGCTCTCGCGCGACCTCGACGGCGGCCGAGGCGTCCGCGACCACGCGCTCGGGGACGAGGGGGACGCCGTACGCCTCGAGGAGCGCACGGGTCTCGCCCGGCCCCAGCCAGACGTCGTCCACCTCCGCGAGCGCCCCCGCGACCACGCGGGCGGCCGCGCCGGCGTCGACCGCGGGCCTGGGGGGCACGGTGCCCGCCGGCCGGCGGAGCCAGGCTGCCCGCTCCGCCGCACGCGCGAGCGCCCGAGCCGCCGACTCCGGGTAGGGAAACGTGCCCGGCGGCCGCTCGGCGGCGACGACGACGGGCACGACCGGCTTCCCGCCCGCGTCCACGGCCTCGACGGCGGCGAGCACGTCGGCCGCGCGGGTCGCGCCCGCGGGGACGAAGAGGACGAGCACGGCGTCTACGCCCGGGTCGGCGACGAGTGGCGGCAGAGCCGCGGCGAAGCACTCTGCGGTCGCCGAGCCGAGCACGTCGACCGGGTTTCCGAGCCCGGCCGCAGCCGGAAGCTCGGCCGCGAGGACCGTGGTCGTCTCCTCGGCGAGCTCGGCCAGCTCGAGCCCGGCCGCCTCGCAGGCGTCCGCGCAGAGGATGCCGAGCCCGCCCGCGTTCGTGAGCACGGCGACCTGCGGCCCGGCCGGGAGGGGGTAGCGGGTGAGAACGACGGCCGTCTCGGCCAGCTCCTCGAGCGTGGCCGCGCGCAGGACGCCCGCCTGGCGGAAGAGCGCCTCCACCGCCTGCTCCGAGCCGGCGAGCGCGGCGGTGTGCGAGCTGGCGGCGCGCGCCCCCGCGCCGCTGACGCCGCTCTTGACGGCGAGCACGGGCTTCGTCCTGGCCACACGGCGGGCGATGCGCGCGAACTTACGCGGGTTCCCGAAGGACTCGAGGTAGAGGAGGACGAGGCGCGTCCCCGGGTCGTCCTCCCAGTACTCGAGCAGGTCGTTCGAGGAGACGTCTGCCTTGTTGCCGATGGAGACGAAGGCCGAGAAGCCGAGGCCGCGGGCGGCGGCCTCCTCGAGGAGCGCGAGCCCGAGGGCGCCGCTCTGGGAGGAGAAGCCGATCGGCCCGGGCGGGAACGGGTGCGGTGCGAAGGTCGCGTTCAGGCGGGCCTCCGTGACGGCGATGCCGAGGCAGTTGGGCCCGACCAGGCGGGCGCCGCGAAAGCGGACGAGCTCGAGCAGGCGCTCCTCCCGCTCGCGCCCCTCGGCGTCGGTCTCGGCGAAGCCCGCGGAGACGACGCAGACAGCACGGACGCCGCGGGAGAGGGCTTCCTCCACCCCGGGCAGCACGTGCTCCGCCGGGAGGCACACGACCGCAAGGTCGACCGGCTCGTCGATCTCGCCGACCGAGCGGAACCCCGGCAGCCCGGCGACCTCGGCCCCCGACCGGTTCACCGGGTACACGGGCCCCGGGAAGCCGCCGGCGACGATGTTCGCGACGACGAGCCCGCCGATCGAGCCCGGCCGCGGCGAGGCGCCGAGCACGGCCACGGCGGCGGGGGCGAAGAAGGGCCGGAGCGAGGCGACCACCGCCTCGTGGTCGCGAACGTCCACGGCGGCGCGGAACCTCTCCGTCGGCGTGATCGGGAAGCGCACCTCGATCTCGCCCGCCGAGAGCGTGCGCGTGACCTCGAACCCGGCCGCCTGGAAGACGCTGAGCATCGGGCGGTTGTCGGGCAGCACGTCGGCCACGAACTCGGTCACGCCGGCGTCGGCGGCCGTGTCGGCGAGCTGCTCGAGCAGGCGCGTCCCCACGCCGCGGCCCTGGAGGGCGTCGTCGACGGCGAAGGCGACCTCGGCGCGGGACACGTCGCGGAGCCGCACCCAGCCGGCGTGGGCGACGACGCGCTCGCTCCCTTCCTCCCACAGCGTTCCGACGAGGTCTCCGTGCTCCGCCCAGTCCGGCTGCAAAAAGGGGGCGACCAGCCGCTCCGTGATCGCCGGCGTGCCGTGGAAGCGCTCGTGCAGGCTCTCCGGAGAGAGCCCCGAGAAGAACGCGACGAGGGCGTCGCGGTCGGCCGGTCGCGGGGCACGCAGGCGCAGCGTGGTCCCGTCGCGCAGGATGACGTCGCGGACGACCTCCATGGGCAACCAGCTCAGAGCGTCGCCACCCCGGACGGGCGCGGCGTCCGTGGCGGCGCGGATTGCCGTCGCGGCAAATCCGCAGCGAATCTGAGAGCCTCTCCGGATGCCGCCGCGGTCTCGGGGGCGGAGACTCCGGGGACAGTCGATCCGGGAGGCGTCAGATGACCACCACGATTCATGCCGACTCAGACGTGAGGTACTGGTCGCGAGACTACTGGCTGGGGCACTGCGAGGGCTTCCGCGTCCTCGGTCCCGAGGGGCGCATCGGCCTCGTCGAGGCGGTCCTCGGAGAGGAGGATGAGCCCGAGGCGCTGGTCGTCCGCACCGGCCTCTTCGGGACGCACGCGTCCGTCCTGCCCCTCGGTGACGTCGAGCTCGTGGAGCCGCGCGCGGAGCGCATCGTCGTCCGCGCCGCGGAGGGGTCCCGCCGATGACCGAGCGGGAGCTCTCGGCAGCCGTACGCCTCGCCGGCGAGCTCGAGCCGACGGCCCATGTCGAGGACGGGGACGAGGTCTACCGGGTGGAGGTCACCGTGCCGGGGCTCGGCGAGCGCGAGCTCGACGTGGAGGTCGCCGACGGCCTCCTCCGCGTCCACGGGCCCGACCTGCGCCGCCCGGCCGCGGAGACGACGTTCGAGTTCCTCTTCCGCCTGCCGCCCGCGGTGGCGGCCGACCGCCTGGAGGCGAGCTTCTCCGACGGCGTCCTCGTCGTCTCGGCGCCCAAGCACGCCGGGAGGCCGCGGCGCCTGGACCTGCGGCCGTGAGCCGCGTCGTCGTCGGCGTGGACGGGTCGCCGGGAGCGTCCGCCGCACTCCGCTTCGCTCTCGACGAGGCCCGCTTGCGCGGCGCCGTTCTCCACGTCGTCCACGCCTGGCGAGTTCCCCTGTACGCGGCCGCTCCCGAGCCGGGCTTCGTCGGCATGCCGGCGCCGACGGCGGAGCTCGACGAGGAGGTGGAGCAGGCCCTCGCCGAGGACGCGGAGCGCGCCCTCGCCGGAGCGCTGACGGAGCTCCGGCGCGAAACCGGGGACGACCTGGGCGTCGAGGCGCGTGCAGAGGCGATTCGCGGTGCGCCGGCCCACGTCCTCCTCGAGGCCGCAGAGGACGCCGACCTCCTGGTCCTCGGCGCGCGCGGCCTCGGCGGGTTCAAGGGCCTCCTCCTCGGCTCCGTCAGCCAGCAGTGCGTCCAGCACGCGCGCTGCCCGACGACTGTCGTCCCGTCGCCCCGCGACGAGGGCTGAGTCCCGGGTTTGCCGCGCGCCACCCCCGTGTAGCCTGCGCGCGTGGACGTCCTCGAGGGCGAGCCGCACGCCGCGACGGGCCTCACCCGGGAGGAGGCGGCCCGGCGGCTCGAGGAACGGGGGCCGATGGAGCCGCCCGCGACATCCCGTTCCTACAGGAGCATCGTCCGGGCGAACGTCCTCACCGTCTTCAACCTCATCCTCGCCGTCTTCGGCGCGCTCACGCTGGCGCTCGGCGACTGGCGGGACGCGCTCTTCCTCGGGATCCTCGTCGCCAACTCCGGCATCGGCATCACGCAGGAGGTGCGGGCCAAGCGCGCCCTCGACCGCCTCGCCGCGCTCGTCGCGCCCGTGGCGACGGTCGTCCGCAGCGGCGAGGAGGAGAGGATCGGCGTCGGCGACCTCGTGGTCGGCGACCTCGTCCGCGTCGAGGCCGGCGACCAGGTCGTGGCGGACGGGAAGCTGAAGGCCTCGACCGGCCTGCGCGTAGACGAGTCGATCCTCACGGGCGAGTCCGACTCCGTCGCCCGCGAGCGGGGGGACGAGGTGCGCTCCGGCTCCTTCGCCGTCGAGGGCTCGGGCGCCTACGTCGTCACCGCCGTCGGGCCGGACAGCTACGCCGAGCGGATCGCGGGCGAGGCGAGGGCCTTCCGCCACCCCCGCTCGCCGCTCGAGCGCGCCCTGAACAAGCTTCTCTTCATCCTCGTCGGCGTCATGGTCCCGCTCGGGATCATCCTCGGCTTCGCCCTCTGGCGCATAGACGTCTCGGTGGACGAGGCGGTGCCTCGCTCCGTCGCGGCAGTCGTCAGCCTCGTCCCCGAGGGACTGATCCTCCTCACGAGCCTCACCTTCGCGGTCGCCGCACTGCGGATGGCCCGGCGGGGCGCGCTCGCGCAGCAGCTGAACGCAATCGAGTCCCTCTCCGCCGTCGACGTGGTCTGTCTGGACAAGACCGGGACGCTGACGGAGGGGACCCTGCGCGTCGTCGGCCTTGCGCCCTCGCCCGGCGCCGACGAGGAGCGGCTCGCGACCGAGCTGGCCCGCTTCGCGGCCAGCTCGCCGAGCCGGAACGCGACGCTCGAGGCGATCGCCGCGGCCCGTGTCGCGCCGGCCGAGGAGGCCTCCGCGCACGTCCCCTTCGCCTCGCGCCGGGGCTGGAGCGCCCTTGCCCTGAACGGGACCGGCTACGTCCTCGGCTCCCCCGAGCACTTCCCGCTCGGGGCGCTTGCCGCGCGGGCGGAGGAGGAGTCCCGGAGCGGCCGCCGCGTGCTCGCGTTCGGCACGACCGCGGCCCGCCTCGACGACCCGGACGCGGTCGCCCCGCCCGAGGGCCTGCGGCCGCTCGGGCTCGTCGTCCTCGCCGAGCGCCTACGGGGCGACGCGCGGAAGACGGTGGAGTTCTTCCGCAGCCAGGGAGTCGAGCTGAAGGTGATCTCCGGCGACGCCCCGGACACGGTCGCCGCCATCGCAGCCGACGCCGGCATCGACTCCGGCTCGGCCGTCGACGGGCGGAGCCTGCCCGAGGACGACGCCGCGCTCAGGCGCCTGGCCGCCGAGACAGGCGTGATCGGCCGGATCGCGCCCGAGGGCAAGAAGCGGGTCGTCGAGGCGCTTGCCGCGCGCGGGCTCTACGTCGCCATGGTCGGGGACGGCGTCAACGACGTGCCCGCGCTCAAGGCGGCCCGCCTGGCCATCGCCCAGGGAACCGGCGCGCAGATCGCCAAGAGCGTCGCCGACATCGTGCTCGTCCGGGGCGACTTCTCCGCCGTCCCGTCGATGGTGGAGGAGGGGCGCAAGATCCTTCGCAACCTCCAGCGGGTGGCGAAGCTCTTCGTCACGAAGTCGGCGTTCGCGGCCTTCCTCATCCTCTCGATCGGCCTGACACCGATCGCCTACCCGTTGCTGCCCCGCCACCTGACGCTCGCGGCCGCGCTCGCAGTCGGCATCCCCGCGTTCTTCCTCGCCCTTGCGCCCAGCTCCGGACGGCTGCCGCAGACCGGCTTCCTGCGCGACGTCGGACGCTTCGCCGTTCCAGCCGGGACGGCGGTCGGGCTCAGCGTCCTGTCCAGCTACCTCTTCGCCTTCTACGTCCTCGCCGTCGAGCTGACGGAGGCGCGCACGGTGGCGACGGCCGTGCTCGTCCTCACCGGCCTCTACCTCATCCTCGTCCTCGAGGCCTCCAGCCGCCTGCGGGGCGCGGCGGTGACGATGCTCTGCCTCGTCCTCGTCGCCCTGCTCGGCGTCGCCATCGCCCTGCCCGCCACGCGTGGGTTCTTCGACCTCGCCGTCCCAGGCGTGCCGTCCATCCTGACCATCCTCGCGGGCACCGGCGTCGCGATCGCAGGTCTCTGGCTCACCGACGAACGCTTCACCCCCGGCGGCGAGGTGCGGGTCGCGTCAGGCGCGGGAGGCGCGCTCGCCTCTGAGGTAGACGAGCCAGTAAACGGCCCCGACCATGATCGTGCCGCCGATCAGGTTGCCGATCGTGACGGGTAGGAGGTTGTCGAGGAGGAAGGCGCTCCAGGTGAGGCTCGAGAGGTCGGCCGCGCCCGCGAGCCCCGCGACGAAGCCGGCGTCGCCCTCGACGAGGAGGGCGTAGGGGATGAAGTACATGTTGGCGACGCTGTGCTCGAACCCGGCGGCCACGAAGGCGGCGATCGGCGGGACGACGGCCAGGACCCTGTCGGTCGTCGTCCGCGCGCTGTAGGTGAGCCAGACCGCGAGGCAGACGAGCGCGTTGCAGAGGGCCCCGAGCGCGATCGCCTGTCCGAAGCCGAGGCTCGTCTTCGCGGCCCCGAGCGCGAGCGCCTGCTCGCCGACCGCTCCTCCGCCGAGCTCGTACTGCCGGCCGGCGTAGACGAGCGCCGCCGTGGCGACCGCGCCGGCGAAGTTGCCGACGTAGACGAGCGCCCACGTCCAGAGGAGCCGCGTCGAGGGGACGCGCCCGCCCGCCCAGGCCATGACGACGAGGTTGTTGCCCGTGAAGAGCTCCGCGCCCGCGACGACGACGAGGATGAGGCCGAGCGAGAACGCGAGCCCGCCGAGCAGCCGCGTGACGCCGAACGCGAGGTCGCCCGAGCCGGCGGTCACCGTGGTTGCGAAGACGGCGCCGAGCGCGATGAACGCGCCGGCGAGGACGGCCAGCGCGACCAGCTGCACGGCAGGGAGCGACGCCTTCGCCACGCCGATCTCCTCCGCCCGCCGGGCCATCGCGGGCGGCGGCAGCGCGTCGAGCCCCGCCGCCGGGAAGGCCGGGGTCTCTGCGGCCGGGCCCGTCATGGCCTTCCATTCGCCGCGCGCGCAGCGCGGCCTTCCCCCCGATCTGATTGGATGCCCGCCATGTGGGCGATGCTCCTCGCGCTCTTCGCCTTCCGCTGGCTCTCGAACGTCGTCGCGCTCTTCGTCGCCGCCTGGATCGTCCCCGGCGTCGACTACGGCGACGACTTCTGGGTCCTCCTCGCCGCCGGGCTCGTCTTCGCGCTCGTCAACCTCGTCATCCGGCCCATCGTCATCCTCTTCACGCTCCCGGCCGTGATCCTCACGCTCGGCCTCGCGCTCGTCCTCATCAACGTGCTCATGCTCTACCTGACGGACTGGATCGTGCCGAGCTTCGAGACGGGGAGCTTCTGGTCGACGCTGGGGGCGGCGATCGTCGTCAGCCTCGTCAACGTGATACTGTCCGCCGTCCTCAAGCCGGAGGAGCGTTTGCGAACGATCGGCCAGAGCCCCTAGGCGATGCGCGGTTGCCCGCACGGGAAGCGGGGGATTTCGCCGATGAGCGGCAGTCCGCCAGCCTGGAGGCTGGCGGGAGCATGAGCGCCGGCCGCGTCGTCCTGATCGTGCTCGGCTCGCTCACGGCGCTGATCGCGGCGGGCCTCCTCGCCGCGGGCGGCTTCCTGCTCTGGGCGAACGAGACCCAGCGCGACGACGAGGGCTTCTTCAAGACGCCGACGGAGCGGTTCGAGACCGACGCGTACGCGCTCAGCTCGGAGGGCTTCCGCATCGCCGGCGACGTGCCGCGGCGGCTTCTCGAGGAGGAGTTCGCCACCCTCCGGGTGCGCGCCACGGACGCCGAGGGAGGGCTGATCTTCGTCGGCGTCGCCCGCGAGGACGACGTCCGCGCCTACCTGGAAGACGTCGCCTACGACGAGGTCACGGACGTCGACTTCGATCCCTTCGAGCCCACGTACAGCCGCAGCGAGGGTTCGGGCGAGCCGGGCCCGCCGGGCGCCGAGGCCTTCTGGGTCGCGTCCGCCGAGGGCCCCGGCACCCAGTCGGCCGAGTGGCCGGTGGAGCGCGGCCGCTGGACGATCGTCGTCATGAACGCGGACGGCTCGGCCGGCGTGGAAGCCGACGTCGACCTCGGCGCGAACGTGTCCTTCGTCATCTGGCTCGCGCTCGGGCTGCTCATCGCCGGCGCGCTGCTTCTCGCCCTGGGCGCTCTCATGATCGCGCTCGGCGCCCGTTCCCCCGGCGCCCCTCCGCCGGGCGAGGAGGTGGAGGAGGTGCCTCCGGCGCCGGTCGAGGAGCCACTGGTCGAGGAGCCCTACGTCGTCTCCGTCGAGGGGTTGCGCGATCCGGAGCTCAACCGCTGGCTCCCGCTCGTGAAGTGGCTCCTCCTCCTGCCACACGTGATCGTGCTCGTCTTCCTCTGGATCGCCTTCTTCGCGCTGACGCTGATCGCCGGCTTCGCCATCCTCTTCACCGAGCGCTATCCGCGCACGCTCTTCGACTTCAACGTCGGCGTCCTCCGCTGGACGTGGCGCGTCCTCTTCTACGGCTACGGCGCGCTCGGCACCGATCGCTACCCCCCCTTCACGCTGGGCCGCGCCGACTACCCGGCCGTCATTGTCGTGCCCTATCCCGAGCGGCTCTCCAGGGGGCTCGTGCTCGTCAAGTGGTGGCTCCTCGCAATCCCCCACTACATCGTCGTCGCGGCTCTCGTCGGCGGCGGCGGCGGCTGGTGGTGGGATTCCTGGTGGTGGTGGGGCACCGGCGGCCTGATCGGCGCGCTCGCCCTCGTCGCGGGCGGCGGGCTCGTGCTCTTCAACCGGTACCCGCGCGGCGTCTTCGAGCTGCTGCTCGGCGCGAACCGCTGGGTCTTCCGCGTCGCCGCGTACGCGGGGCTCATGCGGGACGAGTACCCGCCGTTTCGCCTCAGGCGCTGACGGCCGCGCCGGCTCGCGGGCGCTCGAGGTCGAGGGCCCGGTCGGCGTGCTCGACGAGAACGGGGTCGTGCCTGGCGCAGACGACGGCCGCCTCCATCTCGCGCGCGAGACGCAGGAGCAGGCGGACGATCTCGAGCGCGTTCGCGCGGTCGAGGCGGGATGTCGGACGCGCTCGTGCGGCTCCGCCGTGCCCGGCCCGAGCTCGATGTGACGCTGCTCGAGGCGGACCCGCTGCTCTCCCTCGCCCGTTCTCCGGGCGCGAGAGCTCGACCTCGCCATCCTCTTCGAGTACGACTACGTCCCGCTGCCGGCGGACGAGCGGCTCGCGCTCGAGCTCCTGCTCGAGGAGCCGATGCGGGTCGTCCTGCCCGCGGGGCACCCGGCCGCCCGCCAGCGGGTCGTCCGGCTGGCCGACCTCGCCGGAGAGACCTGGATCAGGAGCACGGCCCGCTCCTCCTGCCACCCGTTCACGGAGCGCGCCTGCCGCGCGGCCGGCTTCGAGCCGCGCATCCGCGCGGAGTTCGACGACTACGCCGGGATGCAGGGCCTCGTCGCCGCCGGCGGGGGCGTCGCCTTCGCCCCGGACCTCGGTCTGACGCGGCTCGACCCGGGCGTCGCGGTGCGTCCGCTCGCCTTCGGCCCGAAGCGCCGCGTCCTCGCCGCGCGCCGGGCCGGCGAGGAGGACGCCGCGGGCATCCCCGAGCTGGTGACGTCGCTCCGCGAGGCGCTGGCGGGGCGGGAGCCGCTCTTTCCCGCGGCCGCAGGCTCCCGCGGCGCCTAGGGCTGCTTGACTCCGGCGGGGGCAGGTGCTACCCATGACGGGGGAGCGACGCAGCGAAAGGAGATGGTCCCCGTACCCGCATGTACGGAGGGGCCCCCAGATCGGCACTAGGCCTTGAGGCGCCGTGAGCGGCGTCTCCATCGAGGAGGTGCTGCGGCGCCAGGAGCAGGAGCTGCTCTCGCTCCCGAACGTCGTGGCCGTCGGGATCGGCGAGCGGGCGGGCGAGCCCGCGATCGCCGTGTTCGTCACCCGCAAGGTGCCCGAGTCGGAGCTCGCGCCGGACGACCTCGTCCCCCGCTCGCTTGACGGCTACCCAGTAGACGTCGCCGAGATCGGCGTCGTCGAGACGGAGGAGAGGTGAAGGCCATGCTCGACGAGAAGAAGATGAAGCTCACGACTGCGCAGGCGGCGAAGGTCGAGGGCGCGCGGACGAAGGCCGCGGAGCAGCTCCTCGTCCCCGAGGAGCCCTGGCCCAACGTCGTCGGCGTCGCCACCGGCGTCAAGTGGAGCGACGGCGAGCCGACGGGCGAGCCCGCCGTCCTCGTCCTCGTCACCCACAAGCTCGACAAGCCCGACCTGGCCAAGGGCGAGCTCATCCCGGCGAAGGTCGGCGAGGTGAAGACCGACGTCCTCGAGGTCGGGTTCCCGACCATCGAGCAGGTGCATGCTCCGGCCGCGTTCGAGCCGAACGGCGCCGTCGCCCCCGAGGAGCACGCCGTCCCCTTCGCCGGCGCGCTCGCGCTGGCCAGGCGGGCCCGGCCGGCCGAGGGCGGCTACTCGGTCGGGCACTTCAGGATCACCGCCGGGACGATCGCGACCTGCGTCTACGACATCCTCCCCGGCGGCACGACGACGGGGACGCCGGCGCCGGGCGTCGGGATGCCGCCGCGCACGTACATCCTCTCCAACAACCACGTTCTCGCGAACGTGAACGACGCGAAGACGGGCGACGCGATCCTCCAGCCGGGGCCGTACGACGGCGGCACCGACCCGGCCGACCGCATCGCGACGCTCACGCGCTTCGTCCCGATCATGCTCGAGCCTCCGACTTCGAGGGCGCTCCACCGCAACCTCGTGGACGCTGCGATCGCGCAGGGCCAGTTCCACGACCTCGACCGCGAGATCTACTGGAGCGGCTACGTGCGCGGCTGGAGGCGCAAGTCGCAGGTCGCCGTCGGCACCCTCGTCCAGAAGACCGGCCGCACGACGAACTACACGGTCGGTCGCATCACCGCGGTGAACGCGACCGTGGACGTCGGCTTCGGCGGCGGCCGCGTCGGGCGGTTCCGGGATCAGATCATCCTCACCAACATGTCCGCGGGAGGAGACTCGGGCTCGCTCGTGACGACGCTCGACGAGGTCGCGGTCGGCCTGCTGTTCGCCGGCTCGTCCGTCGCGACCATCGCCAACCAGATCGAGAACGTCCGCTCGCTCCTCCGCGTGGAGGTCGCCGAGCAGGTCCTCTAGCGCTGCCCGTAACCTGGGGCGATGCGCTCTGGCGGCGTGATCGCCATCCTGCTCCTCGCCCTGGCGCTCGCGGGCTGCAGCGGTGAGGACGACGGCACGGTCGCGCCACCGCCGACCACGACGGCTTCCCTCCCGGAGACGGGCCCCGGCGAGACCCTGCCCGAGGCCGAGCCCGACCTCGACGCCGGGGAGGACCCTGGCGAGCCGGGGAACGGGAGGCAGCTCGAGCTGGAGGAAGTCGCCTCCGGGCTCGAGGCTCCCGTGCATGCGGCCGCCGCGCCGGGAGAGCCCCGCCGTCTCTACGTCGTCGAGCAGCCCGGCCGCATCCGGGTGCTCCAGAACGGCCGCCTTCGCGACGAGCCGTTCCTCGACATCGTCTCGAGCGTCCAGAGCGGCGGCGAGCGCGGGCTCCTCTCGGTCGCCTTCCACCCGGACTACGCCGCGAACGGCCTCTTCTACGTCAACTACACGGATGGCGGCGGGAACACGCGCGTCGTCGAGTACGGCGCCGGCGGCGGAGCGCCCTCGGAGGAGCGGGAGCTGCTCGCGGTCGAGCAGCCGTACGGGAACCACAACGGCGGCCAGCTCGCCTTCGGCCTGGACGGCCTCCTCTACGTGGGCATGGGCGACGGCGGCTCCTCGGGCGACCCGGAAAACCGCGCACAGGATCTCTCGACGCAGCTCGGAAAGCTCCTCAGGATCGACGTCGACGACCCGTCGGCGGACTGGGAGATCGTCGGCTACGGGCTCCGGAACCCCTGGCGCTTCTCTTTCGACCGGGAGACCGGCGACCTCTGGATCGGCGACGTCGGCCAGGGCCGGCTCGAGGAGATCGACCTCGTCCCGGCCGAGCAGGTCGGCGAGCTCCTCAACTTCGGCTGGAACGTGTTCGAAGGGTCGGACCGCTTCCGCGAAGGCGAGCCGAACAGCGCGGGCTCGCTCGTCGACCCGCTCACGGAGTACACGCACGACTTCGGCTGCTCCGTGACCGGCGGCTTCGTCTACCGGGGCCCGATCCGCTCCGCCTGGGGACGGTACTTCTACGGGGACTACTGCTCCGGCAGGGTCTGGAGCCTGGCCCTCTGGGAGGACGAGGTGAGCCGGCGCGGCCATCCCTTCCAGGTGCCGGGGCTGAGCTCCTTCGCCGAGGACGAGGCCGGCGAGCTCTACCTGCTCTCCGTCGAGGGCGTCGTCTACCGCCTGGCTCCACGCTGACGGGAACCCGCCGGCGCCCGGCGGTGTAGAACGGGTGCGGTGGAGGACCGGCCACTGGCGGAGGAGGACCTCGTCGTCCGCGCGCAGCAGGGCGATGCGGCCGCATTCGGCAAGCTCGTGAAGGAGCACCAGACGATCGCGTTTCGCACCGCCTATCTCGTCGCGGGCTCGGCCGCGGAGGCCGAAGACGCCGCCCAGGAGGCGTTCGTGAAGGCTCACCGCTCGCTCGGCCGTTTCCGCCGTGGGGCCCCGTTTCGCCCCTGGCTCCTCGCCATCGTGGCCAACGAGGCGCGCAACCGCCGCAGGTCGGCCGGCAGGAGAGAGCGACTCGCGCTGCGCGCGGCCGGCGAGCCGCTCTCGGGGGACGCGGTCCCGTCCCCCGAGGCGGCCGTCCTCGAGGGGGAGGCGCGCGCCGAGCTCCTCGCGGCCGTCGAGGCGCTCAGAGACGAGGATCGCCTCGCGATCGCGTGTCGCTACTTCCTCGGGTTCTCCGAGGAGGAGACGGCGGCCGCTCTCGGCTGGCGTCTGGGCACGGTGAAGTCGCGCACCGCGCGGGCGCTCGGACGGCTTCGCGCCCGGCTGGAGGAGGCGGCGTGAGCGCGGGCTTCGGCGAGCTCGAGCAGGCGCTGGCGCGCGTCGGCGACGACGTGGCGTTCCCGGAGACGCCCGACCTCGCCGGGCAAGTAGCCGCGCGACTCGCCGCCCCGCGGCGGGATCCCCGCCCGTGGCGTCGCTCCCTCGTCGTCGTGCTCGCCGTCCTGGCCGTCGGCCTGGGGGCGGCGATGGCGGTTCCGGCCGCCCGCACCGCGATCCTCGAGCTGCTCGGCCTCCGCGGCGCCTCCGTCGTCCGGGTCGAGACGCTGCCCGCGGTCTCCGCCCCGACCTTGACCCCGCTCGAGCTGGGACGCGAGGTGCCGCTCGAGGACGGGCGCCCGCTCGTCGACTGGCCGCAGGTGCTCGTCCCGCGCGACCTCGGCCCGCCCGCTGCCGCGTACCTCTCCGACGCCGTGCCGGGCGGCAGGCTCACGCTGGTGTACGGGCCGGGGCCGGGGCTGCCACGCTCGTCTCCGACCGGCGTCGGGCTCCTCGTCACCGAGCTCAGGGGGGTCGTCCCGCGCTCCTACGTGGAGAAGTTCGCCGCGGCGGGCACCGTCGTCAGACGACTGAGCGCGGAAGGAAGGCCCGCAATCTGGCTCGAGGGGGGGCCGCACGTCGTCTTCTTCCGCAGCGCCGACGGCACCGTCGGCGAGGACGTCTCGCGACTCGCCGGCAACACGCTGCTCGTGCAGAGGGACGGGCTGCTCGTCCGCATCGAGGGCGCGATCGGCCTCGAGCGCGCGACCGAGATCGCCGGCTCGCTCGAGCCCGGCCGCCCCTAGCGGACGCGGACGGTCTCGCCCGGCTCGAGGCCGAGCGGGCTCAGCTCGGGGTTGAGCGCGAGGAGGCGCGAGACGCTCAGGCCCTGCTCGGCCGCCAGCAGCGCGGGCGTGTCGCCGGCGCGCACCTCGACGAGCTCCGGCTCGACGGGCGGCGGCAAGACGACGTCGTCGCTTCCGCCTCTCAGCCCGAGCGCCGAGCCGAAGAGGACGAACGCGAGCACGAGCAGCCCGCCGTAGGCGGCGAAGGCGAGGAGCCTGGCGCCGTAGACCTCCAGCCGCGGATGAGGCCGCGGCGTCCGGACGCGTTCGACGGAGATGGCCACGGGACCACGTGATGCACGTTCCGCGCGGTTTCGAAACCCGCTCGGACGGGGTCTACGCGGCCGTGGCGGTCGAGGACGCCCGCGACTCGTTCGCCTCGACGCGGGCGCACACGTCCTCGGCGAGCTCGACGAATGCGCGCGCGGCGGGGGAGCGATACCGATCCCGGTGCCAGGCGATCCCGATCTTGCGGGGCGGGACGTCGGCGAGGCCGAGGACGGCCGTACCCTCGTGTCCGGTGTCCACGGTCAGAAGCGGAACGAGCGCCGCCCCGACGCCGGCGGCCACGAGGCCCTGGATCGTGCCGTTGTCGTCGGAGCGGAAGACGATCTGCGGCTCGAGGCCCGCGTCGCGGAACCGATGCTCGATCTGGTGGACGCTCCGGCACAGGCGGTTGCCGATCAGCGGCATTCCCGCCACCTCGCGAAGCGAGGGGGCCCGGCGCCGGCGGACGAGCGGCGAGTCGGCGGGGACGATGAGCACATGGGGGTCGAGCATCAGCTCCACGGTCGCGAACGGCCCGTCGGCGACGGGGAGCATGACGAACGTGGCGTCGAGCTCGCCCCGCTCGACGAGCTCGAGCAGCTGTCCGTCGTCGGACCACTCGGTGAGCTGGACGGACACGTCGGGCCACGACTGGGTGAACTCGCGGAGCAGGCGCGGGAGGACGCGGGCGCCGACGCTCTGATAGGTGCCGACCCGGAGCGTCCCGGCCGACCCCTCGGCGAAGGAGGCCATGTCCGCCTGGGCGGCCTGGAGGCGCGCGACGATCCCGGCCGCATGACGGAGGAGCAGCTCGCCGGCCTCGGTTGGGGAGACGCGGCGGGGCCCGCCCGGGCGCTCCACGAGCCGCTGGCCGACGATGCGCTCGAGCGCCTGGATCTGCTGGCTCACCGCCGACTGCGTGTAGCCGAGCCGCTCGGCTGCGCGGCCGAAGGAGCCCTCCTCCGCCACCGCCTGCAGAGCGGCCAGATGCCGCAGCTCCACCCCGAGCCATCCATCAGGTCGCATGATCGAGTCGAATCATAACTCGACTTGTGCTAATCGACCGCCGGGTCGATGCTGAAAAGCATGGCAATCGCCCTGCTCGTCTTCATCCTCCTGATCGGACCTCTGGCTCTCCTCTTCGGCGCGGACTCGCGGCTCGACGAGCGCGCGTACGGCGCCGAGTGGCGGCGCAGCTAGCGCCGCGCCCTCGCTCGACGGCTCTTCCCACGGTCGATCCGCCCGATTCCCGTGGGGTGGGCCGCCGGGCGCGATCTCTCCCGACGTCGTAGAGTCCCCGCTCATGGAGACGGGGCTGGCCGGCAAGCGCGTGCTCGTCACGGGGGCTTCGGGGGGGATCGGCGCAGCCTGCGCCCGCGCCTTCGCAGCCGAGGGCTGCCGGGTCGCCGTTCACTACCGCCGCGGGCGCGAGCGCGCCGAGACGGTCGCCGCCGACTGCGACGGCGCCGTCCTCGTCCAGGCCGACCTTCGGCGCGAGGAGGAGGCCGACCACCTCTTCGACGAGGCCCGCGCGAGCCTCGGCGGCCTCGACGTCTGCGCCGCCGTCGCCGGGCTCTGGCCGGAGGAGGACGTTCCCCTCTGGCGGCTCTCCCTCGACCGCTGGCAGGAGACGCTCGCCGCGAACCTCACCGCGGCGTTCCTGACTGCCCGCGGCTTCCTCCGGGAGGTGGAGCGCTCCGGTCACGGCAGCCTCGTCCTCGTCGGCTCGACCGCCGGGATCTACGGGGAGGCCGGCCACGCCGACTACGCCTCGGCGAAGGCGGCGATCGCGCACGGGCTCCTCCTCAGCCTCAAGAACGAGATCGTCCGGATCGCGCCGGGCGGGCGCGTGAACGCGGTCTGCCCCGGCTGGACGGTCTCGCCGATGACGCGCGGGACGCTCGACGACCCGGCTCTCGTGGAGCGCGCGACGCGGACGATGCCGCTCAGGAAGGTCGGCCAGCCGGAGGACGTCGCCCGCCAGGTCGTCGCCCTCTCCTCGGATGAGATCTCCGGGCACGTGACCGGCCAGGTCGTCATGGTCGCGGGGGGCATGGAGGGCAGGGTCCTCCACGGCTGAAGCGGTTCGCGGGTCACCCGCAACCGTTTTGCCGGGTCGGCCGTTATAGGCCCGACCCGACTAGGAGGAAAAGCATGTACATCGGCGGCGGCCTTCTGGCCCTCATTCTGATCATCGTCATCCTGATCCTGATCTTCTAGGACAGGAAACACGGTCTTTTGCGAGCGCGCCCGCCCAGCGGGCGCGCTGCGCTTCCGTCTCTCAGGGGTCGGCGTCCCGCAGTGACTTGCGCAGGACGGCTCGGCAGAACTCCCCTCTCCCCAGCATCCCGACGAAGCGGCCCTCCTCGACGACCGGCAGCGCGCCGAAGTCGCAGTGGAGGAAACGCTGGGCGCAGTGGATCGCGCTCGTGCTCGAGTCGAGCACCACGGGCTTTGCCATGTGCTTCTTGACCGGCTCCGAGGCGACCTCTCTGGTCCGCGTGTCGATCATGTCGCTGTCGTCGGCGGTGAAGGCCGTGTGGTGGAGCTCCGCCAGGTACCGCGGGAAGAGCCCGCTCAGGAGCGCCTCGTCGCCGAAGAGCCCGACCACGTGCTCGTCGTCGTCGAGCACGGCGATCGTCGAGACCGGGCTCGACACCAGGGCCTCGGCGGCCTCGAGAAACGTCGCCGTCCGCGGGACGAACGCGGGGGCGAGGTCGATCTCGGTGAGTGGCGGCACGGGGGCTAGAGCTGGAACAGGAGCAGGTAGACAGTAGCGATCACGAGCGAGACGAGCGTCATCGGCAGGCCGACGGCGAGAAACCGCCCGAACGACACCGGCTGGCCGCTCCGCTCGAGCACGCCCGTCGCGGCGACGTTCGCGGCGGCAGCGATCATAGTCGCGTTCCCCCCGAAGCAGGCGCCGAGGGCGAGCGCCCACCAGATTCCGTCGTCGAACTCCGTGTTCTCGGCCTGCAGCTGCTCGACGACCGGGATCATCGCGGCCGTGAAGGGAATGTTGTCGACGAGCGCGCTGCCGGCTGCGGAGCCCCACAGGATGGCCATGCCCTGGGCCACGTCGGAGCCGGTGGCCTCGGCGAGCCAGTCGGCGATCTCCGAGATCACGCCCTGCTCCTCGAGCGCCCCGACCATGACGAACAGGCCCAGGAAGAAGAACAGCGTCGACCACTCCACGCGCTCGAGCGCGTCCTCGACGTCGTCCGAGGCGATCACGAGCAGGACCGTGGCTCCTCCGAGCGCGACGACGGCCGGCTCGAGATGGAGCGGGGCGTGCAGGAAGAAGGCGACGATCGTGCCGATGAGGACTGCGATCGAGCGCTTGACGTAGCGGCTCTCGCGGACGTCGCGGGCGGGGTCGAGCCGCTCCAGCTCGGCGATCCGGTCCGGCGCCACGACGAGCTGCTTGCGGAAGATCAGGTAGAGCAGGCCTGTGACGACGAGCAGGGTGAAGATCGAGACCGGCGCGAGGTTGACGATGAAGTCGAGGAACGACAGCTCGGGCACCCGCGTCCCGATGAGGATGTTGGGCGGGTCGCCGATCAGCGTCGCGGTGCCGCCGATGTTCGAGGCGAGGATCTCCACGATCACGAGCGGGATCGCCGAGATGCGGAGGATGTCGGCGAGGAGGAGCGTGATCGGCACGACGAGCAGGATCGACGTGAGGTTGTCGAGGAACGCCGACGTCACGCCGGTTACGAGCGCGAGCAGAAAGATCAGCCGTAGAGGCTTGCCGTTCGAGAGCTGAGCGGCTCTCAGGGCCAGGTAGGTGAAGATCCCGGTCGGCTCCGTCAGGCCGACGAGGATCATCATCCCCGTCAGGAGCCCGAGGGTGCTCCAATCGACCGCCTCGATGGCGTGGTCGAGCTCGATCACCCCGAGCGTGACGACGAGCCCGGCCCCGACGAGCGCCGCCTTCGTGCGGTGGACCCAGTCGAAGGCGATCACCGCGAGGGCGGCGACGAAGATGGCGATGGCGAGGACGGTCACGTGCGGGAATCTCTAACCGAATCCGCGGCCAGCCGCTCCAGCCATCCCGCGCCGACCGTGTCGGTGAGCCCAGGGGCGAAGATCGACGCCAGGATCACGAACGAGGCGACGTCGAAGACCATGGTCCTGTCCGCGCTGCGGTCGAGTTGAGGACCAGGAGCGCAAAGAGCATCGAGGCGCCACCTTTCGGTCCGAACCATGCGACGAAGACCTTGTTGCGCGCCGGCATCCGCACGCCGATGAAGGCTACGAGAACCCGCGGCCGGCCGGGCGACGAGGAGGGCGAGGAGGGTGAAAGCGGCAAGCGGCCAGGCGGGTCCCGACCAGCCCGTGGCGACGACGAGCGCGCCGAAGACGAAGAACGAGGCGATCTGGAGGATCGGGCATCTGCCGTAGGTGACATCGGCGAGCCCGAA
>DATHVD010000040.1:0-68941 GCA_035461525.1 Gaiellaceae bacterium
CGCTCGCGCGGGTCCGCCTCGGAGATCCGAGGCGCGACGATCGCGACGCCGCCGAGGGCCGCGGCCGCAACAGCCGCGTCCGCGGCGGCCAGGCCTCCGTGCCCGTAGCGCGACCCGGTCCCGACGATGCCTGGCCCGATGGCGCACACCACCGCGCCGGCGCCTGCCCGGGCGCAGGCGGCGAGCGCGGAGGCCGCCGAGACGGCGGCCAACTCCCCGCCGAAGCACGCGCCGGCTGCGACGGTCAGCCGCAGGAGCTCGCTCTCGCGGAGCGCGCGGACGGAGTCCGAGAGCGGCACCGGCAGCGCTCCGCCCGGAAGCTGGACGTACGCGACTCCGACCTCGCTGCCGAGGCCTGCGCAGGCCGGCCCGACCTGGCTGTGGAGCGAGCAGCAGACGACGGGCATCCCCGCGAGGGGCCGGCCGCCCTCCGCCCCACCGCTCTCCTCCGCGTGGGCGACGGCGTGCTGGAGCGACGTATACGGGAGCTTCATCACGTGCGCGCCGGGCTCGGCGGCGAGCCCGAGGCCGCGCGTCAGATTCGCGTGGAGGACGTCGTAGCCGCCAGAGCCGAGGCCGAGCTCGACGGCCTGGACGTTGACGAGGACGTCGTCGCCGAGCGCGACAGGGCCGGTCAGCTCCGGATAGGCGACGCACGGGCGAGCGTCCACCGCCAGCCGGACGAGCCCGTCGTGACGCTCCGCGATCGCAGTGACCGTGCCGCGCCGGAGGGTCAGCACGTCAGCCCTCGCGGGCGGCGTCGACGAACGCGAGCGTGACGCCGACCATCGCCTCGAGGTCGGCGACCGCTATCTCCTCGTCGGCCGTGTGGATCTTGGCCATCCCGTTGGCGACGTTGACGCAGGAGACGCCCCGCTCGACGAGCACGTTGACGTCGGAGCCCCCGCCGACTTCGATCTCGGTCACGGGGAGCCCGCAGCGCTCGAGCGCCGTCCGGGCGAGCGAGAGCGCGCGGTCGTCGGGGGCGAGCCGGTACGCGCGGTATTGGCTCCGCACCTCTGTCTCCACCTCGCACTCGCACACGGCCGCCGCGAAGGCGAAGCAGTCGAGCATCTCCTGGACGAGGTCCGCGAGCTTGCGCTCGTCCCGTGACCTGGCCTCGGCGGCGAGCCGGCAGGTTGCGGGAACGACGTTCCGCGCGCTCCCGCCCTCTACGGTGCCGACGTTCGCGGTCGTCTCGGCGTCGAGACGGCCGAGGCGGAGGTCGGACACGGCCCGCGCCGCCGCGGCGATCGCGGACGCACCGTCCTCCGGGTTGATGCCCGCGTGGGCGGGGCGGCCTGTGAAGACGACGTCGAGCGTCCGGGCCGAGGGCGCGGCCACCACGACCTCCCCGATTGCGCCGGCGTAGTCGTAGACGACGCCGACCCTCGCTCGAAGCCGCTCGATGTCGAAGGCGTAGGCGCCCTGGAGCCCGACCTCCTCGCGGGTCGTGAAGACGAGCTCGACGCCCGCGTGCGGCCGCCCCTCGGCGAGCAGGAGGCGAGCGGACTCGAGCATGACCGCGACCGCGGCCTTGTTGTCGGCGCCGAGGATCGTCCCCGCGGCATTCCGGACGACGCCGTCCTCCACGGCCGGCTCGATCGGCCCGGCGGGCGGCACCGTGTCCATGTGGGCGCAGAGAAACACGGGCGCTCCGGCCGCGGAGTCGGTCGCGGGCAGGCGGGCGAGCAGGTTGCCGGCCGGGTCGCCCTCGGCGTCGACGCCCAGGTCGCGGAGGTATGCTCGCACGTGCGCCGCCACAGCGTCCTCACTGCCCGACGGGCTCGGAATCGCCGCGAGCTCGAGGAAGAGCGGGAGCACCTCCGAGGCCCAGGTCGTGGTCACGGCCCCGATTCTAGGCGCCCCCTGTGGACGCGTCGCGTCACGCCCTCGGCACGAAGCGCGCACCACGCGTGCGCTTTTCCTCGCTACGCTCATAGCGGGTGGTGGTCCGGGGTGGCCCCGAGGCGAACGAAAGCCGACGTCGTTGCGCGGGCCCCCGAGACCACGGTTTCTGCGAGCGCGGGCTTCGTGCTCCTGGTCCGGCCGCCCGCAGGCGCACTCCGGCCGCCCGTCGCTGTGTCAGCCCGCGACGGCCTCGCCGACGCGGCCGCGCTCGCGCGCCCGCGTCAGGGCGGCGCCGACGAAGTCGCGGAAGAGCGGCGCCGGGCGGGTCGGGCGCGACTTGAACTCCGGGTGGAACTGGCTCGCCACGAACCACGGGTGGTCGGGGAGCTCGACGATCTCCACGAGCCGGCCGGACTGGAACGTGCCCGAGACGACGAGGCCTGCCTCCTCGATCCGCGGGCGGAAGTGGTTGTTCACCTCGTAGCGGTGCCGGTGGCGCTCGTGGATGACGCCCTCGCCGTAGGCGGCGTGCGCGCGCGTGCCGGGGACGAGGTCGACGGCGTCGGCGCCGAGCCGCATCGTCCCGCCCAGATCCTCGATCTCTTTCTGCTCCGGGAGGAGATCGACGACCGGGAACGGGGTCTCGGGATCCATCTCGGTCGAGTTGGCGCCCTCGAGGCCGACGACGTGGCGGGCAAACTCGGAGACGGCCACCTGCATGCCGAGGCAGATGCCGAGGTACGGGATGCCGCGTTCGCGGGCCACGCGGCAGGCGGTGATCTTGCCCTCCCAGCCGCGCGAGCCGAAGCCGCCGGGGACGAGGACGCCGTCGACGCCGTCGAGCTCGGCCGCCGCCTCCTCAAGACTCATCCCCTCGGCGTCGAACCAGCGCACGCCCACGTTGACGCCGTGGTGGATGCCGGAGTGCTTTAGCGCCTCGTGCACCGAGAGGTAGGCGTCGTGGAGCTTCACGTACTTGCCGACGAGCGCGATCGTGACCTCGCCGGCGCGCTCGCCGATCCGGCGGGCGAGGGTATCCCACTCCCCCAGGTCGGCCTCGGCGTCGGGCAGCCCCAGCTTGCGGCAGACGAGAGCGTCCAGGCCTTCCGCGCGGAGCGCCTGCGGCACGAGGTAGACGTCGGCCACGTCCTCGTTGGCGATCACGGCCTCGGGGTCGACGTCGGCGAAGAGCGCGATCTTCTCGCGGATGTCGCGCGAGAGGCGGTCCGCCGAGCGGCAGATGACGACGTCGGGGTGGATACCGATGCGGCGCAGCTCGTTGACCGAGTGCTGCGTCGGCTTCGTCTTCAGCTCGCCGGCGGTCTCGATGAAGGGGACGAGCGTGACGTGGATGTAGACGACGTTCTCGGGGCCGACCTCGCGGCGGAACTGGCGGATCGCCTCGAGGAACGGGAGCGACTCGATGTCGCCGACCGTGCCGCCGATCTCGGAGACGACCACGTCGGTGTCGTTGACCTCGGCGACGCGCCGGATCCGGGCCTTGATCTCGTTCGTGACGTGCGGGATCACCTGCACCGTGGAACCGAGGTACTCGCCTTTGCGCTCCTTGCGGATGACCGCGTACCAGATCGAGCCGGAGGTGTGGTTCGCGTTGCGGGAGAGGTTCTCGTCGACGAACCGCTCGTAGTGGCCGATGTCGAGGTCCGTCTCGGCCCCGTCCTCGGTGACGAACACCTCGCCGTGCTGGAACGGGCTCATGGTGCCCGGGTCGACGTTCAGGTACGGGTCGAACTTCTGCACCTGGACGCGCAGGCCGCGCGCCTTGAGGAGCCGCCCGAGCGAAGCGGCGCTGATGCCCTTGCCGAGGGACGAGACGACGCCGCCGGTGACGAAGACGTACTTCGTCGGGCGCGCTCTCACGGGCGCCTTCCGAGCGCGTCGAGCTCGCGCAGTCCCGGCGTCCGCTCGATCAGGCGTCCGAGCGACGTCCGCTCTCCGAGGAGGGTGAGCCCCGCGAGGGCCGCGATCGCGGCGAAACGGGCTCGTCCGTGCAGTCGTGCCACGGATCTCAACCCTAGCACGGCCCCGAGCGCATTCGATCCGGCGTCCCCCAGCATGGCCTTCTCGCGCAGATCGTAGGGAAGGAGGAGGACGGCGAGCCCGGAGGGCGCCCGCAGCGGGGCGGCGGCGAGGAGGTAGGCCTTGAGCGCACGGCCGGGCTTCGTGTCGAGCTGGTTGAGCGCGTTGGCCGAGAGCCCGACGAGGAGGGCGCCCGAGACCGAGCGCGTGCGCAAGAGCCCGACGAAGGGGATGCCCGCAAGCTTGAGGACGCCGGTCGTCCGGCGCGCGGCGAGGTGGGCGCGGAAGCCGCGTTCGCCGCCGCTCCAGAGGTCGTCGGCGAGGCCGATCGCCGCCACCGCGGCCACGGCGGGGTCGCGGCCGACGCCGGCGAGCCAGCCGACAAGCGGCAGGCGCAGACCGCGATGGTTGACCGCGAGCGGCCCGAGGGCGACGGCGGCGTCGCGGAGCTGCCGCCCCCGGTGGAGGAAGCCCACGAGGTTCCTCGCCGTCGGGCGGTGGTCGAGCTCGAGCTCGAGCTCCTCGACGGCGAGCAGGGCGTGCAGAGCGTCCACCGTCATCCTCGCCTCGCAGCCGAACCCGGGCGCGAGCGGGAAGACCGCGGCGCGCGCCCGCGGGCTCAGGAGCCGCTGACCGGAGAGCGGCTCGACCATCGTCCGGCCCGTGCGCAGGCGGATGAGGTCGCGGGCGACGCGCTTCGCAAGCCCGAAGCCGCCGCCGATCCGGTGCCGGAAGGCGGCGATCGCGAGGTCCGCCCCGCTCTCGGCGAGCGGCGCGAGCGAGCCGCGCAGGTCGGCGTCGGCGAGCAGCAGCGGGCCCGGAGGCGCGGCGCGCTCGCCCGCCGACAGCGCCTCGCCCTTCCCGAGCCGCTCGACGCGGAGGACGACGGCCCCGGCGGCCTCGGCGCGCTCGGCCGTGGCGTCCTCGGAGCGGCCGTCGACGACGATCACCTCCGCGCCCGGGAAGTCCCGGCGAAGGGTCTCGACGGTCTCGCCGACCCGCTCCTCCTCGTTGCGGGCTGCGACGAGGATGGTGAGGCCGTCAGTCACCCTCGGGGGCCGGGAGCGGCTCGATGGGAGGAACGACGCCGTCGGAGCCCTCGTCGACTCCGTAGTTGCCCGGCTCTGCGCCGGCGAGGAGGAGCGCGAGGGCGAGGCGCCCCGAGGGGGCGTCGACGTCGTCCACGCTCGAGATCCCCTGCTCGCGGTAGAAGTCGATCAGCTCCGGCGCGGCCGACGTCTCGGCGACGCCGACGACCGGCACTCCGGTGCCGTCGAGGCCGCGCACGAGCGCCTCCAGGAGCGACGTCGTGGCGCGCACCTCGGCCGCGGCCTCGTCGCCGCCGTCGGCGACGTCCTCCGGCGGCGCCCACGTGCCGACGACAACGGCCCCGTCGACCGGCAGCGAGGTCGTCCCCGACCGCTCCTCGACGAGCCGCGTGGCGAGCGAGTCCCAGAGCGGCGTCTCCCCGCCCTCGACGAGCTCCCGACCCAGCTCGCGGCCGAGCGCGGAGAAGTCGTCCTCCCCGCGCGCGTACGCCGCGAGCGCCTCGTCGCCCTCGAGCGCGGCGTGGAGGTCGCTTCCGTCCACCGGGACGTCGAGCCCGACCACGCGCAGAGGAGCTATCCCGCCGGCGTCGGCGAGCGTCCGCTCGACGGCCGCGCGCATGCTCCCGTCCACGGGACCGAGGAAGAGCACGGCGACGCTGCGGCCCTCCAGGCGACTGTCCATCAGCGCCGGATAGGCGCGGGCGAAGAGCTCCTCGGTGGCGGCACCGCGGCGGACGGCCGCGTCCGCGCGCTCCTCCGCGCCCTGCACGTCCTCGTCGAGCCGGCGCTCGAGCTCGGCGATGCGGTTGCGCTCGAACGACTCCTCGGCGTCGGAGACCTTGCCGGAGAGCGCGACGCCGAGGAGGATCCCCACGGCGAGCGCGACGAAAACCGCGGCGAGCGACGCCACGTGATAGCGGAGGCCGAACACGATGGGAGGTTAGATGGCCGATCGAGAATCTGGATGGGCTAGACGGAGGCGGCCGTCTGGCAGAGGTCTTGCAGGCGCTTGAGGGCGCGTTCGGGCAGGTTGCGGGCTCCCTCGAGGACGAGGCGGTGCCAGGGGCCCGAGACGGAGACCGTCGCCTTCGTCTTGCCCGTCCCGGCGTTGTCGAGGACGATCGCCGCCTCGATGCCCTGCTTGACGTCGAGCCAGCGGAGCTCCCAGCCCTCCAGCACCCGGGTCAGGACGATCAGACCCTGGCCCTCCGGCCGGCGCAGGAGCCCCGGCGACGTGCTGCGGACGATTTGCCAGCGCGCGTTCTCGGCCAGGCCGCGCCGGTCGGGCTCGACGCCGGTGTAGGCCGGCCACCAGTCGGGCAGGTGGTACGGCTCCGCGAGCAGGCGCCAGACGTCCCTGCGGTCCGAGAGGAGCTCGCCGGTCGCCTCGACGACGCTCATTCGAGGCCGACGAGCGAGCGGAGCCAGGCGGCGACGAGGCCGAGGAGCCGCCGCAGCTCCGGCGAGGCGACGAGCACGGCGGTCACGACCGCCGCGGAGGCCAGCGCAAAGACACCGACCATGCCGAAGCCGATCCGTGGGCGGAAGAGGCGCGAGACGCCGCGCGCGTCGACGAGCTTCTCGCCCACCTTGAGGCGCGTCAGGAACGTCGAGGCCATGCCGGCCCGGTTCCGCTCCAGGAACTCGATCAGGTTGAAGCGCGTGCCGACGGCGACGATCAGCTCGGCGCCCTTCTCGTAGGCGAGGAGCATGGCGGCGTCCTCGGAGATGCCCGGCGTCGGCATGACGGTCGAGGGGAGGCCGATGCGGTCGAGGCGGTCGCGCCCGGGGGCACGGCCGTCGGCATAGGCGTGGACCACGAGCTCCGCGCCCGACTGGAGCGCCCGGTCGGAGACCGAGTCCATGTCGCCGACGATCACGTCGGGCTTGTACCCGGCCGCCAGGAGGGCGTCCGCGCCGCCGTCCACGGCGACGAGGACCGGCCGGAAGTCGGCGATGTAGGGCCCGACGATCGAGAGATCGCGCTTCGTGTCGGGACTGCGCGCGACGACGAGCGCGTGCCGGTCCCGGAAGCGGGTGCGGAGCTGCGGCATCTGGACATCCTCGGAGAGGAGCGCCGTCTCCTCCCGCAGGTGCCGGAGCGTGTTCTCGGCGAACGCCTCGAGCGCGAGGCTGACGCGGCTCCGCTGCTCGTCGAGGTCCTGGGCGAGCTCCCGCTCGTCGCGCGCGAGGCCGGCGGCGAGCCGCGTGCCGTTCCGGTAGAGGCTGGAGCCGCGCACGACGAGGTGCTCGCCCTCCCTGACGTCGTCGAAGAGCTCGGCCCCCGGGGCGTCGATCAGGCAGACGCCCCCGCGGACGAGCGTCAGGGGGCCTGCGTTCGGGTACTCGCCGGTCGAGGAGGGCGACACGTTGACGACCACGCGGACGCCGCTCTCGAGCAGCTCCTCGGCGGAGATGCGGTCGAGGTTGGGGTGGTCGATGATGGCGATGTCGCCCGCGCCGATGCGCTTGACGAGGCGCTTCGTGCGCCGGTCGAGCTTCGCGGTCCCCGTGTACTCGACGAACGTCGCCATCAGCCTTTGCCTGCGGGCCGCAGGGTGGAGAGGAACTCGGCGCCTCCCAGCATACGTTCCAGCTCTTCCCTGCGCTCCGAGTCCGAAAGCGGCTCGATGCGGGTGTGCGTGGGGTCGCCCGGTACCTTCTCGACCCGGAAGTGGGCGCCGGCCGCGCTCGCGATCTGCGGCAGGTGCGTGATCGTGAGGATCTGGGCGGTGGCGGCCAGGCGGGAGAGCGCGTCCGCGACGGCGTGGGCGGTGCGCCCGCCGATGCCGGCGTCGATCTCGTCGAAGACGATCGTCGGCTCGCCGGCCGAGGCGTGGGCGACGGCGCGCAGCGCGAGCGCGATGCGCGAGAGCTCGCCGCCCGACGCCGTCTCCGCGGCGGGGGCGAAGGGAAGCCCGGCGTTCGGGCGGACGAGGAACGAGACGGCGTCGGCGCCCGCCGGGCCCGGCTCGCGCGCCTCGAGCTCGGCGCGGAACTCGCCGTCGCCGAGGCCGAGGCCGGCGAGCTCGGCCGCCACCGCTTCGGCGAACGCGGGCGCCGCCGCGGCGCGGGCGGCGGAGAGCTCTGCGGCCAGGCCGGCGACGGCCGCCTCGGCTGTCGCGACCGCGCGCTCGGCCTCCTCCAGGGGGTCTGCCCCGGCCTCGAGGCGGTCGAGCTCGGCGCGGGCGCCGGCGGCGCGCTCGAGCAGCTCCTCGACCGTGGCCGCGCCGAAGCGCCTGCGCGCCTCCGCCATCCGCTCGAGGTCGCGCTCGACCGCGTCGAGCCTGCCTGGCTCGGCCTCGAGCGAGGCGAGGAACGCTCGCAGGCTGGAGGAGGTCTCGCGCAGGCGGATCTCGCCCTCCCCCAGCTCGGCGGCCGGCTCGGCGAGCTCGGGCGCGAGGCCGGCGACGTCCTCGAGCACGCGCGCCGCGCGGGCGACGCGGTCGAGCGCCCCGTCGTCGCCGTGCTCGGGCGCCAGCGCCTCGGCCGCCGCCGAGGCCGCCTCGGCCAGCTCGGTCGTGTGGCGCAGCCGCTCCCGGTCGGCCAGGAGTCGCTCCTCGTCGCCGGCCTCCATCCCCGCCGTGCGGGCGACGAGCTCGCGCAGCTCCTGCACGCGCGTCTCCCGGCCTGCGGCGTCGCGCGAGAGCTCGTCGCGGCGGCGGCGCGCGAAGACGAGGTCCCGCCAGGCGGCGCGCATGTCGGCCCGGCGCCTGAGCTGCTCCTCCCCGGCGAAGGCGTCGAGGACGTCGAGCTGGTGCGAAGGCCGGGCGAGGCGCCGCTGCTCGAACTGGCCGGACATAGCGAGCAGGCGCTCGACGAGCGCCGCGAGGTCCTCGCGCGGCACCGCGCGGCCCCAGGCGTAGGCGCGCGTGCGCCCGTCCGCGAAGACGCGGCGCGCGGCGACCAGGCCCTCCTCGCCCGCAGGCCTCAGCTCGGCGATCGCCTCCAGCCCGGGGTCGTCGAGAAGGCCGTCCGGGAGGTCGAGCTCCGCCTCCACGTACGCCTCCTCCGCCCCGGGCCCGAGGTAGGCGGCGTCGCCGGGGGCGCCGAGCAGGAGCCCGATCGCCTGGGCGAGGATCGTCTTCCCCGCGCCGGTCTCGCCCGTGACGGCGTTCAGCCCGGGCGCGAGCGCGAGGTCGGCTTCGCGGATGAGGACGAAGTTCTCGATGCGGAGGCGGCGGAGCATCGGGGCCCGTTATGCGAAGACGGCGTGGTAGCGGGAGAGGAAGGTCACCGCCGGGAGGACGGCGAGGCGGCAGCGCTCCTTCCCGACGGCGACCTCGACGGCGCCGTCGTGCTCGAGCTCCCCGACGGCGTCGCCGTCGACGAGGACGGTCACCGGGAGGTCGTGCGAGCGGTTGGCGATGCGCAGGCCGATCCCGCGCGGGACGACGAGCGGCCGGTGGCGCACCGAGTGCGGGGCCACGAAGGAAATCGCCATCGCCTCGAGGCCCCACATGAGGACGGGCCCGCCGTTGGAGAGGTTGTAGCCGGTCGAGCCCGAGGGAGTGGCGCAGATGATCCCGTCGCACGGCTGCTCGCTCAGCTCCTCGCCGCCGACCTCCCAGCCGAGGTCGACCATCCGCCCCGGCGCCGAGCTCGTGACGACGAGGTCGTTGACCGCGGGCCGCGTCTCCCCTGCGAGCCGGACGTCGAGCGTGCAGAGATCGACGACGCGGAACTCGCCGGCGAACGCCCGCCGCAGAGCCGGATCGAGCCGGTCGCCCTCGACCGTGGTCAGGAAGCCGACGCGGCCGAAGTTGACGCCGAAGACCGGCGTCCCCCCACCCAGCGTGGCGCCGAGGGCCCGCAGCATCGTCCCGTCTCCGCCCAGGACGACGACGAGATCGAGGCCCCCCTCCTCGACGGGCGCGACCTCGACGCCCGCCTCGGCGGCGAGCTCCTCCAGCCGGCGCCGCGCGGCGGCGATCGTCTCCGGCCGGCCGAAGGTGGTCATGACGCCGACCCTGCGCACGGGCTCCGGCACGGCCCTAGCTCGCCTCCTCGAGCTGGAGGAGGTACTCCACGTTCCCCTTCGGACCGCGGAGCGGCGACTCGACGACTCCGAGGACGCGGGCGCCCCACACGGGCGCGAGCGCGACGACCTCGTCGAGGACGCGGCGGCGCACCTCGGGGTCGCGGACGACCCCGCCCCTGCCGACGTCGGCGGGGCCCGCCTCGAACTGGGGCTTCACGAGGACGACGGCGCGCCATCCCGGCGCGACGCACGCGAGCGCCGGCGGCAGCGCCTTGGCGAGCCCGATGAAGGAGACGTCGCAGGTGACGACGCCCGGGCGGAAGGGCAGGTCCTCGCAGCGCAGGTCGCGGACGTTCGTGCGCTCGAGGACGGTCACGCGCGGGTCCTCGCGCAGCCGCGGGTGCAGCTGCCCGTAGCCGACGTCGAGGGCGACGACGCGTGCGGCGCCGGCCTGGAGGAGGCAGTCGGTGAAGCCCCCGGTCGAGGCGCCGACGTCGAGGCAGTCGGCGCCCGCGACGTCGACGCCGAGCTCCGTCAGGGCGTGCGCGAGCTTCTCGCCGCCCCGGGAGACGAACCGCGGCGCCTCGGTCAGCTCCAGCGCCACGTCGTCCCCGACGGGCTCGCCCGCCTTCGAGAACCCCTTGACGCGACCGGCGAGGACGAGCGCCTGCGCCTGCGAGCGGCTCTCGGCCAGCCCGCGCTCGACGAGCGCCACGTCCAGCCGCTTCCTCTTCACGCCGAGAGCGTACCCCGTCGCCCCACCGCCGCCGTGTCACGAATCCGCGCCGGGTACGAGGCGGACGGCGAGCGTGCGCCACGGCGCCTCCGCCAGCGCCCGGCGCATCTCGTCCTTTCCGGCAAACGGCCCCGCGAGGAGCCGGCCCTCGCAGACAAGCGTCAGGCTCCCGTCCCGGAACGGCCACGGCGAGACGGCGACGGCGCCGTCTCGCGGGGCGAGGGCGAGGCCTGCAACCTCCCGCTGATCCGTGACGCCGTGCAGGAGCGCGAGCGAGAGCCCGTCCCAAAGGAAGACGAGCTCGCGGTTCGCCGCCACCGCCTCCGGAGTGGCGTACGCGGCGTAGGCGGGGTCGGCGCGGAGCGACGCGAGCACGCGCTCCTGGAAGGCGCGCTCGCGCTCGAGGAAGGCGGCCGCCGCCTCGTCCACCTCGGCCCCGCCCGGCGGCGGGAAGCGCTCGACGAGCAGCGTCCCGTGCAGCGAGACGAGGAGCGCCGCGTAGCGGGCCTGCGGCAGGACGAGCCCGGCGGCGCCGCTCCAGAGCTCGAGCCGGCGGACGGGCGAGAGCGCCGAGAAGGCGTACGGGAGGCCGGTGCCCGGGTCGAGCTCGGGCGCGTTCTCCCAGCCGGCCCAGCCGACGTCGTGCTGCTCGGCGGCGAGGCACACCTCCTCCCACGGCTCGAACGGCTCCGCCCAGGCGCGGGCGAGCTGCCCCGCGACCCAGGCGTGGGCGGGCTGCCCGATCGCGAGCGTGCCGTCGGGCTCCCGGCGGAGCAGCATGCTCAGGCGCGGCGGTCGCGGATCGTGTCCACGAGCGCAGCCAGGACGGACGTGTCCGCCCGGAGCGCGCCGAGGCGCTCGACGACGCGGGCGCGGGCCTCGTCGGCGAGCTCGCGCGCCCGCTCGACCCCGTGCAGCGAGACGTACGTGACCTTGCCGGCGGCCTCGTCCTTCCCGGGCGTCTTGCCGAGCTCCTCCGCCGTGCCGGTCGCATCGAGGACGTCGTCCACGATCTGGAAGAGGAGCCCGATCTCGTCGCCGAGCGCCCGCCAGGGCCCGCGCTCCTCGTCCGAGAGGTCGGCCACGGCGGTCGCGGTCGTCACGCAGGCGCGCAGCAGCCGGCCGGTCTTCAGCCGGTGGAGCGTGCGCAGGCCCTCGGCGTCGAGCTCGCCGTCAGTGGTGACGTCGAGGTACTGGCCGCCGATCATGCCCAGCGTCGCCTCCGCGAGCTCGCGGGCGACGTCGGGCGACGGATAGCGCAGGGAGAGGCGAAAAGCCTCGGCGAGGAGCGCGTCGCCGGCGAGGATGGCGACGTCCTCGCCGAAGCGCACGTGCGCGCTCGGCTGCCCGCGCCGCAGCTCGTCGTCGTCGAGGGCCGGCAGGTCGTCGTGGACGAGGCTGAAGGTGTGGACGAGCTCGAGCGAGCAGGCCGCCGGCAGGAGCTCCTCCGGCTCGCGGCCGAGCGCCTCGCCCGTCGCCAGGCAGAGGACGGGCCGGATCCGCTTGCCCCCGCCGAGGAGCGAGTAGCGGAGCGCCTCGTCCAGCCGGCCGAGCTCAGCGGCGAAGGGGAGCGAGACGAGGAAGCTCTCGGCGAGAGAGCGGAGCTCCACGAGGTCACGCATCCGCGTCGCGGCGCGCGCGCTCGACCTCCGCCTGCACCTCCTTCGCCAGCTCGGCCAGGTCCTGGAGCACCTCGACGGCGCGCTCGGCGTCCTCGGTGCGCTCGAGCTCGGCGCGGGCGGCCTCGACCTTGTCGAGCAGCGTCTGCAGGCGGGCGACGGCGTCGGGCTCGCTCATTTCCGCTGCGCCTCCCTGGCGATCCGGCCGAGGATCCCGTTCACGAGCCGGCCCGCGTCCTCGCTCGCGTACCGTTTGGCGAGCGAGACCGCCTCGTCCAGGGCCACCTCCGGGGGGACGTCGCCCAGGTCGAGCTCGAAGAGGCCCAGCCGGAGGACGTTGCGCTCGACGACGCCCAGCCGGTCGGCGGGCCAGCCCTCGGACGCCTCGCCGATCCGCTCGTCGAGCTCGCCCGCGCGGGCGGCGACGCCCTCGGCGAGCTCGAGCGCGAACGCGTCGGCCTCCCCCTCGTGCAGACTCGTGAGCGGCTGCCCGGTGAGGTCCCACTGGTAGAGGAGCTCGAGGGCCGTGCGGCGGGAGGCGCGACGGCTCGTCACGCGACCTCCGCGGCGAGCGAGGGCAGGCCCGCGCCGTCCCCGCTCAGGAAGCCGGTCGTGTAGCGCCCGCTCGCGAAGGCGTCGCTCTTGAGGATGTCGAGGGCCAGGGCGCGTGTCGTCGGGACTCCGTCCAGCTCCAATTCTGTCAGCGCGCGGCGTGCGCGGAGGAGCGCGGCGGGACGGTCCTCGGCCCAGACGAGCACCTTGGCCACGAGCGAGTCGTAGTAGGGCGGCACGACGTAGCCGTCGAAGACGTGGGTGTCGACGCGCACGCCCGGCCCGAGCGGCGGACGGAAGCGCGTCACCGTGCCGGGGGCCGGGCGGAAGTCGTGCGCCGGGTCCTCGGCGTTGATGCGGAACTCGATCGCGTGCCCGCGGAGCTCGGCGCGGCCCGTCTGCGGCAGCCCCTCCCCCGCCGCGACGGCGAGCTGCCCGCGCGCGAGGTCGATGCCGGTGATCAGCTCGGTGACGGGATGCTCGACCTGGAGCCGCGTGTTCATCTCGATGAAGTAGAAGCGCCCGTCGGCGTCGAGCAGGAACTCGATCGTGCCCGCGCCGCGGTAACGGAGCGCCTCGCACGCGCGCCGGGCCGCGTCCTCCATCTCGGCGCGGAGCTCCTCGTCGACCGCCGGCGACGGCCCTTCCTCCACGAGCTTCTGGTGCCGGCGCTGGATGGAGCAGTCGCGCTCGCCGAGGGTGAGGACGCCTCCCTCGCCGTCGCCGAGCACCTGGATCTCGACGTGGCGGGCGTCGACGATCGCCTTCTCGACGTAGAGCGACCCGTCGCCGAACGCCGCCTGCGCCTCGGCCGCCGCCGTCGAGTACGCCCGCTCGAGCTCGTCCGCCGCCGTCACGAGCCGCATGCCGTGCCCGCCTCCTCCGGCTGAGGCCTTGAGCAGGAGCGGAAAGCCGACGTCCACGGCGAGCGCGCGCGCCTCCTCGAGCGTCGCGGCGCCGTCAGAGCCGGGAACGAGCGGCAGGCCTGCCGCCGCCACGGTCTCCTTGGCACGGATCTTGTCGCCCATCACCTCGATCGACTCCGCGCGCGGGCCGACGAAGACGAGGTCGTTGTCCTCGCAGGCCGCCGCGAAGCCGGCGTTCTCGGCCAGGAACCCCCAGCCCGGATGGACGGCGTCGCAGCCCGTCGTCGTCGCGGCGGCGACGAGCGAGGGGATGTTGAGGTAGCTCTGCGCCGCCGGCGGCGGCCCGACGTGGACGGCCCGGTCGGCGAGGTGGACGTGCAGCGAGTCGCGGTCGGCGGTCGAGTAGACGGCGACCGCCTCGCACCCGGCCTCGCGGCACGCGCGGACGATGCGCACGGCGACCTCGCCGCGGTTGGCGATCAGGACGCGGCTGAACACGGCCGTGCGCCTCTCGTCGCAGTCCGTTGCGCTTCCGGCACGATCCGTGCACCACACGCGCACTCTTCCGCTGTACGCTCGAAAGCGGGTGGTGGGCCGGGGTGCCCCACGGGGATGGAGGCGCCGCGGGCCATGTCCTAGAGCGCGTCGAGGGGCCGGCCGTTCAGCGGCTCGAGCTCGAAGAGGAGGTCGCCGTACTGCACCGGCGCCTCGTTCTCGACGCAGATGCGCCTGACGATGCCCTCCGCCTCGGCCTTCACCTCGTTCATGAGCTTCATCGCCTCGAGGATGCAGAGCGTCTGCCCGGGCTCGACGGTGTCGCCCTCCTCCACGAAGGGCGGCGAGCCCGGATGGGGCGCACGGAAGAACGTCCCGACCATCGGCGACTCGACCCGGATGACGTCGCTCGGGGCAGGCTCGACGGCGCCGTCCGGCTCCTCGTGAACCGGCGCGGCCGGGACGGCGACGGACGCCACGGGCACGTCCTCGCGGTCGTCCGTCCGGCGCACGGTCACGCGCATCTCCCCCTCCTCGATCGTCACCTCGGCGATGCCGGACTCCTGCACGACCCTGATGATCTCGCGCAGCCGCTCCGACTCGCCCGGCGTCAGCCCGGCGGTCTCGGAGTCGCCGCGGCGGCCCCGTGCGCGCACGGAGCGGAGCAGCGGCTCGGCCTGCTCGCCGTAGAGGGCCAGGAGGAGGAGCTCCTCCTCGCTCGCCGCGAGCCCCTCGGCCCGCTCGCGGAGCTCGTCGAGGCCGTCCGGGGCGTCCGACCGGTCGCGCGCGCCGTCGCCGAGGAGCTCGATGGCGCGGCGCACCGTCGGGTCGATCTCGGTGGGGGGAGACCCGTAGCGGCCTTCGACCAGGTCGCGGAGCTCGTCGACGACGAGCCGCCAGCGCTGTCCGGAGAGGACGTGCAGGAGCGCCTGCGAGCCGAGCACCTGGCCGATCGGCGACGCGAGCGGCGGCCAGCCCGACTCCCGCCGGATGGCGGTCAGCTCGCCGAGCACCTCGTCGAGGCGGTCCGACGAGGCGTGCGCCCGCAGGTTCTGGTCGAGCTCGGCGACGAGGCCCGCGGGAAGGCTGTACTCGGCGGCGCGAACGGCGACTCGCGGGGAGAGTGGCGGCACGGGCTCGTCGCCGAGCGCCTCGTCCACGAGCTCGGAGCCGCGCCAGAGCCGCTCCAGGTCGACGCCGGTGTCGAGCCCGAGACCGGCCAGGGAGCGCGTGAGCGCCTCTGCGGAGACGCGGTGGAGCGAGAGCGCGACCGGATAGAGTGCGCAGGCGACCCGCGCGCCCCCGGCCCGCACGGCCTCGAGGGCGGCGGCCAGGCCGGTGCCGCCCGCGCCCTGGCAGTGCAGGCCGACCGGGAGGCCGCTCGCCTCGCCGATCCGCTCGACGAGCTCGCGCGCCTTCGCGGGATCCAGCGAGCTCGCCGGGTCGTGGATGAGGACACGCGCGGCGCCGAGCTCCGGGAGCCGCTCCGCCCGCTCGAGCAGAAGCTCGATCTCGCCGCTGGGGCCCGGGCTGTGCACGAGCCCGACGGAGAGCTCCTTGCCCGCGTCGCGGATGGCGTCGGCGGCCTCGCGCAGGTTGCCGAGGTCGTTGAGCGGGTCGTGCAGCCGGAAGACGTCGATGCCGCTCGCCGCGGCGCTCGCCACGAAGCGGCGGACGACGTCGCCCGAGAACGGCCTCGCGCCAACGAGGAAGCGGCCGCGCAGCGCCATCCCGAGCGGGGTCTCGCAGCGCGCCCGGATCGAGCGGATGCGCTCCCACGGGCTCTCGACTCCGCGCCTGACGGCGCTGTCGAAGCAGCCGCCCCCGGAGACCTCGAGACAGGCGAACCCGGCCTTGTCGAGCTCGGACGCGAGCTCGTAGAGCCCGGCCGCGGTGACGCGCTCGGCCAGAGGCTCCTGCGAGAGGAGCCGGATCGTCGTGTCGACGAGCTGCGGCACGGCTACGCCCGCGAGATGTACCGGTGCTCGCGCGTGTCGACCTTGATGCGGTCGCCGACGTTGACGAAGAGCGGCACCTGCACGACCGCGCCCGTCTCGAGGGTCGCCGGCTTCGTCACGTTCGAGACAGTGTCGCCGCGCACGCCGGGCTCCGTCTCCGTGACGGCGAGCTCGACGGACGTCGGCAGCTGGATCCCCGCCGGCCGGCCGTCGACCGTGAGCAGCTGGACGGTCGCGGAAGGCTGCAGGAAATCGAGCTCCTCGGCGACCTCGATGCGTGGCAGCTGGAGCTGCTCGTACGTCTCCTCGTCCATGAAGACGACGTCGTCGCCCGAGTCGTAGAGGTACTGGACGTTCTTCGTCTCCGTGTGCACCCGCGGCATCTTCTCGCCCGCCCGGAACGTCCTGTCCACGACCGAGCCCGACTCGAGGTTCTTGAGCTTCGTGCGCACGAAAGCTCCGCCCTTGCCCGGCTTCACGTGCTGGAACTCGACGATGCGCCAGACCTGCCCGTCGAGCTCGACGTGCATGCCGTTCTTGAACTGGTTGGTGGAGACCGTCTCGGCCACGGAGCGGAAGTCTAGATGCGGTCTAGCCCAGGGTGAGGAGATCCTTGGTGAACGACGTCAGCACCTCCGGGCCCTCCTCGCCGACGATGACGAGGTCCTCGATGCGGACGCCGCCCGTCCCCGTCAGGTAGACCCCGGGCTCGATCGTGACGACGTTCCCGGCGACGAGCGTGTCGGTCGACGTGGGACGGAGCACGGGGAGCTCGTGGACGTCGAGGCCGACGCCGTGGCCGAGGCCGTGGAGAACGGGCGCGATACCCGACTCCTCGATCGCCGAACGGGCGACCGCGTCGAGCTCGCTGCCCGTGATCCCGGGCCGCAGGGCCGCGAGCGCCGCCTCCTGCGCCGAGCGCGCGACCGCGTACGCCTCGAGGAGCTCGTCGGCGAGCGGCCCGGTGGCGAACGTGCGCGTGCAGTCGGCCCGGTATCCCTCGACGCACGCGCCCGCGTCCACGACGACCGTCTCCCCCGGCTCGATCTCACGGTGCCCCGGGTGGTGGTGCGGGAGGGCCGAGTTGGGCCCGGACGCGACGATTGCCGGGAAGGCGAGGCCGTCGGCGCCCTCTTCGCGCAGCGCCTGCTCGAGCCACCATGCCACCTCGGCCTCCGTGCGGCCGACGAGCCTCTCCCTGGCCAGGCGCTCGTAGGCGGCGGTCGTGATCCGGCCGGCGCGGCGGATGGCGTCCAGCTCCCGCTCGTCCTTGAGGGCGCGGAGCGCAAGGACGACGCCCGCGGCGGGGAGCAGGCGCGTGCCGTTCGCGGAGAGCTCGTCGAAGCCGGCGACGGTCACCGTGTCCGACTCGAACGCGACCGGGCCCTCGGCCAGCTCGCCGAGGCGCGCTCCGAGGTCGGAGAGGACGGCGCGGTCGACGGCGACCACCTCGACGTCCTCCACCTGGCGCGCGGCGTCGAGGTAGCGCCCGTCCGTGGCGAGCAGTACCCGCTCGCGGCCGACGAGGACGGCGGCGTTCGAGCTCTCGAAGCCGATCAGGTAGCGCACGTTGACGGGGTTCGTGACGAGGAACGTCCCCACCCCGAGTGTCTCCAGCTGCGCGCGCAGGCGCTCGATCCGCTCGGTCATTCCTGCTCCTTCAGGTAGGCGAGCGCCTCCCGGTACCCCTCGGGGCCCTGCCCGACGATACGGTGGGAGACGACGTCGGCGATCACCGACTGGCGGCGCCACTCCTCGCGGTCGTCCACATTCGAGAGGTGGAGCTCGACCACGGGGACGCCCACGACCTCGAGCGCGTCGCGGATGGCGTAGCTGTAGTGCGACCAAGCGCCCGGGTTGACGACGACCCCGTCCGCCCATTGCCCGGCGTCGTGGCACCACTCGACGAACTGGCCCTCGTGGTTCGTCTGGAAGCAGCGCACGGTGCATCCGACCTCCCGGGCCCACGCGTAGATCTGCGTCTCGAGCTCCCGCAGGCCCAGCCCCCCGTAGAGCGCGGAATCGCGCCTGTCGAGCACGTCGAGGTTGACCCCGTTCAAGACTGCGACCTGCACCCGCGCGAGTCTACTGGCGGACGAGCGCGGCCAGCGCCGCCCTCGCCTCGGCCTCCGGAACGGTCGTCACGACCGGTCTGGCCGGCGCCTCCAGGAGGACGAAGACGCCCTCGCCCTTCTTGTCGCGCCGGAGCGCCGCCCAGGCGACGTCGAGGTCCGCCTCGACGGGCTCGGGCCGCAGGATCTCTTCCACCGCGTCGGTCGGCAGGCCGGAGAGCCGCAGCGCGGCGAGGAGCCCGAGCGCGACCGCGTCCCCGTGGGAGACTCGGTAGCCCGAGCCCGCCTCGAGCGCGTGCGCGAACGTGTGCCCGAGATTGAGGCGGGCACGGCGGCCGTCGGTCTCGTAGGGGTCGGACAGGACGACTCCGGCCTTGTACGCCGCGCAGGCGCGGATCATCTCCTCCGCGGGAAGCTCCCAGACGGGGCGGCCGGCGAGGAGCCCGGTCTTCACGACCTCGGCCATGCCGGCGCGGCGCTCGGCCTCGGGAAGCGTGGCGAGGAGGTCGGGGTCGACGAGCACCCGCTCGGGGAAGTGGAACGCGCCCGCGAGGTTCTTCCCGTCCGGCGTGTTGATCCCGGTCTTGCCGCCGATGGCGGCGTCCACCTGGCCCGTGAGCGTCGTCGGCACTGCGATCCAGCGGACGCCGCGGAGGTAGGTGGCGGCGACGAAGCCGACGACGTCGGTGGTCGAGCCGCCGCCGAAGGCGACGATCGTGCCGTCGCGGCCTACAGTGAGCTCGCGCCAGAGCCGCTCGACGACGGCGAGGGTCTTCGCGTCCTCGCCGGAGGGCACCACGTGAGCCTCGCCGCGGATCCGGTCGCAGTGGATGGCGAGCACGAGCTGGTCGGCGACGATGGCCTCGCCTTGCGCATCCCGGCTGGCACCACGGCCCACCGAGATCGAGAGCGCCGCGAGGAGAACGCCCTCTCCGTCGCTCGCCGCGCCTCCGGCGACCTCTTCGTAGAGGGGAAGTCTCTCCTCGTAGAGGCGCCGGAACCCGGCCTCGTCCCGGGCGAGCGGCCTGTCCCCGCCGGAGCTGCGGCGCCAGGCGTCGTCCGGCTCGACCGTCAGCCAGACCGGGAACGCTCGGGCGGCGGCGAGAGCGCGCGTGCGCTCGGAGAGAACTGCGCCCCCGCCGAGCGCGATCACCGCCGGTTCCGCCGTGCAGAGCACCTCGGCCACCACCCGCTCCTCGAGGAGCCGGAACTCCTCCTCCCCCCGCTCCTCGAAGATGCGCGGGATCGGACCGTGGCGGCGCTCGATCTCCCCGTCCGTGTCCACGAAGGGCCGGTGCGTCGCGGCGGCGACCTCGCGGCCGACCGTGGTCTTGCCCGCGCCCATGAAGCCGACGAGGGCGAGGTGCCTGTCGAGCGCGCCTACCCTGGAGACCACGGGATGCGCCCCACGTACGCGCGCCAGGCCGCGACGAAGTCGGTGAGCGCGTCGCCTCCGAACTTCTCCCGGGCGGCGTGCGCGAGCTCGAACGCCACGCAGGCCTCGGCCACGACCGCGAGAGCCTCCACGGCGGCGACGTCCGAGCGCTCGACGAGGGCGTTCGCTGGCTCGCCGGTCTCGAGGTCGGCCGAGCGGAGCGGCTTCATCAGCGTCGGCAGCGGCTTCATCGCGGCGCGGACGACGATCTCCTCGCCGTTCGAGATCCCGGCCTCGATCCCGCCGGCGCGGTTCGTCTCCCGCCGGTAGCCGCCCTCGTCGCGGAGGATCTCGTCGTGGGCCTCGGAGCCCCGCAGCTCCGCGAGCCCGAAGCCCTCGCCGATCTCGACGCCCTTCACCGCCTGCGTCCCCATGAGCGCGGCCGCGAGGCGCGCGTCGAGCCGCTCCTCCTTCGTCGCGTAGGAACCGAGCCCCGGCGGGACGCCGTGCGCCCGCACCTCGACGACGCCCCCGACGGTGTCGCGCTCGGCGCGGGCCTCGTCGATCTTCCGCTCCAGCTCCTCCGTGACGACGCGGCTCTCGACCCGGATGCCAATCTCGGCGAGGAGGGCCTTGGCAGCCCCGCCCGCGGCGACGATCGCGGCCGTGTGGCGCGCGCTCGCGCGCTCGAGCGCGTCGCGGACGTCGCCGAGGCCGTACTTCATCGCGCCCGCGAGGTCGGCGTGGCCGGGACGCGGGAGCGTGACGGGCTCCTTCCCCTTGCCGGCCGGCTCGCCCTCGGGCGGCCACGGGCTCATCCCCCACGTCCAGTTCCTGTGGTCGCGGTTCTTGACAACGAGCGCGAGCGGGGTCCCCAGCGTGCGCCCGTGCCGGAGGCCGGCGACCACCTCGACCTCGTCCGTCTCGATCTGCTGCCGCGGGCTGCGCCCGTACCCCTGCTGCCGGCGGCGCAGGTCGGCCTCGATCGCCGCGCGGTCGAGGGCGAGCCCGGCCGGGAGCCCGGTCACGATCGCGACGAGCGCGGGCCCGTGCGACTCGCCGGCAGTGGTGAGCGTCAGCGTCACGCGGAGAAGACTACGGCCGCGCCGCGCCGCGCGCCCTCGAGGCGGCCCTTGCAACAGACTGTTGCGAAGGAACGCGCGCCCCGACCCGGGGCTCCCGCGAGGGGTGCTTGCAACAGTCTCTTACCTGGGGCCTTCGGGCTCGCCGCGGGCGGCCGCCCTCATCACCTCGAGCGGCGCCTCGACGCCCGTCCAGCGCTCGAACGACGCCACGCCCTGGGCAACGAGGACGTCGAGACCGTCCACGACCCGCTCGCAGCCGGCGGCGCGTGCGGCCGTGACGAGCGCAGTCTCGCCGCCGTCGGCACGGTAGGCGAGGTCGACGACCTGGCGCACGCCGGCGAGGTCGACGAGCGCGTCGTCGCGCACCGGCGTGGCGTTGACGACGAGGTCGGCGCCGCCCGCAGCCGGCGGCCACGACTCCTCGCCGCTCACCTGCCGGTCGGGAAAGAGGCTCGTCAGCCGCAGTGCGAGCGCATGCGCCCGCTCCGGCGAGCGCGCGGCCACCCGCACCGACGCGCAGCCAGCGTCACAGAGCGCCGTCGCCACCGCCTGCGCCGCGCCGCCCGCGCCGAGGAGGAGCGCGCGGGCGCCCTCCACTGCGGCCGCCCCCACGACGGCGGCACCGTCGGTGCTCGACCCGGCGATGCGCCCGTCCCGCACGACGAGCGTGTTCACCGAGCCGGCCCGCTCCGCGACGGGGTCGAGCTCGTCGCAGAAGGCGAGGGCCGCCACCTTGTGCGGGATGGTCACGTTCGCCCCGGCGAAGCCGAGGTCGGCGAGCCCGGCCATCCCGGCCTCCAGCCGCTCCGGCTCGACCGGCAGCGGCACGTAGGCCCAGTCGAGCCCGGCTGCGGCGAAGGCGGCGTTCTGCATGCGCGGCGAGAGCGAATGCGAGACGGGGTGGCCGACGAGGCCGACGAGCCGGGTCGCCCCGGTCACCCGCACTGCAGCCCCTCGCGGGTGTACTCGAGGAACTCCTGCTCGCTGCGCGTGAAGAAGTGGCTCTTGCAGTCCGGCTTGCGCACGAAGAAGAGGTAGTTCACGTCCTCGGGATGGGCGGCGGCCTGGAGGGCGGCGAGCCCGGGGTTGGCGATCGGCGTCGGCGGGAGCCCCGTGAAGCGGCGCGTGTTGTAGGGGTTGTCCGAGTCGAGCTGGCTCTGGAGGATCGCCTGCGTCGGCGGGATGTCGAGCCCGTAGCGGATCGTCGCATCGATCCCGAGCGGCATCCCCTCCTTGAGCCGGTTGTAGATGACTGCGGCGACGAGCGCGCGCTCGCGCGGGACCTGCACCTCCTTCTCCACCATCGAGGCGATGACGAGGACGTCGTAGGGCGTCAGGTTCTTGGAGCGGGCGTACTCCATGTCCACCTGCGCCCAGGCGCGCTCGAACGCCTCGAGCTGGAGCTTCACGAGCTGCTGCGACGTCGTGTCCTCGTCGAACTCGTACGTGGCCGGGAAGAGGAACCCCTCGAGGTGTGGCACGCGGACGCGCTCGAAGTCCTCCGGAAGCTGCTCGCGGCCGGCCCTGCCCTCAGTCACGCTCAGGTATGCGGGCGGGCCCAGCGAGGTCTCGATCCCGCGCTCCTCCTCGGCGATCCGGTTGACCGCCCGGATGCGGCGCGCCATCTGCTCCCGTGTGAAGCCCTCCGGGAAGACGACGCGGAGGACCGGCTTCGGCGGCACCGTGCTGACCGCGCTCGTGTCCGCCTCGCTCGTCGCGTCGCTGCCGCTCCCGCCGAAGCCGATGCTGCCGCCGACGACGGCCCAGGCGATCCCGGCAGCGAGGCCGAAGCCGAGCAGGATCCCGACGATTCCGCCGACGTGGTGACCTCGCCCACGACGGCGGTAGTCCCTCCTCACGCCGGGCTGTCGCTCGCCATCCATTGCAGGTAGCTCGTGAGCAGGTGCGCGGCGGCGAGCGCGTCCTCGGGCGCGCGCCCGCCTCCGGCGCGGGCGAGCGCCGTGGTGAAGCGCTCGTCGAACGCCTCGACGGGGACATCCGTCGCGGCCCGGAGCCGCTCGGCGAAGCGCTCGGTCTCCTCGGCCTGGAGACCGTGCTCGCCCCGCAGGGTGACGGGCAGGCCGACGACGATGCGCCCCACCCCGTGGGTGCGGGCGAGTTCGACGAGCCGGGCAATCCCGGCCTCCGTCCCGGCGCGCTCGACGACCTCCAGGGGCCGGGCGACGGTGCCGGTCGGATCGGAGACCGCGACGCCGGTCCGCGCGGAGCCGTAGTCGAGGGCGAGCACCTTCACCGGGAGACGATTCTAGGCGCGGGCTCCCTCAGCCCGCGCCGACCTCCGCCACGGCCCCCGCGATCTCGCCGGGATCGCCGCCCTTGAGGACGTAGCGCACGGCGCCCTGCTCGAGCGCGCGCTCGACGAGGAGCTTGTTGTCGAACCCGGAGAGCACGACCACCTTCGACCCCGGCGCCACCCGCAGGATCTCGGGCAGCGCCTCCAGCCCGTCCATGACTGGCATCGAGAGGTCGAGGAGGACGACGTCGGGCTGCTCCCGCGCGGCCTGTTCCACCGCCTCCCGGCCGTTGCCGGCCTCGCCGACGACCTCGACGCCCTCGAGCTCGAGCACGATGCGGACGAGATCCCGGATGCGCGAGGAGTCGTCGCAGAGGAGCACCCGGGTCATGCCGGCTCCGTGGGCTCGGCCCGCCGCAGCGAGCCCGGCGCGAACGACTCCTCCGCCTCCTCGCCGAGCAGGTCGTTGACGACGTTCCGGGCCGCGGCCAACGCGACCGCGAGCGAGTCGCGCACCTCGTCGGCGCGGCCGAGGTCGAATGCCATGCGTGCCGCCGAGACGCTCTGCACGACATCGTCGTGGATCTCGAGCGCCCGCCGGCGGTTCTGCGCCGCGGATTCCTTCAGCGCCGTCACGTCCACGAAGACCGACACCGCTCCGAGGAGCTGGCCGTCGTCGGAGAGAAGGGGCGCCGAGCTGCCGACGAGCCACCCGTAGGAGTCGTCGAAGCGCTGGATGCGAAACTCCGCCGCTTCCACCAGGTCCTGCGTCTCGAGGCACCTCGCCATCGGCCAGTCGCGGCCCTCGTACGGCCGCCCGTCGGGGTGGAATGCCCGGTACCTGCTCCAGTCCGTCACGTTCTCCGCGGTCGCGCTGCCGCCCCAGATGCGCTCGGCCGCATCGTTGTGGAGGACGAGCCGTCCGTGCGCGTCGGACATGATCACGCCGTGCGGGCTCTGCTCGAGGACGAGGTCGAGGAGGCGCCGGTCGCGCGCCGCGGCAAAGCGCAGGCGCTCGTTCTCGCGGCGCAGCGCCTCGAGCTCGGACTCGGACTCGGACTCGGGGCTCACGACGCGAGCGCCTCGAGGATCGCCTTCTCGGCTTCGGCGAGGGCGTCGGCGAGCCGCTCCGGGTCACGGCCGCCGGCGCGGGCCATCGTCGGGCGGCCACCGCCCCCGCCGCCCACGAGCGCCGCAGCCGCGCGGACGACGTCGGAGGCGTTGACGCCCTTCTCGACGAGCGCAGGGTCGACGTTGACGACGAGGTGGACGCGACCGTCCTCTCGCGCGCCGAGGACGACCGCAGCCGGGCTGCGCCGATGCTTCTCGCGGTCGGAGACCTCGAGCAAGGTGTCGGCGTCGGCGTTCTCGAGCTCGGCGAGGTAGAGGCGCGCGCCGTCCACCTCGTGCTCGCGCTCGTTCACGAGCGTGTGCTCGGCGGCCGCGGCGGCCGGCTTCCGCTTCCCCTCCTTGCGGGCCTCCTCGAGCTCGCGGCGCAGCTCCTCCGCCTCGTGGGCGCGGCCGCGCAGGTAGGCGAAGGCCTCGCCGGACGTGACCGCCTCGATGCGGCGGACGCCGGAGCCGACCGAGCCCTCGGAGAGGACGGTGAACGGGCCGATCTCGGCGGTCGCGCGCACGTGTGTGCCGCCGCAGAGCTCGCGCGTGAAGCCGGGGATCTCGATCATGCGGACGACGTCTCCGTACTTCTCGCCGAAGAGCATCATCGCCCCGAGGTTGCGCGCCTCCCCGAGCGGCGTCAGGAACGCCCGCACCGGCAGGTTCTCGAAGACCCGCTCGTTGACGATCTCCTCGACCCGCTCGCGCTCCTCCACGGTCAGCGCCTGGGGGTGCGTGAAGTCGAAGCGGAGCTTGTCCGGGCGCACGGCCGAGCCGGCCTGGCGCACGTGGTCGCCGAGCACCTCCTGGAGCGCGCGGTGGAGCAGGTGCGTGGCCGTGTGGTTCGCCATCGTCGGGAAGCGCACCTTCCAGGGCACGACCGCCCGCACGCGGTCGTCGGCCGCGAAGCCCTCGCCCTCGAGGAGAAGGACCTGGTCCTCGCCGAAGCGGAAGGCCGAGACGAGCTCGGCGCGGGAGCCGCCGTCCTTCTCGATCCAGCCCTGATCCGACACCTGCCCGCCGCCCTCCGGGTAGAACGGGGACTCGCGCAGCTTCGCCAGGAAGAGGCCGCCCTCGAGCTCCTCGAGCGCGCCGATCTGCGTGAGGACGTCCGTCTTCTCATAGCCGACGAACTCCGTCGCAAAGCCGGCCGCGCGCGCGAGCTCGGCGGCGCGCTCGACCCCGGCCCCGGAGCCCGCGGCCGTGCGCGACCGCTCGCGCTGCTCGGCCATCAGGCGGGTGAAGCCGTCCTCGTCCACGGCGAGCCCGCGCTCGCGCGCGCGCTCGCGCGTCAGCTCGATGGGAAAGCCGTAGGTGTCGTGCAGGCGGAACGCGTCCTCGCCGTCGACCGCGCCCTTCGCGGCCGCCTCCGCGAAGAAGCGCTCGCCGACCTCGAGCGTCCGCGAGAAGCGCTCCTCCTCGCCCGCGAGCGCGCGCTCGATCGACTCCCGGTTCTTCACGAGCTCCGGGTAGACGCCGCCCATCTGCTCGACGACGACGCCGGCGAGCCGGGGCAGGAAGCCTTCGAGGCCGATGTCGCGCCCGTGCACGACGGCCCGGCGGATGACGCGGCGCAGAACATAGCCGCGCCCCTCGTTCGACGGCGTCACGCCGTCGGCGACGAGGAAGGTCATCGCGCGACCGTGGTCTGCAAGCACACGGTGGGCCTTGGTCGCCGTCTCCGACTCGCCGTAGCGCGTGCCGGTCTCGGCGGCGACCCAGTCCATGATGTGCCGGAAGCCGTCCGTCTCGTAGACAGAGTGGACGTCCTGGAGGATGGCCGCGCCGCGCTCGACGCCCATGCCGGTGTCGATGTTCTGGCTTGGGAGCGGGGTGAGCGTGCCGTCCTCGGCGAGGTCGAACTCCATGAAGACGAGGTTCCAGAATTCGAGGAAGCGATCGCACTCGCACCCGGGCGCGCAGTCGGGCCGGTCGCAGCCGTGCTCGGGCCCGCGATCGTAGTAGAGCTCCGAGCAGGGCCCGCACGGGCCGGTCGGACCGGCCTGCCAGAAGTTCTCCGAGCGCGGGAGGCGGACGATCCGCTCGGGCGGGATGCCGATCCGCTCCCAGGCGGCGACCGCGACCGCGTCCTCGCCCAGACCGAGCTCGGGGTCGCCGGCGAAGACCGTCGCCCAGACCCTGTCCGGGTCGAGGCGCATGTGCTCGGTGACGAACTCCCAGGCGAGGTCGGCGGCGCCGTCTTTGAAGTACTCGCCGACGGAGAAGTTGCCGAGCATCTCGAAGAAGGTGAGGTGCCGCGCCGTGAGGCCGACCTCGTCGATGTCGGTGGCGCGGAAACACTTCTGCACGGTCACGAGGAGCCGCGCGGGAGGCTCCTCCAGCCCGAGGAAGTACGGCTTCAGCGGCTGCATCCCGGCCGTCGTCAGGAGCACGGAAGGGTCGAACGTCGCCGGCACGAGCGGCGCCGACGGCAGCCGCAGGTGGCCCTTCGACTCGAAGAAGGAGAGGAACCCCTCCCGCAACTCGGCGGACGTGCGCATGGCGACGATTGTAGGCGGGATCCGACGCGCTCCGGCCGGCGGTTACCCGGCCGGCGGCCCGGTGGCGATCTCCTCGCGGACCTTCTCGAGCGAGCGCCGGATGAGGCGTGAGACATGCATCTGCGAGATGCCGACCTGCTGGGCGATCTGCGACTGGGTGAGGCCTTCCCAGAAGCGCAAGTGGATGATCCGCCGCTCGCGCTCGTCGAGGGCCGCGAGGCCGGGCTCGAGCACGGCGCGGTCCTCGCTCACTTCGTACTCGTGCTCGAGCTCGCCGAGAGACTCGAGCGGGTCGAGGTCGCCGTCGTCGCCGTGGCCGCCCGGTGCGGAGAGGGAGATCGTCGAGTAGGCCTGGCCGGATTCGAGGGCCTCCAGGACGTCCTCCTCGGTGACGCCCGCGGCCTTGGCGAGCTCGGCGATCGTCGGCGAACGTTCGAACTGGACCGTGAGCGACTCGAGCAGGTGCGAGAGCCGCACGTTCAGCTCCTGGAGGCCGCGCGGGACGCGCACCGACCAACCCTTGTCGCGGAAGTGGCGCTTGATCTCGCCGATGATGTTGGGGGTCGCATACGTTGTCAGCTCGACGCCGCGGTCGACGTCGAAGCGGTCGATCGCCTTGATCAGGCCGATGCAGCCGACCTGCACGAGATCCTCGAGCTGCTCGCCGCGGTTCGCGTAGCGGCGCGCGAGCGAGCGCACGAGCGGCAGGTACTGCTCGATCAGGCGCTCGCGCGCCTCCAGGTCGCCTGCCTCGTGGTAGCGGCGCAGGAGCTCCTTGTCGGCCCTGCCTCCTGTCGCGCTCATACGCCCTCCGCGGACCGAGAGGGACGCTGTAGGGGAGCACGCTTCTCGAGCCGGAGCCAGTGCGCCGAGTCGGCCTCGACGATCGCCACGTCCTGGACGAGCGTCTCGAGGAGGCGCCGCATGGAGATGCCCTCCGGGGACTCGCGCTCGAGGTCCGCGCGGAGCGCCGTCGGGTCGAGCGGGCCGACGAGCACCGAGACCGCGTCCTCGTCGACGTCCAGGCGCACCGTCACCTCGGGGCCGCTGACATAGCCGCCGCGCTCGAGGACGCTCTCGACCGCGAGCTGGAGGTCTTCCAGGTGCTCGTAGGAGAGGTCGAGGCGGGCGGCGAGACCGCCCACGACGAGACGCGCCACGCCGTGGTACGGGCTCTTGTGCGGGAAGGAGAGCGTTATCGCGTCAGTGCCCACCGCCGTCGCCCTCTCGCTTCAGCTCGTCCGCGATCTCCTGCTCCCGGCGCGCCGCGGCCACGCGGCCGGCCGCATAGGCGGAGCGCGGGGACTTGCGCACCCGCAGGGAGGCGAGGCCGTGGGCGATGCCCTCGGCAAGCCCGGAGATCTTCTGGACGGGCCGCACGAGAGCGACCGTCACCGCCCGGACGGCCGTGTCCGCGCTGTCGGCGATGTCGACCGCGCTGTCCGTCATGCGGTCGACCTTGTCGAGCTGCGCGTTCACGCGTTCCATCGTTCCGGCGGCCTGGTTGATCACCGGGAGCACCTCCCTTTCCAGTCCTTCCAGGAACGACGAAACCCGTCCAACGGTTCCGCCCAGGCGGACGAGCAGGTACGTGAGGCCGAGCGCGACGAGCACGAGGAACGCGCTCAGCGCGATCCACATGACGTCGATGGCCTGGTAGTCCGCCAGCGGCACGCCGTCAGTCTATGCGGCCGCCGCGATCAGCCCGGCGCCGACGACCGCGTCGTCCTCGTAGAGCACCGCGGCCTGCCCCGGCGCGACCCCGTAGGCCGGCGCGTCGAGGTGGAGCCGGAACCCCCGAGGAGCGGGCTCGACCCGGGCCGGCGCTGCCGGAGAGCGGTACCGGAGCTTCGCGTCGGCTCGCTCGACGGGAACGAAGAGGCGACCCTCCGCGACGGTGATCGTCCGGCGGGCGAGGGACGCGCGCGGGCCCACGACGACGGTGTTCGTGCGCGGCTCCGTGCGGAGCGCGTAGAGGGGCTCGGGGCTCGCCACGCCGAGGCCGCGGCGCTGGCCGGGCGTGAAGCGCCAGAAGCCCGAGTGGCGGCCGACCTCCGCGCCGTCCTCGGCGACGACCGGCCCTTCGCGCGGGTCGAGGCCGCGGCGGGAGAGGAAGTCCCGGTAGTCGTCTCCCGCGAGGAAGCAGGCCTCCTGACTCTCCGGCCGGGCCGCGGCGGCGAGGTCGGCCGCGTGCGCGCGAGCCCTCGTCTCCGCCTTCGTCTGCTCGCCGAGCGGGAACCAGAGCCGGTCGAGGACGCGCGGGTCGAGGCGCGCGAGCATGTACGACTGGTCCTTGGACTCGTCGGCGCCGCGGGCGAGGAGGAGCCGGCCGCGGTGCTCGCGAAGGCGGGCGTAGTGCCCCGTGGCGAGCCTCGCGGCGCCGACGCGGCGGGCGAAGCGAAGGAGCGCGGAGAAGCGGAACGAGCCGTTGCAGCGAACGCACGGGTTTGGCGTCTCGCCGCGCTCGTACCCGGTGACGAAGGGCGCGACGACCGCGCGCCGGAACGGCTCTCGCAGGTCGAGCGTGACATGCGGGAAGCCGAGCGCGTGGCAGGTCTCGCGCGCTGCGACGACGGCGGCCGGCGAGCAGCAGGCGCGCTCGGACGCCGCGCCGGCGGGATCCGTCCAGAGGCGAAGAGTGACTCCGACCGGGCTGTGACCGGCTTCCCGGGCCGCGAGGAGGGCGACCGCGCTGTCGACGCCTCCGCTCATCGCCACGGCGACGCGCGCCGGGTCGAGGCGGGCGGCGACGGCGGGCCCGAGCGCGTCGTGGAGCGCATCGAGCGCGAGCGGGGCCCCCGTCGCGGCGGCCGCCTCGAGCAGCGTCAGACCGCGCACGCCCGCACAAAGTTCTCGTGCTCCGGGGCCCTCGCCGCGCGCGGAGACGATGCGTCCGGCTTCGACCCCGAGTCCGATCCAGGCCAGGTCGCCGCCGCGAGCGGCGTTGCCGATCAGGTCAGCGTTCGCCATGGGAAAAGGTAGTGCTCCACTCCGCCGATGAAGCTCCCGTGCGTGAGAACCTGGCGTGCCAGGTGGGCGCCCTGCCGACCCGAAGACCGAACCCGGGCACCCTTTCTCTAGGTGTTGGTTCTACATATGCGCACGGTGCCACGCACGGAGTCGAGCACTGGGCTCACTCTAGCGGACGGCCCGCGGGAGGGTCCCCGGCTCAGCCGGCGAAGCGCCAGCGAACGTCGGCCTCGCCGGCGAGCCCGAGCTCCTCCGCGAGCGCCGGGGAGACGTCGAACGCCCGGCCGGTGTCGACCGGGCCCCGAGCGACGACCTCCGCCTGCGCCTGGCGGCCCCGGTAGGCGAGGACGAGGCGGGCACCGCAGGGAAGGACCGGATGGGCGACGCCGACAGTGCCGGCCTCGAGCGTCAGCCCGCAGTCGGTCGGCTCCTCGGCGACGACGAAGATCCCGACCCGGGCTTCCGTCCACTGGACGACGGACGCGGGCGGCTCTCCGGGGTCGTCTCCCGCCGCACGCGTGAGCGCGATCGCCCCCAGCGCGCCGATCAGCGCGACCCCGGCCAGCGCGGCCTGGCGCCGCACGAGCCCCCCGGGCATCAGCCGGCGTGCTCGAGCAGGTCGCCGAACGACTCGCGGACGAGCCCGTCGAACTCGGTCGGAAGCGACCCGTCCCGGGCGGCGAACTGACGCAGGTGGACGAAGAGGTACGACCACTCCTCGTACCGGTCCGGATCGCGGGTGCTCTCGTCGCGGGCCCGCCGCTCGAGGTCCCAGAGGTTCCACTGCTCCTGGGGCGCGGGCGCCGGCGGGAGGATCGGGGGCGGGAGGCCCTCCTCCTGCACGTCGGCTTCGCGATGCAGGGACGTGACGTGGCGCCGGAAGGCGTCGAGGGCCTCCTGCACCTTGACTCTGTCGAACCCGTCGGCGGCGTTCGGGAGATCCTCGAACCGCGGCAACGGCGTGAGCCGCGGGAGGGCCCGACCTCGCTCTTGGGTCGACATGCTGGCTACGCCTCCCCTCCGCGTCGTGAGCGCAGGTTCGACAGAAGTATGCCTTTCCTCATCGGCTGGTTCGGGAGCCGTCCTTTAGTCCGACTTTCTCAGAAGCTGGATTCCGAGCTCCCGGAGCTGTTCCTCCTCCACCTCCGAGGGCGCGCCGCTCATCGGGTCGAGTCCGGCCTGGTTCTTGGGGAACGCGATCATGTCGCGGAGGTTCGACTCCCGCCCCAGCGCCATCAGCATCCGCTCGATCCCGAAGGCGATCCCGCCGTGCGGCGGCGCGCCCATCGAGAGCGCCTCGAGGAGGAACCCGAACTTGCGCCGCTGGTCCTCCTCCGAGAGACGGAGGACGTCGAAGATCCGAGCCTGGAGCTCGGGCTCGTGGATCCGGAACGAGCCGCCCCCGATCTCGATCCCGTTGACGACGAGGTCGTAGGCGAGCGCCGGCGCGGCGCCCGGATCTTCCTGGAGGAGCTCCTCCGCGCCCGGGGCCGGGCGCGTGAACGGATGGTGCACGGCCTTCCAGCGGCCCTCGTCCTCGTCCAGCTCGAAGAGCGGGAAATCCGTCACCCAGACGAACCGCCACGCCTGCTCGTCGATCAGCTCCAGCTCGCGGCCGAGGTGCAGCCGCAGCGCGCCGAGCACGCGCGCGACCCTGTCGGGCTCGTCTGCCCCGAAGAGGACGGTCGAGCCCGGATCGGAGCGGAAGAGCGCCAGCTCGTCATCCGAGAGGAACTTGGCGATCGGCGACCGGACCTCGCCGACCTCGCCGTAGACGAGGTACGCGAGCCCCCTCGCCCCCCACTCCTTCGCCACCTCCTCGAGCTTCCCGAGCTCGGCGCGCGAGAAGGCCTGCGGGACGCGCAGGAACCGAACGGCGGGCGCGTTCGCGAAGACGCCGAACTCCGACCCGCGCGTGGCTTCGGTCGCGTCCTCGATCTCGAACCCGAAGCGGAGGTCCGGCTTGTCGCTCCCGTAGCGTGCCTGCGCCTCGGCGTGGGTGATGCGGGCGAACGGCGTCTCGATCTCCTCGCCGATGCACGCGCGCCAAACCTCGGCGCACATCCGCTCCATGAGCCCGAAGAGATACTCCCGGTCGGGGAAGGCCATCTCGACGTCGAGCTGCGTGATCTCCTGGACGCGGTCGGCGCGGAGGTCCTCGTCCCGGAAGCAGATGGCGATCTGGTAGTAGCGGTCGAACCCGCCGATCACGAGGAGCTGCTTGAGGATCTGCGGCGACTGCGGCAGGGCGAAGAAGCGGCCCTGCTGCAGCCGGCTGGGGACGATGAAGTCGCGGGCGCCCTCGGGCGTCGGCTTGAAGAGGATCGGCGTCTGGATGTCGAGGAAGCCGTCCGCTTCCACGACGCGCCGGATCGTCGAGACCAGCGTGGCACGCCGCTGGATGTTCCGCTGCATCCGCGGTCGGCGAAGGTCGAGCCAGCGGTAGCGGAGGCGCAGGGTCTCGTCCACCCCCTCCTCGTCGAGCTGGAAGGGGAGCGGCGGGCACCGCGAGATGATCTCGAGCGAGTCCACCTGCAGCTCGACCTCCCCGGTCGGGAGGTTGGGATTGACCGCCCCCGGGGCCCGATGCACGACCTCGCCCTGGGCGCGGAGCAGAAACTCGTTGCGGACGGCGTGCGCCGCCCCGAGCGCCTCGGGGGCGCGCTCCGGGTTGACGACGAGCTGGCAGACGCCCGAGCGGTCGCGTAGGTCGACGAACACGAGCCCGCCGTGGTCGCGCCGCGTGTCCGCCCACCCGGAGAGCACGAGCCGCTCCCCGGCGTGCTCGGCCCGCACCTCCCCGCACATGAGGTCACGCCATTTCCTCACTCTCGTTCCTCGCTCGTCACACCTCGCGCGCCACGGGTGCGGTTTTCGGCTGTACGCTCGAAAGCGGGTGGTGGGCCGGGGTGCCCCAACACGAAGGAGGCGATCTCGGAGGCCGGGAAGGCCCCGACATCCGCTCCGGACTCGCGCAGCGTCGCCTCGCCGCCGGCGACCCGCACGACCAGCCTGGCTCGAAGGCGGCCCGCCTGCGTCATCTGGCCCTTCTTCGACCGTCCCGCATAGTCGAGATCCGTGCGCAGGCCGGCGCGGCGTAGCTCGGCCACCTGCGCGAGCACGGCGGGGCGATCCACCTCCCCCTCCGTGACGACGTAGACGTCGAGGGCCGCCTCCTCCGGATCCTGCGTCATGGACATCGCCGACCGCTCGACTCCCGCGGCCCAGCCGACTCCCGGAGTCGGCGGGCCGCCGATCTCCTCGATCAGGTCGTCGTAGCGGCCCCCGGCGCAGATCGTCGCCTGCGCGGCGTCCAGGTCGTCGTTGCCGAACTCGAACACCGTCCGCGTGTAGTAGTCGAGACCGCGGACGAGCGTCGGCACGATCTCGTAGGCGACCCCGTACGCGTCGAGGAACGCCCGCACCTCGGCGAAGTGCTCCCGGCAGGCCGGACAGAGGGACTCGCCTATGGTCGGGGCCTCGGCGAGCACGTTGCGCACCGACTCGTTCTTGCTGTCGAAGACCCGTAGCGGGCTCACGTCGGCGCGGCGGAGCGTCTCGGGATCGAGATCGTCACGCCGGTCCGCGAGGAACGCGCGGAGGCGCTCGACGTACGCCGGCCGGCACGTCCTGTCGCCGATCGAGTTCAGCTCGAGCCTGGTGTGGGCGATCCCGGCGAGCCGCTCGATCTCGGTGTAGAGCTGGATCAGCTCTGCGTCGACCGCCGGGTCGTCCGAGCCCATCGCCTCGAAGCCGATCTGCCAGAACTCCCTGTACCGTCCCCTCTGGGGCGCGGCGTAGCGGAACATCGGGCCCACGTAGAACGTCTTCACGGGCTGCGGCTCCCGGTGGAGCCCATGCTCCAGGTACGCCCGCGCGACCGGTGCGGTGCCCTCGGGCCGAAGCGTCAGGGACCGTCCGCCGCGATCCTCGAACGTGTACATCTCCTTCTGGACGACGTCCGAGCCGGCGCCCGACGTCCGGGCGAAGAGCTCCGTGTCCTCGAACGTCGGCGTGACGATGCGGCCGTAGCGGTAGACGTCGGCGACGCGCTCGGCCGCCTCGATCACCGCGCGCGGGCGCGGCTGGTCGCGGGGGAGGACGTCGAGCGTCCCGCGCGGAGCCTCGATCCTCACTGGGCCGCGGCCCGGAGCTCGCCGAGAAACGGGTTCGTCGCCAGCTCCCGCCCGAGCGTCGTCGCGGGGCCGTGGCCCGGGTAGACGACGGTCTCCGGCGGCAGGCGCCCGGCGAGCGTGCGGATCGAGTCGATCAGCGCCTCCCAGCTGTCGCCCGGACGGTCGGTTCTCCCCACCGAGCCGGCGAAGAGCACGTCGCCCGAGAACAGGCAGCCGTCGGCAGCGTAGGCGAGATGCTCGGATGTGTGCCCGGGAACCTTCAGCGCCCGGAAGGCGATGCCGGCGAGGGAGAGCTCCTCGTCCCCCTGGAGCAGCACCTCGGCCACGTGTCCCTCGAGCTCGACGTCGAGCCCGGGCGGGAGGTGCTCGGCAGGCCGCGCCAGCCGGTCGCGGTCGCCGGCGGCCACGTGCACCGGAGCGCCGGTCGCGGCGGCCGTCTCGGCGACCCCCGCGACGTGATCGACGTCGCCGTGGGTGACGAGGATCCCCGCGCAGCTCGCCCCCGCGAGGGCGCCGACCACGGCCCGGGCCGCCCCGGGCCAGCCGGGATCCACCACGACGCCCTCCTGCGCCCCGGGCCGGCGCACGACGTAGCAGTTCGACTGGAAGGGCCCGAGGGGAAGCTGGACGACGTCGAGGCTCATCGGTCGCGGAGTCTAACCCGCAGTAGACTGCGCTCCCGATGGACACCTGGGAGCTGCTCGGAATCGAGACTCCCGGCGGGAGTCGCTCGCCGGTCGTGCTGCGGAGCGAGGACGAGGCGCGGGCGGTGCTCATCGGCCTCGAGCCCGGCCAGGAGCTCGGGGAGCACCAGGTCAAGGAGCACCTCTGGCTCGTGGTCGTCGAGGGCTCCGTGACGATGCAGGCGGGCGGCGAGATGGTCGAGGCTCCTGCCGGCACTCTCGCGCGCTTCGAGCCCGACGAGCGTCACGCCATCGCCAGCGGCGAAGGCGCGAAGATCCTCCTCCTGCTCGCGCCGTGGCCGGGGGACGGCCATTACCGCGGCCAGGAGAAGGCCCAGGGCGCCGGCTAGCCCTTCGTCGACCGGCCGCCGCCCGCCCGGTCCCGCTCCCAGCGGCGAAGCATCATCCGGTAGACGAACAGGTCGACCACGTAGCTGAAGGGCATGAAGAAGGCGAGGAGCAGGACGACGTTGAACACGAGGGTGGCCGGCTGGATGTCCGGCGTCGTCACGTAGATGAAGATCGCGATCAGCGGCGCGAAGATGGCGGTGCGCCTCAGGACGCGCCGGAGAGACGGCTGCGGGACCGGGCGCCCGCGCCTGTCCACGGGGCCGTGGTGCTTCTTCACCTCCGCGACCTGGCCGTTCCTCGCCGCGTCCGCCGCGCGGGGGCTCTCGAGCGGGATCTCCTCCCCCTCCTCCGTCTCGAGCACGTATTCGTACTCGTGACGCTTGAGCTTCTCGCGGCGGCGGCGCTGCTTCCTGCTGGGCACGTCTAGAGCACCTCGACGAGAACGGCGACGAGAACGAGCACGCCGATCAGCAAGGCGGCGGCCACGAAGGCGCCCGGGTTCCAGGCAAGCTCGTTGTCCTGCCGGTAGCGCGACTTCCTGCGCCCCCCGTGGCCCGACGCCGTCTCCGCGGCGGGGTCCGAGCGCGGGCGGCCCGCGGTGAGGCTGAACGCGATCGCGAGCCCGACGATGCATGCTGCAGCGAGCACGAGCGGCATCCACCAGCTCACGCGCTCTTCCCTCCCCAGACCACCGTTCCCTCCTTGATCACCGCGGCCACCACGTCTCCGCCCAGATGGTAGGCGACGTGACGCCAGTCCGGCGCGTCGATCAGCACGACGTCGGCCGCTCGGCCCGGCGCTAGGCGCCCGATCCGGTCGCCGAGCTCGAGGACGTGGGCGGCGTTGACCGTGCAGGCCGCGAGAGCCTCGGCGGGCGTGAGGCCGAGCTGCGTGCAGGCGAGGCTCATGACGATCGGCAGGCTCTCGCAGAACGCGCTCCCGGGGTTGAAGTCGGTCGCGAGCGCGACGACCGCCCCCGCGTCCAGAAGCGCGCGGGCCGGAGGCATCGGCCGGCCGAGCACGAGCGCGGCGACGGGAAGGAGGACGGCCGCGACGTCGCTTCGGGCCAGGCTGCGGACGCCTTCCCGGCCGGTCGCCTCGAGATGGTCGACGCTGCGCGCGCCGAGCGCCACCGCCAGCGGGACGCCGCCTGCCTCCGTGAACTGATCGGCGTGGAGCCGCAGAGCCAGCCCGGCGTCCCGGCACGCGCTGAGGTAGCGATGGGCCTGCGCCGCGTCGAAGGCCCCACGCTCGACGAAGACGTCCGCGGCGACCGCGAGCGACGCGGCCTCCGGCAGCACTTCGGCGAGAGCGAAGTCGAGGTAGGCGCGGGCGTCGGGGAACTCGGGAGCGACGGCGTGGGCGCCGAGCCACGTCGGGATCCCGCCGGCGGCGGCGACGGCGCGAAGCTGGTCGAGCTCCGTGTCGCGGTCGAGCCCGTAGCCCGACTTGGCCTCGAAGGTCGTCGTCCCGTGCGCCAGCATCCACCGCCGGTGGCGGTCGACGGCGGCGGCAAGCCCCTCTCTCCCCGCTGCTCGCGTCGCCCGAACGGTCGAGAGGATCCCGCCGCCGGTGGCGTGCAGCTCTTCGTAGCCCGCGCCTCCCGCGCGCAGATCGAACTCGTCCACGCGGTCGCCTGCGAAGCACGCGTGCGTGTGGCAGTCGACGAGCCCCGGAAGCGCCGAGCGGCCTCGCCCGTCGACCTCGACGACGTCCGCCGGGACCGCTGCATGGTCGAGGTCGGCCATGCGGCCGACGGCGGCTATGCGCGGGCCGTCGCAGAGGACGTAGGCGTCCTCGACGAGGTCGAGCTCCCGCATCTCCGCGCCGCGCAGGGGCGCGCGCTCGCCCGCCGCGGAAACGGCCTGCGCCAGGTCACGGACGAGCAGAGCCGGCACAACGGCGAACCGTACTCGACGCTTCGCTCGGCTCCCGGTCGAGCGCCCGCCGACCGCGCGTCAGTCGAGGCGTCCGGGCAGCGGGAGACCGTGCGTGTGCGCGGCGTCGAGCGCGTCGGGGTAGCCGGCGTCGGCGTGGCGGACGACGCCCGTGCCCGGATCGGCGGTGAGCACGCGTTCCAGGCGCTCCGCCGCGTCGTCGGTGCCGTCGGCGAGAACGACCATGCCCGCGTGGATGGAGTTGCCGATGCCGACGCCGCCGCCATGGTGCACACTCACCCACGTCGCCCCCGCAGCGGTGTTGACGAGCGCGTTCAGGATCGGCCAGTCGGCGATCGCGTCGGATCCGTCCTGCATCGCCTCCGTCTCGCGGTAGGGGGAGGCGACTGAGCCCGAGTCCAGATGGTCGCGGCCGATGACCACGGGGGCCGTCACGCGCCCGCTTCGCACGAGCTCGTTGATCGCCAGCCCTGCCCGTGCGCGATCGCCGTAACCGAGCCAGCAGATGCGGGCGGGAAGGCCCTGGAACGCGACGCGCTCGGACGCCAGCTCGAGCCACCGCTGGAGGAGGGCGTCGTCCGGGAAGAGGTCGCGCAGTACCCCGTCGATCGCCGCGATGTCGCCCGGCTCCCCAGACAGCGCGGCCCAGCGGAACGGACCGATGCCGCGGCAGAAGAGGGGCCGGATATAGGCCGGGACGAAGCCCGGGTATGAGAAGGCGTCCTCTACCCCTTCGTCACGCGCCTCCCCTCGCAGATTGTTGCCATAGTCGAAAACGTAGCTGCCGGCCCGGACGAACTCGAGCATGCCCTCGACATGCCTGGCAATGGACGCCGACGCGCGTCGGAGGTAGTCGTCCGGGTCCCGCGCCCGGAGCTCGGCCGCCTCGTCCACCGTCAGCCCGGCGGGCACGTAGCCGTTGAGCGGATCGTGCGCCGCGGTTTGGTCCGTGACGAGGTCGAAGTGCTCCCCGCGCCGGGCGAGCTCGGGGACGACCTCGGAGGCATTGCCGAGGAGCCCCACCGAGAGGGCGCGTCCGTCGGCGGCGGCGGCCCGGATGCGCGCGAGCGCGTCGTCGAGCGCGTCGGTGGCCTCGTCCAGGTAGCGCGTCTCGACCCGCCGCTCGATCCGGCTGGGATCGACCTCCACGCAGAGGACGGCCGCCCCGGCCATGGTCGCGGCGAGGGGCTGGGCGCCTCCCATGCCGCCGAGGCCCGCGGTCAGGATCGTCCGCCCGCGGAGGTCGGGCTCGCCGAAGTGCTTCTCGCCCGCGGCCGCGAACGTCTGGTACGTGCCCTGCAGGATCCCCTGCGTGCCGATGTAGATCCAGCTGCCCGCGGTCATCTGCCCGAACATCGTCAGGCCGAGGGCCTCGAGGCGGCGGAACTCGTCCCAGGTCGCCCAGCGGGGGACGAGGAGGGAGTTGGCGATCAGGACGCGTGGCGCCGATGGGTGCGTGCGAAAGACCCCGACGGGCTTCCCGCTCTGTACCAGGAGCGTCTCGTCGTCCCCGAGCTCGAGGAGCGAGCGGACGAGGGCCCTGAGCGCGTCGGGGCTTCTCGCGGCCTTGCCCGAGCCGCCGTACACGACGAGCCTCTCGGGGTGCTCCGCCACCTCCGGATCGAGGTTGTTGAGCAGCATGCGGAGCGGCGCCTCGGTCTGCCACGAGCGCGCGTTCAGGACGGCCCCGCGCGGCGCGCGGATCGAGGTCAGGTCGCCGCAGAGCTCGTCGACGCGGGCGTCGACGGCGGCGGGGGCCTTCATGCGAGCTCCCCGGCCTCGCGCTCCACGGCCGCGACGACCTCGCCGCTCCGGATCGCGCCGGCCACGGCCTCGATGTCTCCGGCCAGCGGGCGGTCCTCGAAGACCGTCGGCGACCGGGAGCGAACGGCGTCGTGGGCGGCGCGAACGGCCGGGCCGGGCTCCAGCGGCGCCAGGAACTCGACTGCCTGCGCGCCCGCGAGGAGCTCGATGGCAAGGGCGCGCTCGGCGTTGGCGAGCACCTGCCAGCACTTGAGCGCCGATGCGTTTCCCATGGAGACGTGATCCTCCTGGCCTGCGCTCGTCGGGATCGAGTCGACCCCGGCGGGGTGGCAGAGCACCTTGTTCTCGCTCACGAGCGCCGCAGCGACGTATTGCGGGATCATGAACCCGGAGTTGAGCCCGCCGTCGTGGGTGAGAAAAGCCGGCAGGCCGTCCGAGAGCGACGGGTTCGTCAGTCGCTCCACGCGCCGCTCGGAGATCGACGCCAGCTCGGCGAGCGCCATCGCGGTCGCGTCGAGGGCGAACGCGAGCGGCTGCCCGTGGAAGTTCCCGTTGGAGACCAGCTCGCCCCTCTCGACGAGGACGAGCGGGTTGTCGGTCGCGGCGTTGAGCTCGACGGCGACGGTCGCCTCCGCGTAGGCGAGGAGGTCGCGGCTCGCGCCGTGCACCTGCGGCGCGCAGCGGAGCGAGTAGGCGTCCTGCACCTTGTCGCACCAGCGGTGCGCCTCGAGGATTGCCGAGCCCTCCAGGAGGCGGAGGACGTTGGCCGCCGACGCCTTCTGCCCGGGGAGCGGCCTGAGCTCGTGGATCTCCGGGAGAAAGCTCGAACGCGACCCCTGGAGCGCTTCGAGGGAGAGCGCGCAGGCGATGTCGGCGGCCCGGGCGAGCCTCTGGGCGCGCACGAGGACGAGGGCGCCGACGGCCGCCATGAACTGCGTCCCGTTGATGAGCGAGAGCCCTTCCTTCGATTGGAGGACGACCGGCTCGAGCCCGACGCGCGCGAGGGCGTCGGTGCCCGGAAGGGTCTCGCCCTCGACCGTGGCCGCGCCCTCGCCGACGAGCGGGAGCGCGAGGTGCGCCAGCGGGGCGAGGTCGCCGGAGGCGCCCACGGAGCCGCGGCTCGGGACGACCGGGACGACGCCGGCGTTCAAGCAGGCGAGCAGGAGCTCGACGGTTTCCGGCCGGGCGCCGGAGAAGCCCTTGGCGAGCGTGTTGGCGCGGAGCAGCATCGCGGCGCGGACGACCTCGTCCGGGTACGGCTCCCCGACGCCGCAGGCATGGCTGCGGAGCAGCCTGAGCTGGAGCTCGCCGGCGAGCTCGGGCGGGATCGTCTTCGAGACGAAACGGCCGAAGCCGGTGTTGATGCCGTAGGTATGCTCGCCCTCGCCTTCGGCGGCGACCTGCTCGACGAGAGCACGCGCGGCGACGATCTGCTCCCTGCCCTCGGGCGAGAGCTCGGCCCGCCTGCCCTCGACGGCAGCGGCCCAGACGTCCGCGAGCGTCAGGTCGCTCCCCGAAAGGGACACGGCGGTGCTGAGCGCCATCGAGCGAAGTGTATTGAGCGCCCGGGCGGCGACCGGGTCGCGGCCGTCGCCCTAGAGACAGCGCACGTCGGTGACCCGCAGCGCCGCGGACGACACGGGGCCCGTAACGTCGCCGATGACCTCCATGAAGAGCGGCTCGCGCTGCGACACCTCGCCGCCCTCACCCGTGGCCCAGGTGCTCTCCCAGAGCCCCGTTCCGATGCGGCCGCCGCCGTCGCCGAAGAACCACGCTCTGACCTCGACGAAGCCCACCTGACAGTCGATCCCGCCCAGGTACCTCAGCTGGCCCGTGACCGTGAGCTGGCCGATCTCGGGGATCATCTCGGTGTTCTCGATCCTGAACTCGTCCGCCCAGCGGTGGTAGTCGATGTCGACGCTGCCCGCGGGAGGCGCCGGTGGAGCCGCGCCGCCGCCGCCACCGCCGGTGGATCCGCCGCCACCGCCGCCCGACTGCCCTCCGCCCTGGGGGGAGCCGGAAGCATCGGGCTCGTCCACGGGCGCGCCGGCGCCGTCGTCCGCGGGCCCCTCGGGCGGGGCGCCGTTCTCGTCCCCGCCGACCGCCTCCGCCTCGTTCGCCCCGGTCCGCTGCGCTGGCGCGACCTCCGACGCGGGCGTGCCGCCGGAGCCGGCGAGCGCGGACACGATCGCGAACCCGGCGAGGAAGAACACGGGCACGAGCGCGACGACCGTCCAGCGCGAGCGCAGCGTCCGCAATCCCCTCCACCTCCTGGTGTTTGCCGTGTCCCGCCGGAGGACGCCTCAGCCTAGCGCGTCCGTTCCGCCCAGGCACCGATCCCACCGACGCGCTCGACCGCGATCCGGAGCCGGAAGCCCGGCGGCGGATCGGCCATCGGCGGGAAGCGGACGTTGGGGCCGAGATACGTGTAGGCGAGCTCCTGCAGGAGCTCGGGAGCGCCCCCCTCCTCGATCGTCGCGCGGCCGTGGACGACGAGGTACTCGCGAAGCCCGCGGGGGTTCGTCGTCTGCGTCTCGAGCGAAAGGGCGACCCGCGGGTCGCGGCGCACGTTCCTCAGCTTCTGCTGCTCGCGCAGGTGCGCGGAGACGATGTCGTCGCCGTCGAGGCCCACCCAGACGATCGAGACCTGCGGGCTACTGTCGCGGTTGAGCGTGACGAGGTGCCCGAGCGCGGCCGACTCGAGGACTGCGCGGGCGCTTTGGGGAAGGACGCCCATGGCCACACGAGTCTAGCGGCCGCCGCACAGGCGTCCTTTAGCCGCAGGTCACCTTGTAGACCCGGATCGCCGCGAACGTGGCCCTGTGCCTGACCATGCCGTAGACCTCCATCTCGAGCCACTCGTTCACCGGCAGGCCGCTCACGCCGACGGCCCAGTCGGTCTCCCAGAATCCCTGGCCGACGGGATCCCGCTCCTCGTCGTAGAAGAGCCCTCTGATCTCGACGTTGGCCGCGCGACGGTCACCGAGCCGAAGCTCTCGACGAGCTTCGTCTTCCTCATCTGGAACCGACCACCCCAATCCCCGTAGTCGATCTCGATGACGCCCTTCGGTGGGCCCGGAGGCGGTGCGCCGCTGTCGTCCGGCGCCGGCGGAGGAACGTGGACGGGCGGCGGGCCCTGCGGAGCCGTCCCGTCCTCCCCCTCGGGCTCGGCGGGGGTCGTCGCTCGTGGGCCCGGGCTCCGCCGGAGCGGCCGGGGCGTCCCCCGCCGCGTCGGAGCCCGTGACGACCGCCGCGGGCCGGTCCTCCGCCTCCGTGCCGAGCGGCTGCGCGGCAGGCTCGGGTCGGCCGCCCCCACCGCGGTCCACCATCGCGGTCACGACGGCAAAGCCGGCCAGGAAGAACACGGGAACGAGCGCGACGATGGTCCACGGTGAGCGCAGTCTCCGCACCTTCCTCCTTCCGTCCCCGACCCCCACGAAGCCCCTCACGTAGCGACGGCCTCACCGTCCGAACCCAACCCGCTACCGGCGGACGACCGTGGGCAACTCGCATACGCTTCGCCGCCGCATGGCCGACCCCGTCACGAACGTCCCCGAGGAGTCGCGGGTCGAGGCGCAGCCGCCCCCGGGGCGCGCGCTCGCGCTGCTCGGCCGCCGCGACTTCCGCCGCGTCTTCGTCGCCGTGAGCGCGAGTGAGCTCGGCGACGCGCTCCAGTACATCGCGCTGATGTGGTTCGCCTACGAGGCCGGCGGCGTGCTCGGCGTGCTCGCGGTTCGCCTCGCCGACAGCGTCCCGGCCCTCGTCTTCGGGCTCCACGGCGGGCTCGTCGCCGACCGCTGGGACCGCCGGCGGGTGCTCATCGGCGCCGACGTCGCCCGCGGCGCGATCCTGATCCCCGTCGCGGTCGCCGGCCTGACCGGCGAGCTGCCGCTCTGGGGGCTCGTCGTCGCCGCGTTCCTGTTGACGACCGCGACGAGCTACTTCGACCCGGCGTACGGCGCCCTCCTCCCCACGCTCGTCGACCGGGAGAACGTCCAGCAGGCGAACGGGCTCGTGCGGGCGACGGCGGAGGCGCTCTCGATCGGCGGCTGGGCGGTCGCGGCCGGGCTGCTCGCGGTCATGCCGGTGAGCACGTTCTTTGCCGTCAACGCGGCGACGTTCCTCGCCTCCGCCGCGATCCTCGCCACGGTGCGGCCGGGACGGCCGCGTCCCGAGGCCGCGGTCGGCGGGCGCGGCGGCATCGCGGCCGGCTTCGCGGCGCTACGTCCCCACCCACTGCTCGTCGCAGCGGTCGTGGCTCTCGGGCTGGGCGTCACCGTCTCGGCGGGCACGTGGATCGTCGGCGTCCCCGAGGTCGTCAGCGAGAGCCTCGGCCGGGGCGCGGGCGGCTTCTCGCTCGTGATGGCCGGCTACGCGGTCGGCGCGGTCGCGGCGGGCGCCTGGCTCGCGCGGCATCCGATCCGCTGCAAGGCGCTCGGAAGCCTGCTCGCCTGGGTGTTCTACCTCCCGGCCTACCTCCTGCTCGCGTTCGCCGGCTCGCTGGGCGCGGCGATGGCCGGCGCGCTCCTCGCCGCGCTCGGCCAGGGGTCGGCCGTGATCCTCCTCAACTCGGCGGCGCAGGAGAGCGTCCCCGACCGCGTGCTGGGCCGCGTCATGGGCGTCGTCTCGCTCGTCCACCGGGGCGCGCACGCCACCGGGCTCCTGCTCGTCGCCCCGCTCTTCGCCGTCGCGGACCACGATGCGGTCTTCGTCGGCGCCGCGCTCGCGCTCCCGCTGCTCGGGCTCGCGTGCGCGGCCTGGGCGCTCACGCGTCGTCCAGGAGCCGGAGCTCCAGCACCCGCGACGGGTCGAACCCCTCGATCCTGAGCAGGGCGCCGGCCGCCTCGACGGCCGGGCCGGCCGGCATGAGGCCGACGAGCTCGGAGCCGGCGACGTCGATGCCGCGGACGGCCGCCTCGGCGGCGATCCGTCCGACGATCTCGTGGAGAGCGGACGCCTGCCAGTCTGTGACGTTCATGCTCACCTGCACGAGGCCCGCCTGGGGGAGCGAGAGGCCGAGGGCGCGGACGCCGGGGAAGCCGCCGTCCCGCTCCCGGACGAGACGGGCGATCTCGCGCGCCGCGTCGACGTCGTCCGAGCGCAGGTTGACGTTGAAGGCGACGAGCGGCCGCCGGACGCCCACGATCACGCCTCCCGCCGACGGGTGCAGCCGCGGAGGGCCGCGATCGGGGGCGACCTCGCCGGCATCGAGGCGACGCTGGAGCTCCTCCGGCCCGCCGCGGCGGTAGAACGCCGGCTCCCGGCCGTCCTCCGTAAGGCGACCGTAGAAGAAGACGGGCAGGTCGAGCTCGCCCGCGATCCGGCTCGCAAGCTCGAGCGCGGCCCGCTTCGCCGGCGCCTCGGCGCCCGGCTCGAGCGGGACGAGCGGGACGACGTCCGCGGCGCCGATCCGCGGGTGGGCGCCCTCGTGGCGGCGGAGGTCGACGCACTCGGCCGCGCAGCGGACGCCGGCGAGCAGCGTCTCGACGAGGTCGGGGCCGTCGCCGACGAGCGTGAACACGGAGCGGTGGTGATCCCGGTCGGATTGGACATCGAGGAGGCGCGCGGGCGCGGAGAACGCCTCGCGGAGGGCGGCGAGCACAGCCTCGTCCCTGCCCTCGGAGACGTTGGGGACGGACTCGAGCGGGAGCGGCACGCGCGGAGCATAAAGCGGCCGGAATCGGGCGGGGAAGCCCGGAAGGCCGCGACTACACTCGGCGTTAGGTCCCTCGATGGCCGATTCGCCTTCGCACCCCTACCTGCGCACGTTCGTCCGGCTGCTCGGCTTCCTGCGCCCCTACCGCTGGTCGCTCGCCGTCTCGGTCGTGCTCGCCGTCGGCTCGCAGGCCGCCGCGGTGACGATCGCGTTCCTGACCGGGAGCGCGCTCGAGAGCGCCGTCACGGCCAGCGACCGGAGCGAGCTCTGGACGATCGCCGCCGCCGTCCTCGTCGTCGGCCTCGCGCGGGCGCTCTTCATGGTCGGGCGGCGGCTGATCTCCGGTCGGCAGGCGCTCGGCGTCGAGTACGACATGCGCGACGCGGTCTACGCGAAGCTCCTGCGCCTCTCGTTCGGGTTCTACGATCGCCACCAGACGGGCCAGCTCATGTCCCGCGCGACCGTCGATCTCCAGGCCGTGCGCTTCTTCCTCGGCTACGGGCTCATCTTCTTCTTCCAGCACATCCTCACGATCGTCGGCGTCACGATCGCGCTCTTCGTCGTCGAGTGGAGGCTCGCGCTCGCGGCGACGGCGTTCACGCCGGTGCTCGTGCTGCTCGCCTACCGCTACAGCCGCGTCTCCCACCCCGTGCTCCGGGACGTGCAGCAGAGGATGGCCGACGTGGCGACCGTCGCGGAGGAGAACATCGTCGGCGTCCACGTCGTCAAGTCGTTCGCCCAGGAGCGGACGGAGTCGGAGAAGTTCGGCGAGCGCACGGAGCGCGTCTTCGCGCGCTCCATCGACGCGAACCGGCAGCGGGCTATCTACGTGCCGCTGCTCTCCTTCCTGCCCCTCGTCGCGCAGGCGACCGTCCTCCTCGTCGGCGGGCGCATGGTCGCGCGGGGCGAGCTGGGCCTGGACGCGTTCTTCGCGTTCAACGTGCTCGTGCTGATGCTCGTGATGCCGCTGCGGATGCTCGGCATGTGGATCGGCCAGGCGCAGCGCGCGACCGCGTCGGGCGAGCGCATCTTCGAGGTGATCGACGAGACCGAGGACGTCGCCGACGCGCGCGACGCCGCCGAGCTGCCGGAGGGGGACGGCCGCATCGTCTTCCGGGACGCGACCTTCGGCTACGCCCCGGAGCGGCCGGTGCTCGAGGGCGTCGACCTCGTCGTCGAGCCGGGGAGCACCGTCGCCCTCATCGGCCACACGGGCTCGGGGAAGACGACGCTCGCCTCGCTCGTCCCACGCTTCTACGACGTCACCGCGGGGGGCGTGGAGATCGACGGCCACGACGTGCGCGCGCTCAGGCTCGCCTCCCTGCGCCGCGCGATCGGGATCGTCGCGCAGGACCCGTTCCTCTTCTCCGCGTCCGTGCGCGAGAACATCGCCTTCGGCGCGCCCGAGGCGACCGACGAGGACGTGGTTCGGGCGGCCACCCTCGCGCAGGCGCACGACTTCGTCGAGGAGCTACCGCAGGGGTACGACACCGTCATCGGCGAACGCGGGATCACGCTCTCCGGCGGGCAGCGGCAGCGCATCGCCATCGCGCGGGCGCTCATCCTTGATCCGCGGATCCTGATCCTGGACGACGCCACCGCGTCCGTGGACGCGACGACCGAGGCGCGCATCCGGCTCGGCCTCCGGGAGGCGATGAAGGGCCGGACGACGCTGATCGTCGCCCACCGGCTCTCCACGATCGCGCTCGCGGACGAGCTCGTCGTCCTCGACCGCGGCCGTGTCGCGGCACGCGGGACGCAGGAGGAGCTGCTCGCGGAGAGCCCGGTCTTCCGCGAGATCTACGAGCACGGGCTCCTCGAGCGCGAGTTCGCCGAGCGGGTCGAGGAGGCCGGCGAGGCCGGCGAGGCCGGCGAGCGGGCCGCCGTGGAGGCGGCAGGGGCATGAGGGGCCTCGACTTTCTCACTTTCGAAGCGGAGCGGTTGCACACGCGTGCGGTTTTCGGCGCTAGGCTCGAGCCATCGGGTCGGGGAGGTGGGTCTCCCGTTATGGACGCGCGCGCGCGTCAAACAGTGGGAGGCGGCCGGCGATGAGGGTCTGGCAGCCGGGCTCCCACCTGACGATGCAGCGCGGCGCCGAGGTCGGCGACTGGTCGTGGGCGCGCACCGCGCGGCGCGTGTCCACGCTCGCGCGGCTGACCGCGCCCTACAAGCTCCGCACCGGGCTGGCGATCGGCTCGCTCGTGGCGGCGACGCTGACCGCGCTCGCGCCGCCCTTCCTCGCCAAGCTGGCGATCGACGAGGGCATCGCCGAGGGCGACCTCGGCCGGCTGACGCTGATCGTCTCCCTGTTCGTGGGCGCGGGTCTCGCCAACCTGCTCGCGAGCTCGGCGCAGACGTACTTCACGGGCTGGACGGGCGAGCGCATCCTCGCCGACCTGCGCAACCGGCTCTTCCGCCACCTGCAGCGACTCTCGCTCGGCTACTTCGAGCGCAACCGCGCCGGGGTGATCATCAGCCGGATCACGAACGACGTCGAGGCGCTCGACCAGCTCGTCACGGACGGGGTCACGAGCCTGTTCCAGAACTCGCTGATGCTGCTCGGCTCGGCGGTGATCCTCTTCTTCCTCGACTGGCGACTCGCCCTCGCCGCGCTCGCGGTCTTCCCGCTCATGGCGGTCGCGACGACGATCTTCCGCGTCCGCTCGTCGCGCGCGTACCGGGCGGTGCGCGAGCGGCTCGGCCTCGTGACGGCGACCCTGGCGGAGGACATCGCCGGCATGCGCGTCGTCCAGTCGTTCACGCGCGAGGAGCGCAACCAGCGCCAGTTCCGCTCGGTGAACGACCGCTACCGGCGCTCGAACCAGGAGACGGTCGTCCTCAACGGGCTCTACTTCCCGTTCGTGGACTTCCTCTCGGCCGTCGCGACCGCGACGGTGCTGGGCTTCGGCGGCTGGCTGGCCTTCAACGGCGAGATCACGGTCGGCACCCTCTTCGCGTTCCTCCTCTACCTCTCGAACTTCTTCGACCCGGTGCAGCAGCTCTCGCAGCTCTACAACACGTTCCTGTCCGCCGTGGCCGCGCTCGACAAGATCATGGACGTGATGGACGAGGAGCCGCAGGTCGTCGACCGGCCCGGCGCCACGGCTCTCCCGGCGGTCGAGGGGCGCGTCAGCTTCGAGGGCGTCCGCTTCGGCTACGGGGACGGGCCGGAGATCCTGCACGGGATCGACCTCGAGGTCGCCGCGGGCACGACGGTAGCGCTCGTCGGACACACCGGCGCCGGCAAGTCCACGATCGCCAAGCTGCTCGCGCGCTTCTACGATCCGCGCGAGGGCGGGATCACGATCGACGGCCACGATCTCCGCCACGTCACGCAGGAGAGCGTCCGACGTCAGCTCGGGATCGTGCCGCAGGAGGGGTTCCTGTTCGCCGGCACCGTGCGCGAGAACATCGCGTTCGGCCGCCCGGACGCACGCGACGAGGACGTCGCCGCCGCGGCGCGGGCCGTGGGCGCGGAGGAGTTCGTCGCCGAGCTCGAGCACGGCTACGAGACGGAGGTTGCCGAGCGTGGCAGCCGGCTCTCGCTCGGCCAACGCCAGCTCGTCGCGTTCGCGCGCGCGCTCCTGGCGGACCCGCGCATCCTCGTCCTCGACGAGGCGACCTCGAGCGTGGACATCGGTACCGAGCAGCGGATCGAGCTCGGGCTCCAGCGCCTCCTGGCGGGGCGCACGGCGTTCATCATCGCGCACCGGCTCTCGACGATCCGCCGGGCCGACCTGATCGTCGTCCTCGAGCACGGCCGCATCGTCGAGCGGGGGACGCACGATGAGCTCGTCGCGCTCGACGGCCGCTACCGCGCGCTCTACGGCGACTGGGCATCCGCGGCGTAGCCGCCTCCGAGCGGCGCCCGAGGACTTCGGCTGTACCTGGGCGTCGTCGCGAGGATCCGGAAGCGCCGCGAGGACGCGGCGCCGGACGAGGCGCCGTCACCGCCGCCCCGGCCACCGGCGAGCGCGTCCCGGCGGCGGTCGAGACGACCGACGGCGTCGTCGACCTCGCGGTCCGCGTCGACCGGCAGAGCCTGCCCGCCGCGGCATTCTCCGAGCGGGAAGCGATCGTGGGCGAGCTCGCGGTCACGGTCGGCAACCCGCCCGGCTTCGAGAGGGCACCGTGACGGCCGGGATCGTCTCCGCGCTCCATCGCGCGCTCCCGGCCTCGGAGGGCGACGGCCCGAATTCGCTCGGGAGGTCCTGCAGGAGGACCCGGCGATCCGTCAGCCCCGGCTCGGCCGCCGCGACGGCAGGGCTCGAGCCGGGCGACGTCATCCTCGCCACGACGGCGAGGAGCTGCAGCGAGTGGCGGACCTGCTCGCGCTCCGGATCCTGCGCGACGGAGAGGAGCGGGAGCTCTCGGCCACCCGCACGGACCGGCCGGCCCAGTAGACCGGGTGTAGGCTCCGCCCGGATGGCGGACCTCGACCCGGAGCTCGAGGAGCGGATCGACGAGCCGGTCTCGCAGGAGGCCGAGCGAGAGGCGCTCCTCACGCCCGCGCAGGCGGCGGAGCGGATGCGGATCAAGCTCCCCCCGCGCGCGAACAAGAAGCTCCGGACGCTCGTCGACCGCGTCAACGCCGACCGGCAGGTCAAGGCGTGGTGGCACGTCGCTAACGTGAACGCGGTCAAGCGCCTCGAGATCAACGACCACTCCTGGGTTCACATCCAGATCGTCGCCAACATCGCGCTCAAGCTCCTGCGTCAGCTCGCCAAGAACGGCGTCGAGCCGAACGTCGTCCGCGATTACGGCCTCGAGCAGGAGGACGCCGAGGTGGTCGTCGCCCTCGGCGCGTTCCTCCACTGCATCGGCATGGCCGTGCACCGCGACGGGCACGAGGACTGGAGCCTTTTCCTCGCCGAGCCGAAGCTGCGCGAGCTGCTCGCGGGGCTCTACGAGGAGCCCGACCTGACCGTGATCGGCTCCGAGGTCCTGCAGGCGATCACGAGCCACCGCGAGACGGGCCGGCCGCTCACGCTCGAGGCCGGGATCGTCCGCGTCGCCGACGCGCTCGACATGGCCGAGGGCCGCTCTCGGATCCCCTTCCAGCACGGTCGCGTCTCCATTCACTCGCTCTCGGCGGCTGCGATCGAGGCAGTCGAAATCCGCGACGGCGAGAAGGCGCCGGTCCTGATCGAGATCCACATGAACAACTCCTCCGGCATCTACCAGGTGGACGAGCTCCTGAAGGCAAAGCTCCGGGGCTCCGGGCTCGAGCCGTACGTCGAGGTCGTCGCCCGCATCGACACCGAGGCGGAGAAGAGCCTCATCCCGCTCTACCGCCTCGAGCTGTGACCGTCGGCGGGCCGGGTGCGGCTACAATGGCCCCGCCGTTGCGGGGTCGTCTAACGGTAGGACGCCCGGCTCTGGACCGGGTAGTCTAGGTTCGAATCCTAGCCCCGCAGCCTCATAAAAAGCCCCGCTCACGCGGGGTTTTTTCGTTCGCCGAGATCGGCGGCGCGAAGAGCGGCTATCCGGCTTCCGCGGGTACTCGCCCGCATCCTCGTTCCAGCGCCAGGCGCCCTCGTCGCGCGACGCGAGCACGGATCGAGTTGGGGATGCTTGTCGGTGAGCCAGCCGAGGCTCCAATATCGAAGTGTTGTCGCGATCCGCCACGTACTCCTGCGTCTCGCTGCCTGCGCCGACGGTCCAGCCGCTGTCTCGTCCATCGTCCGGCCATTGGAAGCAGGCGCTCCCGTCCCGCGTAAAGACGAGAGCCGGGGACTCGCCTTCGCGGGACGCCTTCCCGCTGACGAGCGCGAACGCGGAGGCGTCGTAACCCAGCTCCTCGACGGGTAGCCGCACGCGGCCACATGCTCCGGGCGAAACGAGACCTCGTCGCCGACGCCGGTGCGGCGGGATGAAGAAGCGCTCCGGCGCCTCCCGGTTGCCGCCTCTGCGCTCTGCAGCCACCGGTCCGACGCGTCGGCCACCAATCGCCCCCGCGGAGGCTTACCGCGCCGGCGGCCCGGCGCGAGGCCCGGCGAGCAGGAAGAAGACGGTGAGGATGAGCGTCACGGCTCCCGCGAGCATGAGGATCAGCCCGACGACGTCGATGTCCACGGTGTCGGACTCCCACGTGATCGCGTAGCGGAGGATCGCACCCACCGCGATCAGGAAGAGCGAGCCGCCGAACCCGCCGTAGGTCACCTGCGGAGGCTACAGGAGCCGCCGTACGGCTTCCGGGCAGAAGGAGACCCGCGCCGGAGCACTGTGTGCGGCCGTCCGAATCGGCGGCGAGGGGTGGCGCTCCCCGCGGGTCCGGAGGGAGTCTACGCCCGCGGGCGCGCGTCCACGCGGTCGACCCACGCCGAGAGGCGCGGGTAGCGCTCGCCGATCGGGAGCCGGTTGACGAGGATGCGGTGGAAGAGCTCGTCGTCGCCCTGGGGGAGCCCGAGGCGACCGTACTTGAGGAAGGGAAACGCGATCACGTCGGCGATCCCGAACTCGCCGAGCAGGTGGTCGCGGCCGGAGAGGAGCCCCTCGAAGACGTCCAGCCAGACTGTCATCCGGGCGCCGAGGCGCTCGACGGCGGCCTCGTCGGGCTGGCTCTTCGAGAGCTCGGCGTCGATCGCGTTCGGCGGCCGCTTCCAGACTTCGTTGAACCACTCGACGAAGACGTCGGCCTCGGCGCGCCGGGCGGGGTCGCGCGGCCAGAGCGGCGGTTCCGGAAAGCGCTCCTCGAGCCAGGCGAGGACGCGCGGGGAGTCGGAGACGACCTCGCCGCCCGCCACGAGCACCGGCACGAGGTCCTGGCCCGAGACCTCGCGCACGGGGCCCCGGTCTGCCGCACCGACGTCGACCCACTCGACCTCGACGCCCTTGTGCGCGGCCGCGAGCGCGACACGCTCGACGTTCGTCGAGAACGGGATCCGGTAGACGCGGATCGCGCCGGCCACGGCCCTACTAGCGTACGTCCCAGCGACGAGCGGGGCGGCCGACCCACTCGCGACCCCGAACCTTCGGCTAGGTAACCCTCGACCTCGGGACGTTGTCCTCCACTGGACCGTGTGAGATAAGCGGAGTCGCTCCCGAAGGCCTTCGGGACTCGCCGGGCACGGGAACGGTCGGTGACGGCCTCCGGCAGCAGAAGGAGGCTCGGCGTTCGGGCCGCAGGACGCCGGGCCTCCTTCTGCCCTGAACCTTGCGGCCGGGCGCGCCCCGACGCACAATGGCCTCGCGTCAGTTCTGCCCGGGAACGCCCAGGAGGCCGGCGGCCAGGCCTCTCCCGCCCGGCAGTGCGTCGCGAGACGCCGCCGCGATCGGCTACTCTGTGCGGCGAACGGCGCATTCGTCTAGTGGCCTAGGACGCCGCCCTCTCACGGCGGTAGCACGGGTTCGAATCCCGTATGCGCCTCTCCGCCCTGCATGGTTGAGCGGAAACGCATGGTTGAGCGGGACGGGTGTGCCAGGAACGTCAGGAATGCGCGCCTGGTGCGTACCTCGAGTCCTGTCCCCGTGCCGCGCTCCAGGCGCTTCGAGCCGGGAGCAACTTCTTTGCGTGCACGCCTATGAGGTTGTCGATCCTTCGGCCGATCTACTTGGAGAGCCCATATGACTGAGCTCGAATGTCGTAGGATCGCGCCCCATCTCGTAGCTAATTGTCGCTTTCGATGAGGGCGCGTTAGGCTGGCGCGGGTGCGGACGAAAACGTCCTCGACCAGGGAGGGATCGCATGCGTGTGTTTCTGCTCGTCGCAGCCGTTGCGGTGATCGCGCTTACGCTTACGTTGCCGGCAACGGCCGCGCCGCCCGAGAATCCGAACTGTTGGGGGGTCGTCACGTCCCAGCTCAAGGGTGACGTTGGCGCTCATGCTTCGAGTTTCGCCGGAGAGCCCCGCCTCGGCCTTGCCAACGTCGCTAGGGCGCTCGGGTTCGACCACATCAGCGAACTCGGCTCGTTCCTCGCCGAGGTGGACGACGTCGAAGCGACGAGCTGCCCGTAAAGGCCCAAGTCAAGTCGCACGGTCGGGTCGAGCGGCTGCGAAGTCCACTTTCCGGGTCGACGGCCTGGACGCACCCGGCCTGTTACCAGCCCGGGCACGGACGAGCAGGAGGTGATCGTCGACCCGACCGCGTTCGACTCCGAGCACGCCACGGCCGAGCTCCTCGAGACCCTCGACACGCCTGAGCCCGGGACGCGCCCACGGTGCGTACCCGGTGCGTACCTCGAACAACGAAACCCCCCTGGTTTGCAGGGGTGTTCGAATCCCGTATGCGCCTCTCCGCCCTGCATGGTCGCCGCCACCCTGCTCTTTCCGGCTGAGATCGGGGGAGCCGACGGCGCAGAGGACAAGCAAGGGGGAAAGAGCTTGCCCAGTGCTCCACCCGGGTGGATGCCGGCTCCCTCATCTCAATACGAACTGCGGAGCTCTGGAGGTTTTCCGTCGGGAGTCCGAGGCCCGTGCAACGCCGCGAACCCCTGCCGTGCAGCGGGCGGCCGGGGGAGGGCGCAGCCGAGACGTTCGTGGCACGATGAGTGAGCCCGAGCTCGATGTCCACGAGCGGACGACGCACTGGGAGGAGCTCCAGGAGGCGGTCGCCGAGGCGGTCGCCGAGGCGCCCGAGGAGGCGTTCCCCCGGGGTGGTGCGCTTCGTCTGCGAGATCTTCGTCGAACGCGGATCCAGCTCGACGAGCCCGTGACCGCGGCGGGCAAGGACCCGGGACATCCTCAAGGACTACCTCGCCGCCCGGGAGATCGCGGAGGCGGCCGAGCTGGCAGGGCGGAGCCCGGGGACGTCGCGGTCGCCCTCGAGGACCTGCCGGAGATCTCCGAGTACCTCGTGCCGACCGTGCGCCGCCGTCGTGGCGGGCTCAGGCCTCCGGTTGGTAGGCCAGGTAGACCACCCCGTTCTCGTACGACTCGCAGGCGGCGAGCGAGAGCTTGCCGGGCGCAGCGCCTTCGGGGAAGAGCCGCGGGCCCGCGCCCCGCGTGAGCGGGTAGACGAACAGGTGCAGCTTGTCGACCAGGCCGTCTGCGAGCATCGCCCGCACGAGCTTGCCGCTGCCGCTCACGTAGAGGTCGCCTACCTCGTCCTTCAGCCTGCGGATCGCGTCGGGGTCGTAGGGCCCGAGGATCTCCGAGTTCCTCCACGTCGCCTCCGTGAGCGACCCGGAGACGACGTACTTGGTGGTGTCGTTGAAGAACGGCGCTCCCGGGTCGTCCTCGACCGTCCGCGTCGACCAGGCCGGCTCGAACATCTCGTAGGTCGTGCGCCCGAGCAGGATCCCCTGGGAGCGGCTCGTGACCGCGCCGATCGCATCGCTCATCCTGGGATGGAAACCGTAGTCGAATGTCCACGTCGGCGCGTCGATGACGCCGTCGAGGCTCGTGAACTCGTGAACGTGTATCGCTCCCACGTCTGACCTCCGTGTCGTTGTCGCCTCGGAGACCTCGCCAGCGCCGCGAAGTCATCGGCGACGAGCCGCGGCACGTGCCGGGGTGCGGGTCCGCATGCAGCCTAGTCCCAGTCGTCGAGCGTCCTCCAGGCCAGGTTGAACCAGGCCCCTTCGACCTCGCCGTCGCACCAGGCGCGGTCGCCGGGCGGCCCGCACGCGTCCTTGGGCGAGCTCGGGAGCTCGTCCGTGGACTCGCGCACGGCGTTGGCCAGTCGCGCGGCGATCTGGTCCCTTCCCGCCTCCGAGTAGCCCGGGAACGCCGCGATGGGCGCCCAGGCGAAGCCGATGAGGCCCGGGGGGACGGTGCGCGGATTGGCGTCGGCGTAGTGCCGGAGGGCGTAGACCTGGGTCGAGACGAAGTGTCTCATGAGGTCGGCGTCGAGCAGATGGGTGTCGCCGATCCCGATGTGCGGCCAGGCCGCGTTCGCGAGCGGCAGGTACGTGCGCCGCAGGAAGCTGCGTGCCGCCTCGATGCGCTTGCGCCCGGCGTCGGCCAGGATCGGCATGTGCTGGAAGTAGTCGTTGAGGCGCCTGACCCGCTTCCCGAGCGGTGCGCCGTCGACGCCCCACGAGAGGGAGCTGACGTACACCTCGTGGGCGAAGACGTCGACGTAGCCGTCGAGCTCGGCCCAGAAGGGCTCGTCCGCGAGCCACGCCTGCAGGCTCGCCTTGTAGGCCGCCACCTCGTCGGGACCCGAGGTTGAGGGGATCCCGATGTTGAAGACGATCCCCCGTGCCTTCGGCATCCCCGGGTCGCCGTCGTAGAGGCCGCGCAGGAACTCGAGCACCTCGGCGCGCGCGCCCGGAGCGCCCTCGAGGACCTCGGTGGTGAGCTCGTTGAACGCCCACGTCTCGCCCGCCTCGACGTCGAGGCCGCGCGTGGCCATGCGCCGCCGCGCGGTCTGGCCCGCGCCGTAGAACGTCCGCCCCGGCGCCCACTGCGGGTGCCCGCCGACGACCCACGTGCGCCAGCCGGTCGGGGACGTCCACCTGATCTCGGCGAGCGGATGGACGCCGAGCGCCCGCATCTCGTCGAAGCGGGCACGGACCCGGAGCGTCGTCCGGTCGTCGTCCTGCGGCGGGATCGTCACGGAGTAGTCGGCGCACCGCGAGGAGTCGGCGGCGAGGGCCTGGCCGAGGACGAGCCACTGGGCGCCGCCCCAGAAGACGGCGTCGACCTCGTGCAGGCAGCCGGACGGCTCCGGCCCTGCCTGCGGAACCTCGGGATCGGGATTGCCCGCGGCCCCGCCCGGCCACGAGCCGGCGAGCAGCGCCGAGGTCAGAATTGCGAGACAGATGAACGAGCGCACGGTTCCTCCTTCCCTGCTCGAGGACGACGCGCGCCCGCGCGAGGACGACGGCGATCTCGCGCGCGACATCGGCCCGAGACGTCGATGCCGAAAGGTGCAGGCGGGGGCCAGACCCCCACCCCCGGCCGGAGACGGTGGGCGAGCACCATGCCTCGACCTCCTCGCTTGTGCAAAGAGTCTCGAACTATCGTGAGATCCTGTCAACCCCACGATTCGGCCTGCGAAAGGACCTGCCATGAGAAAGGACGTCCGCCAGTTCATCCGCAGGCTCGAAGCCGTGGGCCTCACGGTCGAGCCGACGCCGGGGCACTACCGCGTCCTGCGTGACGGGAAGCCGCTGCGCAAGGCGAACGGCATGCCGTTCATGCTCCCGTTCTCGCCCGACACGACCCGGTGGCGCAGGTCGGCGATCGTCGAGCTCCGCAAGCTCGGGATCGACCTGGAGTCGCCGGGCTAGAGATCCCGCTCGTAGTAGAGCATCGACGGCCCGTCCGGGTCGCCCTCGTTGTTCGTGAAGCCCGCGCTCTCGTAGAGAGCGCGGGCGGCGACGTCGTCCACACTCGTGTTCAGGTCGATGTGGGCGGCGCCGCGCTCGCGCGCGTGCTCCATCGCGGCCTCGAGGAGCGCCCGCCCGAGGCCGCGGCCGCGGAGCTTCGGGACGACGTAGAGCTCCGCCAGGTAGGCGTCGAGCTTCCCCGTGTGGAGCGAAGGGCTGAAGCTGAGCTGGGCGAAGCCGTCGGGCCCCTCGCCGGCGAAGAGGACGAGGATCTCCCCGCTCTCGAGCAGCGGCACGGCGCGCTCGGCGATCGTGGCCGCGTCCGGCGTCGGGGCGTCGAACTCCGCGTTGAACGCGTGCAGCAGCCGGCCGAACGCCGGCGCGTCGGCCGTGTTCGCCCGGCGGATCGCGGGCTCGGCCACGGACGCTTGTCTATCGCATCTCCGCCCGGGGCGCGAAGCGAACCGGCTCAGTGGGGCCTACGGACCCGGAGTCGGTGGCTGCGCGGATGGCGCGGGGTGCCGCCCTGGGCGACGATCCGGACGTGCGACCGGCACCTCCCTCCCCCGCTCGCGCGCTCAGGGCGCGGTGGACCGTCGCCACGACGGCCGGGGAGGCGGCCGGGTTCGCCGTCCCCGCCGCCGGCGACCCCGCGCTCGTGCCGGCGGTCGTTGCGGCCGGCGCCGCGGAGGGCGCGATCCTCGGGCTCGGCCAGTCGCTCGTCCTCTGCCGCAAGGTCGCCGCCCTCCGCCGGCGCGGCTGGGTCGTTGCGACCGCGGTCGCCGCTCTCTTCGGCTGGGCTCTGGCAATGCCGCTCGGCGCCTTCGGCGGCTCGCTGCCCGCCGCGCTTCTCGTCCTCGCGTCGACCGTGGTCGGGGCCGTGCTCCTCGCCGCGGTCGGGCGGCGCAGTGGCTCGTCCTCCGCCGCCACGTCGCCCGGGCCTGGCGCTGGACCCCGGCGAACGCGCTGGCGTGGCTCGCGGGCCTGACCTTCTCCTTCGTGGCGCTGGCGCTCGTGGACCAGGATGCGCCGGCCTGGGCCGTCGCCGGGGTCGGCGTCGCCTCGGGGCTGGCGCTGGGCCTCGTCGTCGCAGCGGTCACCGGCCTCGCGCTCGTCCGGCTCCTGCGTCCGGAGGCCCGCCCGTGACGACGCGGCCGTCCGGGTTGAGCAAGGCCGAGGCGGCGGCCCGCCTCGCCCTGGACGGCGCAAACGTCCTCCCCGCCCCGCCGGAACGGGCGCCCTGGGTCGCGCTCCTCCGGCAGCTGACGCACTTCTTCGCGCTCCTCCTCTGGGTCGCGGCCGCGCTCGCCGCGATCGCACAGCTCCTCCCCCTCACCGTGGCGATCGTCGTCGTCGTCCTCGTCAACGGCCTCTTCGCCTTTGCGCAGGAGCACCGGGCCGAGCGGGCGGCGCGCCGCCTCCGCGACCTCGTCCCCAGGCGGGCGACGGTGCTTCGCGACGGGCTCCCGCACGAGATCCCCGCCGAGGAGCTCGTCGTCGGCGACATCGTCCTCCTCGCCGCGGGCGACCGGATCCCAGCGGACCTGCGGCTGCTCGAGGCACACGCGCTCCTCGTGGACGAGTCCGCGCTCACGGGCGAGAGCGCGGCGGTCGCCCACGACGCGGGAGACGAGCTCCTCTCGGCCTGCTTCCTCGTCGAGGGCGAGGGGACGGCGGAGGTGACGGCGACGGGCGCCGGCACGCGGCTCGCCTCGATCGCCGAGCTGACCCGGGCGGTGCACCGGCCGCCGACGCCGCTCGCGCTCGAGCTCAGGCGTGTCGTCCGGACGATCAGCCTCGTCGCGATCGGGGTCGGCACGGCGCTCTTCCTCGCCACCATGCTGATCGGGCTCTCGGTGCCCGATGCCCTGATCGTCGGCCTGGGCGTCACCGTCGCCCTCGTGCCCGAGGGCCTCCTGCCGACGGTGACGCTCTCCCTCGCGATCGGCGCCCAGCGGATGAGCGAGCGCAACGCGCTCGTGCGCCGGCTCGAGTCGGTGGAGACGCTCGGCTCGACCACGTTCGTCTGCACGGACAAGACCGGGACGCTGACCCGCAACGAGATGGAGGTCGTCGAGGCGTGGCTGCCCTGCGGGCGCGTGCGCGTGCGCGGCGCCGGCTACGCGCCCGAGGCCGAGCTCGAGACCGAGGACGCCGGAGCAATCCCGGCCCTGCGCGCGGCCGCGGTCTCCGCCGTCCGCGCATCCACGGGCCGCGCCGCTCTCCGCGACGGGCGCTGGCAGGCGGAGGGCGACCCGATGGAGGCCGCGCTCGACGTCCTCGCACGCCGGGTCGGCGCGGACGTCGCCGCCGATCGTGCCGCCTCCCCGGAACGACGCCGCTTCCCGTTCGACCCCAGAAGACGGCGGATGTCGGTCGTAGCCGGCGACCGCGTCGTCGTCAAGGGCGCCCCCGACACCGTCCTCCCGCTCTGTGCCAACGGCGCGCGGCTCGAGGCAGCGGCGCACGACCTCGCCGAGCGGGGCCTGCGCGTCCTCGCGGTCGCCCAGCGGCCCTGCCCCGACGGACTGCCGGCAAGCGCAGAGGAGGCCGAGCGGGGGCTCGAGCTTCTCGCCGTCCTCGGGCTCGAGGACCCGCCCCGTCCGGCCGCGGCGGGGGCGATCGCGGCCTGCCGGCGGGCAGGCATCCGCGTCGCGATGATCACGGGCGACCACCCGGCGACGGCGGAGACGATCGGCCGCGAGGTGGGGCTCCTCCGTCCCGGCGCGCCCGTCGTGACCGGGGCCGAGCTCCCCGCCGACGAGAAGGAGCTCGGCGGGCTCGTCGACCGCGACGGCATCGTCCTCGCCCGCGTCTCGCCCGAGGACAAGCTGCGGGTCGCGCTCGCGCTGCGCGAGCGTGGCCACGTGATCGCGATTACGGGCGACGGCGTCAACGACGGGCCCGCGCTGCAGGAGGCCGACATCGGCATCGCCATGGGCCGGACCGGCACCGACGTCGCGCGGGAGGCCGCCGACCTCGTGCTCCTCGACGACGACTTCGCCACCATCGTGGCGGCGATCGAGCAGGGGCGGGCGACGTTCGCCAACATCCGCCGCTTCCTCACCTACCACCTCGCCGACAACGTCGCCGAGCTGACGCCGTTCGCCGTCTGGGCCCTCTCGGGCGGGAACATCCCGCTCGCACTCTCGGTGCTCGCCGTGCTCGCGCTCGACATCGGCACCGACACGTTCAGCGCGGTCGCGCTCGGCGCCGAGCCGCCCGAGGCGGACGCGCTCCGCCGTCCGCCCGACCGTGGGAGGCTGCTCGACCGCACGGTGGCAGCGCGCGCCTTCGGGGTGCTCGGGCCGACGGAGGCGGTCTTCGAGATGGGGGCCTTCTTCGCCGTCTTCCTCGCCGCGGGCTGGAGGCCCGGCGACTCGTTCGAGGCGACCGGCGTCGTCACCTCCGCGGCCGGGGCTGCCTTCCTGGCCGTAGTCGTCGGTCAGACCGCGAACGCCTTTGCGTGCCGCAGCCCCTCGCTCCTCCCGGGCCGGCTCGGCTGGGCCTCGAACCGGCTGCTCCTCGTCGCTGTCTCGATCGAAGGTGCGATCGCGGCCGCCTTCCTCGTCGTCCCCGGGCTCGCGTCGCTCCTCGACCACGACCTGCCCACCGCTTCCGGGCTCGTGGCAGCGCTCGCGGCGGCGCCAGCCGTGCTGACCGCGGACGCCCTTTACAAGGCAGTCGCCGGCCGGCGCGCCCGGAGGCCGGCTCAGCCCACGAAGGCGTCGAGGGCGACGAGCCGATAGCCGCGCGCGCGAACGGCCGCGACGACCGTCGGCAGAGCGTCGGCGTCGAGCGTCGACCCGTCCGGCGCCGCTCCGACGTGCATGAGCACGATCGCGCCCGGCCGCAGGGCCGCGAGCACGCGCTCCTCCACGGTCTCGGCCGAGCGGCCCGCGGCCGTTCCCTGCCAGCCGAGGGAGTCGACCGTCCAGCGGACGCTCCCGTAGCCGAGCGCGTTGACGAGGGCGATCGTGCGGGCGTCCCGCGCGCCGTAGGGGAAACGGAAGAGCGGCCGGGGGTCGCGTCCGGCCGCGCGCGCCACGACGGCGCCGCCCTGCCGGATCTCCCTCCGCGCCTCGGCGTCCGTGAGGCCGGTCAGGTCGACGTGGCCGAGGGTGTGGTTTCCAACGGGATAGCCCGCGCCGATCTCCGCCGCGAGCGCCGGATACGCGCGCGCCCAGCTCCCGGTGAGAAAGGTCGCCGCGGCCCCCGTCTCCTCGAGCGTGCTCAGGATCGAGCGGACGCCGTCGGCGTTCGCGCCGCAGTCGAACGTGAGCGCGACCACCTTCCGCGAGGTCGGCAGCACCTCCCACTCCGTGCCGAGGAGCGACGCCGGTACCTCCGGACCGGGCTCGGGCTCGGGCGCGGCCGGGGACGTCGGGCTCGTGTCCGGCGCGGCGCCGGTCTCGTCCGGTTGCGGAGCCCCCTCCCCGCCGCCGCAGCCGGCGAGGAGGAGCGAAAGCGCCAGGACACCGAGAGACCGCCACATGGAGACAAGTGTCCTCCCCGCAGGCCCGGGCCGCGTCCGCGGCCTCGCGGAGCCCCGCTGCGGGAAACCCGGCGCCGCCCGTCCTGCGGCAAAGCCGCAGCGGCCATCCGCCAGCCCCACGATGCCGGCGGGCGGCTCGGGGCGTACGGTGGCGAGGAGAGGACGCCGATGACGCTCCAGCAGTCGCCTTCGGGATCGCCCCGGCCTCGGGGCCGGCGCGTCCGCGCGCTGCTCGCGGCCGCCGCGCTCCTCGCCCTCCTCGCCGCCGCGTCGGGCGCTCCGGCCGCGCCCGTCTTCGTCCTCACGGGCAAGGGCTGGGGGCACGGGATCGGCCTGGGCCAGTACGGCACGCGGGGCTACGCCCAGCAGGGCTGGACGTACGACTCGATCCTCGCGCGCTACTACCAGGGAACCGCGCTCGCCTCGGGCTACCCCAACGACGGCGTCCGTATCCTCCTCGCCACGGGGCGCTCCTCGGTCACCGTCGGAGCGGACGCCGCCTTCGAGCTCGCGGGCGAGACGCTCGCCGCCGGCGCCTACACCGTCACGCCGCTCGCCGGCCAGGTGAAGGTGACCGGAAGCGGCACGACCAGGATCGTGGCGAGCCCAGCGAGGTTCGAGCCTGGAACGGCGGCCCTCGAGCTCGGCGGCCTCCCGTACCGGGGCGATCTCCTGGCCGCGTCCTCCGCGGACGGGAAGACGATCGCCATCGTGAACGCGCTCGCGCGCGAGCTCTACCTCCGCGGCGTCGTCCCGCGGGAGATGCCGTCCTCGTGGCTGCCCGAGGCTCTCAAGGCTCAGGCGGTCGCGGCCCGGTCGTACTCCTTCGCGGTCGGCGGTCATTGCGTCTGGCTCGGCGGGGGCGCGCTCGGAGAGGCGGTCGGGCTCGCCGCGAGCCCGCTCGCGGCCCTCGCGCTCGGACAGCCCGCAGCCGAGCCGGTCTTCTGCGCCGACACGCGCGACCAGGTCTACGGAGGCAAGTCGGCCGAGACCGATGCGACCACGGGCGCCGTCAAGGCGACGGCCGGCAGGGTGGTCACCTACGGAGGAAGCGTGGCGACGACCTACTTCTTCTCCACGTCGGGCGGTCGGACGGCCGCGAAGGCCGACGAGTGGGGCGGCGCGGCGGTGCCGTACCTCGTCTCCGTGTCCGATCCCTACGACACGATCTCGCCCCACCACGTCTGGGGGCCGGCGGACGCCGAGGTCGACTGCGCCGGGACGGCCCGGGACTGCGTATTCACGGCTGCGCAGGTCGAGAGCGGGCTCGGGCTCGCGCTCATCCCGGTCGACCTTCGGGTGACCGCCCGGAACTCCTCGGGACGCGTCGCGCTCCTCGAGGCGACGACCCCGGCGGGCACGACGACGTTCTCGGGAACGACCGCGCGGACGAAGCTCGCGCTCCGCTCCACGTGGTTCAGCGTCGGCGTCCTCTCGCTCGAGCGCTCGGCGACCACGGTCGTCTACGGCGGCAAGGTGAAGCTCTCCGGCCTCGCGCGGAGCGGCGGCACGGCCGGCTGGGACGCCGCGCATCTCCAGCGGAGGCCCTACGGCGCGACGGCCTGGACGACCGTCGGGGAGGCGCTTCCGCGCGGGGCGTGGACGAAGACGGTGAGGCCGCCCGTCCGGACGGACTATCGCGCGGTCTCCGGGAACGCGACGGGGGCCGCCGCCCGCGTCAAGGTGCGAACGCGCGTCACGTTCTCCGTGCCGCGGAAGCCGTACACGAGGCTCGCCGGCGCCGTGGGGCCGGCGAGGGCGGGCATCTCGGTCACCCTGGAGCGCAAGCGGGCCGACGGAACCTGGAAGCTCGTCGCGACGACGTCCACGAAGGCCGACGGAGGCTTCTCCTTCACCATCTCCCGGCTCGGCACGTACCGGGCTCGCGCCGACGCCGGCGGCGGCTACGTCGCGGGCGGCGCGACCGTCACGGTCCCGCCCTCGTAGCGGAGCGGGGGCCCCGCCGAAGCGGGGCCCCCGGACGATCTCCTGCCACGCGGGAGGTCAGCAGGTCTTGATGGTGATCCCGCGACCGCTCGCGACTGCGCCCTCCGCGCTGTAACCGTTGGAGAGCCGGATCGAGAACGTGTTCGGGAGCCGGACGTCACCTCCACCGTGAAGTCACGGGAACGCCCTCGGCGACGCCGCATCGCCCGCGCCGCGGCGGGCGACCTGTTCGTCCTCTCCTCATGTGAACCCCTCCCAGACTGGTGTACGGGCCTGACTCCGTTCGCGGGGAGAACGGGCGCCGCCGATCGCTCTCCCGGCGTCCGCATGCGCGGCGCCGATCATCTCGCGCCGGGCGCGCGGCGGTCAAGGACGAGGGGCGGAGAAGCGGAAGAGCTCGACGAACCGCTCGAGGTCGCGGCCGGCGCCTTCGGCCACGACGACGACGCCGCTCTCCCGGGCCGACCGAGGGTCGAGCTCTCCCGCGAGGAGCCCGACGAGGGTGTCGTCGTCGGCCTCGAGGACGGTCTCGGCGCCCGGGGCGGGCGCCTCCGCCACCTCGACCTCGCCGTCCCGGACGGCGAGCCGGAACGCGCCGTCCCGCAGCCGCACCTCGTAGTCGGCCGAGACGCCGAGCGCCGACTCGGGGTGGAAGAACGCGCGCAGCGCGAGCGCCAGCCAGCGCGACCGGAGGGCTTGCCGCGCGGGCTCGCGCGGCCCCAGCGTCCTCGCGCCCCAGCGGCCCAGCGCCTGGACGATCGGGCCGAGGTCGCGTCCGTAGTCCGTCAGCTCGTACACCGCGGACGCCGCCGGGGGCGGCAGGGTCGCGCGGCGGACGACCCCCGCGCCCTCGAGCCCGCGCAGGCGCGCGGCGAGGACGTTCGTGCTCACGCCGGGGAGCCCCTGCTGCAGGTCGGTGAAGCGCCTCGGGCCGAGGAGGAGCTCGCGGACGACAAGCAGGGCCCAGCGCTCGCCCACGAGATCGAGGGCGCGCGCGACGCCGCAGTACTGGCCGTAGCTTCTCTCCGTGACTGTCACTTCTTCTTCCGAACTTGTTGGTTGCTTTTCCGCAGTATGACGAGTAGCGTGGCTGCGCAAGCGACGAAGGAGGTGCGAGCATGAGCACCGGAGTGCGGACGGCGGTCGGCCGCTTCGTGTGGCACGACCACATGTCCGACGACCCGGCGGCCGCGAGCCGCTTCTACTCCAAGGTCTTCGGCTGGGAGATCGAGGTGTGGAAGCCGGGCGAGATGGACTACCCGATGATCAAGGCCGGCGACACGACGCACGGCGGCTTCGGGCCTGCGCGGGGCGGCGCGCCTGCGCACTGGCTCGGCCACCTCGCGGTCGAGGGCGCCGACGAGGCCGGCGCCCGCGCGGAGGCCGCGGGCGGGCGGATCCTCGCACCCGCGCTGGACATCCCGGAGGTCGGGCGGATGGTCGTGGTCGCCGATCCGGCCGGCGCCGCCGTCTCGCTCTTCCAGCCCGCCGGCGAGATGTCCGTGCCGGCGGGCGCCTTCGTGTGGGACGAGCTGATGACGCAGGACGTCGAGGGTGCGAAGCGCTTCTACGGCGAGGTTGCCGGCTGGGCAGCCCGCGACGTGGAGATGGGCGGGTCGGGTGTCTACACGCTCTTCTCTTCCGGTGACGTCGACTGCGCCGGCTGCCTGACTCCCCCCGAGGGCGTCGAGCAGCCGGCGTTCTGGCTCACCTACCTGGGGGCGGACGACGTGGACGCGACGATCGAGAAGGCCGAGGCCGGGGGCGCGAAGACCCAGATGCCCGCGACCGACGTCCCGAACGTCGGCCGCCTCGCCGTCCTCGCCGACCCGCTCGGCGCGTTCTTCGGCCTCTTCCGGCCCGCCGAGTCCTGAGCCGCGCCGGTCCCGGAGCGAGGGGCGCGGCCCTCGTTCCGGCGGCAGCGTCCCTCTCGGCGTCCGGCTCGTAGCCACGGGCCTCCCCGGCTGACCGCCGAGCTATGGTCAGAGCGTGGACGACGTCCGCGCGTTCCTCGATGCCTCCGAAGCCTTCTTCGGCGCCCTCGCGGCGGTCGCCTGGGGAGCGCTCGCGCTCGGCGTCGCCTTCCACCTCCTGCGCCTCCTCCTGCGCGTGCGCGGGTGGCAGAACATCATCCGCGCGGCCTACCCCGAGACGCGGGTCCGCTACTGGAACATCTTCGGCTCCTACATGGCCGGCGTGGGCGTCAACGCGATCGTCCCCGCGCGCGGCGGGGACGTCGTCAAGCTCTACCTGGCCAAGCACCGCGTCGAGGGCTCCACCTACCCGACCCTGGCATCGAGCCTCGTCGTCGAGACCCTCTTCGACTTCGCGGTCGCAAGCGTCCTCTTTCTCTTCGCCGTCCAGATGGGGCTGCTCCCCGGCGTCCCCGACCTGCCGCGCCTCCCCGCCTTCGACTGGGCCTTCGTGGTCGAGCACCCCCGCATCGCGGCGTTCGTCGGTGCTGTGCTCCTCGGTGGCGGGATCCTCCTCATCGCCTGGGCCTCGCAGCGCGTCAGCGAGTTCAAGGAGAAGGTGGCCCAGGGCTTCGCCATCCTCGGCGACTGGCGTGACTACCTGCTCCACGTGGTCTCCTGGCAGGCAGCGAGCTGGGTGGCGCGGGTCGGCTCGACCTTCTTCTTCCTGCGGGCGTTCCACGTGGACGCGACCGTTGAGACGACGCTCGCCGTGCTCGTCGTCGGCGGCCTCTCGACGATCCTGCCGTTCACGCCCGGCGGCGCCGGCACGCAGCAGGCCATCCTCGTCTTCGCGCTTTCCGGGGCCGCCGCGCGGAGCACGATCCTCGCCTTCAGCTTCGGCCAGCAGATCGTGGTCACAGTCGTGAACGTCGCCATCGGCTTCGCCGCCATCCTCCTGATGCTGGGGACGCTGCGGTGGCGCGGGCACGTGAGCCGGGACGAGGCCGAGATCAAGGGCGCCTGACCCGGGCGGCCGGCCGCGGGCGGCCCGCATGCGGCTATGATGCGGCCGCATGGAGCGGACGGTTCGGAAGGGGGAGCCGAGGGGCTATGCCGAAGCCGTCTCCGGCATCTGGGACCGGGTGGGGACGGCGCTCGTGCGGCTCGAGCGTGTGGCCGAGTCGCCGCTCGAGGCGGCGACGGACGACTTCCTCGACGAGCTGCCGCAGCTCCAGTACAGCCTGCACGCCGGCGCGGAGCTCGCGCTCGGGATCGACCCGCCGCGCGGCACGGAGTCGCTGCACGAGGAGCTCGTGTCCGCGCTCGCGGAGGCGCGCGACGCGACCTCGGAGGCGGGGCACGCGCTCGAGGCCGGCGACTCCGAGCTCGTCGAGTCGCTCCTCCCCGAGTGGCGCGGGGCGCTCTTCCGCGTCCGGCTCGCGCGCCTGCGGGCGCTCGAGCGCTCGGCGGTCGCTCTCGGCTCCGACGGCGACGGCGAGGCGAGGCAGCCTCCCCGCGCCCAGCGCGACCGGGCCGTCGTCTCCTCCCTCGTCGCCACCGGCCTCGTGATCGGCGGCGCCCTCCTCTTCACCGCCGGCGCCGTGCTCGCCGCGTGGCCCGTGTGGGCCGCAGGCCTCGCCCTCTTCGCGGGCGGCTTCGTGCTCTACCGGCCCTGAGGCTCGGCCGGTCGGGCGGCCGCTGCGAGCCCTTCCAGGCAGGCGGGGCACAGGCAGCCGGCGGCGGCCTCGGACTCCGGCACTGCGACCGGCGGGACGGCCGCGCACCAGCACGGCTCGGGATCGGCGATGCCGCAGCGGAAGGGTGCTCCGCAGCGGGCGCAGGTCTCGGCCATCGCCGCCCTACGCGCGCGCGAGCGCGGCGTCGAGGCGTGCGAGGGACTCCTCGCGCCCGAGGAGCTCGAGGCTCTCGAAGAGCCCCGGCGAGACCTTCGAGCCCGTGACGGCGGCGCGGATCGGGCCGAAGGCGTGGCGCGGCTTCAGCTCCAGGCGATCGGCAAGGCCGCGCAAGGCCTCCTCGATCGGCCTGGCCGCGAACGGCTCGACCGCGGCGAGCGTCTCACGCGCCTGCGCGAGCACGGGCGCGGCCCCGTCGAGGAGCGCTGCGTCCGGCTCGACGCGGCGGAAGAGGAAGCCGGCGAAGCCGGGGTACTCCCCGAGGCGGGCGATCTTCTCCTGGACGAGCGGGGCCGAGGCGCGGATCGTCTCCTCGTCGCCGTCGAAGCCGGTCTCCCGCAGGTAGGCGACGAGCGCGCCCGCGTACTCGTCCGGCGGCAGCTCGCGCAGGTAGACGCCGTTCAGCCAGTCGAGCTTCGCGTAGTCGAAGACGGCCGGGCTCGAGCCGACCCGCTCGAGCGTGAAGCGCTCGACGAGCTCGTCGCGGGACATGATCGTCGTCCTGTCGTCGTAGCTCCAGCCGAGGAGCGCGAGGTGGTTCACGAGCGTCGCGGCGAGGTAGCCCTGGGCGCGGAACTCCTCCACGGAGACGGCGCCGTGACGCTTGGAGAGCTTCTTCCCGTCCGTGCCGAAGACGTTGGGGACGTGTGCGTAGACCGGCAGCGGCCGGCCGAGCGCCTCGAGGATGCGGATCTGCTTCGGCGTGTTCGGAACGTGGTCCTCGCCGCGGATCACGTGCGTGATCGTCGAGTCGGCGTCGTCGACCGCGGCGGCGAGGTTGTACGTCGGCCGCCCGTCGGAGCGGAGGAGGACGAGATCCTCGAGCTTCTCGTTCGGATAGGAGATCCGACCCTTGATCGCGTCGTCCCACTCGGTGGCGCCCTCGTCGGGCATGCGGAAGCGGATCGCGCCCTCCTCCTCGTAGGCGTGCCCCTCGGCGAGAAGCCGCCGGGCGGCCTCCTCGTGCCGCTTGCGACCGTCGAGCTGGAAGGCGACCTCGCCGTCCCAGTCGAGCCCCAGCCAGCGGAGCGAGCGCTGGATCTGCTCGACCGACTCCTCCACCTCCCGGCTCGTGTCCGTGTTCTCGATCCGGAGCAGGAGCTCGCCGCGCTCGTGGCGCGCGAAGAGCCAGTTGAAGAGCGCCGTGCGGACGCCGCCGATGTGGAGAAAGCCTGTGGGACTCGGTGCGAAGCGGGCTCGGACGGCCACGCGGCTATCGTAGTCGGGTGCTGGCCGGCGCCCACGTCTCCACCGCGGGGGGGATCCACACCGCGATCGACCGCGCAGTCGCCATCGGCGCCGACGCCGTCCAGATCTTCACGCAGAGCCCGCGCGCCTGGCGGCCGACGAACCACCTGCCCGAGAACCTCGCCCGCTTCCGCGAGCGGCGCGCCCAGGAGGGGATCGCGGCCGCCGTCTGCCACGCGCTCTACCTCATCAACCTGGCGGCGACGGACGAGACGGTCCGGGCGAAGTCGCGCGCCTCACTCCTCCACACCGTCGCGGTCGCCTGTGCGATCGAGGCCGACGGCGTCGTTCTCCACGTCGGCTCGCACCTCGGCGCGGGCTTCGAGGCGGGCCTCGAGCGCGCCCTCCCCGCGCTCGAGGAGGCTCTCGCTGCCTGCGAGGGGACGGATACCTGGATCCTGCTCGAGGATTCGGCCGGGGCCGGCGGCACGATCGGCCGCTCCGTGGACGAGCTCGCGGCGCTCGTCGCCCGTCTCGGGCGGCACCCGCGGCTCGGCCTCTGCCTCGACTCGTGCCACCTCTGGGTCTCGGGGGTCGACGTGACCGACCCCGCCGCGCTCGACGCGACGCTCGCCGACGTGGACGGGCGGATCGGGCTCGACCGCCTCCGCTGCCTGCACGTCAACGACGCGGCCGCGCCGCTCGGGTCGAACCGCGACCGCCACGCGAACGTCGGCGACGGGCTAATGGGCGAGAAGCTCGGCGTCTTCGTCGCGCACCCGCGCCTGCAGGGTCTGCCCGCGATCCTCGAGACGCCGGGCCCGGACAATCACGGCCCCGACGCCGCCGAGGTGCAGCGGCTCCGCGACCTGCACGCCCGCTGGACGGCGTCTACGCGCTCCGGTCGGCCTGTGCGACGACCCGGAAGGACGGCTTCCCGTGGGGGAGCTCGAAGAACTCGGGATTGACGCAACCCCGTTCGTCCGAGCGGTGCTCGTAGCAACTCGAGACCTCGGCGCGGCACATCGGCAACGGCTGGCGCACGGCCCGGACGGCGCCGAACCCGTCGCGTCGCTCCCGCGCCTGCTCCAGGATCTCGAGGTCGATCTCGACCGCGTAGACCTTCTGCATGCAGCCGACGTAGGTGCGGCCCCACTCCTCGTACGCGTAGAGGAAGGGGCAGGCCCGCTCGACGCACGCGGCCGGATGCACGACCTTGTCGCAGTGCACGCGGCACCGCCGGCACTCGGTCTCTTCCTGAGGCCGAAGCGGTAGCTCAGTCCCGGTGAACATCTGGCGCCGCACGGGCTTTCGCCCCTGATTGTTGACCGGCTTCGGGCCCCCCGCAAGTCTTGACAGGGCGCGTGCAGCGGTGTATTGGCGCGCCCTCAGGCCTCGCCGGTGAGGCGCCGCACGGCGTTCAGGACGTCCATCGGCGTGAACGCCTCGAAGTCCGGATCGAGGCCCCGTTCGTCGTCGTCGGCGCGAAACCAGAACGCCTGGATGGTGGTCATGCCGAGCTCCTTCGCGCCGCGCACGTCCTCGTAGCGGCGGTCGCCGACGAAGGCAGCCTCCTCGGGCACGACCCCAAGCCGCTCGAGCGCTGCCTCGAAGACGGCGGGGTGCGGCTTGCGCTTGCCCACCTCGGAGGAGAAGACGGCCGCGTCGAGGCGTTCGGCGAGGCCCATGCGCGCAAGGTCCTCGTGCAGGAGCCAACCGGGGTCGAAGGCGTTGGAGACGAGACCCGTGACGAGGCCCCGCTCGCGCAGCGAGTCGAGGAGCGCGTGCGTGTGGGCGCCGAGGAGCCGCGCCGGCTCCCAGGCGGCGTGCTCGGCGGCGAGGAAGCGGTCGAGCTCGCCGTCCGAGAGCTCGACGCCGAAGCCGGCGAGGAGCTCGCGGACGAGGCCCGGGTACTCCACTTCCTCGACCGCGCCCGGGACGAAGAGGAGCGGCATGTAGCGGTCGCGGAAGACTGCGGCGGTCTCGTCGTGGCCGGGCAGCCCGTCGCGCTCGAGCGTAGCGAGGCCGGCCTCCCAGCCCGCCTCGAGGAGCTCCTCGTCGTAGGCGAAGTGGAAGAGCGTGTCCCCCCAGTCGAAGAGCACGGCGCGCAGCACTCCAGGAGCCTAGCGGCGGGCGGAAGCCGGGCGGTCGGAGCATCTAGAGTGCCGTCATGCAGACTGAGTCGCGCGATTCCCAGGTTTCCCCGGACGGGGCGGTCGTCTCGGCGCGGGAGGTCACCCGCGTCTACGGCGAGGGA
>DATHVD010000041.1:0-11979 GCA_035461525.1 Gaiellaceae bacterium
CTCGCGGCCGCAACGGACGCGAAGGTCACCGTGCAGTCCGTCCTCCAGCTCCTCGGCGCAGTCGAGGAGGAGGCGCTCTTCCGGCTCACCGACCTCGTCGTCGACCGCGACACGCCCGGCCTCCTCGCCTTCGTGGAAGAGCTCGCCGACCAGGGTCAGGACCTCGCGCGCCTCGTTACCGACCTGCTCGAGCACCTGCGACACCTGCTCCTCGTCCAGCACCTGGGCGAGGTGCCGGAGTCGCTGCCGGTGACGCCAGAGACGCGCGATCGCCTCCGCTCGCAGGCGAACCAGCTCACCGAGCCCGAGGTGCTGCGGCTGATCGACCTCCTCCACGTGGCGGTGGACGACGTGCGCCAGGGTGGCGACCCGCGCCTCCCGCTCGAGCTCGCGCTCGTCAAGGTGACGCGACCGGGCGCCGACCTCTCGCGCGAGTCGACCGCCTACCGCCTCGAGCAGCTCGAGAGCAAGCTCCGCGGCGACCCGCACCGGGCCGTGGAGGCGCGCCCGGCCGCGCCCGCCGAGCCCGCCGAGGCCGCGGCCGGGGAGCCCGAGCCGGACCCCGCCGAGGGCGAGGGGCCGCACGTGGGCCTGCCCGAGATCCAGGCGGCCTGGCGGCAGACGATCCTCCCGGCCGTCTCCGAGCGCTCGATCCCGACGTCCTCCGTGCTCTCCGAGGCCAAGCCGGTCGCGCTCGAGGGGCGGCGGCTCGTGCTCGAGTTCCCGCCGGCGGCGTCGTTCCACCGCGGTCTCGCGGAGGACCCGAAGAACGCCGACGTCCTCGCCGCCGTCCTCCACGAGCACACCGGGCGGCGCCTCGAGCTCTCCTTCGAGGTGGGTGAGGGCCCGCACGAGGAGGCCGCCACCGCAGCGGAGGAGCCGGCCACGGAGGACGAGATCATCTCGCTCATGCAGACGACGTTCGATGCCCGCCCGATCGGGAAGGAAGGCGACTGACCATGGACGTGAACAAGATGCTCCAGCAGGTGCAGCAGATGCAGGCCGACATGCTCAAGGCGCAGGAGGAGCTCGCCGGCGAGCGCGTCGAGGCCTCCGTCGGCGGCGGCATGGTGACCGTGACGGCGAGCGGCTCCGGCGAGATCGTCGGCATCAAGATCTCGCCCGAGGCGATCGACCCGGACGACCCGGAGACGCTCGAGGACCTCGTCCTCGCGGGCGTCAACCAGGCGCTCAAGAACGCGACCGAGCTCCAGCAGTCCCGGCTCGGCGGCCTCACCGGCGGCCTCAAGGGACTCGGCCTCCCCGGCATGTAGCCTGCCGCGGCCCGGCCCCGCCTCGTCCCGGAGGGCCGCGCCCCGGTGCCAGGCACGAGCGGGCACCGAGCGTGTTCGCGAAGGACGGTGCTGGCGGACGCGTCCCCTCCGTCCGTCTGTGGACGACGCTTCAGCGTGGGAGAGGGCTCGAGGCTTCTCCGTTCACATTTCGTCCACCGGGAGACATGCCCCGGTGCCAGGCACCGGGGCATGTCCGCGGGGGACTCCGCACTCGACCGCTCGCCCACCGGAGGCCATGTCCCGGGTGCCAGGCACAATGGGGCCGTGTTCAGCCCCGTCGTCGAGAACCTGATCGCCCAGCTCTCGCGCCTGCCCGGGATCGGCACCCGCACCGCGCAGCGGCTCGCGTTCCACCTCCTCCGCGTGCCCGAGGAGGAGGCGCTCGCGCTCGCCGAGGCGATCCGCGAGGTGAAGGAGCGCATCGGCTTCTGCCGCGAGTGCGGCAACCTCACCGAGGAGGAGCTCTGCCTCGTCTGCCTCGACGCGCGGCGCGACCGTACGGTCGTCTGCGTCGTCGAGCAGCCCGTCGACCTCCTCTCGATGGAGCGCACGCACGAGTACCGGGGGCTCTACCACGTCCTCGGCGGCGCGCTCTCGCCCCTCGACGGGATCGAGCCGAAGGACCTCCGCATCGACGAGCTCCTCGCGCGCGTAGAGAAGAACGGGATCGAGGAGGTCGTCCTCGCCACGAACCCGAACATGACCGGAGAGGCCACGGCCGCCTACATCGCCGACCGGCTGCGCGGGCGCACGCGGGTCACCCGGCTGGCGAGCGGCCTGCCCGTCGGCGGCGACCTCGAGTACGCGGACGAGGTCACCCTCGGCCGCGCGCTCGCCGGACGCCGCGACATGTAGCCCGCCTCCGGCCGCTCGGGTACGGTGCCGCCCACATGAGCGCGGGCGGGCTGAACAAGGTCGAGATCGCGGCCCTCACCGTGGCCGGGGCCTTCACCCTGGCGACCGGCTTTCTCCACTTCACCGGCGGTGACGAGGTGGTCACGTTCGTCATCGGGGCGATCGCGCTCGCCGGGATCGCCTGGATCGTCTCCTTCGCCACCGAGGCCGTCGGGGAGCGCTTCGGCCCGGCGACCACCGGCGTCCTCCAGTCCTCGCTCGGAAACCTGCCCGAGTTCTTCATCGTCCTCTTTGCGCTCTCGGCCGGCGAGATCGTCGTGGCGCAGACGGCGATCCTCGGCTCGATCTTCGCCAACGCCCTGCTCGTGCTCGGCCTCGTGATCGTGGCGGGCGCCTACCGCTCGCGCGACGGCGTCATGCGCTTCCAGGCGAAGCTCCCCAACGACACGATGACGCTGCTCATGCTCGCCGTGTTCATCATCGTCCTCCTCGGCCTCTCGGACACGCTCGGCGACGCGGCGAGCGCCCACCTGAACACGATCTCGATCGTCGGCGCCGTCCTGCTCCTCTCCGTGTACGTCGTCTGGCTCTGGGGCTACCTCCGCGGCGCGGAGACGCCGGGCGAGGGCCGGGCGCGTCGGCACGAGCCGCGGATCGGGCTCTCCGTCTCCGTCCCGCTCCTCGCGGTCGCGGGCACGGGGGCCGCGCTCGTCTCCGACTGGTTCGTGGAGGCGCTCGCGCCCGCGATCGATCGGATCGGGATCTCCCGCGCCTTCACCGGGCTCGTGATCGTGGCCATCGCCGGAAACGCGGTCGAGAACGTCGTCGGCGTCGTGCTCGCCTGGCGGGGCAAGAGCGACCTCGCCATCTCCGTCGTGAAGAACTCCGTCAGCCAGATCGCGGTCTTCCTCTTCCCGCTGCTCGTCCTCTGCTCGCTCTTCTTCGCTACGCCGCTCACGTTCGTCGTCGAGCCGATCTTCATCGCCGCGCTCGCGCTCATGGCGGTCGCGGTGTGGCAGGTGACGACCGACGGCGAGGCTGCCGCGTTCGAGGGCTGGGCGCTGATGGCGCTCTACGCCATCCTCGCCACGCTCGTCTTCTTCGAGTAGCCCCGGCCCCGTCCGTACAATCGGCGGGATGACGGAGACGGCGTACGAGACCCTGCCGGAGCTCGAGCCGGCCGAGCCCGGGACGCGCACCGGCACCGTCGTGATGAAGTTCGGGGGGACGTCGGTCGCCGACCCGGAGAAGATCCGCCGCGCAGCCGCGAGGCTCGTCGCCGCGAAGAGGGCCGGGGCGCGCGTCGTCGGCGTCGTCTCGGCGATGGGCTACCACACGGACGAGCTGCGCGCGCTCGCCTTCGAGGTCTCGCCGCAGCCGAAGCCGCGCGAGCTGGACATGCTCATCTCGGTCGGCGAGCGGATCTCGTGCGCGCTCGTCGCCATGGCCATCTCCGACCTGGGCACGGACGCGATCTCGCTCACGGGCTCGCAGGCCGGCATCGTCACCGACACCGCCCACGGCAAGGCGAAGATCGTCGAGGTGAAGGCCCACCGCATCCACCGGGCGCTCGACGAGGAGCGGATCGTCCTCGTCGCCGGCTTCCAGGGGGTCTCCACGGAGTACGAGGTGACGACGCTCGGGCGCGGCGCCTCGGACCTGACCGCGGTCGCCCTGGCGGCGGCGCTCGGCGCGGACGCCTGTGAGATCTACACGGACGTGGACGGCGTCTTCACGGCCGACCCGCGCGCCGTCCCGGAGGCTCAGAAGCTGCACGCCGTCAGCTACGAGGAGATGCTCGAGATGGCCGCATCCGGGGCGAAGGTGCTTCAGCTACGCTCGGTCGAGTTCGCCCGCGGGCACGGGGTCAGGCTGCACGTGCGCTCGACGTTCACCGACGAGCCCGGCACGTGGATCAGGGAGGAGGACGAGCGGATGCTGGAGAAAGCGTTGATCTCGGGCGTGACGCACACCGTCGACGAGGCCGTGTACGAGGTCGAGGGCGTGCGTCCGGCCGACCTCTTCGAGGCGCTCGCGGCCGCGGAGGTGAACGTGGACACGATCATCCAGATGGACTCCCGCATCGTCTTCTCCGCCCCGGTCGAGGACCGGGCGCAGGCGGAAGGCGCGCTCGGCGGGCTCGGCGCGCGCTTCTCGGAGCGCGAAGGGCTCGGCAAGGTCAGTATCGTCGGCGCCGGCATGCGCAGCCACCCCGGCGTGGCGGCGAAGACCTTCGCCACGCTGAGCGGGCTCGGGGTCGAGCCGACCTACGTCGCCACCTCGCCGATCAAGATCGCCTTCTACGTGCCTCACGGCGCCGTCGAGGAGACCGTGCGCGCTCTGCACGAGACCTTCGAGCTGGGCTCGCCGCAGGCGGAGCGCCGCCATGCCTGACGTGCGCGTCGGCGTCGTCGGCGCGACCGGCGCCGTCGGTACGGTGACGCTCGCTCTCCTCGCGGAGCGCGGCTTCGACCGGGTGCGCGCGTTCGCGTCGGCCCGCTCGGCGGGCAGGCGGGTTCCGTTCGGCGACGGCGAGCTGCCCGTCGAGGAGGCGACACCCGAGGCCCTCGCCGCGGGCGGGCTCGACCTCGTCTTCTTCTCCGTCGGCACCGAGGCGAGCCGCGCGCTCGTCCCATACGCCGTGCGCGGCGGGGCCGTCGCCGTGGACAAGTCGGACGCCTACAGGTTGACCGACGGGATCCCGCTCGTCGTCGCCGGCGTCAACGACCACGTCCTCGACGGCGATGAGATCGTCGCCAACCCGAACTGCTCGGCGATGCAGCTCACGTGCGCCCTCAAGCCGCTGCACGAGGCTGCCGGGCTGACCCGGGTCCGGCTCGCCACCTACCAGTCCGCCTCCGGCGCCGGCGACGCCGGCAGCGAGCGGCTGCGCGCGACGCCGTCCGCCGAGGCCGACCTGGCGATGGACTGGGACCTCGACGGCGACGAGTTCAGCGAGGAGTGGAAGCTCCGCGCCGAGACGCGCAAGATCCTCGAGCTGCCGGAGCTGCTTCTGCACGCGACCTGTGTGCGCGTCCCCGTCCTCGTCGGCCACGCCCAGGCGGTGTGGGTGGAGACGGAGCGCCTACTCTCGCCGGAGGAGGCGCGCGAGGCGCTCGCCGCCGCGCCACACCTCGAGCTCGTCGACTTTCCGACCCCCGGTGACGCGGCCGGCCGGGACGAGGTGCTCGTCGGCCGGATCCGCCGCGACACCGCCGGCGACGGGCTCGCCCTCTGGGTCGTGAACGACAACCTGCGCAAGGGGGCGGCGCTGAACGCCGTCCAGATCGCCGAGCTCCTGCTCGAGCGCCGGCTCCTCGCCGCGTAGCGCTACCCGCGGCCGAGCGGGCCGAAGGAGAGGCGGCGCAGCCGCGCGCGGCGACGGTCGCGCTCGGCACGCTCCTCACCAATCCTCCGCTCGTGAGGGCGATGCGCTCCTGGATCATCCGCGTGCGCCAGGAGCCACACGATAGTCCGCACGTCTTCGCGATCGGCGATCGGCTCGAGGGGATCTCCGAAGACGCACGCGTCCATTGTGGAGACGCGGACGGGCACCCGCAGAATGGCGCTGCAGGACGGGTCGCCGACGGCGATGGCCTAGCGCCCGCGGCGCTGGGCGTACCCTGCCGCGGCCAGGCCCGTGAGCGCGATGGCCGCCCCGAGCTCGGCGAGCCACCAGTTGCCGAGGTGATGCTCGGCGGCGCGGCAGTTGACGGCAAGCGGGACGAGCACCGCCCCTGCGAGCGCGGCCGAGCCGAACCCAGCGGCCGCGAGCCCCGAGACCGCGAAGAAGGACCCGAGCGCGAGGAGCGCGTACATGCCCAGCGAGGCCGCGAGCGCCCAGGCCGGCCAGACCATGCCCGGCTCTGGATCGGGCGCGAAGCCGAGCGCGACGACGAGGAAGACGAGCCAGCCCGCCGCGAGGAGCGGCCCGGGAACGTCCGGAAGCCTCCGTCTCGGCGCCGCCCTCGCCGGCTCGGCGGCCGGCGCCCTCCAGAGCTCCTCGAGCGCGAGGATGTCGTCCGATCCGTCCCGTGTCAGTTCGCGCAGCGCCGTCGTCATGGCTGCCTCCTCGGTCGACTGCCCCGATGGTAGCTCGGTCCTACGGGCGCTGCGGGACGGGCGCCGGGGCGAACGCGGCCTTCAGCCGGCGCCAGGCGCGCACGGTCAGCCCCTCCTCCACGGGGACGAGGCCGGCGAGCTCGAGGCGGGCAAGGCACACGTCCCCCTCCCAGCGGACGGCCGTGAAGCCGAAGTCGGCGAGGAAGTCGGAGGGGAATACCGTTCGGTGGACGAGGAAGCGCTCGTAGCTCGACTCGCCCTCCGGGTAGCGGTAGCCGAACGTCTCGATCGCCTTGACGCCGCGGTCACGGGCCTCGCCGATCGCGGCGAGGAAGAGGCTCTGCAGCACCCACGGCTCCGCCAGGTCGACGAGGTACGCGCAGGTGACGAGCACCGCGTCGGCCGACGGCGGCCCGGCCGGCAGCTCGAACGCCCGCGGGAAGGCGCCGGTCGGCGCGTACTGGACGAAGCCGACGAGACGGCCGTCGTCGCCGCGGTAGAGCGTCCCCCACGGGCCCCAATCCTCCTCCACGCGCGCCGCCCAGCGCGATTTCGCGGCTCCGCGCCCATAGCGCGACTGCCAGAAGACGCAGCCGACGCAGACGTCCGGGGCGCCCCCGATCGAGGCCTCCGTGACGGGCTCGAGCCGGTACGCCATCCCGCGGTCGAGTCTACTCGCGCCCCCGCGCCCTCAGGGTGAGTGCCGTCGCTTCGGGCCGGGCCAGGAAGCGGAACGGGACGAAGCTCGTGCCGAGGCCGCGGGAGACGTGGAGCGTCCCGACGGGGAGCTCGAACAGGCCCTCCCAGAAGGGAGCCCGCAGGTGCTCGAGCCGCACCTTCCCGCGCGGCGTCGGTATGCAGATCTGGCCGCCGTGGAGGTGGCCGGCGAGGACGACCTGCGCCGGCAGCTCGGGGACGCTCCAGATCGCGTCCGGGTAGTGGAGGAGGAAGACGCGGAGGTCGGCGTCCGGGTCGACGAGCGGGCCGAACGGGTCGTGGAAGCGGCGCGCGTCGGCGCCGAGCACCTGCACGGTGCGGCCGGCCACGTCGACGGTCGCCGCCTCGTGCTCGAGCAGGCGTGCCTCGCCCGCCTCGAGGCCGGAGCGATCGGTGGGCCGGCTGAACGGGTCGCGCGTCTCCGCGACGTCGTGGTTCCCGAGTACTGCGAACGTTCCGTGTCGAGGCCGGAGCCGACCGAGGGCCTCCTCGAGCATGCGCTCGCCGCGCCGCCGGCTGACGAGGTCGCCCGTGATGGCGACGAGGTCGACGTCGCGGCCCTCCGCCCAGTCGAGCGCCTTGCGTAGAGCGCGCCCGTTGAGGGAGAGCGTGCCGAGGTGGAAGTCCGAGAGGTGGAGGATGGTGAAGCCGTCGAGGTCGGCGGGCAGGCCCTCGACCGGCGCCTCGCGCTCGACGAGCTCGACCCACTGGGACTCGAAGAGCGACCAGGCGAGCCCGGCCGCACCCAGCGCCGCCGCGGCGCCGAGGAGGGCGGCCGCCATCCGTCAAGCTCTCCTACGCGTCGCCGTGCGCCCGTGCGATGTCTGCGCGGAGACGCTCGCGCGCCTCGTCCAGCTCGCGCCGGAGGCGGGCGGTGCGCTCGGCCGAGCCGCCGTTCCGCGCCGGATCCGCGGCCGGACGCCGCCGAGCGGCGGCGAGAGCCGCGATCCCGAGGGCCGCAAGCCCGAGAGCGACGAGGCGCCTGACCATCGCCGGGACTCTAGCGAGAAGTGCTGCGCAAGTTTCTGCGCCGGGCGGCGTCTGTGGGACTGGAGGGGCATTACCGGCCCGGTCTTTCCGAGGAGACCGGGCCGGTCCCTTTCTCGGGGCCGTCTCGCCGCCGTTGACGCGCTGCGGGTCGCGCGCTAGCGTCCGGCCATGGCTCACGCCGTCGGTGCTCCGTCCCTCCGGGCGCGGCTGACGCGGGCCCCGGCGCGCCCGTCCGCGACGCTCGAGGAGCTTCTCTCCCCGGCCCGGTGGCGCCGGCACACGAGGAATCCGGAGCTGAAGAAGGCGCTCGGCTACGTGCAGGCGGCCGTCGGCGAGCTCCGGCGCGTGCTCTCCCAGCCCCCGGACGAGGTCTCGCTGCGGACGCCTGAGCTCCTCGCCCGGCTCCGCGACGTCCTCGACGTCCCCGTTCGCTCGCTCCGGATCGACTCGGCGTGGGAGCTCTACAGCGAGATCAAGGGCTTTCTGTCGGCGCTCGCGAACGCCGACTACGTCGCCGCCCAGCTCGACCACGAGGCCGAGCGTCTCAAGGACCCGTCGCGCTGGCACGCTTGGACGACGCACTTCTCGGAGACCGAGCTGCAGGAGCTGAGGATGAACTACAGGGCGGGCGCCCCGGACCCGAAGCTGCACGCGGTCGCGGCGGCGAAGCTCGCGTTCCTCTACGCGCGGCGGGCCGAGGCGGGACGGGACCGGCGGGCGAAGGCCGCGCAGAAGTGCCGCTACCTCAATCTCCTCGCCCCTGTCCTGCTCGCCCTCCAGGCGGGCCTCGTCGTCGCCATCGACACGATCGCCGCCGACCCCGCCGTCTGGAAGCAGATTCTCGTCGCCGGCACGGCGGGCGCGCTCGGCGCCACGCTCGCCGGGACGATGAAGATCCGCGACGGGCTGCGGGAGCTCGACGACCTCCGCTCATTCTGGCCGGCGATGCGCGTGCAACCGCTCGTCGGAGCCACCGCCGGGCTCATCGTGCTCCTCGTCGTCGAGACGGGCACGCTCGACGTCGGAGGCGACTCGGGGAGCTGGGCCGGGCGCACGCTCGTCGCCTTCGCGGCCGGCTTCTCGGAGCCGTTCTTCCTCGGGCTCGTGCAGCGGGTCGCCGTGATCTCGGACAGGCGCGGCGAGGAGGCCGACGAGCCCGAGCCGGAGGAGGCAGACGCCGCGAACGGGAGGGCGCCGGAGCGCCCGCCGGCGATCCCCTAGGGCGCCTCGATCTTCTCCAGCACCGGGTCGACGGAGACGACGTGGCGCTTGAACTTGAGCTCCGAGTCCGGGAGGCCCGCGGCCACGCCGACGAGCTGCGAGAGGTGAAGGATCGGCATCCGGAAGCTCTCGCCCGTCTGAGCCTCGAGCTTCGACTGCCACGCGTCGAGCGAGAGGTGGCAGAGCGGGCACGGCGTCACCATCGCGTCCGCGCCCGCCTCGATCGACTGGCGGATCGGCTGGATCAGCTCGCCGAGCGCGGTCTCCTCACGGGCCTGGATGATCGGGAACCCGCAGCACTTGATCTTCGCCGGGTAGTCGATCGCCTCGCCGCCGCAGGCCTCGATGATCGCCTCGAGCGAGGACGGCCGATCCGGGTCCTCGAAGCCGAGGAGCTTGGAAGGCCGGAGGATCTGGCACCCATAGAACGGCGCCACCTTGAGCCCCTTGAGCCCCTTGTGCGCGACCGCCTTCAGCTTCTCGAAGCCCTCGCCGTCGGCCATCAGCCAGAGGAAGTGCAGCACCTCAACGCCGCCGGAGTAGGGGGGCGCGCCGACCTTCTCGAGGTTCTCGCTCACGCGCACGCGCAGGGCGTCGTCGTTCTGGATCTGGAAGTTCGCCTGCCGCAGGTTGAGCGTGCAGACATTGCAGATCGTCATCAGCGTGTCGCAGCCCGTCGCCTCGGCGTAGGCGAGGATGCGGGCGTTCAGGTGCAGGTAGTAGTCGGGCTCGGCCTCGTGGATGTCGCCGGCGCCGCAGCAGGTCACCGACTCCAGGGGCTCGAGCTCGATGCCGAGCTTGGGCGCGAGGGCCTGCGTCGAGGTGTCGAGCTCCTTCGCCGAGAGCGACGCCAGGCAGCCCTTGTAGTACGCAACTCGCATGGCGCTCATCCTTCCGCGTGCGGGGTCGGCTCGGACGGGGTGATCTCGGGCGCGTCGCGCCGGGCCGAGCCGGCGTCGGTGTGCTCGATGCGCGCGAGGGCGCGCTCGCCCTGGACGATGCCGGCGGCGCCGTCGCGGCCCTGGGCCCTGACGAGCTCGTAGAGCGCGCGCGCCTCCCCGACGTCGTCGGCGACATGGGGGAGGATCGGCACTTTGCCGTGGCGGAGGAGGCTGAGGGCGAACTTCGTCTCCTTGAGCGCGCCGAGGACGCCCTGCGTCTTCGGCACGAGCTCCGTCTCCCGCAGCCAGCCCGTCGTCTTGGCGGAGTGCACGAACCACTTCGCGTGCTTTGCGCCCATGTCGCGGTCGATGCCGACGCGGATCGACTCCGCCCCCAGCTTGGCGATCGCGTCGCGCGGATCGACGCCCTTCGGGCAGCGCTCGTTGCAGAAGTAGCAGCGGGTGCAGTCCCAGATCCCGTGCTCGTCGTTGTAGCGCTCGAGCCGTTCGACGCCGGCGCGGTCGCGCGGGTCGCCGACGAAGCGGAAGCCCTTGGCGAGCGCCGCCGGCCCGAAGAACTCCGGGTCGGACTCCATCGAGTTGCACTCGGAGACGCAGCAGCCGCACATGATGCAGAGCGCCTCCTTGTGGATCGGGTTCATCGCCTCCTGGCTGATCCGGAACTCCTGCTCGGGCAGCTCCTCGTAGCCGGTGTCGAGCCACGGCTTCATCGCCTTGATCTTGGTCCAGAAGGGGTGCATGTCGACGACGAGGTCCTTGAGGACGGGCATGTTCCCCATCGCCGAGATCACCGGGACGTGGCCGCGGTCGGCGATCGGCTTCATGCGCTCCTTGCAGGCGAGGACGGCACGACCGTCCATCCGCATCCCGCAGGAGCCGCAGATCATCATGCGGCAGCTCTTGCGGTAGGCGAGCGTCCCGTCCACCTGGTCCTTGACGATGTCGAGGACGTCGAGCAGGCACGCCCACTCCGGCGCCTCGACCTGGTAGAGCTTCAGCTCCCTCTCCCCCGTCTCCGGGTCGTACCGCCAGATTTTCAGTGCGACGTCCAACGCGCTCCTCTCTCCGTCAGGGTCTCACGTAGTCGGCCAGGTCCGCCACCTGTCCGGGCGGCGGCGTCCGGACGCTGACCGGCACGCCGAAATCCCACAGCTCGGTCACGCTCGAGGTCCGCGCCTGCTGGCCCTCCGGGCCGAAGACGTACCCGTGGCGGAGGCGCCGCACGAGGCCGTCGCCGTCCACCCACACCTGCACGGGGATCTCCGCCAGCCCGAGGCGCTCCCGCGTCGACTCGACGTACGCGCGCCACGCGTCCTCCTGCCCCTCCGGCCCCTGGGACGCGAGCCTCCTCAGGTCGACGACCGCGTCGAAGCGCGTCGTCTGCTCGCCGCGGACGGTCTCGCTCCCGACCCTGCGCGCGGTCGGGCCGATCGCGCGGAGCCAGAGCAGGAACTGCGCCGGGTCGGCCTGGCTGCCCAGGAAGAGCGAGCCGGCGTCGACCGCGGAAGCGTCTGCGAGCCCTTGCGGATCGAGCTTGAGCCAGCGCTTGTTCCCCGCCAGGAAGCCGGCCGGGAGCCCGTAGTAGACGACGTAGTCGGCGAAGACGACGCGAGCACTGCGGACGGTGGCGCCCTCGACGCCGCCGAGGTCGAGCATGACCTCTCCGACGTCGTCGTCGAAGCTGAAGACGCCCTCGCCGCCGAAGGTCTGATCCTCGACCCCGTCGCCGCCGACCGTCATCGACGTGGAGACGCGCGCGCTCCCAGCCTCCTTCGTCCGCTCGGCAGCGTCGACGACGACGTCGCCGTCCACGACCTCGCCCGGCTGCGCCTCCTCCTCTCCCTCGCCGGCGTCCTCGGTCTCGCCGGTCTCGCCCTCCTCGGGCTCGTCGAGGGCCGCGCCCTCGGCGCCCGTCGTCGCGGCGACCGTCTCGGTCG
>DATHVD010000042.1:0-8140 GCA_035461525.1 Gaiellaceae bacterium
GGTCTTGCGCCTCGCCAGACAATAAACATCCGCATTTGGAGGACTTTAGGCGGACGAGGACTCGAACCCGCGAGCGCCAATGAAATTGGTGATCAGCGAATAAGCACGCCCCTAAGCTCTGGCGTCAGGGTGACGACCGGCGTCTATTGTCGCACCAGAATCCTGCTCAGCGGCTACTTTCTACCAGTCGATGGGCATGTAGCGAGGGTCCCGACCCGCGCCTCGAGAAACGGCTTGTAGCCGTTTGCGAGGTCGATTCGGCTTGGCGAAGGCGATACGTCATGTCTCCCGCCTGATTGCCTCGGGATGAACATCACGTCTTCACGCTCCCCGAAAGCGTTCGCAGAAGGACGAAGCTCGTGCACGTAGTGTCATGGTGATGGCAGGGAAAACGTCTGGCGAGCATGCGTTGAGCGAGCGACTGGGCCGGGTGGCGATGGGCCTCCTCTTCTACCCTCGTGGCGGGTCGGCCCAAGTCGTGCGCTACTTAGCCCGCGCGCTCCCGCGGGTGGGCTGGGACGTCTCTCTTGCCTGCGGTTCGCTCGGGTCACCCGGCGAGGGCTCCCACGCCGCCACCTTCTACGCCGGGCTCGCCGCGACGGTAGCCGACTTCACTCCGGCGCTTTCTGCCTTTCGGCAGGGTGAGGATGCGATGGCGGCGCCCGTACCTCTCCATCCGTCCTATGAGGCGCGCCCCGGAGCTCCCGACAGGCCTTTCGCCGCGCTCTCACCCGAGCTCGCCGAGCACCAGGTGCGCGCCTGGGAGGATGTGCTCGTCGGCGCCGGCTTCGACGGCGCCGACCTCTTCCACCTCCACCACCTGACACCGCTCCACGACGCAGTTGCCCGTCACTGGCCGGAGCGCCCGCTTGTCACGCACCTGCACGGCACCGAGCTGAAGATGCTCGACGAGACCGCCCGCCTCTCGGCGCTCGCCGCCTCGCTCGGCAAGGATCTCGCGGGGATGGCCGCGCGCGAGGAGGCCGGTCGCCTGCCGGCGGGCGACCGGCTCGGTGCGGAGGACCGGGAGCTCCTGGGGCGCACCCGCTGGGCGCTCTGGCGTTTCGGCGACCATTGGGCCGAGCGCCTGCGAGCGGCCGCCGGCCGGAGTGACCGTCTGATCTGCATCTCGCCCCACGACCGTCACGAGGCGCAGCGCCTACTCAGCGTGCGGCCCGAGACGGTCGAGGTGATCCCGAACGGCGTGGACACCGAGCGCTTCCACCGCCGGGAGCTCAGCCTCGAGGAGCGCCTCGTTCTCCTGCGCCGCTGGCTCGTCGACGACCCGCGGGGCTGGGACGACTCGGGTCGACCCGGGAGCATTCGTTACGCAGCGGCTGCACTCGAGGCGTTCGTCGACCAGCACAGCGGCGGCCCGGCGCCCGTCCTTCTCTTCGTCGGCCGCTTCCTGGCCTTCAAGCGCGTGCCGCTCCTCGTGCGCGCCTACGCCCGCGCGCGGCCCCGCTTCTCCGTCCCGGCGCCGCTGCTCGTCTGGGGCGGCTCGCCCGGAGAGTGGGAAGGGGAGCATCCCTATGCGGTCGCCGAGCGGGAGGGCATCGAGGGCGTCTTCTTCGGCGGCTGGCGCGGACACGATGAGCTCCCGCTCGGGCTCGCCTGCGCGAGCCTCCTCGTGGGGCCATCCGTCGATGAGCCCTTCGGCCAGGTCTTCCTCGAGGCGATGTCGTGTGGCGTCCCAGTGATCGCGACGCGCTCGGGCGGGCCGCCGTCGTTCGTGAACACCGTGCGAGGGAGGCCGAACGGCTGGCTCGTCCCCCCCGACGACGTCGATGCGCTGGCCGATGCTCTCGTGGAGGCCGTGAACAACGAGACGGGGCGGCGGAAGCGCGCCGAGAACGCCTACGAGCAGATTCGCGATCCCTACTCCTGGCACACGCTCGTCCGCCGCTTCGCCGCGGTGTACGACGAGTTGCTGCGTCGTCCGAGGGCGCTCGGAGGCGCGGGGCCACCCGAACAGGTGTGAGCGATCCGTGCAGGCGTGGTCCGGCAGTCATTGAGGGGAGGGGGTGCCGAGGTGGGGACTCGCGCGCCCTGGCTCGTCACGGTCGTCAGGCGGTACGCTCGGCTCGGAGCGGCCGAGACCCATGCACCCTGACGTGACTCCGTGAGCCGCGAGGCGCTCATCGTGGGAGCGGGCGAGACGCCCTACGTCCGGCATCCCGGCGAGGCCGCGACGACCCCGCGGCTGGCGGCGCAGGCGGCTCGCGCTGCGCTCGCGAGTGCCGGGCTCGCGCCGCGGGACGTCGACGGCCTCGGCGTCGCGTCCTTCTCACTCGCGCCCGACCGCGCGATCGACCTCGCGTTCCGGCTCGGGCTCCGGCCACGCTGGCTCATGGACGGTATGACCGGCGGCGCCTCCGGGATCGACATGCTCCAGCACGCGCGCCGGGCGATCGAGGCGGGAGACGCGAGCGCCATTCTCCTCGTTGCCGCCGACCGCTTCGGCGACGACGACTTCGTCCGTCTCGTCGACGAGTTCAACACGGCGACGCGCGACTACCTCGCTCCCATCCCGGCCGGCGGGCCGAACGCGCTCTTCGCCCTGCTAGCGCTGCGGCACATGCGGGCGACGGGCCTCGATCGCTCGGCCTACGGCGCCGTCGCCGTGGCCCAGCGGGAATGGGCCGCGGGCAACCCGAACGCCGCCTACCGAAAGCCGCTCACGCTGAAGGCCTATCTCGAGGCCCCGGTCGTCGCGGACCCGCTCACGATCTACGACTGCGTCCCTGTCGTGGCCGGCGCCGACGCGATCGTGCTGGCCGCCGAGGGCGAGAGCCCGGTACGGGTCAGGGCGCTGGCCGCGCTCCACAACGCCGACCACCAGGACGGCGACGGGCTCACGACCGGTCTCCGCGAGCTTCGGGACGGCCTGTGGGCAGAGGCGTCGGCAGGCCCCGACGAGGTGGACGTCGTCTCCGTCTACGACGACTACACGGCGATGGTGCTCGTCCAGCTCGAGGACCTCGGCTTCGTCCGCGACGGGGATCTAGAGCGGCTCGTCGGCGAGCGGATCGTGCCGCGGTCCCTTCCCGTCAACACCTCCGGCGGGCAACTCTCCGCGGGCCAGGCCGGCGCCGCCGGAGGGATGCACGGGCTCGTCGAGGTGGTGACCCAGCTGCGCGGCAACGCGGGCTCCCGCCAGGTCGCGGACGCGCGCCTCGGCGTCGTCGCCGGCTACGGCATGGTGGCCTACCGCTACGGCGCGTGCGCGAACGCCGCGGTCTTGGAGCGGGCTTGAGCGGCCTCCCCGTCTCCGCCTGCCGAGCCTGCGGGTGGCGGGGATTCCCGGAGCGGATCTGGTGCCCCGCCTGCGGAGGCGGCGAAGTCGACGCGGTTCCCGCCGGCCCCGGAGTTGTCGAGGACGCGACGGCGGTCCGGCGTGCGCCGGGGCGGACGCTCGTCGAGCCGGTCCGCCTCGGCACGGTCGCGCTCGACGGAGGAGGCAGGGTGGTCGCGAGGCTCGAGGCCGAGCCGGGCGTGCGCGTCGGACTCTCCGTCGAGGACGGCGCCCCCGTCGCCCGCCCCGATGCGTGAAGATGCGGCGATGCGGATCTGGTGGCAGAGCTTCGTCGATCTCGAGGAGAGCGGCGCCTACCGCGAGCGGCTGAGCGCCTACCTCGGCGACATCGCCGACCCGGGCACGGAGGTCTCGGTCGCCGGCATGAGCCCGCCCGTCCGGGGCTTCGGGCGGCTCGCGGAGCTCCGCTGCGGAGTCCTCGCCGTCGACAACGCCCTCGAGGCGGCGGAGCAGGGGTACGACGCCTTCGTCCTGGGGCACTTCCAGGACTCCGGCCTCTTCGAGGCCCGCTCCGGCGTCGACGTCCCCGTCGTCGGACTCGGCGAGTCGACGCTCCACTGGGCCGCGCAGCTCGGACGCCACCTCGCGCTCGTCTCGATCGACCCCGTGTTCGACCGCTTCCACCGCGAGCAGGCGGATCGCTACGGGCTGGGGTCCCGGGTCACGCACGTGACGGGGATGGGCGCCGTCGTCGAGGACTTCGGGCCTGCGTTCGCGGGGGACGAGGGCGCGCGCCGCGGGCTGCTCGATCACCTCCGCCGCCTCGTCGAGCCGCTCGTCGCGGACGGCGCCGACGTCGTCGTCCCCGCCGGAGCGCTCCCCGGGCTCCTCTTCGCCGGCGAGCGCGGCCTCGCAGTCGCCGGAGCGCCGGTCGTGAACTGCGTCGCCGTCGCCCTCAAGCAGGCGGAGGTCGCCGTCAAGCTGCGCGGGCTCACCGGCCTCGGCCCGAGCCGGGGGCCGAGCTTTGCCGCCGCGCCGCCGGAGGCCGTGGAGGACTTCCGGCGCTTCGTCGCCGAGGGCCGCGGCCGGTAGCACGTACCGACACGAGCGGGATATCCTGTCGCACGCGACATGACGCCTGCCTCGAGCGTCCGCAACCGGGAGCGGCCCGTGGTCGTCAGGCTCGACCTCAACGACCAGGTCTACGACGCGATCAAGGAGCGTCTGCTCACGCGCGAGTTCGGGGGCGGCGCGAAGATCAGCCTCCAGACGATCGCGGACGAGCTCGGCGTCTCGCGGAGCCCCGTCCACCACGCGCTCACGCGGCTGACGACGGAGGGTCTCGTCGTCAGCGAGCCGAGGGGCTACGTCGTCCGGCCGCTCACCGTGGAACTCATGGACGAGCTCCACGAGGCCCGTCTCGCGCTCGAACTCCACGCCGCGAGCCTCACGATCGGGACGCTCGACGAGGAGCGCCTCGCCCGCTTCCGCGGGCTGATGGACGAGACGATCAAGCCGGTCCGAGATCGGAAGTTTGTGGACGCCCGCGCCTACCTGCTCGCGAACGCCGCGTTCCACGAGTACCAGGTCGACCTCGCCGGCAACGCGACCATCTCCGAGATGTACCGGCGTCTCTGCGTCTTCCCGCTCCAGGAACGCGCCCTCCTCGGGCTCGGCGAGTCGGCTGCCGGGGATTCCGACGCAGAGCACCGGGCGATCGTCGATGCGTTCGAGCGCGCCGACGAGCCCGCGGCCCGGGAGGCGCTCCGTGCGAACGTGGAGACGGGGCGGCGGATCTCGCGCGCGGTGATCGAGCGGGCCGGCGGCGTCCTCTGAGGCCCGACGGGTCGTCCGTGGGGATCGACGTCGAGCGATGGTTCGTGCGGATCCCCGGCGGCGTCGTCCACTGCGCCGTGGTCGGAGAGGGCGAGCCCGTGCTGCTCCTGCACCAGACGCCGCGCTCGTGGGACGAGTACCGCGAAGTCCTCCCGCTGCTCGGCCGTCGCCGCCGGGCGATCGCGATGGACACGCCCGGATTCGGCGACTCGACGCCCCTTCCACCCGGCGAAGACTCGATCGAGCGCTGGGCCGAGGCGGCGCGCGACGTGCTCGACGCGCTCGGCGCCCGCCCGGCGGCGGTCGTCGGCCACCACACGGGCGCCTACGTCGCCGCCGAGCTGGCGGTGGCGCATCCCGGCCACGTCCGGGCCGCGGTGCTGTCGTCGCTCGGGCTGTGCACGAGGGAGGAGCGGCTCGCGCAGCTGGAGGCGCCCCCTCCCGTGGACGAGGTCGCGCGCGCCGCCGACGGCTCCCACCTGGTCGAGCTCTGGCGCGGCAGGGCGCCTTTCTACCCGGCCGACGTCGGGCTGCTCGAGCGCTACCTGATCGACTGCCTCCGGGCCGGCGACCTCGCGGCCGAGGGACACCGGGTGGTTGCCCGCTACCCAGCCGAAGAACGGGTCGGACGCATCGCGTGCCCGGTCCTGCTCGTCGGCGCGTCCGACGACCCCCACGCCTACCCGGGCCTGGGGCGGCTGCGCGCCGCGCTCCCGCGGGCGGAGGTCGCGGTTCTCGAGGGCGGGATGATCCCGCTGCCGGACGGGCTGCCCGGCCCCTTCGCGGCCGCGGTCGAAGGCTTCCTCGACGGCCTCGACTAGCGGCGGGTCAGGCGCTGGCCTCGCGGTGGAAGTTGCGGATGGCGAAGTCGATCCACTCGGGGTTGTCCCACGACTCGTAGCGTGCCCGGATCTCCGGGCCGAGCTCGGCCGCGATCGTCTCCACGTCCTGCCCCGCCTCCATGCGGCCGGCGACCGCGTCGCGGACGTCGACGAGGTAGGCGTGCAGGTCGCGGATCAGCTCGGGGCCGCCGACCTCGCCGTGCCCGGGGACAACCCTCTCCGCCCCCAGCTCCGCCAGGCGGTCGAGCGCGTCGATCCAGGCCGGGCCGTGGGCGACGTCGCCGAAGAGGATGGGGAAGAAGCGGTTCTCGACGAGGTCGCCCGCGAACAGCACTCCCTCCGCCGGAAGGAGCACGAGCTGGTCGCCGCGCGTGTGCGCGCCGCCGAGCTCGCGCAGCTCGACCGTCCGGTTCCCGAGGTCGAGCTCGGTCTCGCCCTCGTACGTCTCGTGCGGCTGGACGATCTCGACGTCGGCCAGGAGCTCGGCCACCTCGGGGCCGAACTCGCTGAACATGGCGACGAACTCCCGGCCGCTCTCGGCGAGCTCCTCCGCCTGCGTCCGGTTGTAGACGATCGTCGCCTCGTCCACGAACGTCTGGGCGCCGAACCCGTGCTCGGGGTGGAAGTGCGTGAGGGTGAGGAGCAGGCGGCGATCGCCGGCGAGCCGGCGGGCGGCGTCGAGGGCGAGGCGGCCGTTGGCGGGGCCCATGCCCGTGTCGACGACAAGGGCGGCGGCGTCGCCGAGGACGATGCCGACGTTCGGGACGAGGTTGACCCTCCGGTCGGGGACGACGTGGACTCCGGGCGCGATCTCCTGCTCGGCTCCGGTCTGCAGCAGCAAGGGGTTCACTGGGCCTCCTTGGTCTCGGGAGTTGGCGTCGGGGACAGAGTCGTACGCACGGCGAAGTCCTCCAGGACGGCGCAGAAGCTCTCGGGCTCCTCGAAGGACGGGCAATGGGCGCTCCGCTCGAAGATCGCCCGCTCGCCGCGCGGCGCGTGCTCGGCGATCCAGTCCGCGAGCTCCGGCGGCCACCAGGGCTCGTGGCGGCTGTACGCGGCGAGCACGGGCACGTCGAGCGACTCCACGACCGCGCGCAGGTCGAGCCGCGCCTGCTCCCGCACGAGCCGGAGCGCGACGTCGAGCTGCGTCTGGAGCGCGGTGCGGACGAGCCAGTCGATGCGCTCGTCGTCGGGCTCGAGGAGCGACTCCGCCGCGAAGGCGCGCTCGTTGCGCGGCCAGTCGCGCGCGAGCGCGTCGACGTAGCCGTCGAGCCGCTCGGGCTCGAGGCCGAAGGGGAACCCGGGCGCCCGCGTGAGCCTGAGAGGGCCGTTCACGAGCACGAGCCTGCCCACGCGCGCCCCGCTCAGCCTCATGTACGTGAGGGTGACCGTGCAGCCCATCGACCAGCCGACGAGCGTCGCGTCCTCGAGGTCGAGGCTCTCGAGGACGAAGCCGAGATCGCCGGCGAGCTCGTCGAAGTCGTAGCGCGAGCCGGGCTTGTCGGACTCGCCCATTCCGCGGAGGTCGAACGCGACGACCCTGTGCCGCTCGCTCAGCCGCGCGATCGCCGGGTCGAAGAGCCGGTGCGACTGCTTCCAGCCGTGCACGAGGACGAAGGCCCGGGCGCCACGGCCGCGGTCGCAGAGTCGCAGGCGGACGCCGTCGGCCGTCTCGACGTAGCTCATCCCTCCGCGTCCTTCGGGGGATTCGGATCAACGCCGGCGAGCCGGAGCTCCTCGCGAAACGCCTCGAGGGCCACCGAGGCCCGCGGGAAGCCGGCGTAGACGGCGAGGAGGGAGGCGAGGGCGTCGAGCTCGGCGGCCGTCGCGCCGTGCTCGAGCGCCCAGCGGACGTGCGTTCGCAGGCGCGACTCGACGCCGCCCTGCGCAGCGAGCACGGCGAGCACGAGCAGGCTGCGGTCGCGGAGCGAGAGGGCGTCGTCGCGCCACGCGTCTCCTGCCGCGTGGAAGGCTTCCTCCGCGAAGCGCCGCCCGAAACGCTCGAGGAAGAGGCGTTCCACCTCGTCCTCCGAGACGCCGAACTGGCTCGCATACGCCGCGACTCCGCGCTCTCTGCGCTCCGTCCCCATGCCGGGCGTCAGGGCTCCGCGGGCCCTGTTCGGAGGCGGCGCCCCACCCGGATGCCGATGCCGATCAGCCCCTCCCGCTGAACTCGGTCGAGCAGGATCGCGACGAGGAGGATCCC
>DATHVD010000043.1:0-13798 GCA_035461525.1 Gaiellaceae bacterium
TCTCCTCGAGCCGCTCGACCCGCCGGGCACCGAGCGCGAGGCGGGCGCCCTCGCCGGCCAGGGCCCGCGCGACGGCGAGCCCGATCCCGGCCGAGGCACCGGTGACGAGAGCCGTCCTGCCGTCGAGCGCGGGCATCGGCGCAGCCTATGCGGACGTGCCGATCGCCGCGTCGACCAGGTCTTCCAGCTTGCCGCCGTTACGGCCGTGCGCCAGGCCGACGAGGTAGCAGAGGAGCGGGGCGTTGACGCGCTCGCCGCTCGCGTGCGCGGCGATCCGGGCGAGATCCAGCAGCGCGTCGACCTCGGCCTGCGCCAGGTCGTAGCGCGACGCCTCCTCCCCGGTCGCGCCGGCCACTCTCGCGCGCGCTTCCTCCAGCCATGCGTCCACGAAAGCAGCTTAGACTGCGCCGAGCATGAAGGTGGGGGTGGCCAAGGAGTCTGCGCCGGGCGAGACGAGGGTGGCCGTCGTCCCGGACACGGTCCGCAAGCTCGCCGCGGACGGCGTCGAGGTGCTCGTCGAGCACCTCGCCGGCGAGACGGCGACGTTCTCGGACGCGGCCTACGAGGAGGCCGGGGCGATCGTCGTGCCCGCGGAGGACCTCTACCGCGAGGCGGACGTGATCTGCAAGGTGCGGAAGCCGAGCGCGGAGGAGGTGCACCTCCTCCGCGAGGGCCAGGCTCTGATCGCGTTCCTGCAGCCGCTCACGGACCGCGATCTCTCCCGCAGCCTCGCCGAGCGTGGCGTCACTGCCTTCTCCATGGACGCGATCCCGCGCGTCACGCGCGCACAGCCCATGGACGCGCTCTCGTCGCAGAGCACGGTCGCCGGCTACAAGGCGGCCGTCCTCGCGGCCGAGCGCCTGGGCAAGTTCTTCCCCATGCTCACGACCGCGGCCGGCACGATCCCGCCGGCGAAGGTGCTGGTGCTCGGCGCCGGCGTCGCCGGCCTGCAGGCGATCGCCACCTCGCGCCGCCTCGGCGCCGTCGTCTCGGCCTTCGACGTCCGCCCGGTCGTGAAGGAGCAGGTCGAGAGCCTCGGCGCGACGTTCCTCGAGCTCGACGTCGAGGGCGCGGAGGGCGTCGGCGGCTACGCCGTCGCGCTCGCCGAGGACGAGCATGCGCGCGAGCAGGAGCTGATCGCCCGCCACGCGGCCGAGTCGGACGCCGTCATCACGACGGCGCTGATCCCGGGGCGCGAGGCGCCGGAGCTGATCACGGAGGAGGCGATCGCCGGCATGCGCCCGGGCGCCGTCGTCGTCGACCTCGCCGCCGAGGCCGGCGGCAACTGCGCGGGGACGAAGCCGGGCGAGACCGTCGTCCACGACGGGGTCACGATCGTCGGGCACACCAACCTGCCGGCGACGATGCCCGTGCACGCGAGCCAGATGTACTCCCGCAACGTGCACTCGTTCCTCTCGCTCCTGATCTCGGACGGGAACCTCTCGCTCGACTTCGACGACGAGATCGTGCGCGGAACCTGCGTCGCCCACGATGGCCGCCTCACGAGGGACGCGTCGTGAACGCCGCCCTCATCGCCTCGATCACGATCTTCGCGCTCGCCGTCTTCCTCGGCTTCGAGCTGATCGGGCGCGTGCCCACGCTCCTGCACACGCCGCTCATGTCGGGGACGAACGCGATCTCCGGCATCGTCCTCGTCGGCGCGATCCTCGTCGCGGCCCACGCCGAGGGCGGACTGGAGCAGGCGATCGCCTTCGTCGCCATCGTCTTCGCGACCGTCAACGTCGTCGGCGGCTTCCTCGTCACCGACCGGATGCTAGAGATGTTCAAGACCCGGCCGGAGGAGAGGGACGAATGACCTTCGCGGTCGTGTCGCAGAACACCGTCGACCTCGTCTACGTCGGCGCCGCGATCCTCTTCGTGCTCGGGATCAAGGGGCTCTCCTCGCCGACGACCGCACGCCGCGGCAATCGGCTCGCGGCGGCCGGGATGGTGATCGCGATCGTCTTCACCCTGCTCCTGCCCGACGTCGACCGCTATTGGCTGATCGCGGCGGGGCTCGCCGTCGGCGCCGTCATCGGCGTCGCCGCGGCGCGGCTCGTGAAGATGACGGCGATGCCGCAGATGGTGGCCGTCTTCAACGGCCTCGGCGGCGGCGCCTCCGTCCTCGTGGCGACGTACGAGTTCCGCCGCCTGGCGCCCGAGCCGGGCGCCCTCGGCGGCGACGTGCTCGGGGCGGCGCTCTTCTCCGCCCTCATCGGCGCGGTCACGTTCAGCGGCAGCCTCGTCGCCTTCGGGAAGCTGCAGGAGCTCCTGCCCGGGGCGCCGATCACGTTCCCGGGGCAGCAGGTGCTGAACGGCCTCCTCCTCGCCGCCGCGCTCGCCCTGGCCGTCACCGCGGGGATCGCCGAGGAGACGGTGTGGGTCTACCTCCTCGTCCTCGCCGCGCTCGCGCTCGGCGTCATGTTCGTCCTCCCCATCGGCGGCGCCGACATGCCCGTCGTGATCGCGTTCCTGAACGCGTTCTCGGGCCTCTCGGCGGTCGGCGCCGGCTTCGTCCTCTCCAACACGGCGCTCATCATCGGCGGGACGCTCGTCGGGGCCTCGGGGACACTCCTCACGGTGATCATGAGCCGGGCGATGAACCGCTCGCTCGCGAACGTTCTCTTCGGCGCCTTCGGCGCGCCGGCCGCGGCCGGCCCCGCGGTCGCCGGGGCCGAGGGCGACGGCAAGAGCTACCGCGAGATCTCGGCCGAGGACTGCGCGGTCATGCTCGCCTACGCGAGCCGGGTCGTCATCGTCCCCGGCTACGGGCTCGCCGTCGCCCAGGCCCAGCACACGGTGCGCGAGCTCGCCGACCTGCTCGAGCGGCGGGGCGTCGACGTCAAGTACGGGATCCACCCCGTCGCCGGCCGCATGCCGGGGCACATGAACGTCCTCCTCGCCGAGGCGAACGTCCCCTACCCGCAGCTCAGGGACATGGAGGACATCAACCCCGACTTCCCGCGCACCGACGTCGCCCTCATCATCGGCGCGAACGACGTCACGAACCCAGCGGCGCGCGAGAACCCCGAGAGCCCGCTCTACGGCATGCCGATCCTCAACGTCGACCAGGCCGCGAACGTCGTCGTGCTGAAGCGAAGCATGAACCACGGCTTCGCCGGCATCGACAACGACCTCTTCTACCGCCAGAACACGGCGATGCTCTTCGGCGACGCCAAGGCATCGGTCGAGAACCTCGTCTCCGCGGTCAAGGCCGCCTGACGGGCGCGCCGCCATCCGGCGCGCGCGCCCGCCCGCGGGTCAAGTCGCTAGCCATTGCGGTCGTTCGTGACCGCGCGCAGAGCGTTCACGACGCCGTGGCCGAAGAAGCTCGTCTCGTTGCCCGCGGCGACGCAGCGCGCGTCTCCCGTCGGGCACGGGAGCGGGTCGGCGGTCCGGCGGAGGTGCTCGGCGACGCGCTTCGGCACCATCTTCCACAGGCCGTGCGGATGGTTCTTGCCGAAGCGGCTGACGACGAGCGCTGCCACGCCGCTCGCCTGCGCCGCGGCCTGGGAGGTTCCGGCCCAGAACGCGTAGTACGCCGCGCCGGGGCCCTCGCAGGGGTCGCAGAGGATCCGGGGCGCGCTCGAGAAGATGGACGGCCACGGGCCGAGGACGAGGCCGGACGGGGGCGCGCCCTGGAGGAAGTCTCCGCCTGCGGCCGCGACGTCGACGACGCCGAGCCCGTAGTTCGACGGAGGCCCCGCGGCTAGCCGGCCGTCCAGGCCGATCGACGAGACGGTGACCACGCCCGGAAGCTGGCTCGGCAGGCGGATGCACTTCTGCTGCTCGGGCGCGCCGAGGTCGAGGCCGGCGTTCCCCGCCGAGGCGACGAGCGTGACGCCGTTCCCCTGCGCGTAGGCCGCGGCGCGCCGGACGGCCTCGACGATCGTCCGCTGCGCCGGGTCGTCCCGGCAAAAGGAGGTCGTGCCGTCCGAGTACGCGCTGTCCGTCGAGTAGCTGTTGTTGGCGACGTCGACCCCGTTGTTCGCGGCCCAGACGAGCGAGCAGACGACCGCGTCGGCGAGGAAGACGTCGACGCCGTTACGCGGGACGCTCGCCTTGACGATCGCGAGCCTCACCTTCGGGGCGATCCCGACGATGCCGACGCCGTTCGCCCGCGCGCCGATGACACCCGCGATGTTGGAGCCGTGGCCGGAGTCGTCGGCCCAGGAGGCGGGTTCGGGGTTCGGCGCGCCGCTCGCGCAGGAGACGCTGCGCGAGGCGTCGATCGCGCCCTCGAAGTCCGGGTGCGCCGCGTCCACGCCGCTGTCGATCACGCCGACCGTGACCTCTGGGCTGCCGCCGGTGAGGCGGTGGGCCTCGGGCGCCCTGACGCGCTGCGACCACCACTGCAGCGGGGAGAACGTGTCTTCGTCGGCCGCGGGCTCGTTCGGGAGCCTCGGAGGAGGACCGCCCGCGAGCGGCCGTCCTGCGGCGCTGCCGAGCGCGCCCACCGCCGCGACGCCTTCGACGGTCCGCAGCGCGTCGAGGGCCTTCGCGAAGCCGGGGCTCTCCGACCGTGCGACGGCGACGCCGATCTCCGTGTACGCGGCGACGAGCGTGCCGCCGGCACGAGCGGCGTCGGTCGCCATCTCGCTCGCGCTCGTCTTCTTGACCTGCTTGTAGACGACGACGTACCGCTCGGCAGCCGCCGCCGTGCCGGCGAGGACGAGCGCAGCTACAACTGCTGTGACGACCGAGACGAGTCGGCCGAGGAGATCTGGGCGCCGCATGCCTCTCCCTTTTGGACCTCTACCCGATGGGCTGACCTTGCCCCTTTGCTCTCAGGACTATACGGGCCGTAAGCGTATTTGCATTCCCTCTACCGAGGGAGTGGAGGCCGCGGCGCTCGAGGCCCTCGCTCGAGGTCAGTAGTTCTGACGCCAGACCGCGGCGCCGCCCGTGGGGACGTTCCAGCGGGTGTAGAACGCGGCCCCGTTTCGCAGCGACGTCGTCCAGTAACGGTTGTTGCGGTTCCCGAGCTTGGCGATCGTCCGCCGGTTCTTCGTCGTCCCGACGCGGCCGAGGCGTAGGTGCGTCTCCTGCGGGCGCGCGTGCGCCCAGACGATCTGGCTGTGGTGGAGCGAGGGGTTGGAGAACGCCCCGATCTTCGTCTTGGCGACGAGCAGGCGCTTGTCCGACGTCAGCACGCGCACGAAGACGCGCGACAGCTTGGAGGTCGTGACGTGCCAGGCGAGCCTCCCGTGTCGAAGCGAGGGACGGCCGACGTCGGCGGCGAGCCCCGCCGAGGCGCCGGCGCGGCTCGCGCCCGTCTCGAGATTGCGGACGACGATGCGCTGCTTCTTCGCGTCCCTGCGAAGGAAGGCGATCTGCGGCCAGTGTAGGGCCGGGCGCGAGACGTTGGCGCCGGCGATACGGGCGTCGGGCACGTCCTCGCCGTCCCGCCAGGTGAGGACGCGGATCCCCTGGTCGTCGACGTAGGCGAGGTACTTCCCGTGGAGCGCGGGCTGGCGCGCCTCCTCGAAGAGGATGGGCTCCTCCCCCGGCGGCTGCACGACCACGTTCCCTTCCTTGGTGGCGTACGCGAGGACCTTCCCGGAGACGCTCGGGTCGAGGGCCCCCGGCGCGATCCGGGTCGCTGCGCCGCCCGCCGGCGCCAGGAGGAGCACGACCGCGCCCGCGACCAGCGCGACCGCGTTCACGCGCCGGAGCGCGCCCTGACGGCGCACGAGTCGCTCGACGGCCTCGGTCGGGTCGGCCTCGCGCCGGCGCGGCCACACGACCATGAGCGCCCGACCGGCGCCGTAGAGCGAGAGGCAGAGCGCCGCCGGCACGGGGCGGGCGAGCGCGAGCGCGGCCGCGCACGCCACCCAGAACGTGGAGACGGGCTGGAACGTGAAGAAGCCGGCCCCGAGCCCGGCGCCGTAGCCGCTCGACCAGACGGGCAGCGGCAGCTCGAAGCGCCAGCGCTCGGGCACCTGGCGGCGCGACTGCGGCAGCGCGAAGCGCAGGAGGCCCGCTTCGCGGGCGGCCGCGAGGAGCGCCAGCGCGGCCGCGGCGAGCACCGCCCGCCGGGCGCCGAGCCCGCTGCCGACGAGCCCGAGGAGGAGCCCGAGCAGGGCCGCGGTCAGGACGGCGGTGGCGGAGAAGAGGGCCTGGGCGACGATCTGGCGCTTGCGGCTCCGGCACACGGCGGGAGTGAATGTCTCGAGCATCGACAGTCCTCAGGGCGACCAGGCCGCCGACACCCCGGCGACGAGCGCGAGCAGCGCGACCGCCAGCTCGACCGGCGCGGCGGCCCCTAGCACTTGAGCCCCGAGTCGTAGTACATGACGCAGTACACGCGCCGGCCGCCCCAGCAGTAGCCGACGAGCGACGCGTCGCCGTTGATCCGGCGTCGGCTGAACGAGCAGCAGTCCACGAGCTTGCGGATCTGCCCGCCGCAGCAGCGAAACCAGGAGCCCTGTACGCGCAGGTCGCGGAGGCCTTTCTGCTCGCGCGTCCAGTCCTCGCAGAGCCGCGTGCGCGGACCGCGTGGGAGCAACTCGCCGTCCGGGCCGCGCAACCGGCTCCCGTTCTGGTCGACCGGGAAGCCGTTCGCGTTCACGTACCGGCCGAGGTTGTCGATCGGTCGGCCGTTCTGGGGGTGGAGCGGGAAGCCCTTGCGGTCGATGCGAGCGAGCGGGGGGTAGGGACTCGGACACGAGCCGGTCGTCCAGATGTGCCCGCAGAAGTGGAAGGCGTCGGCCTCGTCCGGCTTGACCGCGGCGGCGACGGCCTTGCCGCCCGCGACGGCAAGCGCGACCGCCCCGAGGCGCCCGAGGAACGACTTGCGGGTCTGAGACTCGGCGAGCTTGGCCGCGAGGCGCTCCGCCGAGCGGTCGAGCGCCTGCTCGTTCCTAGGCGGCTGCATGCGCCCTCGCGCTGCCGGTGACGAGGAGGCTCTCGAGCTCCTCGAGGGTGTTGACCGTGCCCTTGGCGACCACGACCCCGTCGATCACGTGGGCGACGAACGGGGTGCCGGGGACGTTCCAGCGCTCGAACGCGAGCTCGTCGTGGGCATCCTCGACGACGTGCACGGCGAGGCCCTGGCGCGCGAGCGCGGAGACGCCGGGGGCGAGCTGGCGGCAGAGGCGGCAGCCGGCGGAGAAGAAGACGACGAGCTCGGGCCCGCGTCCGCGGAGGCTCTCGAGCGCTGGAGCAGGCACCCCCAGCTCCGGCCCCTCCTCGGCAAGCTCGAGGGGGACGCGCGGGCCCAGCCGGAGCGTCAGGACCCCCACCTGGCGGTAGAGGGCGAGGACGAGGAGCGCGAGGACGACGACCGCGACCGCGAGCGCCGCCAGCGCCACGGCGACGACCGTGTCGCGCGAGGCAGCGACCTCGGCCCCCGTCCCGAAGGCTGCGACGAGCGCGAGCGCCGTGAAGGCGGCCGCGCGGAGGAGGAGCAGGGTCGTCCGCCCCTCCGAGGCGCCGAAGCAGCCGCAGCGCAGCCGCTCGGCGCCGCGGAGGCGGGCCTGCGCGAGGGCGGCGACGAAGAGGGCGCCGAGCGCGACGGCGGCGTAGGCGCTCGCGGGGAGGGCGAGGCCGGCGAGGAGGAACAGCCCGACCGCGGCCTCCGCGACCACCACTCCCCAGGCCGCCGGACGGGCGAGCCGGGCGGGAAGCCCGTACGCGGCCAGGGCGTCGGGGAGGTCCCCGCGCCGGCGCAGCTTGGCCGCCGCGGCCCAGAGGAGAAGGGCGCCGACGAGGATGCGGGCGACTTCGGACAACCCGGTCACTGTAGGGAGAGCAGGCCGGCGCCGCGCGGCGGGAGCGGCATTTTCACGAAATCCTCACGATGGGCGGGACGGTAGGGTTCGCGTGGATGGAACCGACTCCCGGAACGCTACCCGTGCGATCAGCCGGCGGAACCCGGTAGGGATGGGCGAGCGGGCCCGGCTCGTCGGCGTCAACCACGTTGCGCTCGAGGTCGGCGACCTCGGCGAGGCTCTCGCCTTCTACGGCCGCATCTTCGACGTCACCCTGCGCGGGCGCATCCCCGGCATGGCTTTCGTGGACATGGGCGACCAGTTCCTGGCCCTCTCCGAGGGGCGCTCTCAGGCGCCCGACGAAGACCGGCACTTCGGCCTGGTCGTCGACGACAGCGAGGTTGCGCGCCGGGCCCTCGAGGACGCGGGCGCCGACATCCTCCCGAGCCGCGGCCTCGACTTCCGCGACCCGTGGGGGAACCTCGTCCAGGTCGTCGACTACCGCGACATCCAGTTCACGAAGACCCTCGACGTCCTCCGCGGCATGGGCCTCGACGGGATCGAGAAGAGCGACTCCGCCCTCGCCGAGCTCCGCGACAAGGGCCTCGGCCCGTCCGCCGGGGACTAGGCCGGCTCGGCGCCGGATTCCACAGGCTCCCCCGTCCCCCACGGCCACGGCCCGCCGCCGACCGCCGCCGACGGAAAGCGGCCCAGCGCGCCGGCCACGTCCCCGCCGGCCACGGCCGGGGTCTGACCCCGGGCGTGGCCGCGGGGGACGAGTCCTGGGGAAAGAAACGCCGGCCGGCTCAGCCGGCGGACTCGGCGCTCCTGAGCCCGCGGAGAGCCCAGAGGGCGAAGACGGCCACGGCGATCAGGGCGGTGGCGAAGGCTGCGCCGACCTCGACCGGCGAGCCGGCGATCAGCCCCCGGCCCGCCTCGAGCAGGAACGTCGCCGGGTTGACCGTCGCGATCGCGTGGATCCAGCCCTCGAGCAGGCTGAGCGGGACGTACACGGGCGCGAGGAAAAGCGTCAGGAACACGGGGATCTGCATCAGGGGGCCCGCCTGGAGCGTGCGGAAGCGCATCGCCACCCCGCACGCCCAGAGCGCCGTCGCGGCGTTCACGAGCAGGCCCAGGCCGACGAGCCCGGCGAGCTCGACCCCGCTTCCGAGTACCTCCATCCCGGCGATCAGGGCAACGACCGTCACGACCGAGGCCGTCGCCGCCCAGCGCGTGAGGGCAACGAGCGCGTAGCCGGCGACGATTCCCGTCCGGCGGGGCGCCGCGAGCAGGAGCCGCCGCGAGAACCCGCTCTCGAAGTCCCGTGCGATCGCGAAGCCGCTGAAGACGCCGCCGAAGGCGGCCGACTGCAGGAAGACGAACACGAACTGGAACGCCGTGTACCCGGCCGGGAAGTCGAACCCGGGAACCTCGCTCACGCGCGAGAGCCCGCCCGCGAACGCCGTGAAGAAGAAGAGCGGGAAGAGCGTGGAAGGGAGCAGGATCGACGGGTTCGTGAACGCGTTGTGCACCCCCCGCCAGGCGACCGCGAGCGCGACGGAGGCGAACGCCCTCATGCCCGGGCCAGCCTTCCCCGCAAGGCGAGGCTCGCCGCCGTCAGCGAGAGCGCGCCGATCCCGAGGGCGAGCCCGAACCCGAGCGCGAGCGCCTGCGCGTCCCAGCCCGTGATCACCAGGCTCCGGATCCCCTCGATCAGGTACGAGACCGGGTTGATCGTCGCCACGGTGCGGAACCACTCGATCTCGATCAGGTTCCGGGGCAGGTTCATGGAGGAGAGGAAGAGGAAGACGAAAAAGAGCGGGAAGAACGACTGCACCGCCTCCCCCGAGCCCGTCCGTAGCGCGAGGAAGGCGCCGATCGCCCCGAACGCGATCGCGATCAGGACGGCCAGCAGCACGATCACGAAGAGCCCGGCGACGCCGCTCTCGGGGCGGACGCCGGCGACGAGCCCGACCGTCAGGTAGAGCGTCGCCTGCACGAGCGCGAGCACGACCACGCCGGCGAGCTGGCCCGCGAGGAGCGCGGCGTCCCGCATCGGCGTCAGCGAGAGCCGGTTCAGGAACCCGGTCTGGATGTCCCGCGCAAGGTCGGTGCCCGCGTTCGTCGTCGCAAAGAGCGCGCCCTGCATGAACGTGAAGGCCAGCGCGAACTCGAGGTAGGAGGCGGACGGGAACCCCGGGATGCCGGTCGCCGCGCGCAGCCCGCCGACGTTCACCGCGAGCAGGATCAGCGGGAAGAGGAACGAGGGGACGACGTTCACGGGCTGGCGCAGGGTGCGGACGACCGACCGGCGCGCCAGGTGCGCGACCTGGAGGCGCAGCGGTCCGCTCACGCGCGCGCCGGCTCCGGCTCCGGCTCGCCCGCGCCGAGCTCGTCGCCGGCGCCCTCGAGCGAGCGGCCGGTCTTGGCGAGGAAGACGTCGTCGAGCGTGGGCGCGTGGAGCTGGAGGTGCGCGCAGTGGATGCCCTCGGCGTCGAGGGCACGGACGACGTCGGCGAGCGCCTCCTCGCCGCCGTCGAGCCGCACCGTGACGGCCTTGGGGGAGCCCGGCACCGACTCGCCGAAGCGCTCGAGGATGCGCGCCAGGTCCGGCAGGTCGGCCGGGCTCGTCGGGATCGCCTCGACGCTCGGGCGCCCGATCTCCGCCTTGAGCGCGAGCGGCGTTCCCTCGGCCACGATCCGTCCGTGGTCGATGATCCCGACGCGGTCGGCGAGGACGTCCGCCTCCTCCAGGTACTGCGTCGTCAGGAAGACCGTGACGCCCTCGTCCCGGGCGAGCCGGGCGACCTCGGCCCAGAGCGCGTTCCGGCTCTGCGGGTCGAGGCCCGTCGTCGGCTCGTCGAGGAAGAGGATGCTCGGCTCGTGCGCGAGCGCGAGCGCGAGGTCGAGGCGCCGCTTCATGCCGCCCGAGTACGTGCGCACCTTGCGGTCGGCGGCCTCGGTGAGGCCGACGCGCTCGAGGAGCGCGGGCGTGCGCGTCTTTCGCTCGGCCTTCGGCATCCCGTGCAGCGCCGTCTGAAGACGCAGGTGCTCGCGGCCCGTGAGGAGCGGGTCGAGGGCCGCCTCCTGGAGCGCAGCCCCGATCGCCGCCCGTACCTTCGCGCCCTCGTGGGCGACGTCGAAGCCGGCGACGCGCGCCCTTCCGGCGGTCAGCGGGAGGAGCGTCGTCAGCATGTGTACGGTCGTCGATTTGCCCGCGCCGTTGGGGCCGAGGAAGCCGTAGATCTCGCCGGGGGCGACCGAGACGTCGACGCCGTCGACGGCGCGGATGCCGCCCTTGAAGTCGCGGACGAGGCCCTCCGCCTGGATTCCGTGCTCGTCGCCCACGGCCAAAAGGCTACCGAGGGAGAGCAGCACGCCGGACCGGGCGGCCGCGCGGCTCAGGACTTCGGCTGCCAGAGGGCGATCTCGCCGCCGTGCGGCGTGGAGAGGACGGTGCGCCAGCCGGCCGGCCCCTCGCGAGGCGGAAGCAGAACGGAGGCCCCGAGGAGCCGGGCCCGCTCCGTGGCCTCGGCGACGTCGGCCACCTCGGCGTACGGCAGCCAGAACGCCCGCGACGTCTCGTGCTCGACGACGCCGCCCCCGATTGCTCCCCCGAGCTCCAGCGCGAGGTAGGAGCCTGGGCCCGCGGCCACGGTCTCGACGCTCCAGCCGAGGAGCCGTGTGTAGAACGCGCACGCGCACGGCAGGTTCCCGGTGCGGAGCTCCAGGTGGACCACGGGGTTTCGGCGTGGCCTCGTCATGCCCTGTCCTTCCTGACTGCCCCGCGCGCCGAGACTGAGCGGCGAGAGCGATGAGTTTGTGCAACCGTGGCGGTCTACTTCTCCATGGAGACCGTTCACGCAGGCCCGCCGACGTCCGAGGACGACCTGCTCCAGATCGCCCGGAGCGGCGACGAGGACGCGTTCGGCCGGCTCGTGGAGCCGCACCGCAGGCCGCTCCACGCCCATTGCTACCGCATGCTCGGCTCCCTCCACGACGCGGAGGACGCCCTCCAGGACGCCCTCCTGCGTGCCTGGAGGGGCCTGGCCGGCTTCGACGGGCGCAGCTCGCTTCGCCGCTGGCTCTACCGGATCGCGACGAACGCATGCCTCGACGCGATCGCGCGCAGGCCGAAGCGGGTCGTGCCGATCGACTACGCGCCCGCCACGGACGATTGGGACCACGGGCAGGCGCCGGCGATCGCCGACCTCGCGTGGGTCGAGCCGTATCCGGACGAGACGCTGAACCTCGAGAGTGGCTACGCCTCCCCCGAGGCCCGTGTCGAGCAGCGCGAGGCGGTGGAGCTCGCCTTCGTGGCCGCGCTCCAGCACCTCCCTCCCCGCCAGCGCGCCGTGCTCATCCTCCGGGACGTCATGGGCTTCTCGGCGCGGGAGGTCTCCGACTCGCTGGAGACGACCGTGGCGTCCGTGAACAGCGCGCTGCAGCGTGCCCGCCGGGCAGTCGAGGAGCGCCTCCCGGAGCGGACCCAGCAGGAGACGCTCCGCTCCCTCGGTGACGCGCGCGTCGAGGAGATCGTGGGAGGCTTCGTGGACGCGTTCGAGCGCGGGGACGTGGAGGCGATCGTGACCCTCCTCACCGAGGATGCCGCCTTCGCCATGCCCCCGTACCCGGACTGGTGCCGGGGGCGCGAGGCCGTCGCGGACTCCTGGCTCATGCCGGCCGGGCCGCCGCCGCGCCTCCGCTACGTACGGACGCGCGCGAACGGTCAGCTCGCGCTCGGCACGTACCTGCTCGATCCGGAGGGCGACCGCTTCGTCGCCCTGGCGCTCGACGTGCTCACCCTGAGAGGCCCGCGGATCGCGGAGGTGACGGCGTTCCGCTCGCCCGAGATCTTCTCCCGCTTCGGGCTGCCCGAGGAGCTCGCGGCCTAGGCGGTACCCCACGGGCGCCCCGAGGACGACTACAGTGGGAAACGTGAGCACGCACGCGCTTCCCCGGGAGCGGCAGCTCGAGGCCTGGGTGCGGTTCCTCCGCGCTCATGCCGCGCTCACCCGGCGGCTCTCGGCCGACCTCGTCGCCGGGCACGGGCTGACGATCAACGACTACGAGGTTCTCCTGCACCTCGCGCGGGCGCCCGAGAAGTCGCTCCGCCGGGTCGACCTCGCTGAGCGGGTGCTCCTCACCGCCTCGGGGATCACGCGGCTCCTCGAGGGCCTCGAGAGTGCCGGCTACGTGACGCGCGAGGCCTGCGACACCGACCGCCGCGTCGTCTACGCGAAGCTGACGGAAGCCGGCGAGGAGAAGCTCCGCGAGGCTTCGGCGACGCACGTCGCCGGCATCCACGAGCTCTTCACGGAGCGCTTCAGCGCGGACGAGCGGTCGACGCTCGCCGAGCTCCTCGGCCGCCTCCCGGGCGGGTCGGCGGACGCCGACGGCACCGAGTGCGAGGGCGAGGACTAGCCCGCTACCCGCGCGCGTCCGAGTCCGCGAAGATCCGCATCGGCAGGCCGGCGAGCGCCTCGCCGCCGTCCGCGGTGACGAGCCACGTGTCCTGCATGTAGAGGCACGAGCGGCCGTCGTCGGCGATCGCGTGCGGGTGCATCGAGAAGACCATGTTCGCCGCCAGCTCGGTCTCGACGCCCTCGCCGATCTTCGGGTGCTCGATCATCGTCATCCCGATCGAGTGGCCGGTGACGTGGCCGAGCGTGTAGCCGCGCTCGGCGAACCCGCGCGAGACGGCGCGGTGGACGTCGTGCGCGCTCGCGCCGGGGCGCATGGCCTGCTTCGCCGCCTCCTCGTACTCCTCGTAGGCCTCGAGCATGCGCTTCGTCTCGTCGTTCGGCTCGCCCTGGACGGCGATCGCGCGGGAGACCTCGACCCAGTGCCCGCCGGGCCCGGCGATCTCGAGCGAGGGCAGGACGAGGTCTCCGGCGGAGAAGCGCCGCTCGGCGCTCGCGATCCGAAACTCCGGGAGCGCGGCGCCGGCCTCGTTGCCGACGAGCACCATGTCCATCGTCAGACGCCCGCAGCCCTGCTCGACGAAGTAGCGCTCGCACGGCGCGAGCACCTCGGCCTCGGTCTTCCCCGCCTCGATCCCGTCGAGGAAGATCCAGAACCCCTCC
>DATHVD010000044.1:0-57294 GCA_035461525.1 Gaiellaceae bacterium
CAAGATCGTGCCGGTGGACGTCCACGTGCCCGGCTGCCCGCCTCGGCCGGAGGCGCTGCTCGAGGGAATCGTCCGTTTGCAGGAGAAGATCCAGGCCGGCGTCCCGCCCGCGTACGAGATCCGGGGGGTGGCGCAGTGAGCAACGCGGACGTGCCCGGCTTCGTCGAGGAGCGGGAGGGGCACGGCGAGACGACCGTGGTCGTCGAGCGCGAGCAGCTGCTCGAGGCGGCGCGACACCTGCGCGACGGCGCCGGCTTCAACTTCCTCTCGGACATCTCCGTCGCCGACTACCTCGGCTGGGACCGGCCGCGCGTCGCCGGCTACTGGGGCGACGCGCGCGGCCGCGACCTCAACACACCCGGGTCGTGGGGCCTGCAGTCGCAACCAGCGCCGAAGCCGAGGCGCTTCTCCGTGTCCTACCACCTCCTGCGCGTGGAGTCCGGCGCCAGCGAGGCCGTGCGCCTCCGGCTCCAGGCCTGGTGCGAGGACGGCGAGACGGTGCCAAGCCTCGTCTCCGTCTGGCCGACCGCCGACTGGCACGAGCGCGAGGCCTGGGATCTCATGGGGATCGCCTTCGAGGGCCATCCGAACATGAAGCGGATCCTCCTCGAGGACGACTGGGAGGGCCACCCCCTCCGCAAGGACTATCCGCTCGGCGGCGAGCCTGTGCGCTTCTCGGGGGAGGAGTAGGGAGCCCGTGGCCGTCGCCGAGGGGAAGACCGCGATCTACGAGGGGACGCGCATCCCCGCGCCGATCCCGACCGTCCTCCAGGTCGACCCGGCGCTCCGCGAGGAGGGCGACATCCTCGAGATCAACTTCGGGCCCAACCACCCCTCCACGCACGGGGTCCTGCGGTTGATCGTCGAGCTGAACGGCGAGGAGGTCGTGGGCCTCGAGGCGGTCGTCGGCTACCTGCACACGGGGTTCGAGAAGAACATGGAGGCGAAGACCTGGTGGAAGGGGATCACGTACCCCGAGCGCATCGACTACGTCTCCTTCCAGAACAACGAGCTCGTCTTCGTCCTGGCGATCGAGAAGCTGCTCGGGATCGAGCCGCCGCCGAAGGCGCAGTGGATGCGGATGCTCCTCTGCGAGCTGAACCGGATCCACTCGCACCTCGTCTGGCTCGGCACGTCGGCGCTCGAGCTGGGAGCGATCTCGATGTTCTGGTACTGCTTCCGCGAGCGCGACGCGATCCTCGACCTCTTCGAGCTCGTCACCGGCGTCCGCATGCACACGCGCTACTTCCAGGCCGGCGGCCTCGCCGAGGACATCCCGACCGGGTTCTACGACGAGTGCCGGGCCTTCGCCGACACGATGCAGCGGCGTGTCGACGAGTACGAAGCCCTCCTCTCCGGCCAGGCGATCTGGCTCGAGCGGACGAAGGGGATCGGGCTCCTCTCGGCGGCCGACGCGATCGCCCTCGGCCAGTCCGGGCCGGTGCTGCGGGCGTCCGGCGTGAACTGGGACCTCCGCAAGCAGCAGCCGTACCTCGCCTACGACCAGGTCGAGTTCGACGTGCCCGTCTACTCCAACGGCGACGTCTTCGACCGCTACAAGGTGCACATGGACGAGATGCGCGAGTCGACTCGCATCGTCCAGCAGGCGCTCGAGGGCATGCCCGAGGGGCCGTGGATCGTGGACGACCGCAAGATCGTTCTCCCGCCCCGGCACGAGCTGCACACGTCGATGGAAAGCCTCATCCACCACTTCAAGCTCGTGACCGAGGGCTACCGCGTGCCCGAAGGAGAGGTGTACGTCACGATCGAGTCGCCGCGGGGCGAGCTCGGCTGCTACGTCGTCTCCGACGGCGGCCCGAAGCCGTGGCGCGTCAAGTTCCGCGCCCCCTCGTTCGTCGCCCTCGAGGCGACGGCCACCTGCATGAGCGACGCGCTCGTCGCCGACCTGATCGCCATCGTCGGCTCGCTCGACACCGTCATGGGCGAGGTCGACCGGTGAGCGGCCTCTACGAGGTGATCCGCGAGGTGGCCACGGAGTACCCGGACCACCGCTCGGCCGTGATGCCGGCGCTGCGGCTCGCCCAGGCCGAGCACGGCGGCTGGCTCCCTCCGGAGGCCTTCCGGGAGGTCGCGGACGCGCTCGAGCTGACGCCCGCGTACTGCAAGGCCGTGGCGAGCTTCTACGACATGTTCCACCTCGAGCCGGTTGGGCGCCACATGGTCGAGGTGTGCACGAACATCTCCTGCGCGCTCGTCGGCGCCCAGCAGGTGCTCGAGGCGTTCGAGCGCGAGCTCGGCGTCGAGGCGGGCGGGACGACCGAGGACGGCGAGGTGACGCTGCGCACGGTCGAGTGCGCGGGTGGCTGCGGCTGGGGAACGGTCGTCGCCGTCGATCACCGCTACCGCGAGCCGGTGCGCCCCGAGGACGTCCCGGGAATCGTGAAGGAGCTGCGTGGTGGCGCGTAGGGAGCTCCTCTTCCAGCACGCCGAGGAGCGCGACCTGACGAAGCTGGCCGAGTACGAGGCCGTCGGCGGCTACGCCTCGCTGAAGAAGGCGCTCGGGATGGAGCGCCAGGCGGTGCTCGACGAGCTCCTCGCCGCCAACGTGCGCGGGCGGGGCGGCGCCGGCTTCCCGATGGGCCGCAAAGCGAGCTTCCTGCCGAAGCCGGAGGACACGACGAAGCCGATCTACCTCGTCGTCAACGCCGACGAGTCGGAGCCGGGGACGTTCAAGGACCGCGAGATCATGCTCCGGGTCCCGCACATGCTGCTCGAGGGCATCGCGGTCGCGTGCTACACGATCGGGTCGACGCAGGCCTTCGTCTACCTCCGGGGCGAGTACCTGACCGAGTTCGAGGTCGTGGTCGCCGCCCTCGAGGAGGCGCGCGCGGCCGGCTACGTCGGCCCCGACGTGCTCGGCCCCGGCCGGGATCTCACCGTCGTCGTCCACCGCGGCGCGGGCGCGTACATCTGCGGCGAGGAGACCGGTCTTCTCGAGTCGCTCGAGGGCAAGCGCGGCCAGCCACGGACGAAGCCGCCGTTCCCGGCCGTCTCGGGGCTCTACGCCTCGCCGACCCTCATCAACAACGTCGAGACACTGGCGACCGTGCCGAAGATCCTCGAGATCGGCGGCGAGGCCTACGCGCGGATCGGAGTCGAGAACTCCGCCGGGACGCGTGTCTTCTCGCTCTCGGGCAACGTCGCCCGCGGCGGCAACTACGAGCTCGAGCTGGGAACCACGCTGCGCGAGCTCGTCTACGACCTCGGCGGCGGCATCCCCGACGGGCGCGAACTGAAGGCGATCATCCCCGGCGGCTCGTCCGTGCCCGTCCTCTCGGCGGCCGAGGTGGACACGCCGCTCGACTTCGACGCCATGGCCGAGGCGGGCACGATGCTCGGCTCGGGCGCGGTGATCGTCATCGACGACCGCTGCTGCATGGTGCAGCTCGGGCTCCGGGTCGCGCAGTTCTACATGCACGAGTCGTGCGGGAAGTGCACGCCGTGCCGCGAGGGGACGCGCTGGATGGTGCAGCTCCTGCGCAAGATCGAGGAGGGCGAGGCAACACAGGGCGAGCTCGACGTCCTCCTGAACGTGTGCGACCGCATCCTCGGCAACTGCCTCTGCCCGCTCGGGGACGCGGCGGCGATGCCGGTGGCGAGCTACGTGGCCAAGTTCCGCGACGAGTTCCAGCGCCACATCGACGAGGGCGGCTGCCCCTTCGGCGGCGCCTCGTCGCTCCAGGGCGTCCTCGCCCCGGTCGACCAGCACCACGCCCACCTCCGCGGCCAGATCGAGGTTCCGACCCACGCATGACCCGTCCGTTCCGGCCATCTCCTGCGGGGCCGCCGCTGACCACCCGCCGCCTCGAGCTTAACGCGCGAATCCGCGCGCGTGGGTCGCGCTTCGTGACGAGAGCGTGCCGATGAGCGTCGCTCAGCTCCGACTCGCTCGCGCGGGGGAAACCCCACGCGCCCCCTTCCTCGATGCCGTGAGGGAACGTCCCGGTTCCCTCACAGGCCTTCCACACGTTCATCGGCCTGAGGCCGGCCGATGAGCACACCCGAGCTCGTCACCGTCATTATCGACGGCCGGGAGATCCAGGTCCCGAAGGGCCAGGGCGTGGTCGAGACTGCGAACTCCGCCGGGATCGAGATCCCCGTCTTCTGCTACGAGCCGCGCCTCGGGCCGCCGGTCGGCGCCTGCCGCATGTGCCTCTGCGAGGTCGAGGGGATGCCGAAGCTCCAGGCGGCCTGCACGCTCACCGCGCAGGACGGCCTCGTGCTCCGGACGGCGGCGGCGAGCGAGAAGGCGGCCGAGGGCCAGAATGCGATCCTCGAGTTCATCCTCCTGAACCACCCGCTCGACTGCCCCGACTGCGACAAGGGCGGCGAGTGCCCGCTCCAGGACCTGACGTTCCGCTTCGGGCCTGGCACGACGCGGATGCACTTCCCCAAGCGGACGTTCGACAAGCCGATCCCGGTCTCGCCTCTGATCGCGCTCGACCGCGAGCGCTGCATCCTCTGCTACCGCTGCACGCGCTTCTCAGAGACCGTCGCCGAAGACGGCCAGCTCGTCGCCCTCAACCGCGGCGCGCAGTCGATCATCGCCACCTTCGAGGACGAGCCCTACCGGGCGCACTTCTCCGGCAACGTCGTCGAGCTCTGTCCCGTGGGGGCACTCACGTCCACGACCTACCGCTTCCGCGCCCGCCCCTGGGAGACGCAGAACGTGCCCACGGTCTGCGGCCTCTGCCCCGTCGGCTGCAACGTCTGGGCGGGGACGCGCGAGGGGAAGATGGTGCGCGTCCTCTCGCGCAATCACCCCGAGGTGGACGAGGGCTGGCTCTGCGACAAGGGCCGCTTCGCCTACGACCACGTGCACGCCGACGACCGCGTCCGGGCGCCGCTCCTCCGCGTGCGCAGGCGCGGGTTCGACGAGGTCTCCTTCGAGGACGCGCTCGACGCCGCGGAGACGGGCCTGCGCGATGCGGGCGGCTCAGTCGTCGTCGCCTTCTCGGGCGCGGAGACCGTCGAGCACGCCACGGCCCTGGCCCGCCTCGCGCGCGAGGGGCTCGGCGCGCACGCGGCGCTCCTGCCCGACGACTGGGATCCCGGACTCGAGGCCTTCCGCGCGCCGCTCGCGGCGATCGCGGACGCCGAGGTCTGCCTCGTCGTCGGCGACCAGCCGGTGATCGAGCGCGCGCCCCTCGTCGACCTCTGGCTGCGCACGGCCCGCCGCAACGGGGCCGAGGTGATCGAGGCGCACCCGGCGGGCGACGTCCAGGTCCCCCCCGGGTCGGCGGCGCACGTCTGCGCCGCGCTCCGCGAGGGCGGCGACGTCCCGACCGAGCTCCGCGCCGCCTCCGAGCGGCTACGCGGCGCGACCCGGATCGCCATCGTCTGGTCGGACGACGACCCCACCGGCGGGCGCCACGTCGGCGCGCTCGCCAACGAGCTGCACGACAGCCTCCGCGCGGCGGTCTCCGTCTACGCGCTCCCGCGCTCGCCCAACGGACGCGGCGTCGCGGCCGCGTGGAACGCCCTCGGCGGGGAGGAGGACGAGATCCCGGCCGAGGGCGAGATCGGCGCGCTCGTCGTCTCCGGCGACGAGGCGGCGGCAGACCCGCGCGTCCGCGAGCTGGCGGCGCGGGCGCGCTTCGTGCTCACGACCGCGATGTTCCAGAGCGACGTCACCGGCTGGTCGCACCTCGTCCTCCCGGGCACGAGCTACCTCGAGCGCGAGGGCACGTTCGTGAACCTCGAGGGCCGCCCGCAGAGATTGCGGCGCGCCGTCGTTCCGGCGTGGCTCGACGAGCTCGAGTGGCTCTCCCGCCTGGCCGAGCGCTTCGGCGTCGCCGTCGATGCCTGGGCCGCTCCCTCGGCCGACGGGCGCGCCGAGCTGCCGCCCGCGGACGAGTTCGCCTGGTCGCACCCCGATCCGCAGGCGCCCTCCGGCCGGCCGGCCGGGCCTGGCCTCGAGCTCGTGCGCTACCGCGCCCTCTTCAGCGGCTCCGCCGTGGAGCGAGTCCCGCAGCTCGCCTTCCAGCGCCCGGCGCCCGAGGTCGAGCTCTCCCACGAGGACGCTCGGACGCGCGGGATCGCCGCGGGCGAGACGGTGCGGGTGACCTCGAACGGCACCTCCCGCGAGCTGCGCGCGAGGCTCAGCCGCCGCCTGCGAAGCGGCGTCGTCCGCATCGCGGGAGACCACGCCGAGGGCTTCGAGGACCGCGTCCAGGTGGAGAGGACGGATGCCTGAGGCTCTGAACGAGCCGTGGTGGATCCACGTCGCCAAGGCGCTCGTCGTCGTCAACGTCGTGCTGTTCGCCTTCGCCTACGCGACCTGGCTCGAGCGGAAGGTGCTGGGGCGGATGCAGCTCCGCTACGGCCCCAACCGGGCCGGCCCGTACGGCCTGCTGCAGCCGATCGCGGACCTCGTGAAGCTCATTCGCAAGCAGAGCTTCCGCCCACAGGGCGCGATCGAGCTCCTCTACTTCGGCGCTCCCGTCCTGGCGGCTTTCACGGCCCTGACCGCCTTCAGCGTCATCCCCTTCGGCGGCGTCTGGGAGGTCGGGGACTACCACGTCACGGGTCGCGTCGTGGACGTCTCCATCGCCCTCCTCCTTCTCTTCGCCGTCGGCGCGATGGGCCTCTACGCCTTCCTCGTCGGCGGCTGGGCGAGCGACTCGAAGTTCTCGCTCCTCGGCTCCATGCGGACGGCCGCCCAGCTCGTCTCCTACGAGGTCTCGCTCGCGCTCTCCGTGCTCGGCGTCGTCATCATGGCCGGCTCCCTCTCGCTCGTCGAGATCGTGGAGGAGCAGCAGGCGACAATCTGGTTCGCGGGGCCGCAGTTCGTCGCGCTCCTCGTCTTCTTCGTCGCCGGGGTCGCCGAGACGAACCGGCCGCCCTTCGACCTGCCCGAGGCCGAGCAGGAGCTCGTGGCCGGCTACCACACGGAGTACAGCGGCATGCGCTTCGGCCTCTTCTCGATGGCCGAGTACATCAACATGATCACGCTCTCCGGCCTCGCCGTGACGCTTTTCTTCGGCGGCTGGGGAGGGCCGTTCCTGCCAGGGCCGGTCTGGTTCCTCGTCAAGCTCGCGCTCGTCGTCTTCGTCTTCATGTGGCTACGCGCGACGCTGCCGCGCCTGCGCTACGACCAGCTGATGAAGTTCGGCTGGAAGATCCTCCTCCCGGTCGCCACCCTGAACGCGCTCGTGACCGCGATCCTCGTCGTCGCCCTCTAATGTCCTCCAGCCGATGAGCCCGCAGCCATTCGACTCCCTCCGCGGCTTCGCCGTCACGTTCCGGCAGATGTTCAAGAGGCCGATCACGCAGCAGTACCCGGAGTACAAGCGGCCGGTGTACCCGCGCTTCCGCGGCCGCCACCGCCTCTGGCTGCACTCCAACGGCCTGGAGAAGTGCGTCGGCTGCTCGCTCTGCGCCGCCGCGTGCCCCGCGGACTGCATCCGCGTCGTCGCCGCCGAGAACACGCCCGAGAACCGCATGTCGGCGGGCGAGCGCTACGCGCGCATCTACGAGATCAACCTCTCGCGCTGCATTTTCTGCGGCTACTGCGAGCTGGCGTGCCCCTTCGACGCGATCACGCTCGAGGCCGAGTACGAGATCTCGGAGTACTCGCGCGACGACCTCATCTACACGAAGGACATGCTCCTCGCCGAGCCGGTGAAGCGGATGCCGGTCGCCGACCGGGAGCTCTACGACTCGCCGACGCCCGTCTGGAAGGCCGAGAGCTAGTGGACGCCGGCGAGATCCTCGTCTGGGTCGTCTGGGTCGTCGCGGCCCTCACGCTCGTCTCCACGGGGCTCGCGGTCGTCCTCTTCTCGAACCCCTTCTACAGCGCCCTCGCCCTGATCGGGAACCTGGCCTCGCTCGCCGTGCTCTACCTGCTCCTCGCGGCCGAGTTCGTGGCGGCGGCGCAGGTGCTCGTCTACGCCGGCGCCGTCGTCGTCATGTTCCTCTTCGTCATCGCCTACCTCGGCGGGCGCGCCGACGCGCCGTGGGCGGGCGGGCCGACGCTACAGGCCGTGGCCGCGGTCGTCGCCGCCGCCGCGATCGGGGTCGAGATCATCGTCGTCATCGCCCTCAAGGCGGGCGACCGCCTCACGAGCGTGGCCGAGGTCTCGGACGCGTTCGGCTCGCCGGCCGAGATCGGGATGCTCTTCCTCCGCGACCACCTGCTCGCGTTCGAGGCGATCGCGATCGTCCTCCTCGTGGCCACGATCGCGGGCGTCGTCCTCGGGAGCGCGCTCCCGAAGGAGCAGGAGGAAGGCTAGTGCTCGGGCCCGGGATCGCCGCCTACCTCGTCCTCTCGGTCGTCCTCTTCGCCACCGGGGCCCTCGGCGTCCTCGTCCGCCGCAGCCCCTTGATCATCCTCCTGGCCCTGGAGGTGATGCTGAACGCGGGCAACCTCGCGCTCATCGCCTTCGCGCGGCAGCTCGGCGACGGCGACGGGCACATCTTCGCGCTCAGCGTCATGGTCGTCGCCGCGGCGGAGGCCGTCGTCGGACTTGGCCTCATCGTCGCGGTCGCGCGCAAGCGCGCGGCCCTCGATGTCGACGAGCTGAGCTTCCTCCGAGGCTGACGCGACGTGACCGCCCTCGCCTGGATCGCGCTCTTCTCGCCTGCGGCAGCCGTGGTCGCCATCGCCCTCGCGGGCGATCGGATCAGCCGCTTCGCCGCCGGCGTCCTCGCCTCCGGTGCGACGGGCCTCTCGTTCCTCTGCTCGGCGGCGGTCTTCTTCATGCTCCTCGGCCGGGAGCACGACGACCGTTCGGAGTCCTCGACGCTCTGGACGTGGCTCTCGGCCGGCGACCTCCGCTTCGGACTCGAGATCGTCGTCGACCCGCTCTCGGTCTTCATGATGCTGATCGTCTCCGGCGTCGGCTTCCTGATCCTCGCCTACGCCGTCGGCTACATGCGCGGGGACGAGGAGGAGCGGCGCTACCACGCGTACAAGGCGCTCTTCGTCTTCTCGATGCTCCTGCTCGTGCAGTCGGGGAACCTGCTCCTCCTGCTCGCAGGCTGGGGCATGGTCGGCCTCTCCTCCTACCTCCTCATCAACTTCTGGCACCGACGGCGGGAGGCCGTCGCCGCCGGCAAGAAGGCGTTCGTCGTCAACGCCCTCGGCGACGCGACGTTCGCGCTCGCGCTCTTCATCCTCATCCAGCAGGCGGGGGCGCTCGACTTCGCGACGGTGTTCGCGGCCGCGCCGGAGGCGCTCGGCGACGGGAGCACGCTGGCGATCCTCGTCGCCCTCGGCCTCCTCGGCGGCGCCGTCGCCAAGTCGGCGCAGGTACCGCTCCACACCTGGCTCCCGGACGCAATGGAGGGCCCGACGCCGGTCAGCGCCCTCATCCACGCGGCGACCATGGTCACCGCAGGCGTCTACCTGATCGCGCGTACGAGCCCGCTCTTCGAGCTCGCCTTGCCGATCCGGGAGCTCGCCGGGATCCTCGGCGCCCTCACGCTCCTCGTCGCCGGGCTGATCGCGCTCGTCCAGACCGACATCAAGCGGGTGATCGCCTACTCGACGATGAGCCAGATCGGCTACATGTTCGTCGCCGTCGGGCTCGGCGCCTACGGCGCCGGCATGTTCCACCTGATGACGCACGCCTTCTTCAAGGCGCTGCTCTTCCTCGCCGCGGGCGTCGTCATCCACGCGCTCGCCGCCGAGCAGGACATCCGCCGCATGGGCGGGCTCGCCCGCGAGCTGCCGTGGACGTATCGCGCGTTCCTCGTCGGCACGCTCGCGCTCGCGGCCGTGCCGCCCTTCTCCGGTTTCTTCTCGAAGGACGCGATCCTCTCGAGCGCCGCCAACGCGGGCACGCTCGGCTGGATCCTCTGGGGAGCGGGAATCGTCGGCGCCTTCCTGACCGCGCTCTACGCCTTCCGGCTCCTCTTTGTCGTCTTCTCCGGCGAGATGACCGCCTTCGCCCGCGAGCACCTGCATCGCGAGCGCTTCGAAGGCCCGGGCTCGATGCTGTGGCCGGTCGCCGTCCTCGCCGTCCTGGCGACGATCGGCGGCTTCCTCCAGATCCCGGGGGTCGTCCACGCGGTCGACACGTGGATCGAGCCCGTGGCCGCGTCGATCGAGGAGGCTAGCGGCGGCCTGGCGGCGTTCTCGATCGCGGCCGCGCTCCTCGCCGCCCTCGCCGGCATCGGGGCCGCGTGGGCGCTCTACCGCCGCCCCGGCGACCGGCCCGGGCAGATGCGCCGGCGCTACCCGTGGGCGGCGCGCGTCCTGGAGCGCAAGCTCTATGCCGACGAGGCCTACGACCTGGCCTTCTCGGAGCCCACGTCCCGCATCGCGGTCTGGCTCGGTCGCTGGGTAGAGGCGCCGCTCGTGCTCCGCTCCGTCGGCAGCCTCGGGACCGGGGTCCGTGACCTCTCGGGCCTCGTCGCCTCCGCCCAGACCGGGCGCGTGCGCGCCTACGTCCTCGCGCTCGCCCTCGGGCTCGCCGTCCTCGCCGTCGTCTTCCTCATCGCCGCCTGACGCATGCAGGCCACCGTCCTCATCTTCCTTCCCGTCGCCGGCGCACTCGCGGTCTGGCTCGTCCCTTGGCGCTCCCCGCGCGCGGCCGGAGGCTTCGCGCTCCTCGTCGCGCTGGCGGAGCTCGCCTACTGGATCGGGACGACACTCAACTTCGACTTCGCCGCCGGGGGCCTGCAAGGGGACGCCGAGGCCGTGTGGTTCTCCGATCTCGAGGTCGCCTACCGCGTCGGCCTCTACGACTACTCCCTCTGGCTCGTCGGCCTCACCGTCGTCGTCACCGCCGCCGCGATCGGCTACGGCCTCTGGGCCGGGCGCGAGCGCGCCGGCGTCTACCTGAGCCTCCTCCTCCTGCTCGAGGGAGCGACGATCGGCGTCTTCGCCGCCCAGGACCTCGTCCTCTTCTACGTCTTCTGGGAGGCCATGCTGATACCGCTCTACGTCCTCATCGGCGTGTGGGGAGGGCCGGGGCGGCTCGGCGCGACCGTGAAGTTCGTCGTCTACACGATGGTCGGGTCGCTCTTCATGCTCGTCGCCATCATCGCCGCCGGGCTCGGCGCGGGGACGTTCGACATGACGGCCCTCGGCGCGGGGTCGAGCACGTGGATCTTCCTCGGCTTCGCAGTCGCCTTCGCGGTCAAGGCGCCGCTCTGGCCCTTCCACGGCTGGCTGCCGGACGCCTACCGCGAGTCGCCGCCCGAGGTCGCCGCCGTCCTCTCCGGCGTCATCTCCAAGACCGCCGCCTACGGCTTCCTCGCCATCGCCGTGCCCTTCTACCCCGACGTGGCGATCGACTGGCGCGTGCCCGTGCTCGTGCTCGCCTCGATCGGGCTCGTCTACGGCTCGCTCCTCGCCTTCCGGGCGCCCGACGTGCGCGGCGTGATCGCGTACTCGAGCCTCGCCCAGATGAACCTGATCGTGATCGGTCTCTTCGCCGTCAACGCGTCGGGGACGACGGGCGCGCTCCTGCACATGGTCAACCACGGGCTCGTCTCGGCCGCGCTCTTCCTCCTCGCGGGGGCGATCGAGCGGCGGACGAGCACGGGCGAGCTTGCGCTCCTCGGCGGGATGGCCCGCGGGCGGCCGGTCCTCGCCACCGTCCTGATCGTCACGGGCGTGATCGCGCTCGCCGTGCCCGGCTCGACCGCGTTCGCGGCGGAGTTCCTCGTCCTGAACGGAATCTTCGCCGTCGGCTGGGGCTGGGCGGTCGTCGGCGCCGGGGCGATCGTGCTCGCCGCCCTCTACATGCTCCGCCTCATCTCCGCCGTCCTGCACGAGAACGTCGGCAGCGCGGTGCCAGCCGAGGCGCTCGACCTGCGCCCGGCCGAGATCGGCATCATCGCGCCCCTCGTCGTCGCCCTCGTCGCGCTCTCGTTCTGGCCCGCGGCGATCACCGATCGGGCCTTCGGGGGGTGGTTCTAGGTGGAATTCACCCCTCCGGTCGTCGACTGGGCGGCGCTCTCGCCGATCCTCGTCACCCTCGGCGGCGGGATCCTCGCCGCCATCGGGACGCTCTTCGTCCCCGCTCCGGCCCGGCCTGCGTTCGCCGCCGCGGTCGCGGCCCTGGCCTTCGCCGCCGCGGCCGGGATCGCGATCGCGCTCTTCGTCGCCGACGAGTCCGGCCGCGGCATCGTCGCCGACGCGCTCCGCCGTGACCGCCTCGGCGAGCTGGCGCAGATCCTGATCATGGGCGCCGGCCTCCTCACCGTAGCGGTGTCGTACCGCGAGCCCGGTCGCCCGGACCGCGTCGGCGAGTACTACGCGCTCCTGCTCACGGCCGCCTCGGGCATGGCGTTCTTCGTCGCCGCCAACGACCTGATCACGCTCTTCCTCGGGCTCGAATGGTTCTCGATCTCGCTCTACGTCCTGGTCGCGATCGCAACCGACCGTCTGCCCGCCCTCGAGGCAGGGCTCAAGTACCTGATCGTCGGCAGCTTCGGCTCGGCGATCCTCCTCTTCGGGAGCGCGCTCGTCTACGGCGCCACGGGCGCCGTCGGCTTCGAGGGGATCGCCGCGGGGGCGGAAGACGCCGAACGGCTCTTCCTCGTCGCCGGGCTCGCCATGCTCATCGTCGGGCTCGCCTTCAAGGCCTCGGCGGCACCGTTCCACATGTGGACGCCGGACGTCTACCAGGGCGCCCAGACCCCGGTCAGCGGGTTCATGTCCGCCGCGACGAAAGTGGCGGCGCTCGTCGTCACGCTGCGCCTGCTCGTGACCGCGTTCCCCGGCGAGGAGGAGCTCTGGACGGTCGCCCTCGCGGTCATCGTCGTCGCCTCGCTCGCCTGGGGGAACCTCGCCGCCCTCGTCCAGACCGACCTGAAGCGGCTGCTCGCGTACTCGAGCATCTCCCACGCCGGCTTCCTGCTCATGCCGATCGCGGCCGGGAACGCGCTCGGCGGGCGAGCGCTCCTCTACTATCTGATCGCCTACAGCGCTATGAGCGTCGGCGCCTTCGCAGTCGTCGCGGTGCGCGAGCGCGAACTGGGGCAGCCGGTCACGCTCGGCAACCTCGCCGGCTTCGGCTGGGAGCGGCCGTTCCTCGGCCTCTCGATGGCGCTCTTCATGTTCGGCTTCATCGGACTGCCGCCGGCCGGCATCTTCCTGGGCAAGTTCTACGCTTTCTCTGCCGTGGTCGACCGCGGCTGGGCGTGGCTCGCCGTCGTCGGCGTGATCGCCACCGCGATCTCGATCTACTACTACGCGGGCGTCATCCGGGCGATGTTCATGCAGCCGCGCGAGCTCGCCGTCACGGCCGCCGGCGGGTCGCCGCCGCCCGACCGGCTCCTCGTCGCCGCCGTGGGGGCGTCGGTCGTCGTGGCCGTGGGCACGTTCGTCGCGGCCGACCCGCTCGTGGAGATCGCCCGCGACGCCGTGGACTTCCTGAACTTCCCGGTGGGATAGTTACCCCTCCGAGGATGCCGCCGAGCCGCCGCCACGCCCCCTCCGCCTCCGGAGCTTCCCAGGCAAGAGTCTGTTGCAGGCACGCGTTTCCGGGGGGACGCTGAGCCGTGGCCCGCAAGGTCGTCGTCCTCGGCGCGGGCGCAACGGGGGAGGCGTTCGCCGCCGCGCTCCGGCGGCACGAGCCGGACGCGGAGATCGCGGTCGTCGAGCACGAGCTCGTCGGCGGCGAGTGCTCCTACTGGGCGTGCATCCCGTCGAAGACGCTCCTGCGCCCGCTCGAGGTGGTCGAGCGGGCACGGCTCGCGCCGGGCGCCGACGCCGCCGTCTCGGCGGTGGACGCCGAGCGTGTCTTCGCCTGGCGCGACGAGGTGTCCGAGAAGGACGATTCGAGCCAGGCGAGGTGGGTCACCGGGACGGTGGGCGCCGAGCTCGTCCGCGGCACCGCAGTCGTTGCCGAGCCCGGGCTCGTCCGCGTGGGCGAGCGCGACCTCCCCTACGACGCCCTCATGATCGCCACGGGCTCGCGGCCGGTCGTCCCGCGAATCGAGGGGCTCGCCGAGGTTCCGTTCTGGGGGAGCCGCGAGGGGACGAGCGCGAGCGCCGTCCCGGCGACCCTCGCCATCGTCGGCGGCGGCGCGGTCGGCTGCGAGCTCGCGCAGGTCTACCGGCGACTCGGCGCCGAGGTCACGCTCGTCCAGAACGGCGCGCACCTCCTCCCGCGCCTCGACCCCGAGGCCGCGGACATCCTTGCCGACGCCTTCCGGGAGGAGGGAGTCGAGCTCCGCTTCGACGCGAAGGCGACGCGGGTCGAGGGCGGGGGCGATCTCCCGTTCCGGCTCGAGCTCGAGGGGCAGGAGCCGGTCGAGGCCGAGCGGCTGCTCGTCGCCACCGGGCGCAAGCCGAACGTGGACGGCCTCGGCCTCGAGAAGCTCGGGCTCCAGATCGAGCGCAAGGGCATCGTCGTCGACGAGCGGCTCCGCGCCGGCGAGGGAGTGTGGGCGGCGGGCGACGTCACAGGCGTCGCCCTCTTCACGCACGTCGGCAAGTACCAGGGCCGGATCGCCGCCGGCGACGTCGCCGGGCACGACGTCCGTGCCGACTACCGGGCGATCCCGGCGGCGATCTTCACCGATCCGCAGGTCGCGGCGACCGGAGACACGAGCGGGGAGGGCGCGGTCACCGCCTCCTGGAAGGTCGAGTCGGTCGCCCGCACGGGAACGTTCCAGAAGCCCAAGCGCCCCGGGCTCCTGAAGCTGTACGCCGACCCCGAGCGGCGTGTGCTCGTGGGGGCGACCGCCGTCGGGCCCGAGGCGGGCGAGTGGCTGGGGCAGCTCACCCTCGCCATCCGGGCGGAGGTCTCGGTCGACGTCCTCCGGGACACGATCCAGCCCTTCCCGACCTTCTCCGAGGCCGTTCACTTCGCGGCCCGCGACCTGCCGTTGTAGCCTCATGCCCATGAACGCCCGCGACGAGCTCGTCCGCAGCCTCGCCGGACTCGCCCTCTTCGCCGACCTGCGCGAGGCCGACCTCGAGGCGATCGCAGACCCCGAGTGGGAGCGGAGCTTCGCCGACGGCGAGCGCGTGCTCAGGCGCGGCCTCTCCGGCGGCGGCCTCTTCGTCATCCTCGAAGGCGAGGCGGCGGTGGAGCTGCCGGGCGGCGGCGAGCCGCGGCGGCTCCTCCGCGGTGACTTCTTCGGCGAGGTCTCGACGCTGCTCGAGTGCAAGCCGACCGCAGACGTGGTCGCGCGCACGTCGCTCTCGTGCCTGGAGATCCCCGGCCCGCAGCTCGAGGCGTTCCTCGTGCAGTACCCGCATGTCATGTACCGGATGCTGCAGACGGTCGCGCGCCGGATCCGGGACATCCTCGAGTAGTGGCGTTCCGGGACGAGCGGCCGTTCCCGCCGGGGGACTACCCGGTCGTCGTCGTCGGCAGCGGGCCCGGAGGGCTGCAGGCGAGCTACTGCCTCTCCCGCCTGGGCGTCGAGCACGCGACGATCTCGGCCGACGACGCGCCGGGCGGAATGTTCCGCCTCTATCCGATCTTCCAACGCCTCCTCTCCTGGTCGAAGCCCGACGCGCCCGCCGAGCCCGGCACGCGCGCGTACGAGTGGTTCGACCACAACAGCCTGATCGCCGACGAGTCGAAGCACCAGGCGCTCGTGCCCCGGTTCATGGATCGCGCCTACATGGTGCCGTCGCGCGCGGAGATGGAGCAGGGGATCGCGGCCTTCGCCGAGCGCGTGCCGGTGCGCGTCCGCTACGGGTGCGCGTGGGAGGCGAGCCGGCGCGAGGAGGACGGGACGCTCGTCTTGACGACCGCCGACGGCGAGTACCGCTGCCGCACGGCCGTCTTCGCCACCGGCGTGACGACCCCCTGGAAGTCGCAGATCCCCGGCATCGAGGACGTCCCGCACTACGTGGAGACCGGCGAGCCCCGCTCCTACCGCGGCCGGCGCGTCTTCGTGATCGGGAAGCGCAACTCCGGCTTCGAGATCGCCGACGGGCTCCTGCCCTGGGCCCGGCAGGTGATCCTCGGCTCCCCGCGGCCGGCGCAGGCCGACCCGATCGTGCAGGCGAGCGTCCGCGTGCGCTACCTCCAGCCCTACGAGGACGCGGCCCTCGGCGGCGGAACGTTCTCGCTCGACCTCGCGGTGGAGCGGATCGAGCGCCGGGAAGGCGGCTGGCGCGTCGTCGGCCAGGGGACGACCGTCCCGGGACCGGTCGACCTCGAGGTGGACGACGTCCTCGCCGCGACCGGATTCACGACGCCGCTCCTCGACCTCCCCGCCCTCGGCGTCCGCACGGTCGCGCAGGGGCGGATCCCCGCCCTGACGCCGTTCTGGGAGAGCGCGCCCGGCTCCGGCATCTTCTTCGCCGGGAACGCGACGCAGGGCGCGGCGGGCCTGAAGAAGCACGGGATCGGCGCGGCCTCACCGGCCGTCCACGGCTTCCGCTACAACGCCCGCATCCTGGCACGCCACCTCGCCGAGACCCGCTTCGGCGTCGAGCCGCCGCGCGAGCATGTCGAGCCGGACGACCTCGTCCGCTACCTGCTCGAGGAGGCGACGACGGCGCCGGAGCTCTGGACGCAGAAGTCCTATCTGGCCCGCGCCGTGACCGCCGACGGGATCGCCGACGTCGTCCCGCTCGCGCACTTCGTCGACGAGGCCGGGCCCGACGCCGTCGCGATCGCGGTCGAGACCAACGCGGAGGGAGACGTCTACCCGGCGGTCTACGTCCGCCGCGACGGCGAGATCCGGGAGCGCCTGCTCCCCCCCGACCGCCTCAACGACTTCCGCGGGGCCGAGCACGAACGGGAGCTCCGCTCGCTCCTGTGAGACGCGCGGCGCTCACGGCGGCCGCTCTCGCTCTCCCCCTCGCGGGGCTCCTGCTCCTCCTCGGCGTCCCGCGCCTCGACGTCGCCTGGGAGCACCAGCCTGCGCACTTCTGGCTCGTCCTCGCCACGGCGGTCGTCAGCTTCGGCCTCGGGCTCCTGATGGCGGAGGCAGCGGGGCGGCGGGGCGACGCGCGCGTCCTCCTCGTCGCGCTCGCCTTCCTCGCCAGCTCCGGCTTCCTCGGGCTGCACGCGCTCGCCACGCCCGGCGTCCTCCTCTCGGGCAAGAACGCCGGCTTTCAGATCGCGTCCGCGATCGGGCTGCTCGTCGCCTCAGGCTTCGCCTTCGCCTCGGCGCTGCCGCTCGCGCCCGCGCAGGCGGAGGGCGTCGTGCGCGCCCGGCGCCTCCTGCTCGGCTCGATCGGCGTCGCGCTCGTCCTCTGGGCGGTGATCGCCCTCGGGACGCTGCCGCCGCTCGACGAGCCGATCTCGCCCGAGGCGGCGCGCGCGCCGCTGCTGGCCCTCTGGGCCCTCGGCGTCCTCCTCTACGGCTACGCCGCCTACCGCTTCGGACGCCTCTACGCGCGGCGGAGAGCGCCCGTCGCCCTCGCGGTCCTCGCGGCCTGGGTGCTGCTCGCCGAGGCCATGCTCGCCGTCGCTGTCTCGCGGAACTGGCGCGTCTCCTGGTGGGAGTGGCACCTGCTGATGCTGCTCGCGTTCGCGCTGGTGGCGCGGAGCGTCTGGCGGGAGTGGCAGCGCGAGGGCTCGTCCGCCGAGATCTTCGCCGACCTCTACGAGGAGCGGACGCTGGGTCGACGGGAAGAGGTGAGCGTCCTCTTCGCCGACCTCGCGGGCTACACGTCCTATGCCGAGCGGACGCCCGCGGCGGAGGTGCGAGCGCTCCTGGACGAGTACTTCTCGGCCGTCGCACCGGTCGTCGAGCGCAACAGCGGGGAGCTCGTGCAAACGATCGGCGACGCGATCTTCGCAGTCTTCACCGGCCCCGGCCACGAGCGCCGCGCCGCGCGGGCCGGCCTCGAGCTCCAGGAGGCGACGGGCGCGGTGGCCGGGCGGGCGCCGGGGCGGCCCCGCTTCCGCGCGGGAATCAACTCAGGCGACGCGCACGTCGGTCTCGTGCGCGCGCCGGGCGCCCGCTCGTACACGCCGACGGGGGACGTCGTCAACACCGGCGCCCGCCTCGAGGGCCAGGCCCGCCCGGGCGAGGTCGTGATCGCGGAGCGGACGCGCCGGGCGCTCGGGGACGCCGCCGACGTCGAGGACCTCGGCGAGCTCCCGGTCAAGGGCAAGGAGCGGCCCGTGCATGCTTTCGTCCTGCGGGCGCTGCGCGCGGACGGGGACGAGGGCGATGAGGGCCTGCGCGATCAGGACGACGAAGGCGAGGGCTAGCGCGAGCGTGGCGAGCGGCGGGGCGGCACCCTCGGGAACCGCCGGGGCGCGGACGGCGGCCCCCGCGACGATGGCGAGGACGAGCACCGTGGCCAGGCCCGCCTGGGCCCTTCCCAGCACGTCGCCGCCGACGTCTACGACGCGTCCGAAGCAGACGAGGCCGGCGATCGCGGTCACGGGGACGGCGAGGACGAGGAGGTAGAAGGCGAGGCCGGCGGCGCCGAAGGCGTCCGCGGCGGCCGTGGCGATGAGGAGGGCCCCGGCGAGCTCGACGGCCATCGCGTCGGCGGCGCTGCGCGTGTCCCGCATGAGGTCCCGCGTTCGCCTCCGGGCGCCGTTCTCCTTCGTTACGCTGGCCGCACGCGAGGAAAGGAGTCTCACATGCCCGACGTCCCGCTGACCTGGCTCGGCCACTCCGCGTTCCGCCTCGACAGCCCCGGCGGCAAACGCGTCTACGTCGATCCGTGGCTCGAGAACCCCAAGTGCCCGGAGGGCGAGCGCGAGCCCGAGCGCGTCGACCTGATCGCGCTCACGCACGGCCACGGCGACCACGTCGGCGAGACGATCGAGCTCTGGAAGCGCTTCTCCCCGCGCGTCGTCGCCCAGGTCGAGCTGCACGGCTGGCTCGAGGGCAAGGGGCTCGAGGAGGACGCGACCAGCGCCTTCAACAAGGGCGGGACGATCGACCACGAGGGCATCAAGCTGACGCTCACCGACGCGAAGCACTCGAGCAGCTGCCCCGACGGCACCTACGCCGGCGAGGCGGCCGGCATCGTCCTGGAGCTCGAGAACGGGACGACGATCTACTTCGCCGGCGACACGTGCGTCTTCTCCGACATGCAGCTGATCGGCCGGATCTACGAGCCCGACGTGGCGGTGCTCCCGATCGGCGGCCACTACACGATGGACCCGAAGGAGGCGGCCGTCGCGCTCGAGCTCCTCGGCGTCTCGCGGTGCGTCCCTTGCCACTACGGCACGTTTCCGCTCCTCGCCGGGACGCCGGACGAGCTGCGGGCGCTGGCGCCCGACGTCGAGGTGCTCGCGCCCGAGCCGGGCGAGACGGTCACGGTCTAACCGTGCGTCAGCGCTGGTTCGGGGCGACGGGCCGGCAGGTGCCGGAGATCGCGGTCGAGGGAGAGGACGAGATCCTGCTGGAGGAGGCGCTCGTCCTCGAGGGCGTGTCCGACGTGGAAGGGCTGCGAGCGGCGCACGCGGCGGGAATGCCGGTCGTCGTTCGCGCTGATAACGCCGAGTCTGTCACGCAGGCGCTCGCCCACCCGGAGGTCGCATGCGTCCTCGTCCCGCCGGAGCGCCGAGACCTGCGCGGCCTCGACTTCCGCCGGCTCACGTACGGCTAGGGCGACGTGACCCGGACACGCCTGAGGCTGGTGAGAGACGGGCGGCCTGCAGGCATCCTGGAAAGCGACCGCCGGAGCTTTCGACCGGGCGACGCGTTCAATGCCCCGCCGCCGGCCCCGGAGGGGAGCCTGTGGCGCGTCGCGTCCGTCGAGGACGCCGCAGGCTAACGACGGACGGCTCGTCATCGAGCTCGCGGCTGAGCCATCACCGGACGAGCCTGGATCCACGCGCCGGAGTAGCCCAAGAGGAGTCCCACCCGGGGCTGACCAGCACGTCTCGTCCTCGAGGCCGTGGAAGCGCTCGTGTTCCACGCGCACAAGACGCCAGAAGCTCCGCAAGCGCCGTGAGCCCGCAGCCGACGCGCGCGGACACTTTGTGCTCGTGAAACACAAGCCCTCTAACGGTCGCCGGGGAGGTGCACGCCGTGCGCCCGTTCGCGCAGGGCAGGCACCGGGTCGGCTTCCGGGCGAGCCACGAGGAACACCGCGCCGTACCCGTCGCCCGCCAGCGAGTCCACGAGGAGCTGCAGGCCGACCGCCAGCGCGAAGGCCTTGTGGGCCTGGTCGCCGCCGAAGGGGACGAGGTCCTCCGGGCGGGCCTCGCCGGCGAAGACGTCGCCGTGCGTGACCCGGCCCATGGAGACGTCGGCGACGACCGGCCTTCCGTCCGAGCTGGGGATCCCGATCGCGAGCGGGTTCGTGCCCGCGAGCGGCGGGCCGCCGTCCGGGGAGGCGAGGCGAGGCGGCGAGGTCGCCGTCAGCGCCGCCACGAGGCCGCCGTCGGCAAGCTGCCGCACCCAGTAGCCGAGCATGCCGGTCGGGAAGCACGCGCCGGCGACGACGAGGCGCGCCCGCGCCGGCGGGACGAGGAGCTGCGCCTTGCAGATCGCCGCGAGGGTGAGGTAGCCGACCGCGCCGCGGCCCTCCCAGCGCTCGTAGGCCTCCTCGACGACGACGCGGCTCGGCTGCGCGCCCGGGTCGAGGTCGGGAAGACCGGCGAGCCACTCGATCCGCCGCAGCCCGTGGCTCGTGCGCCCACGCTCCTCGGCGGCGAGGAAGTGGTCGGCGAGGATGCCCGCCTCGCGCTCGGCGAATCCGAGCGCACGCAGCCGGCCGGCGGCCTCGCCGCGGCTCACGGGTGGGGATGCGGCTCGAGCACGGGCCAGTGCGGCGGCCCGCCCAGGTCCGCGAAGAGGAAGAGCTCGTCGTGGTGGAGGAGGACGAAGCGCCGGTGCTTGAGCGAGAGGAGCCAGAGGTCGTCCGAGGCCGGGAACCAGAGGTCGTCGAGATGCTCGACGGCGGCGTCGAGGGCGAGGTCGGCCGCGAACCTCTCGAAGGCCCAGAGGGCGCAGACGCGCTCGCCGAGCTCCCCGGCGCGGCTCCTCACCCGGGCCCTGGTCGCCTCGGGATCGTCGCCGTAGACCCATTCCGCCCCTGCCGCCTGGAGCTGCCCGATCGTCTCGTACTCGAGGAAGAGCGGCGTCAGCCAGGTGACGAGCAGCTCGCCGGCGTCCCGCTCGTAGACCGTCGCGCGCTCCGCGAGCCCGGCCGTCTCGAGACGCTGCAGCATCGCCTCCCGCCTCATCGAGGCGGAGTCTACGAGGTGGCGGTCAGCTCTGGACGAGCGGGAGCGGCTTGACGATGCCGACGCCCTGCTCGCGCTTCGTCTCCGCGACCGCCTCGGCCAGCTCGACGATCGCCCGCGAGACCGGGGTCTCCGGCTCGGCCCAGACGATCGGCTCGCCCGCGTCGGCGAGCTCGCCGAGCCGCGGGTCGAACGGGATTCGGGCGAGGAGCGGCGCCTCCACCTCGGCGGCGAGCGACGCGCCGCCGCCCTCGCCGAAGAGCGCCTCCCGCGACCCGTCCTCCCGGGTGAGGTAGGACATGTTCTCGACGACGCCGAGCAGGCGCATGTTCGTCTTCCGCGCCATCTGCGCGGCGCGGACGGCCACCTGCTGCGAGGCGCGGTGCGGCGTGGTGACGACGAGCGCCTCCGCGCGCGGGAGGAGCTGGCCGAGCGAGATGGCAACGTCCCCCGTCCCCGGAGGCATGTCCACGACGAGCGTGTCCAGCTCGCCCCAGTGGACGTCGGAGAGGAACTGCTCGAGCGCCCGGTGGAGCATGGGCCCGCGCCACATGACCGGGGTGTTCTCGTCGAGGAAGAAGCCGATCGACATCACCTTGAGGTCGCTGCGGACGGGCGGGACGATCATCGCGCGCCCCTCACCGTCGACGGCGACCGGCCGCTGGTGGATGCCGAGCATGTGCGGGATCGAGTAGCCGTAGACGTCGGCGTCGAGGACGCCGGCCTTCTGCCCGAGCCGCGAGAACGCCGCCGCGAGATTGGCGGCGAGCGAGGACTTGCCGACGCCCCCCTTGCCGCTCGCCACCGCGAGCACGCGGGTGCCGGCGTCCACGGAGACGCCCGGCGTTCGCTCGGCGACGCCGCCCCGGAGGCGCTGCGTCAGCGCCGCCTTCTCCTCCGGCGTCATCACGTCGAAGCCGAGGACCACCTCCTCGACGCCGTCGAGCGGCAGGAGCGCGCGGTCGACCTGCTCCTGGAAGCTCGCCCGCAGCGGGCAGCCGGCGACGGTGAGCGCGATCGTGACCCCGACGCGCGAGCCGTCGACGACCACGTCGCGCACCATGTCGAGCTCGACGACCGACCGCCCCAGCTCGGGGTCGATCACGCTTTCGAGCGCGCGGAAGATCTCGTCCCTGGAAGCGGCCACGGACCTAGGCTAGCAGCGGCCACTCTGTCACATTCCCCGCAATGGAACGAGGACTCCAGGCGTGGCGGGCGTAAGAGAGGCGGGTGCCCGTGTCTGCCAGGGCCGCCGCCGCCGTCCTCGCCTGCGCGCTCGGGCTCGGCGCCGCGTGGGCGCTCGGTCTCGCGGAGCCGGTGCGAGCGCAGGATCCTCCTCCGCTCGCCGTCGCGACCGCGCTGCCGGACTGGGCCGCTCCCTCCACGTTTCTGCGCGTACGCGGAACCGCGGCGCCGGACGCGCCGGTCGCCCTCTGGATCGGCGAGCGCCGGCGGGCGCGGACGGTCGCGACGGCGGAGGGCAGGTTCTCGTTCCACGTGCGAGCCCCCCGCGAGAAGGGGCGCTACCCAGTCGCCGTCGTCTCCGGCGAGGACCGGGTCGAGGTCGGGAGGCTCCGCGTGCGTCCGCTCGTCCTCGCCGCCGCCGGGGACGTCACCTTCGGCGGCGGCGTCGCAACGGCGATCGCCCGCCACGGACCCCGCTGGCCGTGGCGCTCGGTCGCCCCCGTGCTCCGGGACGCGGACCTCGCAGTCGCCAACCTCGAGGGCGCCGTCTCGAGGCGCGGGAGCCCCGTGCCCAAGGCGTTCACGTTCAGGGGACCGCCGCGCGCGCTCCGCGCCGCGTCGCGCTTCGCAGGGATCGACGTGGTCTCGGTCGCCAACAACCATTCGCTCGACTACGGGCGCCGCGCGTTCCGGGACACGCTCCGGCACGCGCGTCGATTCGGGATCAGGCCGGTCGGCGGCGGCGCGGACCTGGAGCGGGCGCGGCGGTCGGCGATCCTCGCCCGGGGCGGCCTGAGGGTCGCCTTTCTCGGCTACTCCGACGTCCGCCCGCCCGGCTTCGACGCAGGCCCGACCCTCTCCGGCGCCACGCCCGCGTTCCCCGAGCTGATCAGGGCCGACGTCCGCGCCGCGCGCACGCGCGCCGACGTGGTCGTGGCCTACTTCCACTGGGGGATCGAGCTGGCGCGGACGCCGAGCGCGCGCCAGCGCCAGCTCGCCTCGGTCGCGCTCGACGCGGGCGCGACGATCGTCCTCGGCGCCCACCCGCACGTCCTCCAACCGATCGAGCCGCGGCGGAAGCGGCTCGTGGCCTGGAGCCTCGGCAACTTCGTCTTCGCCGCGCACTCGCCGGGGACCGAGCGCACGGGCATCCTGCGCATTCGCCTGGGGGCGCGCGGCGTCGAGAGGCACGGCCTCCGGCGAGCGCACATCGCCTGGGTGCAGCCGCGGCTCGTCCGGCCGGCGGAGCGATGAGCGCCACTCGCCTCCGGCTCCCTCCCCGTGCTCATGAGCCGGAAGGATGCTCATGAGCGCCCACCTGCTCCTCGTCGAGGACGACGCCTCGATCCGCGAGACGACCGCGCTCGGGCTCGAGGCGGCCGGCTTCCGCGTCACCGCCTCCCCCGACGGGCGCGACGCGCTCCTCCGCTTCCGCCGCGAGTCGGTCGACCTCGTCGTCCTCGACCTCATGCTCCCGGAGCTCGACGGCTACGACGTCTGCCGGGAGATCCGCAAGGAGAGCAGCGTCCCGATCGTCATCCTGTCGGCGCGGAGCGACACCGTGGACGTCGTCGTCGGGCTCGAGCTGGGCGCAGACGACTACGTGACGAAGCCGTTCGAGCTGCCCGAGCTGGTCGCGCGCGTGCGGGCGGCGCTCCGCCGGGCGAGCGGGGAGGCGGCGGCCGCACGCATCGTCGCCGGCGACCTCGAGATCGACCCGGCCGGGTTCCGGGCGACGAAGGGCGGGGAGGACGTGGCGCTGACGACGACGGAGTTCAAGCTCCTGCTCGAGCTCGCGCGCAGGCCGGGCCAGGTCTTCACACGCGAGCTCCTGCTCGAGCGGGTCTGGAGCTACACGTACCTCGGCGACTCGAGGCTCGTCGACGTCGCGGTGCAGCGACTGCGGGCGAAGATCGAGGACGACCCCAGGCACCCGCGCCTCGTGACGACGGTACGGGGCGTCGGCTACCGTTTCGAGCGGCCGTGAAGGCGCGCCGCATCCAGCCGGGACGGCTCCGCCGCCGGCTGACGCTCGCATTCGGGCTCACCGCCTTCCTCGCGGCGGCAGCGCTCGCCGGCGGCTCCTACCTCCTCGTCCGGGACGCGCGCCTCGCCGACAGCGTCGACCGAGGGCTCGATCAGTCGCGCTTCAACCTCGTGCTCGCCGCCGAGACGCTGCCGGCCCAGGGGCCCGAGGCGCTGCTCGACGCCTACCGCAGACGCGGTGGCTTCGAGACGGTTCTGCTCGCAGGCGGGCGGGCGTACCCGTCGAGCCTCTCCGTCGGCGAGGCACAGGTGCCCGCGGGCCTCCGCGAGCTCGTCGCCACGGGTCAGCTCGGCTACGAGCGCACGACCCTCGGAGAGACGCCCACTCTGGTCGTCGGCGGCCGCGTGCCGGGCAGCGAGGACGAGGCCTTCTTCTTCTTCTCCGAGGCGGAGGTCCACGACGACCTCGACACGCTGGGGACGATCCTGCTCGCGGGGCTCGGCGTCGTGGTCCTCATCGCCGCGCTCGCCGGCGCCCTCCTCGCGCGGCGCATCCTCGCTCCGGTCGGTCGTGCGAGCGAGGCTGCGCACTCGCTCGCGGAAGGCCTCCTCGCCACCCGCCTTCCCGTCGAGAGCGAGGACGAGTTCGGCGCGTGGGCGATCGCCTTCAACGAGATGGCGGACGCGCTCGAGGCGACCATCACCGAGCTCTCCGAGGCGCAGGCTCGCGAGCGCCGCTTCACGGCGGACGTCTCGCACGAGCTGCGGACGCCTCTGACGGCTGTCGTGAACGCCGCCTCGCTCCTGGCCGACCACCTCGAGCGGATGCCGCCCGAGGCGCGGCGGCCCGCCGAGCTCCTCGTCGAGGACGTGGCCCGGCTCCGCGACCTCGTCGAGGACCTGATGGAGATCTCGCGCCTCGACGCGGGCACGCAGCCCGTCCGGCTCGAGGCCGCGGACGCCGCCTCGGTCGTCCGCTCCGCCGTGCGCGCACGCCGCTGGGAGGGCCGGCTCGGCCTCGAGACGGAGGAGGTCGTGCTCGCCACCGATCCGCGGCGACTGGAGCGGATAGTCGCCAACCTGATCGGGAACGCGCTCGAGCACGGCGGCCGGGACGTGGCGGTGCGCGTGGGCCGCGACGGCGTCGGCGCCTTCGTCGAGGTCTCCGACCGCGGGAGGGGAATAGCGCCCGAGGATCTGCCGCACATCTTCGAGCGCTTCTACAAGGCCGACCGGGCGCGGGCCGGGCCCGGCAGCGGGCTCGGCCTGGCCATCGCCCGCGAGAACGCGCGCCTCCTCGGCGGGGACGTCGAGGTGACGAGCGAGCGGGGCGCCGGCACGCGCTTCACGTTGCGCCTGCCCGTTACGGAACCGTTACCGGGCGGTGAGGGCGCCGTTGCGCCCCCCGGGCACGATGGCGAGTGACCACTCGTAGGAGGCACTCATGAAGGCCCTGCTGCTCGCTCCCGCCGTCGTCCTCGCCGCATCTGCCGGCTTCCTGGCCGCGAGCTGCGGCGCCAACGGGGACGCGACCCCTGCGGGGCCGGTGCCGTCCGCCCCCGCTGCGACCACCGAGACCGCCGAGACCCTGCCTCCGCCGACGACGACGAACGAGGAGGGCGAGACCGTCCCCACGCCCGGCGTCGTCACGTACCAGGTCTGGTTCCAGAACTCCGACGGGCTCTTCGTCACGTACCGAACCCAGGAGGCGACCCCGCGGGTCGGCACCGCGGCGCTCGAGGCGCTGCTCGCGGGGCCGAGTGCCTTCGAGGCGCAGCAGGGGCTCTCCACCTCGATCCCGGACGGGACCCAGCTCCTCGGCCTCACGATCGACGAGGGGATCGCCAGCGTCGACCTGACGTCCGAGTACGGCTCCGGCGGCGGCACGCTCTCGATGCAGTCGCGCCTCGCGCAGGTCGTCTTCACGCTGACGCAGTTCCCGACCGTGGGCGGCGTCGTCTTCAGCCTCGACGGGAAGCCGATCGACGTCCTCGGCGGCGAGGGGATCATCATCGACCATCCCCTGTCGCGGAGGGACTTCGCCGACCTGCTCCCCCCCATCCTCGTCGTCTCCCCGACCTTCGAGGAGAACGTCTCCAGCCCGGTCGTCGTCCGCGGTAGCGCGAACGTCTTCGAGGCGAACGTGCTCGTGAAGATCCTCGACGAGAGCGGCGTGACGCTCGCCGAGACGTTCACGACCGCGACCTGCGGAACGGGCTGCCGAGGGACGTACCGCGTGGCCGTCCCGTTCACGGTCGATCGCGAGCAGATCGGCACCATCGTCGTCCACGACGACGACGCGGCCGGCGTCGGCCGTCCGCCCCACGAGGTCAGAATCCCCGTGCGACTCCTGCCTTGATGAGGAATCCGGCGATCGACGACGAACTGAAGCCTTCCGTGAGGACGGCGGAATGAGCACGCGGAAAATCCGGCGCTGGGGCCGCGGCCTGGCGAGCGTGCTCACGGCCGCCGGTGTCGCCGTCCTCGTACTCGTCGCCGCCGCGCCCGCGCAGGAAGGCCCGGTCACTGGCATGGAGAAGGCGGCCGAGGGCCTCGTCGCCGCGGGAGTGACCGTCGGCGACCTCGACCTCTCGGGCCTCGACGAGGCCGGCGTGCGGAGCGCGCTCACCGACTACGCCTCCCGCCCCGTCACGATCGCGTTCCGGGGCGAGAGCCGGCGTTACGCGCCCGAGACGCTGGGGGCGCAGACGGACGTCGAGCGCGCCGTGACGGCCGTCTTGGACGCGTCCGCAGGGACGCGGGTCGGGCTTGCTGTCGAAGTGGACGGAAAGAGCCTGCGTCGATGGGCGCACCGGGTGGCCGGGCAGTTCGCCCGGCCTGCCGGCGACTCCGAGATCGTCCTGCGCGGCCAGCGGCCCCGGATCACGCGGTCGAGCTTCGGCCGCGAGGTACGGCAGGGGCAGCTCCGCGCCGCCGCCGCGAGCGCGCTTCGGGCGAGCGGGCGCGAGCGGATCCAGCTCCCGGTGCGCGTGCTCCGGCCCGAGGTGACGCAGCGGAACGCCGGCCGCGCGATCGTCATCCTGCGCGACTCGAACGAGCTCACGCTCTTCGCCGCCGACGGGCGCAGGCGGATGAAGGTGCAGCGCCAGTTCCGCGTCGCCACCGGTCAGGCCTCGAACCCGACGCCGCTCGGCTCCTTCACGATCGTGGACATGCAGCGGGACCCCTGGTGGTACCCGCCGGACTCCGACTGGGCGCAGGGCAAGGAGCCCGTGCCGCCGGGGCCCGGCAACCCGCTCGGCACGCGCTGGATGGGCCTCTCCGAACCGTTGATCGGGATTCACGGCACACCCGACGCGGCCTCGATCGGCTACTCGGCCTCCCGCGGCTGCATCCGCATGTTCGTCCCCGACGCCGAGTGGCTCTTCGAGCGGGTCGAGGAGGGGACGCCGGTGTTCATCCTCGGCGAGTAGCTCCGCGTGTGGGACGGCCTGGCGACGCGGCTCGAGGGGCGGATCGTCGTCGTCGAGCCGCTCGCGCCCCAGCACGAGGAGGGTCTCTGGGCCGCCGCCCAGGCTCCGGCGATCTGGCGCTGGATGCCCTGGGAGGCCGCCGCCGACCGGGAGAGCTTCGCGCGCTGGCACGCGGACGCGCTCGCACGGAGCAAGGCGGGGCTCGAGGCGGCGTACGCCGTCCTCTCCGCCGTGACCGGGGAGGGGCTCGGGAGCACGCGCTACCTCAACCCGCGGCCGGAGCACCTCGGTGTCGAGATCGGCTGGACCTGGCTCTCGCCGAGCGCGTGGGGCACGGGGGCGAACACCGAAGCGAAACTCCTCCTCCTGCACCACGCCTTCGAGGCGCTCGGCTGCATGCGGGTCGAGTTCAAGACGGACGCCCGCAACGAGCGCTCCCGCGCAGCGCTCGCGGCGCTCCCCGCCCGTTTCGAGGGGGTCTTCGCCAAGCACATGCTCGTCCGCGGCGGCGACGTGCGCGACTCGGCGTGGTACGCGATCGTGGACGACGACTGGCCGGCGGTGCGGGCGAACCTCGAACGCCGCCTCGGCGCCCGGTAAGAGCGGCCGTCTGCGAGGCCCCGGGCCTCCGGAAGCGCCCCGCCGGTCGCCACGATCCCTTGCAACAGGCTGTTACTTGGGCTCTTCGGGCCCCCGGGTCAGCCGTGACCACAGCTCGCTGCAGAGCTCCGGGGTCGCGGCCGCGACGACGCGGGAGCGGGCGCCCAGGTCGAGCGCCGCCTCGGCGAACGGCGGGTCGTCGGGGAGGTCGATCACGAGCCCGCGCTCGAGGACGAGGAGCTGAGCGGCGGCGATGTCCACGCTGCGGGCCCGCTTCAGGGAGCAGACCGCGTCCACGCGACCGGCGGCCAGGTGGCAGAGCGAGAGCGCGAGCGAGCCCATGATCCGCGTCCGCTGGGCGAAGCCGACGAGGCCTCCGACCCGCTCGGCGACGCTGTCGGTGCGGGTCGCTTCGAGCGAGAGGATCTCCACGGCCTCCTTCGGCCCCGGGCCCGCGAGCGGGCGCCCGTTCAGGAGAGCGCCGCCGCCGCGGCGGGCCACCCACTCCTCGCCCGTCCCGAAGTCGTGCACGAAGCCGAGCTCGACGTCGCCCAGACGCGGCCCGGAGGCGACGGCCAGGGAGAGGGAGAAGAACGGGATTCCGCGCTTCGCGTTGACGCTCCCGTCGATCGGGTCGCAGACGACGTGCACGCCGCCGCCTCCGTCCCCGAAGACGCGCTCGCCGAGCTCCTCGGAGAGAAGCGTGAAGCCGCAGCCGGCCGCGGCCTCCTGCTCCAGCCGGCCGACGACGGCCCGCTCGGCCGCCAGGTCGACGGCGGTCGTGTCGTCGCCGCCCTTACCGGCGCCGACGCGCGGCTCGCGCTCGGCCCTGGTCGGCAGCTCGTCCAGCACCCGGGCCACGGCGGCGGCCGCATCCCGGCAGACTCCGAGCCAGTCCGTCACTCGTCGAAGGGGGAGAAGAGGAGCCCGCTCGTCAGCTTGGGGAAGAAGTACGTGCTCTTCGGCGGCATGCGCTCGCCGGCGCGCGCGAAGGACTCGACCTCCTCGACGGTCGGAGGGCGCACGATGAACGCGGCGGTGGCGGCACCGACGGCGACGGCGCGCTCGGCCTCGTCGGCGCTGGCCGTGTAGGCGACGTCCCCGAGCGGCAGCTCGTCGACGAGAGCCGCGTCGAGCCCGTGCCCGGCGCCCTCGAAGAGCGTCGCCGAGCCGGGCGTCAGCAGGACGAAGGCGGCGCGGTCGCGCGGCAGGCCGGCGAGGGCGGAGCGGGCCTCGGCCGCGCCGGCGAGCTCGGTGCGCCGGAAGCGGCCGTCCAGCTCGGGCACCGGGCCGCTCACGACCCTGTGGGTGGGAAAGATCTCGAGCCCCGCGTCGTCCTTGCTCACGAGCACGGCGAGGACGTGGGCCGTCTCCTCCGTCCCCTCGTCCTCGTGGTAGCGGAGGGCCGTCTCGTAGCGGTGGTGGCCGTCGGCGACGAGCAGGGGGCCCTCCACACGGGCGAGAACGTCCGCGATCGCGCGCGGCTCGTCGATCGGCCAGAGCCGGCTCTCGACGCCGTCGAGCACGGCCCTCAGCAGCGGCTCGCCGTCGGGCCACGGGGACCTCCCGTGGTGGAGGAGGAAGATCGGCGACAGCTTCGTCCCCGTGGCGCGAAGGAGCTCGAGGCGGGCCTGCTTCGGCCCCGGGAACGTCCCCTCGTGCGGGAGGACGGCGCCCGAGCGGTAGGGCTCGAGGCGGGCCCGGGCCACGATCCCCCGGCGGGTGCGCGGGACGCCGTCCGGGCCGGTGAAGGACTCCTCGAGGAGCCACACCGCCGGTCGCTCGTCGCGGACGAGGATGCCCCGCTCCCGCCAGTCGGCGAGGGCCCGCGCCGCGTACTCGGCCCGCTCGGGGCGGATGAGCCGCACCGCGTTCCAGGGGCTCCTCGCCTCGAGCCCGGCCTGCAGCTCGGGGGTGACGATGTCGTACGGCGGAGCGACGAGGTCGTCGAGCGGCCCCGCCTTCCCCACGTCGTAACGCAGGGCGCGAAACGGCTTCAGCAGGGGCACCGCGGGCCAGCTTACCATCCGTCCCCGGACCTAGAATCGCAGGGTGTCGATCGCGGAGCTCGCCGAGGATCGCGTCGTCGAGGGCCTCTTCGCGGTCGCCCGGAAGCGCCGCTTGCGCACCCGCTCCGGGAGCCCGTATCTGGCGCTCGAGCTCGTCGATCCGACCGGCTCGATCGAGGCCCGGGTCTGGAACGACGTCGAGCTCCTCGACGGCCGCTTCCGCGAGGGCGACGCGGTGCGCGTGCTCGGGAGGGTCGAGCGCTTCCGCGACCGGCTCCAGCTCGAGGTGCGCTCGCTCGAGCCGACCGAGGCCGACCCCGCGGAGCTCGTGCCGGCGCCGCGCCGGAACGTCGAGGAGCTGGACGGCTTCTTCGACTTCCTCGCGGCCGAGCTCTCGCATCCCGGCCTGCGCGCCGTCGTGGGCCGATTCGTCGTCGACGGCGACTTCCGCGCCCGCCTGCGGCTCCTGCCGGCGACACAGGACGGCCACCACGCCTGGGCCGGAGGGCTGCTCGAGCACACCGTGGGCGTCGCCTCGCTCGTCCGCGAGGCCGCCCAGCTCCACCCGCGTCTCCGCGCCGACATCCTGCTCGCGGCCGCCCTCCTCCACGACGCCGGGCGCACGCGAGAGCTCGACCGCGGGCCGCTCTTCCTGCCCACCGCCGAGGGGAAGCTCCTCGGCCACGTCCATCTTGGGCTCCGCCTGATCGAGGACCGGGCCGGCGGCCTCGAGCCGAACGTGCTCGCCGAGGTGCTCCACGCGGTCTCGGCGCACCACGACGCTCGCGCGGCCCGGACGGCGGAGGCGTCGGTGCTCCACCACGCGAACGCGCTCGACGCGGCGGCGGCGATGCGGCCGGTGACGACGGAGGGCGGCGCCCCTAGCGCGGCGGGCTGAACCTCACGTTCAGGACGTCGCCGTCCTCGACGACGTAGGTCTTCCCCTCCAGACGCTGGAGGCCTCGTCTCGACGCTTCCGCGTGGGAGCCGCAGGCGGCGAGGTCGTCCCAGCGGATCACCTCGCAGCGGATGAACCCGCGCGCGATGTCCGTATGGATCGTCGCGGCCGCGTCGAGCGCGGTGCCTCCACGAGGAAGCGTCCACGCCCGCGTCTCCTTGTCGCCGGCGGTGAAGAACGCGACGAGGTCGAGCGCGGCGAGGAGGCGGCGGACGACGTCCTCCAGTGCCGACGGCCCCTCGCGGAACACGGCGGCTTCCTCGGGGGGAAGCACGGTCAGCTCGGCCTCGAGCGCGAGGTCGACGCCCCCCGGGCCGTTCACGAGCTCAAGGAGCGGCTTCGTCGTCAGCGGCTCGAGCTCGGCCGGAAGCTCGCCGGGGAAGGTCTCGATTCGCCCGCCGGCGTCGAGGTGGGCGAGGAGCCGCTCGAGGGTCGCGACCTCGGTGCGAAGCTGCGGGTCGCCGGACTTCGCCTGCTTCGCCACCCGCTCCAGCCGCCGCTCGACGTGCTCCCGGTCGGCCAGGAGGAGCTCGAGGGCGAGGGTGACGCGGTCGTCGGCAGGGTCGCGGGTCCCCGACCAGCCGTCGTAGACCGCGAGGAGCGCGTCGGACTGGCGGAGGTTCCCGAGGAGTTGCGCGCCGCCCCCGGGCACGTCGACGACCCGGATGGCGGCCGGGGTCGTCTTGCGGGCGGCGACGGCCGCCGCAACCCGGGCCAGCCGCTCGTCGGGGACCGGGGCCATGCCGACGTTCTTCTTCCCGGACGCCGAGCCGCCCGCGCCCGTGAGGACGTTGAAGAGTGTCGTCTTCCCGGCGTCGGGAAGACCGACGATGCCGACGGCGAGCGGCACCTACGCGGCCCCGGCGAGCTGGCGCTGCAGCGAGGCGAGGGCGCGATGCTGCAACGACTTCACGGCGCCTTCCGACTTGCCGAGGATCGTCGCCGCCTCGCCGTTCGAGAAGTTGAAGACGAACTTGAGCGTCAGGACCTGCTGCTGGTCGTCGGAGAGCTCCTCGATCATCTCGAGCATGCTGGCGCGGCCGATGGAATGGAGGGCCTCCTCCTCCGCGGTCGCGTGCTCCGCGCCCGCCGGCTCCGGCGGCTCCTCCTCGGGCTGCCAGCGCTTGCGGGAGCGGAAGTGGTCGATGGCGAGGTTCCGGGCGATCCGGAAGAGCCAGGCTGAGAAGGGCGCGGTGCGCCACTCGAACCTCCCGATCGACTCGATCATCTTCACGAAGGTCTGGTTGGTGAGGTCCTCGGCGTCGTGCCGGTTTCCGACCGTCATCTGCAGGTAGGCGTAGATGCGGTCGAAGTGGAGGAGGTAGAGCTCCTCGAGCGCCTCGCGGTCGCCGCCCTGCGCGCGCGCGACGAGCGCACGCACCTCGGCCGCGCTCCCACCGGTCTCGGTGCCGGTCTCCGCCATGGTCGGCTCGGCCTCCTCGGCAGGCTAGGCCGAAGCCGCGAAGCCGATCTGCGTCTCCCGGTCGGCCCGGCGCACGTAGACCACCTTGGCGAGAGCGAGGACGTACGTCCCGTCCTCGGTCGAAAGCTCGAAGACGGCGTCCCCCGCGGCGAGCGCCGCCGCCAGGCCGTCCGCGACCGCCCGGGGGACGTTCGCGCCGATCGACTGCCCGCTCTCGAACGCGACCTGGATGCGCACCGCGGCCTCAGACACCGACGACCTCCGCAAGGACGCCGTGCAGCGAGTCGGGGTGGACGAACGAGACGAGGTGACCGCCGAGGCCCGGGCGGGGCTCCGGGTCGATCACGTTCGCGCCTCGGGCGGCGAGCTCGTCGACCGCGGCGGCGACGTCGTCGACGGCGAAGCCGACGTGGTGCATCCCGGGCCCGCGGCGCGAGAGGAACCGGCCCACGGGCGTGTCCTCCCCGAGGGCGGAGACGAGCTCGACGCGGCCGTCGCCGAGCCGCAGGTAGACGGCCTCGACGCCCTGCTCTTCGAGTCGCCCGCGGAGCTCGACCTCGGCTCCGAAGAGGGCGCGGTACGTCTCGACGGCCTCGTCGAGATCCTCGACGGCGAAGGCGACGTGATGGACGGCGCGCACGTTCACGCGGCCGATCCTACCCGCTCGGCAGGGGGCAGACGGCCCTCAGTCGGCGGCCGAGACGACGCGCGGGGTGCCCACGCGGTCGGAGGCGTTCGACTCCGGCTTGAGGTCGGCGAAGAGCCGGTCGAGCTCCTGCCGGTTCAGCGTCTCCTTCTCGAGCAGCTCCGAGGCGATCCGGTCGAGCGTCCGCCGGTGCTTGGAGACGAGCCGGACGGCCTCCTCGTAGGCGTGGTCGGTGAGACGGGCCTGCTCCTCGTCGCGGAGCCGCTTCGTCTCTTCGGAGAGGGCGTAGTTGTCGGCGCGAAGGGTCCGCGAGGAAACCTCCTCGCCCATGCCGTACTCGAAGATCATGGCGCGGGCGATCGCAGTCACACGCTCGAGATCGTTGGAGGCGCCGTTCGTGACCGCGCCGAAGACGATCTGCTCGGCCGCCCGCCCTCCCAGCAGCACCTTCATGCGGTCGACGAGCTCCTCCTTCGTGTTCAGGAACCGGTCCTCCTGGGGCGTGTGGAGGGTGTAGCCGAGCGCGAGCCCGCGGGAGACGATGGTCACCTTCTGCACGGGCTGCGGCTCGCCGACGAGGTGCGACATGAGCGCGTGCCCGGCCTCGTGGTAGGCGATGACGCGCTTCTCCTTCTCGGTCATCGTCCTGCGCTGCTGGAGGCCGGCGACGACGCGCTCGAAGGCGGCGTCGAAGTCCTCCGCCCGGATCTCGCTCTGCCCGGTGCGGCCCGCGAAGATCGCCGCCTCGTTGCAGACGTTGGCGAGGTCGGCGCCGGTGAGGCCGGCCGTCTGACGCGCGAGGACGCCGAGGTCGACGTCTTCGGCGAGCGGCTTGTCGCGCGTGTGCACGCCGAGGATCGCCTCGCGCCCCTTCAGGTCCGGTGGGCCGACGAGCACCTGCCGGTCGAAGCGGCCGGGCCGGAGGAGCGCCGGATCGAGGTCTTCGAGCCGGTTCGACGCGCCGATGATGACGATCTGCTCGCGGTGGTCGAAGCCGTCGAGCTCGACGAGGAGCTGGTTCAGCGTCTGGTCGTGCTCGCGGTTGAAGCTCGTCCCGGAGCGGCGCATGCCGACGGCATCGAGCTCGTCGATGAAGACGATGGCCGGCGCGTTCTTGCGCGCCCGGTCGAACAGCTTGCGGATGCGGGCGGCCCCGAGGCCGGCGAACATCTCCACGAACGCCGACGCGCTCTGCGAGTAGAAGGTCGCCCCGGACGCGTGCGCGACCGCCTTCGCCAGGAGCGTCTTGCCGGTCCCGGGCGGGCCGTAGATGAGGATGCCCTTCGGGACGCGGGCGCCGAGCTTCGAGAAGCGGCGCGGGTCCTTGAGGAAGTCGACGACCTCCTGCAGCTCCGCTGCCGCCTCGTCGACGCCGGCGATGTCGTCCCACGTCACGGAGGACTTCGACGACGGCTCCACCTCGGTCGGGCGCACGCGCGGCATCAGCGAGAGCGAACGCCAGATGAGGTAGACGATGAGGCCGAGGAAGACGAGCGGGAGCCACTGCAGCGCCCGCTCGGGCAGCGAGCCGATGAAGTCGAACGCGGAGCTGAGGAACCCTTCCACCCGCCGGAGTCATCGGCCGTTCGGGGCGAAAGCTGTAGCGGCGTCTCGCCGCCTCTTTCGTTTGGGGCACCCCGGCCCACCACCCGCTTTCGAGCGTACCGCCGATAAGCGCGCGCGTGGTGCGCTGATCGTGCCGGATGTGTGCCGAGTTGCGGCCTACTCAACGCGCTCGAGGCGGGGGTTCGGGCGGTACGAGCGGCCGGCCTTCGCCGCGGGCAGGCCGTCGGCGAGGACGACGTCCGCGGTGAAGTCGTTGGCGCCGCGGATGAGCGACGAGCCGACGCCGTAGGAGTCGACGGGCACGCGCTTCTCCTCGAACTCGCGGATCCGCTCCACGTCGAACCCGCCGGAGACGACGATCTTGATCCGCTCGAACCCGTTCTCGTCGAGCGCGTCGCGTACCTTGCGGACGAGCCGCTCGTTGACGCCGCGCGGGTCGAAGTCGCCCATCTCGTCCCAGAGCGCCCGGTCGACGAGCGTGCGCGACGTGTCGAGCCGCACGCCCCAGAGCCGCTCGCCGAGGGCCCGCGCGACTTCCAGCGACGTTCGCACGGAGTCGTTCTCGAAGTCCACGAGGACGACGATGTTGACCTCCGGCTCGTTCGCCTCCGCCCACTCGGCGAACTTCGTGGCCGCGAGCACCGTGTTCCCGCCGTAGGCGGCGATGAGGCCGTGCGGCACGGTGCCGATGCCGCGCCCGCCCCACCACGACGCCTGCGCATGGGTCGAGACGCCGATCGCCCCCGCGATGTGCGCAGCGTATCCATCGCCGGTCTGCACCCGGTGGTGGTCGTGGCGCGCCGGGAAGAAGAGGATCGGCTTACCGTGCGCCGCTTCGACCACGCGGCGGACGTTCGTGGAGACGAGCGTGCGCCTGGCCAGCACGCCCAGGTACACCGTCTCCAGGTGCGCGAAGAGGGCGTAGTCGCCCTCGATCGTCATCACCGTCTCCCAGGGGGAGATCTCGTCGCCGTCGTAGAGCGCGTGCACGGTCAACTCGTCCCAGCCGTGCGAGCACAGGCGGAGGATGGCGATAGCCTCGTCCATGCCCCCGAGCACAGCCTGCTGCTTCTGGAACACCTGCATGACGACGCGCGGGCGGCGCCCGTCGGCGAGCAGGGTCTCGCGAGCGTGGTTGAAGTAGACGTCGGTGTAGTACCCCTCCCGCATCTTCTCGACGGGGAGGTCGAAGATCTCAGGCGGCAGGCGCTTCCTCCGGGGCTCTATCTCCACCGCCATCGCCCGATTCTAGGCGCAGGCACTCGGCCAGAGCGGCGTTCGCCACCTCGATCTGCGCCTCGGAGGGCTCCGCCGTCACGAGGCGCTGCTGCAGCTCGCGGCCCGGCCGCGCGAGCACGCGCGCGAGGGGATGGCGCTGATTGGCGACCATCCAGGAGAACGTCTCGACGGCGGCGGCAGTGGCGCCGAGGCCTGCGGCGGCGCGAGCCAGCGGGCGGAGGCGAGCGGGCGCGCGGGCCGCGAGCGCACTCCCGATCGTGGTCGTCACGAGGAGCGGCCCGACGAGGTGGGAGCCGCAACGCTCGTGCTCGCGCGTGCGGGGCTCGCCGTGCTCCCAGCTGCCGATGGAGATGTGCTCGGCCCCGTGGTACTCGGCGAGCGACGTCCCGCGCAGAGCGAGGGCGGCCGGCCCGAAGGCGAGGATCGCGGCGACCGACTCCTGGGCGAGCGGCGAGAGCCGCGTGCGGCGGACGGCCCGCATGGCAACCGCGCTCCCGAGCATCGCGCCGGCGACGGCCGGTCGCTGGAAGGGCAGCGCCGCCTCGGGAAGCCGCCGCCGCACCTCGGGCAGGAGCGCGAAGATCTCTGCGAGCCGGAGCGGTCCGCGGGCAAGCCGACTCCTGGCGTCCGCCGCCCGGATCGGCTTCACGCCCGAGGCGAGCCTGAGCTCGCCGTCCTCCGTCCGCACCGCGCACGCCCAGTGCCTGGGGCCATGCACGAGGACGCCGTTGGCGAGAGCCATCCCCCCCAGCCGGACCTGTTTTGCGCTCACCGTCCCAGTGTACGCGCGACGTGCAGGAGAAATCGGGTCCCCAGCTCCAGGTCGTCGAGGGCGATGCGCTCGTCCGCGGAGTGGACGAGCCGGGCGGCGAGGCTCGAGTCCATCGCCCGCAGGGGGAAGAAGCCGTAGGCGACCGTGCCGAACGCCTCCCGGAGGAAGTGGCTGTCCGTGAAGCCCGGCGAGACGACCGGGACGACCCGCGCCTCGGGCTCGTCGGCGGCGACGAACGACTCGATCGCGCCCCAGAGAGGCGTCGAGAAGGACGAGCGCGTGCCGCCGACAGCCTCCAGCCACTCGAGCTCGTAGCCGTCGTCGCCGAGGTGCGCGCGCAACCTCGGCTCGACGTCGACGGGCCTCTCGCCCGGCATAAGCCGGCAGTCGCAGACGACGTCGCACCGGCCCGGGATCACGTTGACGCGCTCGGAAGCGGAGATCATGGTCGGCGAAACGGCGACGCCGAGCATCGGCTCGACCATCGCGCGGGCGTCGGGCGGCAGCGACGCGACGCTCTCCTCGAGCTCCTCCGGCTCGGGCACGCGGCCGAGCGCGGCGAAGACGGCCTCGGTCTCCGGCGTGAGGCGCAGCGGCTCCGCGAAGCCCGCAAGCCGTTGCAGCAGCCCGGCGGCGCGGACGAGCGCGTTGTCGGCGATTCCCGGCATGGATGCGTGCCCGCTGCGGCCGTGGACGCGGAGCCGGAACGGCGCGCTCATCTTCTCCGCGGTCGAGCAGAGGTAGACGGGCCGCCCGTCGACGAGCACGCGGTCGCCGCCGCCCTCGTTCACGCAGTAGTCCGTCCGGACGGCGTCGGGATGCTCCTGGCAGAGCCAGGAGAGCCCGAAGCCGTTCCCGACCTCCTCGTCGGCGGTGGCGGCAAAGACGAGGTCGCCGGCAGGCTCGAAGCCCTCCCGCGCCAGCACGGCGATCGCGGTCGCCGCAGCCGCGACGTGCCCCTTCATGTCGAGCGCGCCCCGCCCCCAGACGCAGCCGTCACGCACCTCGCCCGACCAGGGGTCGACCCTCCACTCGGACGGGTCGGCCACGACCGTGTCCGTATGGGAGAGCAAGAGGAGGCTCGGCCCCTCGCCCCGGCCCGGGAGGCGCGCGACGAGGTTCGCCCGCTCGGGCACGCGCGCGTAGAACTCGCAGGTGAGCCCGGCGTCGTCGAGGTGAGCGCGGAGGAGCTCGGCAGCCGCGGTCTCGTTCCCCGGCGGGTTCACGGTGTCCAATCGCAGGAGCTCCTGGAGGAGCTCGGCTGCCTCGTCGCGAAGAGCGCGAGCCGCCATCTAGCGCCGCTTTCCCGCGGTGAGCAGGTACTCGCGCGACTGGCGAATCCCGTCCGCTGTCCGGTGGCTCTCGATGTAGTCGACGAAGACGCGACGAAGCTCCTCCCGCCGCTCGGGCTCGAGCGTGTCCGCGACCGTTTTCATCGGGCCGAAAGCGGTCGAGAACTCCTCCCACGCCTCCTCCCCGGAGGCCGGCTGATAGGGCGAGTCCCGTTCCTCGAACTCGAGCTCGAACGCGTCGCCGAGGAGCCGCTCGACGATCTCCTTGCGCCCCCACTCGAGCGGGCTCGGGATGCCCGGCGGAGGCGGCTGGAACGAAGCGATGATCCGGAAGAACTCCGCGGCCCCCCCCTCCGCGAGCCACGTCGTCAGCCCGAGTCGCCCCCCCGGCCGCGTCACGCGCGCCAGCTCGCGGGCGCAGAGCTCCGGCGCCGGGGCAAACATGACGCCGACCGTCGAGAGCACGACGTCGAAGCTCGCATCGTCATAGGGAAGCGCCTCCGCGTCTCCGACCTCGACCGTCAGGCCTAGCCCCTCCTCGTCTGCGCGGCGGCGGGCCGTCTCGACGAGGACGGGTGAGAGGTCGACCCCGGCGACGTCGGCGCCGCGGCGGGCGGCGACGAGTGCGGCGCCTCCCGTGCCGCAGCCGATGTCGAGCCAGCGCTCGCCCTGACGCGGCTCGAGCCGGTCGACGAGCGCCTCGTGCATGTCCGCGAGAGTGGCCTCGATGCGCTCGAACGGCCCTGCCCCCCACATGACGCTCTGGCGCTGCTTGAGCTCTTCGATTCCCATGTGTGCCTCCCAGTTCGCTCCGGCGAGCATACTCCCGGGAGTGAGCGACCTCTTCTCCGACGCGGCCGAGGGACGCGCGGCGGCGATCGCCCCGCTCGCGGCGCGCCTGCGCCCGGAGCGGCTCGACGACTTCGTCGGGCAGGACCACGTCGTCGGCGAGGGTTCCGCGCTGGCGCGCGCGATCGCCGAGGATCGCGTCGCGTCGGCCGTCTTCTACGGGCCGCCGGGCAGCGGGAAGACGACGCTTGCGCGGATCGTCGCCGCCCAGACGGGCGCGGCGTTCGAGGAGCTCTCGGCCGTCTCCGCGTCGGTCGCGGACGTGCGTGCCGTCCTGGCGCGGGCGACGGAGCGGCTGGGCGCGGAGGGACGGCGCACGATCCTCTTCCTCGACGAGATCCACCGCTTCAACAAGGCGCAGCAGGACGCGCTCCTGCCCGCTGTCGAGTCGGGACTCCTGACCTTGATCGGCGCCACGACCGAGAACCCGTACTTCGAGGTCAACTCGGCGCTCCTCTCCCGAACGCAGGTCTACGAGCTCGAGCCTTTGTCGCACGATCACCTGACGGTGATCGTGCGAAGAGGGGCCGGGCACCTGGGTGCGCCGCTCGACGATCCGCTGATCGAGGCCATCGCCGCACGAGCAGGAGGCGATGCGCGGACGGCTCTCAACGTCCTCGAGCTGGCCTGGTCGACCGCGCAGTCGGAGGGCTCCTCGCTCGCCGAGCGCCACGTCGAAGACGCGGCGCGGCGGCGCCCGGTCGTCTACGACAAGGGCGGCGATGCCCACTACGACTTCACGTCCGCGTTCATCAAGTCGATCCGCGGCTCCGACCCCGACGCGGCCCTCTACTACCTCGCCGCCATGCTCGAAGGGGGCGAGGACCCGCGCTTCATCGCCCGGCGCCTGCTCGTGCACGCCTCCGAGGACGTCGGCATGGCGGACTCGCAAGCGCTGGCGGTGGCGGCCGCAGCGGCGCACGCGGTCGAGCACGTCGGCCTCCCCGAGGCTCAGCTCAACCTCGCGCACGCGACGATCTACCTCGCCCGCGCGCCCAAGTCCAACGCGGTCATCCGGGCGATCGGCGCCGCCCGCCGCGACGTCCGCGAGCACGGCGCCGTCCGCCCGCCGAAGTCCCTCCGGGACACGCACTACCGAGGCGCGAAGAAGCTCGGTCACGGCGAGGGCTACGTCTACCCGCCCGACGACCCGGCCGGCTACGAGGCCGACCACCTCCCGGAAGAGCTGCGAGGCAGGACGTACTACGATCCGTCCGACGAGCCCGGCAGCAGCTAGCCGCCGCGCTTCCCACGTTCCTCCACGTCCTCCACATCCGTCCTCGGGAGACACGACAGGGGTCAGACCCCCGTGCGTGTCCGCGGGGGACGCGGCCGCCGCATGGTTGCGCCGCTTCGGGGGACGGGACACGTCCGGAGGCGTCTGGGGATCCAGTGGATAGGCTCTCGGGCGTGAAGATCGTCGTCCTCGTCAAGCAGGTCCCGAACCCGAGCCACGTGAAGCTCGACCCGGAGACGAGGCGTCTCGTCCGGGAAGGTGTCCCGCTCGAGCTGAACGAGCTCGACGTGTACGCGGTCACCGAGGCGATCCGGCTCCGCGACGCAAACGGCGGCGAGGTCGTGACGATGACGATGGGCCCGCCGCAGGCGGAGGAGGCGCTCAGGACGACGCTCGCCATGGGCGCCGACCGCGCGATCCACCTCAGCGACAAGGTGTTCGCGGTGGCCGACACGATCGGCACCTCGAGGACACTGGCCATGGCGATCGAGAAGGAGGGCGCCGACCTCGTCCTCTGCGGGCGGAAGACCGTCGACTCCGAGACCTGGCAGGTGCCGCCCGAGACTGCCGCGTTCCTCGGCTGGCCGCAGCTCACGAGCGCGGACCGCCTCTCGCTGGAGGACGGCCGCCTGCGCGGGCGCCGCGAGACCGACGAGGGCTACGACACCTACGAGCTCTCCCTCCCCGCGGTCGTCTCCGTCGCCGAGGGCATCAACGAGGGCATCTGGCCCGCAAGGCGCGACGTCGAGGCGACGGAGAAGGACGCCCGCATCGCCATCTGGACGGGGAAGGACCTCGCGCCGGACGTCGAGGAGGACGATCCACGCTTCGGCCAGACGGGCTCGCCCACCCGCGTGCTCGCCGTCAAGGACGTGACGCCGGAGCGCAAGGGCGAGGTCGCCGCCTCCCCGGAGAAGGCCGCGGCCCGCATCACCGCACTCCTGGACGAAGCCGGGCCCCGCCCCGCCTCCCCATGGGAGAAGCCCGAGCGCCTCGGCGAGACGCCGGGCGAGAGCTACGACTGCTGGACGATCGTCGAGCTCGTCGACGGTGCGCCGCGCCACGTCTCGCTCGAGCTCCTCGGCAAGGGGCGCGAGCTCGCCGGCAAGCTCGGCGGCGCCAACGTGGCGCTGATCCTGGGTCGAGACCTCGACCCAGCCGCCCGCGAAGCGGCGCGCCACGGCGCCGACCGCGTCGTCCTCGTGGACGACCCTCGCCTCGCCCAGTACCACCCGGACACCTACGCGAGCGCCCTGCGCCGCGTCGTCGAGCGCGACCGCCCGCACGCGCTCCTCATCCCCTCCACGATCATGGGCCGCGACTACGGTCCGCGCGTCGCCGGCGAACTCGAGCTGGGGATGACCGGTGACTGCGTCGGCCTCGGCATCGACAAGGCCGGCCGCCTGATCCAGACGAAGCCCGCCTACGGCGGCAACATCGTCTCCGTGATCATGGGCGCGACGACGCCCCAGCTCGCCACTGTGCGCCCGGGGATGTTCGCGCCCGTCGAGCCGCGTGACGACCACGAGGCCGAGGTCGTCCGCCTCGAGCTCGGGGACCTGCCGGAGCCCGCGGCGCGCCTCCTCGAACGCGAGCACCGGCCCGACACAGCAGGGTACGAGCTCGACTCGGCGCACGTGTGCATCTGCGTCGGCAAGGGGGTCGGAGGGCCGGACGGGGTTGCGGAGATCGAGCGCTACGCGGCCCGTCTCGGCGGGGCCGTCGGCGCGAGCCGAGACGTCACCGACGCGGGCTGGCTGCCGAAGAACCGCCAGATCGGCCTCACCGGGCGCGCGATCGCCCCGCGCCTCCTCGTCGAGGTCGGCGTCCGCGGCGCCTTCGAGCACCTCGTCGGCTCCGTGCATGCCGGCGTCATCGTCGCGCTGAACGCGAACGAGCGTGCCCCGATCTTCGAGCACGCGGACGTGAGCCTCGTCGGCGACTGGCGCGAGACGCTGCCGCCGCTCGTCGCCGCCCTGGAGGGGAGGGTCTGATGCGTCTGCACGAGCACGCCTGGGGTCCCGAAGGCGCCCCGGAGATCGTGTGCCTCCACGGCGTCAACGCCCACGGCCGGCGCTTCCGCCGGCTGGCCGAGGAGCGCCTGGCCGGCCGCTACCGCGTGCGCGCCCTCGATCTCCGAGGCCACGGCCGCTCGGCCTGGGACGCGCCCTGGACGATCGACGCGCACGTCGAGGACGTCCTCGACACCGTCGCCGAGACGGCCGTCTGGATCGGGCACAGCTTCGGCGGTCGCGTCCTGCTCGAGGTCGCCGCCCGCGAGCCGAGCCTCGTCAAGCGCGCGGTGCTGCTCGACCCCGCGCTCTGGGTCCCGGAGGAGATCGGCCTTTCGATCGCCGAGCGCGAGCTCCAGGGGCCGTCGTTCGCGTCTGCCGAGGAGGCGCTCGAGGCGCGCATCGTGTCCGGCGGCCTCGCGCACACGCCGCGCGACTTCCTCGAGGAGGAGATGCGGGAGCACCTCGTCGAAAGCCCCGACGGGCGCCTGCGCTACCGCTACTCGCCCGAGGCGGTCGCGGCCGCCTACGGCGAGATGGCGCGCCGGCCACCGCCCTTCGAGTCGCTGCGGCTGCCGACCCTCCTCGTCGTCGCCGCGCTCGCCAAGCTCGTGAGCGCCGGCGAGCTGGAGCTCTACCGGCAGGCGCTCGGCGACCTCCTCGACGTCGCCGTCGTCCCGGGCGGCCACATCGTTCTCTGGGACGCCTACGAGGAGACGGCCGCCGCGATCGAGTCCTTCCTCGCGCGGGGCTAGAGGATCCGCTCGCCGAGCGCGCTCGCCACGAGCTCGACGGCGAGCGCGGCGGTCTCGTTCGAGCGGTCGAGGATTGGGTTCACCTCCACCACCTCCAGCGAGCCGAGGAGGCCCGACTCGGCGACGAGCTCCAGGGCGAGGTGCGCCTCGCGGTAGGAAAGGCCGCCGCGCACCGGCGTCCCCACGCCGGGAGCCACATCCGGGTCGACCACGTCCATGTCGAGCGAGACATGGACGAACGGCGCGCCGGAGACGCGGTCCAGCGCCTCGCGGATGACGGGCTCGAGCCCGCGGCGGTCGAGCTCGCTCATCGTGTGGACGGCGATTCCGGTCTCCCGCAGGTAAGCGCGCTCTCCGTCGTCCAGGGAGCGCGCGCCGAGGAGAACGGCGTGCTCGGGCAGGACCGCCGGCAACGGCCAGGCGTCGCTGGCGAACTCCTCCGGCGCACGGCCGAGGAGCGCCCCCAGGGGCATGCCGTGGACGTTCCCGCTCGGCGTCGTCTCGGGCGTGTTCAGGTCGCCGTGCGCGTCGAGCCAGATGACGGCGCCGGGCCCGTGCACGGACGCCATGCCGCCGACCGTGCCGAGGGCGATCGAGTGGTCGCCGCCGAGCACGACGGGCGTCCGTCCCTGCTCGACCGCGTGGGCGACACGCCGGGCAATGCGCTCGCACGCCTCGCGGATCTCGGCGAGGAAGCGGGCCTTCGGGCTCCCGCTCGCCGTCGCCTCCGCGACCGCCGTCTCGACGTTGCCCCAGTCGGTGCAGTCGAAGCCGAGCCGCTCGAGCCGCACGTCGAGGCCCGCGTAGCGGATCGCCGACGGGCCCATGTCCACGCCGCGGCGGCCCGCGCCGAGGTCGAGCGGGGCGCCGATGACGGCCACCTTCCGATCCGGACGATCCGCCACGGTCGGGAACCCTACAGCGGCGCTAGACTTGGAACCCGCTGGCGAGGTAGCTCAGTTGGTAGAGCACACGGCTGAAAACCGTGGTGTCGCCGGTTCGATTCCGGCCCTCGCCACTCAACCCTGGACGGCCCGGCGCAGGCCGAGCCGGCGGCGGGGGAGGCCGGAGGGCCAGCGGCGGGGGTCGAGGGCGTCGCCGACGCCGTCCGCGAGCAGGTTCGCGGCGACGGCGAAGACGGCGATGGCCGCGCTCGGTAGGAGCACGAGCCAGAGGTTCCCGAAGTGCATGCCCTCGAGGGCGATGTTGCCCCAGGTGGCCGTGGGCGCCTCGGGGCCGAGCCCGAGGACGGAGAGGAACGCCTCCCCGAGGATGATCCCGGGAAGCTCGAGCAGGAGCGCGACGACGACGACGCCGAGGGCGTTGGGGACGACGTGGCGGCGGGCGATCCGCGTCCCGCCGGCGCCGAGCGCCCGGGCTGCGCGCACGTAGTCCGTCTGCTTCAACTGCCGCACCTCGCCGCGGACGAGGCGGGCGGTGATCATCCAGCCGACGATCGCGAGCGCGAGCACGACCGTCTGCACGTTCTGGGCGCTGAGGCTGAGGAGCGCGAGGATGACGATCGAGACCGGGAGGCGCGGGATGGCGAGCAAGCCGTCGAGGAGCCGCATCATGGCCGCGTCGACGCGCCCGCCGGCCAGGCCCGAGGCGACGCCGTAGGAGACGCCCAGAAGCGCGATCAGGACAAGGGCGGCGCCAGCGATGAGGAGCGTCGTCCGCCCGCCGGCGGCAAGCCGCGTGAAGACGTCCCGGCCGAAGTTGTCGGTGCCGAGCCAGTGCTCGGCGCTCGGCGGCTGCCGCACCGCCGTGAAGTCGGCCTGATTCGGGTCGTAGGGCGAGAGCAGCGGGACGACGACGCAGTAGCCGACGACGAGGACGAGAACGAGCGCGCCGAGCCTGGCCGTCGGCACGCGGGCGAGAGCGGCAAGCGTGCGCCGGTTCACCGCTCCTCCTCCAGCAGCCGCGGGTCGAGCAGGGCCATGACGACGTCCGCGAGCAGGTTGAGCGCGATGACGACGACCGTGAGCGCGACCGTCAGGCCGAGGATCATCGGGTAGTCGCGCGACCTCGCCGCGAGCAGGAAGCTGGAGGAGACACCGGGTATGCCGAAGGCCTCCTCGACGAAGAGCGCGCCCGTTACGAGCAAGGCGATCATCGGCGGGGCGGCGGAGAGGAGCGGCACGAGCGAGTTGCGCAGGACGTGCGTGCCCACGATCCGCCGGAAGCGCAGGCCCTTCGCCAGGGCAGTGCGGACGTAGTCCGCCCCGAGCGTCTCGACGGCGGCGGCGCGGACGAGGCGCGCCGTGTAGCCCGCCGGAGCGAGCCCGAGCGCGAAGGCCGGCAGCACCTTCGTCTGCCAGCCGTCCCAGCCGGCCGGGAAGAGCCCCCAGCGGAGGACGAGGTACTGAGAGAGCACGAAGGTGACGAAGAAGACCGGCACGACGAGAAGCACGCTCGAGACGGACGTCGCCAGGTGGTCGAGGACGGAGCCGCGGCGTACGGCCGCGTAGAGCCCCAGCAGAAGCCCGAGCGGCAGCGCCCACGCCAGCGCCAGGAGCGCGAGCTCGCCGGTGATCGGGAACCCCTGCTCGACGACGTCGTCGACGGAGCGCCTCCGGTCGACGAGGCTCGGCCCGAACTGGAGCGTGGCGACGTTGCGAACGTAGACGGCGAACTCGACCGGCCAGGGCTCGTCGAGGTGGTAGAAGTCGCTCAGCTCCTCCTGGAGCGGCGCGGGAAGCCCCATGACGCCCTCCGGCGGCCGGAAGGGCGTGCCCCCGGCGCCGCGCATGAGGGCGAACGTCACGAGCATGACGAGGAGCACGATCGGCACCGCCCACAGCAGGCGCCGCAGGACGAAGACGGCGAGAGACACCGAGGGATGCGACGGCGGCGCCCCCCGTCCGGTTAGCGACCGCCGCCGGGCCGAGGGCGAAGAAACGGCGTCCGGGCCGGTGCGACCGTGCCGCGAACGCCGTTTGCTGCGATCCTAACCGGGGTCGCCCTTTCGCGCCAGGAGCGCTGTCCCCTCTCCGGCGGCGACCACCTGGAAGCCGCCGAAGCCGAGCGGCGCGAGGCGGTCGCGGAGCGTGTCGGGGGGCGTCCAGATCGGGGTGAACGCTCCGCGAGCGTGGGCGATCACGACGTGGCCGCCGGGCGCCGTGACCCGCGCGAGCTCGGAGAAGAATGGGATCATGTTGAGGAGGACGACGAGATCGAAGGTGCCGTCCTCCCAGGCGAGTGCGGAGGCGTCGGCGACCTCGAAGCGAACGCGTCCGGCCAGGGCGGGCGGCAGGACGTGCCACGCCTGCTCCACCATCGCGGGCGCGAGGTCGACACCGACGACGCTCGCCTCGGGGAAGCGCTCGGCGACCAGGCGCGCGGCCTTGCCCGTTCCCGTGCCGACGTCGAGGACGCGCCGGGGCACAGGCTCGACGCGCTCGAGCGCAGCCGCCAGCGGCGCGAACGCCTCCGGGCCCTGCAGGTCCTCCCAGATCGGCGCCAGCCGGCCGAACTGGGCGCGCAGCGGCCGGCGGAAGAGCCGCCACAGCCAGGGGCGCGCTACGACGGTGCGGGCGGCGACGCGGGCGAAGCGGCGGCCGGCAGCCTCGAGGAGGTCGTTCACCGGTCGGCGAGGGCGAGTCGCAGCTCCTGCCCCACCGCCGCGCCGAACATCTCGGCCGCGTGCCCCTGGTTGATGGCGAGCGCGACGTTCCAGTACGAGTCCTCGTAGAGGACGATGTCGCCGCGTCGCACCTGCGGAAACGTCCGCGCGGCGATCGCGTAGTAGCGCTCGAACCCGATCTCGAGCTCGACGGTGGAGCCGGGGACGATCCCGACCCGCTCCAGGTGCTCGCGCCGCAAGTTGAGCTGGACGTTGCCGAAGCGGTCGACGTTGAGGACGGTGGCGACGACCCGGCGCGTGCCGAGCTCGGGCTCGGGCACCTCGAGACGGACGAGCTCCGCCGGGTCGACGGCAGGGCCGAGGTCTGCGAGCGCCACCCCGGCCGCGAGGTGCGCGGCCGCCGGCGCGAAGACGTCCCGGCCGTGGAAGGTGTGCGCCACGGGCTCGAGCCGGTAGGTGGGCTCCGTCAGCTCCACCGCCTCTACCACGCCCCCGTTCCGCTCCGCCGCCACGAGCAGGAGGCCGTTGTCCGGCCCGACGTAGAGCCTCCCGTCGCCGCCCCGGAGCGCGAGCGCCTTGCGGTCGCCGCCAACCTCCGGGTCGACTACGGCCAGATGGATCCCCTCCGGGAAGTAGGGCAGCGTGTCGGCGAGGACGAGCGCGCCCTGGAGGACGTTCTGCGGCGCGATGCCGTGCGTGACGTCGATCACCTCGGCGTCGGGCGCGATGCGGCGGATGACCCCGTGACAGACGCCGACGAAGTCGTCCTCGAGTCCGAAGTCCGTCAGGAAGGTGATGAACCGGCGTTCGATGCGGCGAGCTTAACGGCTTCCACGAGCCCCGCCCGGTCGTGGGTCGCGGCCTCGGCGACCACCTCGAGACCCAGTCGGCGGGCCTCCGCCGACGTCACCGGGCCGATGGAGACGCAGGGGAGGCCGAGGCCGAGCGCCGCGAGCGCGCGGGCCGCCGAGGCGGAGGCGAGGACCGCGAGGTCGGCGTCCGGGAAGCGCTCCGGCACGAGCTCGACGGTTCGATAGAGGGGCACGAAGTCGGCCCCGAGCTCGCGGACGAGCACGTCGCGGGCGTCCTCGGCACCGGCGAAGAGAACGCGGCCCGCGGGGCGCGGCAGCTCGGCCGCCAGCCCCTCCTGGGTGGAGACGCGGGCCACGAGCGCCGGCTCGGTGCCGCGCTCCCGGAGAGCGGCCGCCGTTCCCGGGCCTACGACCGCGACGCGAGGAAGCGTGCCCTCGAGCCGCGCGTAGAGCACCTCGACCCCGTTCCGGCTCGTAAGCACGAGCCAGTCGTAGGTCTCCGCACGCAGGGGCGGACCGGGCAGCGGCTCGACGGCGACGAGCGGGCAGGCCGCGACGTCGAGGCCCTCCGCGGCGAGCTCGGCCGCGAGCAGCCGCGTGGAGGCCTCCGTCCCGGTGAGGACGATCCTCATCGAGCGTGCGCGGCCAGGGCGGCGAGGAGCTCGTCGGCGAGGGCGAGCGGATCCGCTCCGGTGCGGCGCTCGATCCAGGCGCCGTCCTCGTCGGCGACGAGCGCCGCGAGCGTCTCGCCGTCGTGGTGGGCGGCAACGGGAGCGAGGCAGCCGCCGCCGATCCGGGCCACGCAGGCCCGCTCCGCCCCGACGCGCCGCCGCGTCTCGGATTCGTCGAGCGCCGCCGCCAGCTCCTCCTCGCCCGCCCGCGTCTGCAGCGCGACGGCGCCCTGGCCCGCTTCGGGCAGCAGCTCATCCGCGGAGAAGCGGTAGCCGATCTCGCCCTCGAGACCGAGTCGCTCGAGGCCCGCCGCGGCGAGGACGATCGCGTCGAGGCCGCGCTCGCGCATCTTGCGCAGGCGCGTGTCGACGTTCCCGCGCAGCGGCTCGACGGAGAGCGCGGGCTCGAGCGCGAGGAGCTGCGAGCGCCGCCGCACGGACGCTGTCCCGATCCGCATCCCCGGCCGGACGGCGTCGGCGCCGCAGAGGGCGTCGCGCGGGTCCTCCCGCGGAAGGTACGCGGCGACGGAGAGGCCGTCGGCCGTCGTCGAGGTCATGTCCTTGGCCGAGTGGACCGCGACGTCGATTCGGCCGGCGAGAAGCGCCTCCTCGATCTCCTTGACGAAGACGCCCCGCTCGCCGATCTCGCCGAAGGGCCGCGAGCGGTCGCGGTCGCCCGCGGTCGTGATCGGGACGATGGCGACCTGCGCCCCGGCCGCGGCCCGCAGCCGGTCGGCCGCCGCCTCGGCCTGGACGAGCGCGAGCCTACTGCCCCGGGTGCCGAGTCGGACCGGCATCCCGCTCCTCGAGCCCGAAGAGGTGCCGCACCGCGTCCGCGTAGAGCACGCCGTCGGCCGCGACCGCCGCCTCCTTCATGCGCACGGTCGGCTGGTGCAGGAGCTTCGCCACGATCTGCGTCGTGAGCGCCTCGACGGCGCGCCGCTGGCTCGGCGAGAGGGAGGCGAGCCGCCCCTCGGCCCGCTCGAGCTCGGCCTGGCGGATCGACTCGGCCCGCGCGCGGAGCGAGGCGATCGCAGGGACGACGTCGAGCGCGAGCTGCCAGGCGCGGAACTCGTCCGCCTCCTCGCTCACGATCGCCTCGGCTCGCACGGCCTCCTCGCGCCGCCCGGCGACGCTCTCGGCGACGACGCGCTCGAGGTCGTCGATGTCGTAGAGGTAGCAGCCCTCGAGCTCGTTGATGGCCGGGTCGAGATCGCGAGGGACCGCGATGTCGATGAAAAAGACGGGCCGCCCGCGCCGGGCCTCGAGCGCCCGCGCGACCTGCTCGGCGGTGAGGACGACCCCCTGCGAGCTCGTCGAGGCGACGACAACGTCGGCGCGCTCGAGCTCCGCCTCCACGCCGTCGAGGCCGACAGCTCGGCCCCCGAGCCGCCGCGCCAGCGGCTCCGCCCGCTCGAGCGTGCGGTTGGCGACGACGATCTCGCCGACGCCGCGGGAGATCAGGTTGGCGGCGGTCAGGTCGGCGACCTTGCCGGCGCCGAGCAGGAGGATCGTGCGCCCCTCGAGGTCCTCGAAGACGCGGTCGGCGAGCTGCGCGGCGGCCGAGGAGACCGACGCCGGATTCTCGCCGATGGCCGTCTCCGTGCGCACGCGCTTCCCGACGCCGAGCGCCTGGCGGAAGAGGCGGTGGAGGATCGGGCCCGCCGTGCCGCTCTCGCACGCGGCGTTGTAGGCCTCGCGTACCTGTCCGAGGATCTGCGCCTCGCCGGGCACCATCGAGTCGAGCCCGGCCGCGACGCGGAAGAGGTGGAGCGCCGCCGCCTCGTCCGCGACCGTGTACAGAGCCGGGGCGAGCTCCGAGTGGGAGAGGCCCGAGAGCGAGGCGAGCTCGCCGTAGATCCGCTCCTCCAGCGCGTCGGGCTCGGGCCCGACCGCGTAAACCTCCGTCCGGTTGCACGTCGAGAGCACGCCTACCTCCGCGCCGTCCGCCGAGAGTCGCCCGAGCGCCTCCGCCCGTAGAGCCGGGTCGTAGGCGAGGAGCTCCCGGAGCTCGACGGGGGCGCGCTGGTACGAGGTGCCGACGAGGAGGAGCCGCATCAGAAGTGGAGGAACGGCGTGAGGACGAGGCGGACGAGGGCGACGAGGGCGAAGCCGGCGAGCGCGAGGTACGCCGTGCGCCGCCCGCCCCAGCCGGCCTCCCAGCGGAAGACGAGGAACCCGGCGTAGACGACCCAGGTGAGCAAGGTCACGCCCATGATCGCGTCGAAGGCGCCGCCCTCGGACTGCAGGCGCGCGAGCCCGATCCCGATCCCCACGGTCAGCGCCGGAAGCGAGAACGCGATCGTGCGCACGGTGAGGACGTCGAGCGTCTCCAGCGACGGGAAGCGGAGCCGCAGAACGCCGGGGGCCCGCCGCTTCAGGCGGCGGTCGTTCCAGAGGTAGAGGGCGGCGAGGGCGGCGGCGAGCGTGAAGCCGGCGAAGGCGGCGAGGATGAGGCCGACGTGAAGGGCGAGGAAGACGCCGCCGAACTCGCTGCGGGCCGCGCCGCCGATCCCGCCCGCCGCCCAGGAGAGCGCGAAGAGGGCCACGGCCAGGGGCATGACCGCCAGGCCGAGCAGCCGGAAGGGCGCCCGGCAGCCCCAGATCAGGTAGACGCCGACGCACATCCAGACGAAGAGGTTGAGGGAGCCCGCCCACGTTCCCCAGGGGAAGCCCTCGGCGCTCGCAGCCTGCGCCGCGAGGAGCGCCGTCTGCGCGAGCCAGCCGAGCCGCACGCCCCAGGTTGCGTAGCGGACGAGCCGTCCCGGGCGCAGCGCATCGCCCGCGTACGCAGCCGCGGCCTCCGCGTAACCGGCGAGCGCGGGCCAGAAGAGGAGGAGCGCGACCTCGCCCATCAGGCCGCGTCCTTCCCGCGCCGCCGCGCGAGCTCGGCGAGCTCGGTCACCTCGCGCTCGAGCCGCGAGAGCTTGAACGCGTAGATGACGAGGTAGCCGAGAACGACGCCGAGGACGACCAGGTACGCGGCGAGGACGTAGCCCTCACCCCCTGTCACGACAACGCCTCCCGGAGCTCGCGCAGGCGCGCGTCCAAGCGCTTTCCGGTCAGCTCGTTCACGTAGAGCGCCCCCGCGAGCGCGAGCGTCCCGGCGAAGCAGACGACGAAGGTGAGGAGCTGGCTCCCGGCGAGGTTCGAGCCCACGTCGCGGTCGAAGACGACCGGGTGGATCAGCCCCTCGGCGAGGCGGATGGCGAGGAAGCTCACCGGGATGAGGACGACGCCGAAGAGCGCGTACACGGCCGACATGTTCGCGCGGCGCGGCCCCGGCTCGACGGAGTAGCGGAGCATGAAGTACGCGGAGTAGAAGAGGAAGAGAACGAGGAAGAGGACGAGCTGGCGCTCGCCCCAGCTCCACCACACGCCCCAGGACGTCCGGGCCCAGATCGAGCCCGTGACGAGCGTGAGGATGCCGAAGATGACGCCCATGTGGACGGCCGTGTAGCTCTCGAGGTCGTAGCGCTGGTCGCGCGTCGAGAGCAGGCGGTAGGCCTTCCAGGCCGCCCAGGCGAAGCAGGCGTAGGCCGTGAGCGCGACCGGGACGTGGATGTAGAAGATGCGCTGCCGGAAGCCCTCGATGGGCGCGTCCGGAACCCACCAGAACGCGAGCGCGAGCCCTGCGACCAGCAGGGCCGCGGCGGCGACCGCAAGCGCGACCGCGCGGCTATTCCGTAACGACGTACTCAAAGCTCGCCCACGAAAGAATCGCAAAGATCAGGTCGTAGAGGACGAGAAAGCCAAGATAGCGTCCCGGCTCCTCGGCGATCGTCGCTCCCACCCCGCCGACGACGAGCGGGATCACCAGCGGCAGGAGCAGGAGCGGCAGGAGAAGCTCCCGCGCCCGGCTCGCCGCGGCCATTGCGGCCAGGAGCGTCCCGATCGCGGCCAGCCCGACGTTCGCGAGCGCGAGCGCGGCGACCAGCTCCCACGTCACGGGCTCGAAGAAGAGCGCGAACGCAGGCACGGCGACGACCTCCGCGGCGGCGAGGAAGGCGAGGACGGCGACCACCTTCCCGAGCCAGATGGCGCTGCGGTCGCAGGGCGCGAGCACGAGCCCGTCGAGCACGCGCTGCTCCCGCTCGGCGGCGAACGCGCGCGTGAGGCCGAGGATGGCGGTGAAGACGATCGCCATCCAGAGGAGGCCGTAGGCGGCCGTCGGCGGCGCCTCGGCCGGCAGCGCGAAACTGAAGACGACGAGCGTCGAGACGACGAAGAGGAGCATCGCCGGGAGCGTGTCCCGCGAGCGCAGCTCGAGCAGGAGGTCCTTGCGGGCGAGCGCGCCCACGTCGGCGAGATAGGTCATGCGAGCGCCACGCGTCCCGTGGCAAGCCCTACGACCCGCTCCGGGTCGTGCGTGGCGAGGAGGAGGGTCCGGTCCCTGGCGAGCTCGGCCAGCTCGCGGTCCAGGAGCTCGGCGCCCTCGTCGTCGAGGCCGGCGTAGGGCTCGTCGAGGAGGAGGAGCCCGGGCTCGTGCAGGAGCGCGCGGCAGAGCGCGAGCCGCTGCTGCATCCCGCGGGAGAAGGAGCCGACCTGCTGGCTGCGCGCCTCCCAGAGCCCGAACCGCTCGAGCAGCATCCCGATGCGCTCGCGGTGCTCGGGCACCCGGTAGAGCCGGCCGTAGAGGTCGAGGTTCTCGAGCGGCGAGAGCTCGCGGTAGACGAGCGGCTCGTGCGCGAGGTAGCCGACGTCGCCGCGCTCGGCGTCCACCTCGAGGGTGCCGGCCGTGGGCGCGAGGAGCCCGGCGCAGAGCGCGAGGAGCGTGGACTTCCCGGAGCCGTTCGGCCCGGTGACGAGCACGGTCTCGCCGCGCGCCACGTCGAGGTCGAGACCGCGGAGGACGCGCTTCTCCCCGAAGCTCCGGCCGAGGCCCCGCGCCGTGATCACACGAGCACGTCCGCGAGGACGAGGGCGAAGAACGTGACGCTGATGACGCCGTTCATGGTGAAGAAGGCGGTGTCCAGACGCCGCGTGTCCCTCGGCGAGACGAGCGAGTGCTCGTAGAGGAGGAGCGCGCCGACCGCGGCGACGCCGAGCCAGTAGAGGGCGCCCCCGTCGAGCAGGAGGCCGGCGGCGGCGAGGAACGCGACCGTGGCGGCGTGGCAGGCGCGCGCGACGGCGAACGCCGCCTCGACGCCGAATCGGGCCGGCAGCGAGTGGAGCCCGTGCGCGCGGTCGTGCTCCAGGTCGAAGAGCGCGTAGAGGACGTCGAACCCGGCCACCCAGACGGCGACGGCGGCGCCGAGAAGCCAGGCTTCGAGCGGAAGGTCGTTCGTGATCGCCGCCCAGGCGCCGACGGGAGCAAGCCCGTCGACGATCCCCAGCCAGGCGTGCGAGAGCCACGTCCTCCGCTTCAGGTACGGGTAGACGACGAACGCCGCGACGGGAATCGGCCAGAGCCACCGGACGATCGGCGCGAGCTGGTAGACGGCAACGAGGAAGACCGCGAGGGAGGCGAGCGAGAAGAGGACGACATGCCACGGCCGCAGCGCTCCGCGCGGGAGCTCGCGCCCGGCAGTGCGGGGGTTGCGCGCGTCGATGCCGGCGTCGACGAGGCGGTTGAGCGCCATCGCCAGGCTCCGCGCGCCGACCATCGCCACGGTGATCCAGAGGAGATCGCCGCCGCTCGGGACGCCGCCGACGGCGAGGAAGGCGCCGATGTAGGCGAACGGGAGCGCGAAGATCGTGTGCTCGAACTTGACGAGCGAGAGGAAGAGCCGCGGATAGCGGAGGATCGCTTCGCTCATCTAGACCTCAGGTCTGCCGGTGGCCGGCTGGGTCGCCGGCGAGCAGGCCGAGCGCGTGGGCCAGCGCCGGGCGCAGCACTGCGAAGCCGTCGCGGGCGCCTCCGGGCGAGCCCGGGAGGTTGACGACGAGAGTCGACCCGAGGACGCCGGCGACCCCGCGGGAGAGAAGGCCGTGCGGGGTCCTCGCCGCCGAATCGGCGCGCAGGGCCTCGGCGATCCCGGGCGCGAGGCGGTCGAGGACGTCGCGCGTCGCCTCGGGCGTCACGTCGCGCGGGCCGAGCCCGGTGCCGCCCGTCGTGAGCACGAGCTCCGCCCCGAGCGCAAGCTCCCGGATCGCAGCTGCGACATCGTCCCGTTCGTCGGGTACGACCCGCCGGACGACCTCGTAGCCCTCGCCGGCGAGCAGCTCCGCGAGCTCCGCGCCGCTCCGGTCCTCACGCTCCCCCGCCGAGACCCCGTCGGAGACGGTGAGGACGGCCGCCCTCACGCGACGACCTCCTTCGTCTTCTCCAGGAGCTTGATCTCCTCCACGACCATCTCCCGGTCCACGGCCTTCGCCATGTCGTAGACGGTGAGCGCGGCGACGGCCACTGCCGTGAGCGCCTCCATCTCGACGCCCGTCTGCGCCGTCGTCTCGGCGGAGGCCAGGACGGCGACCCCACGCTCCTCGACCTCCAGGTGGACGTCGACGACCGAGAGCGGGAGCGGATGGCAGAGCGGGATCAGCTCGGCCGTGCGCTTGGCGGCCATGATCCCGGCCACCTGCGCCGTCGCCAGCGCATCCCCCTTGGGGAGCGCGCGGAGCCGCTCGGCGGTCTCCGGGCGCATGCGCACGAACGCGCGGGCGCGGGCGCGTCGGTGGGCGGGAGGCTTTGCCCCCACGTCCACCATGTGGATCTCGCCGGTCTCGTCGACGTGGCTGAACCGCTCGCCCGCGGGCACGTCCGTAAGCCTAGATGGATAGCGGTCCTCCGGTTTCCGTACCATCCGGCATCCTCGGCCGCGATCGGGTGGCTCGTCGCGCTCGGCCTGCGGCTCGCCACGACGAGCCGTTGCAGCCGGGGTTCAGCCCGCCTGCGCCGCGGCCCGGTCGCGCGCCTCGTCGAGATCGGCGAGCTGATCTTCGATCCAGCCGACGATCGGATGCTCGCACACGTGGAAGGTGATCGCCTCCCGCCGCCGGCGACGCTCGTCGGCGGACATCGTCAGGGCAACGTGCAGGGCGTCGGCCTGCCCGGCGACGTCGAACGGGTTCACCGTCAGCGCCCAGTCCCCGAGCTCCTCGTGCGCCCCGGTGTTCTCCGAGAGGACGAGTACACCGTCTCGCGTGTTCACGAGCGGCGCCTCCTTCGCGACGAGGTTCATGCCGTCGAAGATCGCGTTTACGAGCAGGACGTCGAACTGCTTGTAGGCGGCCACCGCCTGGGGGAAGTCGTCCTGGATCTGGAGGTCGAGCGGGATCCAGCCCTCCTGCTGGAAGCGGTCGTTGACCGCGCGCGCGGCGCGCTGGATGGCCCCGAGATACTCGGCGTACTCGGGGATGTCCTGGCGCGAGGGGTCGAGGAAGGCAAGCATCTGCACGCGCCCGTGCATCTCCGGGTGGGCGTCGAGGTAGAGCTCGTACGCGCGGAACCCGCGGACGACGTTCTTCGACGGGTCAGTGCGGTCGACGCGGACGATCAGGAACTCGGGCCGCGAGCCGGCGATCACCTCCTCCGCCTTGCGAACGGCCTCGCCGTCGGCGATCTCGGCGAACTCGGCGGGGTCGACGGAGATCGGGCGCGCGCGCACCGCCACTCGGCGGTCGCCGACGGGGATCTCATTCGTCGACCAGTCGGCCTCCACGTCGAGCACGTCCTCACAGCTCCGCTGGAAGTTCCGCCGCCAGCGTCGGGTGTGGAAGCTCACCACGTCGCTGGCGAGGAGGCCCTCGTGGACGGCGCGGCGGATGGGCTCAGGCAGGACGCGCCAGTAGTCCGGCATCGCCCAGGGAACGTGGACGAAGTGGGCGAGCAGTGTGCGCGGCGCCCGCTCGCGGACCAGGGCCGGGGCCACGTAGAGGTGGTAGTCGTGGAAGAACACGGCGGCGTCCGGCTCGCGCTCGAGCTCGGCGAGCACCGCGGTCGCAAACGCCCGGTTGACGGGGACGTAGCCCTCGTTCCAGGCGTGGTGGAGCCCGTGGTCAATTACGGGCGCGTCCGCGAGGCCCCAGAGGTAGTGATGAATGAACCACAGCATCGGGTTCGAGACGACGTTGTAGTACCAGTCGTACGCGGTCGGCTCGTGCGCGACGAACCGCAGGCGGTAGCGCGCCCCGCTCCGCGCGGTCTCCGGGATCGCGTCCTCGCCGGCCTCCTCCGCGACCGCCCGGTCCTCGGCCGACATCGCGCTCGCCACCCAGGTGACGTCATGGTGGTCGACGAGACTCGAGAGAGCGGTCACGAGCCCGCCGCCACCTCGCCGAGCGACGCGCTTCCCGTCGACGTCGCGATCGTAGACGACAGGGCCGCGGTTGGAGACGACGATGAGCTTGCGCCGGCCCGCCATCGGAGACACCCTAGCGATCGTTCGCGCTAGGCGACCGGGGCAGCGCGGACGAGCTCGACGCCGGCGGTGCCGTTGCCCTGGAGCTCGTTGAAGAGCGCGAGCCAGTCCCGCAGGAGCCTGGGCGTCAGGAAGCGCCGGCGGACGTGCTCCTTGCCGCGCAGAGCCATCTGCCGGGCGGCGGCGGGGTCTTCGAGGAGCGCCACGACCCGCTCCGCGCACTCGCCGACCGAGTCCACGAGGTAGCCGCTGACCCCGTCCTCGATCTGGTCGACGATGCCGCCCACGCGACCCGCGACCACGGGACGACTCTTCCAGAGCGCCTCGGTGACGGTGAGGCCGAAGCCCTCGCGCGCCGACTTCTGAAGGACGACGGCCGAGTGCACCTGGAACGCATTGACCTCCACCGACCCAACGTTGTTCAGGTTCGAGAGGATGAACACGTCGGGGTCGCCGCCGGCCGCGTGCACGGTGCGGTTGTAGTACTCCCACCCTTCCGGGTCGTCGTGCGCCATCGAGCCGACGAGCGCGAGCTGGACGTCGGGGTGCGACCGGCGCACGATCTTCCAGGCCTCGATCACGCCGAGCGGGTCCTTCCACGGGTCGAAGCGCGACACCTGGCACATCAGCGGCCGGTCGACGTCGATGCCGAACTGCTGGCAGACGTAGGAGGCGTCCTCGGGCGAGAGCGCCATGTTCTTGGGCGCCAGCGGGTCGATCGCCGGCGGCACGATGTTGACGGTGCCGTCCATCCCGGCCGGCACGTACTGCTCCATGTGGAACAGCGACGGCGGGTAGCCCTTCACGTAGGGCAGCAGCCGCTCCATCGTCGACGGGTTCGGCGTCGAGAGGTCGATGTGGCACCGCCACAGCCAGCCTGCCGCCTTGTCTGGCACGAGCTGA
>DATHVD010000045.1:0-18687 GCA_035461525.1 Gaiellaceae bacterium
CTTCGCCCCGACGGGATCCACGGCGTCGCGGGACGTCTCCATCCGCTCGGCCCGGCTCCCGAGCGCCGCCTGGAGCGCCGCCCCCTGCTCGGAGGCGAGCATCCCCTCGAGGTGGAGCAGCGGGCGCTCGGGATCCCAGTCCAGCCGGAGGTACCGGCGGCGATGGAGCGAATCCTCCTCCTCCCGCTCCAGCCGCTCGTGGCGCCTCACCTCCTGCCAGAGGCTCACGGGGCGCATCCGGGGAGCCCTCCGCGACCACGCCTCATCGGTCTCGGCCGTGGCGAACCTCGTGAGGGGACGGATCTGGTCCCATGAGAGCCGTCGCTCCTCGAAGGCCCCCCGGATCGCGGGGAGCGTGCGAAGCGCCGACGCCACCCGCACCATCTCACGCGTGGTCGATCGGGCCAGACCCCACCTCGCCGCGAGCCAGGCGGTCATGGAGGTGGCCCCGTCGCGCCGCCAGAGGCGGTGCTCGTCGATGGCGGCGATCCACGCGAGCCGCTCGGCGGAGGCGTCTACGGCCCTCCGGTGACTCTCGTCCATCATCGCCACCGGATCGGGGATGCCTCGGTTCAGCAGCGCCGTCTCCATGCCCGCACCGTAACAGGCGCGTCTGACATGATCCGCTCGTCAGACCCGCCCGGAACGCGGCGATCCTACCAGCGCGCGATCACCCGGCAGGGGCCGCCGGAGCCCTCCTCCCACGGGATCAGGCCGATGTAGGCGAGCGCGCCGCGCGGCGGCGCCTTGTGCAGGCCGGCCAGGCCCTCGAGGCCGAAACGGTCGGTCGCCAGGAAGTTGATGTGCACCGGGAACGTCGTCGAGTTCCCGGGGTCGAGGCTGATCGTGTCCACGCCGACCGCGGCCACGTCGCGCTTGTCCGCGAGCCACATGGCCGCCTCGCCGCTGAAACCCGGGAAGTTGTAGTTCGGGAACGCCGCGCCGCCCTTGAAGGCGATCGGGTCGTTCACCTTGGCCGCCCAGCCGGAGTCCATCGCCACGAGCGCGTTCCTCGGGATGCGGCCGTGTCGGCGCTCGAAGGCGATCAGGTCGTCGACAGTCACCATCGCGTTCGGGTCCTTCTTCGCACGCTTGGAGATGTCGACGACGCAGAGCGGCACGAGCAGCTCCTGGAGCGTGATCTGGGGCGAGAGGCGCCCGCCCGGGACGAAGTGGCCGGGAGCGTCCATGTGCGTGCCGACGTGCTCTTGCAGCGTCCACTCCTGCGAGTAGAAGCCGCCCGCGGGAATCGTGATCAGCGTCCGCCTCGACGGCGGGTCGAAGCCGAAGACCGGGAAACCGGCCCGGAACGTGTGCGTGAGGTCGGCGAAGCGCTTCATCGCCGGGCGCCCGGCGGCCAGGCCGGCGGTGGGGAACGCGGCGGCGACCGCGGCCCCGGCGGCGCCCATGAGCGCCGTCCGGCGGTCGACCTTCGGCAGCCCCTCCGCCTCGATCCGCTCGCGCACGGCTTCGATCGTGCCCGGAAGGCACATTGTCCCTCCTCTCCTCGGGGTGAGGCACTCGACGCTACCGCGCCCGTCGCACGCTTTCAAGACTGAAGCCGAGGGGCCGGCCGGCGCCGGCCCCTCGACGGTGGTCGTGTGGCTCGAAGCGTCTACTCGGAGAACTGCGCTCCGTCCACGCTCGGCGTGCTCGACTGGAGCTGGAGCTCGGCCGCCACGACCTGCGTGTTCCGCGCCGGCAGCGGGGTGCCGATGCGGCAGTCGGTCTCGTGCCGCGGGTCGGCGTCCTGCTTGCCCTGGAACGACGTCTGCCCGGTGCACTGGTTGTCGACGACGCGGAGCAGCACGTGCGTCGCCGTCGTGCGCGGGACGTTGAACGTCCTCAGGGTGAGCGCAGGCGCGACCGGCCGCGGATTGTCGGCCGGGAACGCGTTGCTCCGGCTCTTGAGGATTCGCCGCCAGCCCGTGCCGACGGCCGGGTCGCACGTCGGGTTCGCAGCGGCGCCCGCCGTGCAGGCGTAGAGCTCGAACGACCGCAGGGCGACGAACCGGTTCTGGCCCGGAACGAGCATCGCGCTCGCCTTCGCCACGTCGAAGGTTCGCGGGCCCGCGAACGTCACGAGCACCTGGCGCCCCTGCGCGGGCGCGCCGGTCGCCGACCAGTTGGTCGCCTCCGTGTCGTCGATTAGGTTTCCGTGGTTGGCGCCGTCGCCGCTCGCGGTCGCGCCCTGCGACTGCGAGGCCCAGTTCGACGGCATGTGGATCGTGATCGTCCTCGACTCGCCGGCGCTGAGGTTGCTCACGTGGAAGCGGACGTGCCCGTATCCCGGCGCCCGGGCGACGAAGTCGTAGCCCTCGGCGTTCGGGACGAACCCGCTCACCGACGGAATGGGCGTCGTCCGGCCCTCGTAATGGCCGACGAAGACCTGCGCGTCGGCGATCGGCGCGCCGCCCTCGTCCTTGGCGACGGCGGCGAACGTCAGGGTCGCCTCCCCGTGGAGCGGCGACTCGTAGCTCGGGACCGGGAAGGTGTCCTGCGTCCCGGTCGTCGAGGCGTCCTCGCCGAAGCCGCGGCGGGCGAACCCGAGCCAGAGGAGATCCTGGTTCGCGCCGCCGAAGCGCATCATGTCGGCGGCGAGGTACGCGTCGCGGGCGTCGAGGAACGTCGGCGCGGTCGGCATCAGCAGGAAGGCGTCGAACACGATCTGCATCCAGCGCCGGTTCCCCGGGCACTGCGTCACCGGCCGGTCGCCGTCGGCGCACTCGCGCTGGATCGTCGCCTCGCCCCCGCCGTACCGGTCGACGAACAGCTCGCGGATGCCGTAGTTCGTCGCGCTCCAGATCTCGCCGTCCGCGTGGACCTGCGGACCGACGATGTCGTAGCCGACGGACCCGAAGTTGAGCGGGTTCGACCGCGTGTACCGCCCCTCCTGCGGGAAGTCGCCGGCGGACGGCCACGACATGTTGTAGTTGCGGATCGCCCGCGAGGTGTTCCCCGTCACGTAGGGGCCGACCGCCCAGGCCATGTCGCCGCCCGGGAGGAGGTCGTACTCGTTCAGGTACTCCATCGCGACGAAGTCGGCGTAGCTCTCGCCCATCGCGCCGGCATGGAAGCCCATGCGGTTGGCGCCCTTGCCGATCATCCGGTTCTCGATCATGTGCGTGTACTCGTGCCCGATCACGGCCATGTCGTAGTCGCCGTCCACGCACGGTGCGTAGAAGGCGCCGGGGATCGGCTGCCAGAGGAACATGGCCGACTGGGACGGGGTCCCGTCCGGCAGCGTCCGCATGAACGCGTTGTCACGCCCCGCGTACGTCGGCGGTCCATGGGAGACGGCGCCGGCCTGCACCATCCCGATGAGCGGGTCGTTCTCGGCCGTTCCCATGCCGAAGTTGTGCTCCTGCGCGTTCCACGCCTGCTCGGAGAAGCCGAGGTGGTACGACCAGTTGTGCATCCGGTTGTGCCCGGCGAACAGGTTCGTGGTCGCGGCGTCGATGTCGTTTCCGGATCCCACGACGAGCACGTCCGGGTTGCACTCCTCCTCGAACCAGACGTTCCGGAACGGGTAGACGTAGTCCCGGGTGGCGCTGACCGGCTGGTACTGGCTCGGTCCTGGGAACAGGAAGTTGAACCAGTTCTCCGCGCTCCGCGCGTAGTTGCCGGTCGTGGTGAAGGTCGAGGCCCCCGCCGGTGGGATCACGTCCCACGGGAAGGCCGGGTGCGGCGACGAGTCGGCGAGCTCGAGCTTGCAGGCCGGCGCGCCCTGCCAGCACCAGAGGTCGCGCGTGTCCGCGCTCGGGTAGTTCCACGGGTACCGGTTGAGCGGCGTCATCTGCGGATACGCCGGGAAGACCTTCCACTTCGGATTGTCGAGCGCGTGGTAGACGACCGACTCGCGGAAGAGCACGCGCCCGTTCCGGGCGTCCACGACCTGCCAGTAGGCCTCGGCGTGACCGTGGTCGTCTCCCGCGACGACCGTCGTCTCGAAGGCGCGGATGGCGCCGTTCCGCGTCGGGAACGCCGCCGCCCGCACGCTCTGAGGCTCGTCGAAGCCTTCGACCTCGAGCCTCGTCCAGCCGCTCTCCCTCCCCTCGACGGACACGTCCGCGAGGGCGGCGTCCTCGCCGACGGCCTCCGCTGCGGCCACCCAGGCCTCGCGGGCGGTCAGCTCCGCGGTCCCCGTGAGCTCCGTGTCGCCCGCGAGCCGGGAGGAGACGTACGCGACGCTCCAGCCCGTGTCCGCCGAGCCGACCACGCCGACGACGAGCGCGCCGTCGGGCGACGCGGCAAGACCGCCGAACGTCTGCCGGAAGAGGACCGCGTGGCCGCTGCTTCCCCGCAGCTCTCCCTCGCTCACGAGCTCGAGCCCGTCGAGGCTGGAGAGCCGGAACAGCTTCTTGTTCTCATCGAGCCAGGCGAAGGCTGCGTCCGCGGCCGTGTCCGCTCCGATGCCGGTCGCCAGGAAGCCGCCGTGCCGGAGCAGGGACTGCGGCGTCCCGAGCTCGTTGAAGCGAGCCGTCGCCCCTAACGCCTCGACCGCCGCGAGCTGGGCGGCCGTCGGCTCGACGCCCGCCGGTCTCACGTCGAGGTTCGCAACCTCGACCGGATGGATCTCGCCGATGTCGACGACCGCCCACGCTGTCGGGCCGGCGCTCAGCGCGAGCGCGGCGACGACGCCGACGAGTACGCTCCGCAACCCTTTCGGGTGCGAAGACCCCCTTCTCGCATCCATCGTCTTCCCCCTTTGACGAGTGCGGATGCACCGCCCCCGTGCCGCACTCGGTGTCGGTGCGGAACCTCCGACCTCTGCGGAGGCACGCCAGAATTAGTAGACGATCGGGGGCGGATCGGCCAGCCCGCCGCCGGGGGCGGGCTAGACTCGGTTCGATGAGCCTGCGCGTCTGCATGGTGACCCCGTTCGCGTGGTCGCAGCCGCATTCCGTGAACGACCACGTCGAGGATGCCGCGGCCGAGCTCGAGCGGCGGGGGCACGAGGTCGTCGTCCTCGCGCCCTCCGGCCGAACGACCGACCTCGCCGCCGGGCGGCGGGCATTGCGCCGCCTCGTCCACGACGCGACGCCGCTCGAGGGCGTCGTCGCGCTCGGCCCCGCCCTCCCGGTCTCGCGCCGCAGCCGCCTCGGCGTCCCCATCGGCGTGCGCGCGAACCTCGGGCTCGCTCTCACGCGGGATCATTTCGACCTCGTCCACGCCCACGACCCGGGCCTCCCCAGCCTCTCGTATCTCGCGCTGCGCGACGGGCCCGGGCTGGGCGTCGCTACCTTCCACTCCGTCGAGCGCCTCGCCTACCCGCCCGGAAAGAAGCAGCGCGAGCGCCTGCTCGGCCGCGTCGACGCGCTCACGGCCTCGAGCGAGGCGGTCGCGCGCGCAGCCGCGAAGCGCTTCCCCGGCGACTACCGCGTCCTCCCGCGCGGGATCGACCTCGAGCGCTTCCGACCGGGGGAGGAGCGTGCCCGCTTCGTCCTCGAGTGGCGCTCGGACGAGCTGCCGCGCCTGCGCGCGGCCTTCCGCGCGCTGGCCGCCCTCGACGGCTGGGAGCTCGTGATCCTGCGGACGACCCCGCTCGCCGGGCGACCCTACGTCCCGCGCGCCCTCCGCGATCGCGTCTCCGTCCGGACCGCACGAGACGCGCGCGGCCGCGCGCTCGAGCTGGAGGGGGCCGCAGGCCTCGTCCCGGCCGCCCGCGGCAACGACCGCCTGCCCTTCGAGGCCGCAGCGGCCGGCGTGCCGCTCGTTCAGCCGCCCGGCGTGCACGAGCAGCCCCAGCTCGTCGAGGCGGCCCTCGCGCGCCTCGCCGAGGACGAGCGCTGGCGCACTACGAGCTCGAAGAAGGCCCTGACGGGCGTCGAGCCCGAGAGCCTCGAACGCCTCGGCGACCAGCTCGAGTCGGTCTACCGCTCCGTCCTCGGCAAGCGCCGCGCGTCCCGGCGGCAGACCGCCGACCCGCTCGCCGACCGGCCCCTCGTCCTCGCCGACCTGCACATGCACACGGAGCGCTCCCACGACTGCTCGGTCCCCGTTCCCGACCTCCTCGACCACGCCGAGGCGATCGGGCTCGGCGCGATCGCGGTCACGGATCACAACGTCTTCGCCGGCGCCGAGGAGGCTGTCGAGCTCGCGCGGCGGCGCGACCTCACGGTCATCCCGGGCGAGGAGGTGAAGACGTCCGCGGGCGAGGTGATCGGTCTCTTCCTCCGGGAGGAGGTCCCGCGCGGGATGTCCATGGGAGACACGATCGCCGCCATCCGCGAGCAGGGCGGCGTCGTCTACCTCCCTCACCCCTTCGACCGGCTGCACACGATCCCCGACGCCCCGACGCTCCACCGGCACCTGGCCGAGATCGACGTTTTCGAGGTCTACAACGCGCGCCTCCTCTTCGAGGGCTACAACGACGAGGCGCTGCGCTTCGCGCGCAAGTACAACCTGACGATGGGCGCCGGCTCCGACGCGCACGTGCTCCAGGGGGTCGGCACGGGCCTCGTCCGCATGCGCGCGTTCGAGACACCGGAGGAGTTCCTCATCAGCCTGCGCAGCGCGGAGATCGTGCGCCGCCCGAAGTCGCTCCTCTACCTGCAGGGGCTGAAGTGGATGGCAGGGATTCGGGCGTCGCGGCGCGAATCCCACGAGAGAATGACCTCGGCGAACCGCTAGGGACTCGCCGCAGGCGACTCCCCGTGCCAGTGTCCGCAGACGACATCTCCGAGCGCTACCTGAAGAAGGCGATCGCCGAGGTCAACGAGCTCGGCCACGAGATCGCGCAGGCGGCCGGCTCGGAGCGCGTGCCCGTGCTCGGCTCGGGCCATCCGCTCGCCGACGTCTTCCTCCTCAAGATGCGGCCGCAGACCGCCGAGGTGCACGAGGGCGTCGCCTTCTTCGGCCGCTCCGGGCAGGCGGTGCTGAAGTCGCTGCAGCGTCTCCGCGTCGACCCGACGGCGATCTACGGGACGAACTGCCTCAAGTACGAGGGGGTCGAGGAGGAGGACGCGCACCGCTGGCTGACACGCGAGCTGCACGTGGTCCAGCCGAAGATCGTCGTCGTCATGGGGCAAGATGCGCTGGCATGCCTGAACGCCGTCAGGTTCCCCCTCGGCGCGGAGATCGAGGACCGGCCGGGGGAGATCCAGCCCTTCACGCCCACGATCGAGGCGCTCGTGACACCCGACGTGGACTCCTCGCTGGACGAGCAGCGGACGAAACGGGCGTTCTGGGCCGCCTTCAAGGCCCTGGGCCCGTGGTGGTCCGAGCTGCCGCCGTACTAGGCGTCCTCACGGCGCTCGCCGTCTACTACGCGACCTCGGAGTCGTGGTTCGACCTGGGGCTCTGGGGCGACGTCGCCTTCGTCGGGCTCCTCCTCATCCCGGCCCTCTTCTCGCTCACGTGGCTCGCACTCCCGCTCTTCGAGGCAGCCTCGCAATGGCTCCTCGCCGGGGCCGTCCTCGGCCTCGTCGTGCTGACGGTGGTGCTCGAGCTGGCCGGGCTCGAGGTGGCCGCGAACTTCGTCAAGTTCGCGGCGGTGACGGCGGCCGGGTGGTGGTTCCTCGGGTTCTTCGAGGCGGTGAGCTGGGTGCTCCTCGTCGCGCTCCTGATCGTCCCCGTGGACATCTTCTCGGTCTTCCGCGGGCCGACGAAGGTGATCGTCGAGACGCAGCCGCAGGTCTTCGACGCGCTCTCGATCGCCTTCCCCATCCCCGGGGAGGCGAACTCGGCGCAGCTCGGGCTCCCGGACGTCCTCTTCTTCGCTCTCTTCCTCGCCGCGACCGTGCGCTTCGGTCTTCGCACCGGCCTGACGTGGGTGCTGATGGTTCTGTCCTTCGGCGCGACGCTGGCGCTGGCCGTCGCGCTCGAGCTCGGCGGCCTCCCCGCCTTGCCGCTCCTCTCGCTCGCGTTCCTCGTCGCCAACGGCGACCTGATCTGGGCGAGCTTTCGCGACCGGCCTCCGGAAGCGGCCGAGGCGGAATGAGGGTCGCCGCCCTCTACGACGTCCACGGGAACCTGCCCGCGCTCGAGGCCGCGCTCGCGGAGGTGGAGGCCGCCGGCGCCGACCGCGTGGTCGTGGGCGGGGACGTCGCCCTCGGGCCGATGCCGCGGGAGACGCTCGAGCTCCTGCGGGCGCTGGGGGAGCGCGCCGCCTTCGTGCGCGGCAACTGCGACCGGGAGGCGGCGGCCGGGGGAGGCGACGGCCTTTGGGGCGAGCGCGCGCGCTGGACGGCCGAGCGGCTCGGCGCCGACGACCGTGCGTGGCTCGCCGCGCTGCCCCTGACCGTCTCGCTCGACGTGCCCGGGCTCGGGCCGGTCCTCTTCTGCCATGCGAGCCCACGGAGCGACGAGGAGATCCTGACGCGGATCTCGCCCGCGAAGCGGATCTCGCCCGCCCTTGCCGGCACCGTCGAGGCGGTCGTCGTCTGCGGGCACACCCACGTCCAGTACGACCGGCTCGTGGGCGGTGTCCGGCTCGTGAACGCGGGCAGCGTCGGCCTGCCCTACGAGGAGGAGGCGGGCGCCTACTGGGCGCTCCTCGGCCCGGAGGTCGAGCTGCGCCGCACGCAGTACGACCTCGAGGCCGCCGCCGAGGCCATCCGCGCGACCGGCTTCCCCCGCGCCGACGAGCTGGCCGCCGAGAACGTCCTCACGGTCCCGAGCCCGGTCGAGGCGACCGAGCATTTCGAGCGCCTGGCGGCCGCGGAGGCTCCCGACTAGGCACCGTCAGCGGCGGCTTGTGTTCCACGCGCACAAGGCGTCCCGGGACCATCCGGCCCACGGAGACCCGGTCACGTGCCGAGGGCAACCTTGTGCCTGTGAAACACAAGTGGGCTTCGGTGCGCCCGGCGCCTCAGCCGGGATCGCCTAGCCCGACCGGGTGAAGAGCGCGACCGTCTCGACGTGGGGCGTGTGCGGGAACATGTCCACCGGGCGGGCGCGCTCGAGCGTGTAGCCGTGGTCCGAGACGAGCTCCTTCGCGTTGCCGGCCAGCGTCGTCGGGTTGCAGGAGACGTACACAAGCCGCGGCGTGCCCAGCTCGCCGACGCGGCGCACCGCCTTCCCCGACAGGCCCGCGCGCGGCGGGTCGACGACGATGATGTCCGGAGGCCCGGCGCGGGCGACAAGCTCGTCGAGGTCGCGGGCGACGTCGCCGGCGAAGAAGGCCGCGTTCGGGAGGCCGTTGAGCTGCGCGTTCTCGACCGCGCAGGCGATCGACTCCTCCGAGAAGTCGATTCCCCACACCGTCAGCGCCGAGCGCGCGAGCGCGAGCCCGATGGTCCCGGTGCCGCAGTAGAGGTCGTAGACGGTCTCCTCGCCCGTCAGCTCCGCGTACTCGGCGGCGAGGCCGTAGAGCACCTCGCACATGGCCGTGTTCGTCTGCATGAAGGCGTTCGGGCGCACGCGGAAGCGGAGGCCCAGGATCTCCTCCTCGATCGCCTCCTCGCCCCAGAGAAGGTCGGTCGGGAGGTTCGTCACCTCGGCGGGCGAGTCGTTCACCGCCCAGTGCACGGAGCGGACCTCCGGGAAGCGGCGCAGCGCCTCGACGAGCGCGTCCGCACCCACCAGGTCTCCCGGCGCCGTGACGAGGACGGCCAGCGCCTGGCGCGTGTTGCGACCCTCGCGGACGACGAGGTGGCGGAGATAGCCCCCCTGCCGCTCCTGGTCGTAGGCTGGCAGGCCCTCGGCGCGCGCCCAGCCCTTGACCGCCTCGCGGATCGCGTTGCCGAGGTCGGTAGTGAGCCAGCACCGCTCGACGTCCAGCACCTCGTCCCAGCGGCCAGCACGGTGGAAGCCGAGCCCGAGCGTCCCGTCCTCGAGCGTCGTGAACGAGTACTCGAGCTTGTTGCGGTAGCCGAAGAGCGACTCGGCGGGGACGGCTTCCTCGAGCATGACGTCCGCGAGCCCGCCGATGCGGGCGAGCGCGTCCGCGACCTGGCGGGCCTTCGCCGCGAGCTGCGCCTCGTAGGCGAGGTCCTGGAAGCGGCAGCCGCCGCAAGCCGGGTAGTGGGCGCACGGCGCGGGAACCCGCGGCGCGCCCGCCTCCACCACCTCGAGCGCGACGGCCTCCGCGTGGCTCCGCTTCACCTTCGTCACGCGCGCGCGCACCGTGTCGCCGGGGAGCCCACGCTTGACGAAGACGACGAACCCGTTCAGGCGTGCGACGCCGTTCCCGCCGTAGGCGAGCGACTCGATGCGAAGGTCGAGCTCCTGGTCGCGGGAGACGGGGGCGGCCACGAGATGGAGGGTATCGGCGCCGGGACGCCCCGCCGCGCTCAGCCCGCCGACGCCCGGTGGAGAGTCACCGGCCGTGCCACGCCTTTGAGCGTGACCTCCCCGATTCGCTCGAACGCGACGCCGCCGTGCTCGGCACCGTCCACGGCCTCCTGGCTGACGAGAACCTCGCGAGGCCGTGCGTAGTCGGCGATCCGGGCGGCGACGTTGACCGTCCGGCCGAAGTAGTCGCCGTCCTGGAAGACGACAGGGCCGGCGTTCACCCCCACTCGCGCGGGGACCTGGACCGCGCGGGGAACGCGCTCGACGAGGTCGAGCGCGGAGCCCACGGCGGCCGCGGCGTCCGGAAAGTGGAACATGACGCCGTCCCCGAGCCACTTGACCGCCTCGCCGCCCTGCTCGCGGGCCGCGTCCTGGACGACCCCCGCCAGCTCGGCGGCGACCGCCGCGGCGACTTCGTCGCCGCGCTCCTCCGTCAGGGCCGTGAAGCCCGAGAGGTCGAGGAACGCGATCGCCGGCGGCCGCGGCCGCCGGGCTGGGGCGACGCCGCGCTCGTCCAGGTAGGCCTCCACGGACTCCGTGATGAACTCGAAGATCTCGCGCTCAAGATGGCGGCCGTGCGCCCACCGGACGAGCCGGTCGGCGAGCCCGACGGCGTCCTCGGCTTTCTCCTGCAGGATCGCCGCCTTCTCGCCGGCGGGGCGGTCGGACGCGAGGACGCGCTCCTGCACGCTCGTCGAGTAGAAGCGGCGGACGGCCTGCGCAAGGCGCCTGCCCGCGTCGCCGAAGAGACGGACGACCCGCTCCAGCTCGTCGTCTTCGGCGACGTCGAAGACCCGTGCGAGCTCGAGGACGAGGTCGGCGTCGTCTTCCCGGAGCGGGCCGGCCGGCGGCGGGAGGCCCGCGGCGGCGAGCAAGCGGCGGACGACGGCCGGATCACGGCCCAGCGCAGCGCCAAGCTCCTCTGCGGTCGAGGCGACGCCGGGCGGCTCGCCGAGGTACCCGAAATCGGCGAACGAGATCTCCCCCGTCTCGATCCCGCGAGCGACGTGCCCGAGGTCAACGCCGGCAGTCTCGAGCGCGTCGATCAAGCGCACGAGGTGGACGTCTGCCGCTGGGAAGGACCCGGCTTCCGGGTGCAGGAGGCCGCGCCCGGCGAGGTCGGCGACGCGCTCCGGAGTCGTGCCCGCGCGGGCGGCGAGCTCCTCGGCGCTCAGGCGCGAGGCCATCGGCCTCAGGCGAGCGTCGCCAGGTAGACCTTGCGCGCCCGCGGGCCGTCGAACTCGCAGAAGAAGATGCCCTGGTAGGTGCCGAGCGCGAGCTCGCCGTCGCGGAGCGGGACGAGCACCTGTGGCCCGAGGAGCGAGGCCCGGAGATGCGAGGGCGCGTTCGGGCCGTCTGCGTCCTCGTGCTTCCATGCCCAGCCGTCGTCCACGATCTCCGCGAGCGCCATCTCGATGTCGTCGAGGAGGTCGGGGTCGATCTTCTCGTTGATCGTGACCGCCGCGGTCGTATGCGGGACGTAGACGAGCGCCGCGCTCCGACCTCGGGCCTCGCCGCCGAGTGCATCGCCGACCTCTGCCGTGATGTCGACGACCTGCGTCTTGCGCTCCGTCCTGACCTGGATCTCCCGCACGGGCGGGTATCCTACGCGACCCATGGCGACGGCCCCGACGAGAAGCCTCGACGCCTACCGCGACGAGGCCGACCGGTTCATCGCCGCGCTCGACGAGGAGTACTACCTCCATTACGCGGGCCACAAGGAGCGCTTCGAGCTCGAGCCGATCTACGAGCGCTTCGCCGACCTGACGACGCTGGAGGCCTGCGCCGGCCTCGCCGAGGCCGCCGCCGCGGGCGGCCGGGGAGAGCTCGAGCTCTGGCGCTTCGCCTGCGAGGGCTACCTCGGCGACGCGACCAAGGCCGAGGCCGAGGCGATCGCCGGCCTCGAGGCCTCGCTCACGGCCGAGGTGGACGGCGAGGAGATCCCGTACCGCATGCTCCGGCTCTCGGTCGCCAACGAGCCCGACCGGGAGCGGCGAGCTCGGCTCGAGTCGGCGCGGGCGGCGCTCGCCGACGAGCACCTGACCCCGCTCCACCTCGCACACGCGCGCAAGAAGCACGAGGCGACCGTCGCCCTAGGGGTGGAGTCCTACCGCGCGCTCTACGAGCGCTTCGGCTTCCCGCTTGAAGAGGTCGCGGCCCAGTGCCGCTCCTTCCTGGACGAGACCGAGGACCTGCACGGGGCCGCGCTCGACTCGCTGCTCCGGCGCCGCGTCGGCGTCCCGCTCGAGGAGGCGCGCCGGCCGGACGTGCTCCGGGCCTTCCGCGCGAGCACGTGGGACGAGGGCTTCCCCGCCGACCGCATGGTGCCGGCGCTCGAGTGGACGCTCGCCGGGCTCGGCATCGACCTGGGCGCGCAGGAGAACGTCCACCTCGACATCGAGACGCGGCCGAGCAAGAGCCCGAGGGCCTTCTGCGCGCCGATCGAGGTTCCCGGCCGGATCATGCTCGTGATCCAGCCGATGGGCGGCCCGGACGACTGGCACGCCTTCTTCCACGAGGCCGGCCACGCCGAGCACTTCGCCCACGTCTCGCCCGACCTACCCGTCGAGTTCCGGCGCCTCGGCGACAACTCCGTCACCGAGGGCTGGGCCATGCTCCTCGAGCATCTCGTCGACGACCCGGCGTGGCTCTCGCGGCGCCTGGACTTCGCGCGCCCCGAGGACTTCGCCGCCGAGGCGGCCGCCACCTTCCTCTACTCCGTCCGCCGCTACGCGGGCAAGCTCCTCTACGAGCTCGAGCTCGAGGGCGGCGCCGACCCCGAGACGATGCGGCCGCGCTACGTCGAGCTGCTCCACGAGGCGACGAAGATCGAGCCCACGTCGGTGGACTACCTGGCCGACGTCGACGAGGGCTTCTACTCGACCTGCTACCTGCGCGCCTGGGCGCTGCACGCGCAGCTCGAGGCGTTCCTGCGCGAGGAGCACGGGCGCGCCTGGTTCACCCGTCCCGAGGCCGGCTCGCTCCTCCGGGAGCTGTGGGGCGAGGGCCAGAGCCTGACGGCGGCCGAGCTGCTCGTCGAGGTGACCGGGGCGCGGCTCGAGCTGGGCGCCGTGGCCGAGAAGATCAGCGAGGAGGTTTCCGCATGAAGCGAGTCGTCATCGCCGGCGCGGCCGGCCGCGACTTCCACAACTTCAACGTCGTCTACCGGGGCCGGGAGGACGTCGAGGTGGTCGCCTTCACGGCCACGCAGATCCCCGACATCGAGGGCCGCGTCTACCCGCCGGCGCTCGCCGGCGACCGCTATCCAGACGGCATCCGCATCCTGCCCGAGGAGGAGCTGGCCGGCCTCGTTCGCCGCGAGAGCGTGGACGAGGTCGTGTTCGCCTACTCGGACGTGACGCACGAGCACGTCATGCACGTTGGCTCGCTGGTCATGGCCGCCGGGGCCGACTACGCGCTCCTCGGGCCGCGCTCGACGATGATCCCGTCCACGAAGCCCGTCGTGGCGATCTGCGCCGTCCGCACGGGCTCGGGGAAGAGCCAGACGACGCGGCACGTCGCCGGCGTCCTCCGCGAGGCTGGGAAGCGCGTCGCCGTGCTCCGCCACCCCATGCCCTACGGCGACCTGACCGCGCAGGCCGTGCAACGCTTCGAGCGCTACGAGGACCTCGACGCCGCCGACTGCACGATCGAGGAGCGCGAGGAATACGAACCGCACATCGCCGAGGGGAACCTGGTCTTCGCCGGCATCGACTACGCCGCCATCGTGTCCCGCGCCGAGGAGGAGGCGGACGTGATCGTCTGGGACGGCGGCAACAACGACACGCCCTTCATCCGCCCCGACCTTCACGTCGTCGTGGTCGACCCGCTCCGGCCCGGGCACGAGCTCCGCTACCACCCGGGCGAGACGAACCTGCGCATGGCCGACGTCTGCGTCGTGAACAAGACGGACACCGCGAGCGCCGAGGGCGTCGACGCGGTGCTCGACTCCATCCACCGGGTCAACCCCGACGCCGAGATCGTTCGCGCAGCCTCTCCGTTCCACGTCGAGGGCGGCCGGGCGGACGAGATCCGGGGCAAGCGCGTGCTGGCCGTGGAGGATGGCCCGACGCTCACGCACGGGGAGATGACCTACGGCGCGGCCGTCCTCGCGGCCAAGCAGCACGGCGCCGCCGGGCTCGTCGACCCGCGACCGTTCGCGGTCGGCTCGATCGAGAAGACGTTCGCGGCCTACCCGCACATCCGCGAGCTCCTGCCGGCGATGGGCTACGGCCGCGGCCAGATGGAGGAGCTGCGCGAGACGATCGCGCGCTCCGACGCCGAGCTCGTCCTCATCGGCACGCCCATCGACCTGCGGCGCGTGATCGACGTCGACAAACCGGCCCTGCGGGTCACGTACCGCCTGCAGGAGCTGGGCGAGCCGACGCTCGCGTCGATCATCGAGGCGCGGGGCATCCTCGAGGGCGCCCCGGCGCCCGCGTAGCCCGGATTTCTGCGACGGGCTCGTGCTGACGATCGTCGCGCTCGGGGGCAACGCCCTCCTCCGGCCCGGGGAGCGCGGCACGGCGGCCGAGCATCGCGCCAACCTGGCGGCGACGCTCGGGGCCGCCCTCCCTCACCTCGACGGCGAGGTCGTGGTCACGCACGGGAACGGCCCCCAGGTCGGGAACGAGCTCCTGCGCCAGGAGCTCGCCGCCGCCGAGGCGCCGCCGCTACCGCTTTGGCTCGCCGTCGCGCAGACGCAGGCGGAGATCGGGTCGCTGGCTACGGCGGAGCTGCGCCGTGTCTCGGGCCGGCCCGCCGTCGTCGTCGCCACGCACGTCGTCGTCGATCCGGACGACCCCGCCTTCGGCGCCCCCACGAAGCCGATCGGCCCGCACTACGACGCCGCGCGGGCGCGCGAGCTGGAGCGAGAGCGGGGCTGGACGCTCCGCGAGGAGCCGGGCCGCGGCTGGCGCCGGGTCGTCCCCTCCCCGCAGCCGCTCGAGGTGCTCGAGCTCGACGCCGTGCGCCTACTCGTGGACGGGGGCCAGATCGTCGTCGCCGCCGGTGGTGGCGGAGTGCCCGTCGTCCGGCGCGACGGCGGGTTCGAGGGCGTCGACGCCGTCATCGACAAGGACCGGGCCTCGGCGCTTCTGGGCGTCGGGCTCGGCGCCGGGCTGCTCGTCGTCCTCACCGAAGTTGCGGCGGTCTTCCGCGGCTTCGGCACAGAGGACGAGGAGCCGATCGCCGAGCTCTCGCCCGGCCGCGACGCGGCGCTCGTCGGCGAGCTGCCCGCGGGAAGCATGCGTCCCAAGGTGGAGGCGGCGTTCGACTTCGTCGAAGCGACCGGCGGCGAGGCGCTGATCACGAGCGCGGAGGCCCTCGGAAGCGGTGAAGCCGGGACGCGCGTCGTCCCGGCTTCCGTTCCGTAGCGCCCGTCGCGGAGGCGCGCGGCCGGCGAGGGGCTACTTGCGCGAGCTCGTGCCCTCGATGGCCGTGGAGCCGCCGATCTCGATCCGCTTCGGCTTCTGCTCCTCGGGCTTCGGGACGCGGACCTCGAGGACGCCGTTCTCGTAGCGCGCCTCGATCGCGTCCTCCTGTACGCCCGCGGGCAGCGTGACGCTGCGCGAGAACGTGCCGAAGCGGCGCTCGAAGCGGTAGAAGCGGTCGTTCGAGTGCTCGCCCGAGCGCTCGCGCTCGCCGCTGACGGTGAGCACGCCGTCGTCGAGCTCGACGGTGATCCTGTCCTCCGGGATGCCCGGAAGATCGAAGGAGAGAACGAGCTCGTCCTCGGTCTCCCACGCGTCCACGGCGGGAAGCCACGTGGAGGACTGGCCGTTCCCGGGGGCGACGGCGCCGCCCATCTGGCCCATCCAGCGGCTCATCTCGTTCTGCAGCGCGGCGAGCTCCCGGAAAGGCTCCCACCGTACGTATGCCATGTCCGAACCTCCTTGCAGAGTCCTGCGTCTGAGCCTGGTCGTATGTGTAGCAGAAAATCTAAGCGTTTGCAAGTCAAGTCGCGCGAGTCGTAGAATGCACGGCGTGCCGCCCGCCCACCTGAAGGGACGCGACTTCCTCCGGGTCAACGACTGGGCGCCGGACGAGCTCCGCCTCGCCCTCGACGTCGCCGACCGTCTCAAGGCCCGCCAGCGGGAGCGCGTGCCGCACCGCCACCTCGAGGGCCGGAGCGTCGGGATGATCTTCCAGAAGCCCTCTACCCGCACGCGGGTGAGCTTCGAGGTCGGCATCGCCCAGCTCGGGGCGACGGCGCTCTACCTCGCCGCCGGCGACCTGCAGCTCGGCCGCGGGGAGACGATCCGGGACACCGCCACCGTCCTCTCCCGCTACCTGGACGGGATCATGATCCGCACGTTTGCCCAGGCGGACGTGGACGAGCTCGCCGAGCACGCCGACGTACCCGTGATCAACGGCCTCACCGACGAGTTCCACCCCTGCCAGGCGCTCGCCGACGTGATGACGATCCGCGAGCGGCTCGGCCCCCTCGACGAGGGTGTCCGCGTCGCCTACCTCGGCGACGGCAACAACGTCTGCCACTCGCTGATGGTCGCCTGCGTCAAGCTCGGCGCGAGCTTCGTCGCCGCGACGCCTCCCGGCTACGAGCCGGACCCGGACGTCGTCGGCTGGGCGCGCGAGGCCGCCGAGGTCTCGGGCGGCGCCGTCGAGCTCTCGAGCGACCCGCAGGCGGCCGCCTCCGGCGCAGACGTCCTCTACACGGACGTCTGGACGAGCATGGGCCAGGACGAGGAGCGCGAGCGCCGCCTCGCCGACCTCGCCGGCTACGGCATCGACGCGGACACGGTCGCGCGCGCGAGCGAGCGGGCGATCGTCCTCCACTGCCTGCCGGCACACTACGGCGAGGAGATCGCCGAGGACGTCCTCTACGGGCCGCAATCGGCCGTCTGGGACCAGGCCGAGAACCGGCTGCACGCCCAGAAGGCGTTGCTCGCGCTCGTCGTCGGGTAGGCCGGGTGCGTGCTCCCGCTCCGGGACAACGTTCCCACGCGGCGCTTCCCGATCCTCACGGTCGGGCTGATCGTCACGAACGTCCTCGTGTTCGTCCTCTACCAGGACGCGGGCGGGAGCCCCGGCTTCGCGGCCTCGCTGCAGGAGCTCGCCTTCCGGCCCTGCGAGGTCGCGGACGAGTGCGCGCAGGTCGGCCGGAGCTGGCCGGTGACCGCCGTCACGGCCATGTTCCTGCACGCCGGCTGGGGCCATCTGCTGGGGAACATGCTCTTCCTCTGGATCTTCGGCAACAACGTCGAGGACACGCTGGGACGCATGCGCTTCATCGCCTTCTACGTCCTCGGCGGCCTCGCCGCGACAGCCGCGCAGGCTGTCGTGACTCTCGGCTGGGGCACGGCGGAGGACGCCGCAATCCCGAACCTCGGCGCGAGCGGCGCGATCGCCGCGGTGCTCGGCGGCTACTTCGTCCTCTACCCGCACGCCCGCGTCCTCACGTTCATCGCGCCGTTCTTCGTCCTCCCCATTCCGGCGGTCGTCTTCCTGGGGATCTACTTCGTCCTGCAGCTCTACATCGGCGGCCTCTCCTTCATGCACCCGCAGGCAGGGGGCGGAGTGGCGTACTTCGCGCACGTGGGCGGGATCGCCTTCGGGCTCCTCACGGTGCGGACGTTCGCCGCCGGGCACTCCCGCACGGTGCCGAGGGGGCTCTGACGGCGTGACCTTCGAGGATCACGTCCGCGCCGCGTTCGAGTCGCTTCCGGCCGACCTCCGCGCCGCGATGGCGAACGTCGAGATCGTCGTCGAGGACGAGAACCCGGAGGATTCCGACCTGCTCGGCCTCTACTTGGGCGTCCCGCTCACCGAGCGCGGCGACGGCTATGCCGGCGCGCTGCCGGACAAGATCGCCATCTACAGGCTCCCGCTCGAGGAGGAGTTCGGCGACGACCCGGAGGTGCTCGAGGAGGAGATCCGCATCACGGTCGTGCACGAGATCGCCCACCACTTCGGCATCGACGACGATCGCCTCGCCGAGCTCGGCTGGGCCTGAGGGCTAGGACGTGTCTCCTTGTTCGGCGGCCCAGGTGAGTGCGACGGCGCGGTTCGGGGAATGCCATCGAACGATTTCGGAGACCGGTCGATCGGGTCGCGGGCGCGGCGCGCAGCCGCGCGAGGTCGCGCAGGTGCTGCGCCGCGGCGGGTCTCCTGGTCACCTGCGAGATTCGTGCCGCGCCGCGCCCACTCGACCCGTTGAGCACGCCCCGCTACCGGTCGAGTGGAACGAGTCGAACAGATGAGAGACTCGTCCCACGGTGTCCGCGAGGGCATCGGTCAGGTGCCGACGTAGGCCGCGAGGTGCTCGCCGGTGAGGGTGGAGCGGGCGGCGACGAGCTCGGCGGGGGTGCCCTCGAAGACGATCCGGCCGCCGTCGTGGCCGGCGCCGGGGCCGAGGTCGATGATCCAGTCGGCGTGCGCCATGACCGCCTGGTGGTGCTCGATGACGACGACCGACTTGCCGGAGTCGAC
>DATHVD010000046.1:0-79133 GCA_035461525.1 Gaiellaceae bacterium
GGTAGCCCGGCCGCGCCCGCGAGCCGGCTCAGGCTAGGCCGTGATCCTCCAGACCCACTTCGCGGGGGTCGGGTCGGGGTTACCGAAGGGGTCGATCGCGCGGACCCGGAACGTGTGCTTCCCGACGCCGAGGTCCCTGTAGGTCTTGGGGGACGAGCAGCGCTTGAACTTCTGCCCGTCCAGCTTGCACCGGAACTTCGAGCCGAGGATGGTGGACTTGAACTTGAACCTCGCCGTTCGGCTCGCGGTCGTCTTCGCCGGGTGCTTCGTGATCTTCGTCTGCGGCGGCGCGGTGGCGAAGTTGTCGATCCTCGCCCCGCCGTAGCCGGCGATCCCGAACTGCATGCCCAGGGAGGCGGTCGGGAGGTTCTGGGCGACGAAGCCCTGCTCCGGCTTGTTGTCGAAGTTGGTGTCGATGTGGGCGACGACCCTCGTGCCCTTTACCGCGACGTGCAACCGGCCCTGAAGGAACGGCGTCAGGAGGTCGGACACCCGTCCGCTGGGCCAGGGCGAGCCGTTGTTCCCGTAGTACCAGTAGAGCCTCTCGAACGCCCCGTCCCCGTCGTTGTCCTGCACCTTGATGAAGACGTTGTTGGCGTTGTTGGCGTACCGCAGCACGATGGCTGCGTACTGCGTCCCGGGTGCGCCGGCCGACACGTCGATGCACGCCTCGGTCGCCGTTCTCGGATTGAACGTGGCGAGAGCCGTGTCGCTGTTCGCGTTCACGGCCGCGTTGTTGACGATGCCGATGTTGAGGTTCTGCAGGGCCCAGTTCGGGCCCAGGTTTGCGGCGTTCGGCCGGTTGAAGTTGTCGAGCAGGACGCTGCAGTCGAACGCGTAGGCGCCCGGAGCAGCCATGAGCGCCGCACCCGTGACGGCGACGAGGACCGCGATCCTTCGCATCTCTTCCTTTCTGTGGAAACCGCATGAAACGGGGAGCGAGCCCCGCAACGCCGGAGACTAGTCCTCTCCCGGAGTCGCTTCAATAGGTGCCGGGGCGGGTTTGGCCCGCCGAACGTCTAGGTTTGCTCAGATTCGCTCGGCCGCGGCGATGGCCTGGGCCAGCCAGGCCGGCATCCGGGTCGGCCGCAGGGTCTGGGCGTTCACGCACGCGTGCGCGGTCCACCCGTCGGCGACGAGGCCCGGAGGCTCGCTCGTCCGCTCGATCGCGTACTCGAAGCGGAAGCGCGCCCCGCGCAGGTCGCGCGCGCGCACGTGGACGCGGAGCGCGTCGTCGAAGCGCGCGCCGTCGCGGTAGCGGACGTGCGCCTCGGCCGTGGTTGCGTCGACGCCCTGCTCGACGAGCCCCTTGTAGCCGCCCTCGAAGCGTGCGAGGTAGGCGATCCGGGCGATCTCGAACCAGACGAGGTAGACGGCGTTGTGGACCACGCCCTGCGCGTCCGTCTCGCTGAAGCGCACGCGCAGGTCGGTGTGGAAACGGAAATCCCCCATCGGAGGCGGAACTTTCGCAGCCCTGCCGGTGTCCTAGCAAGCGACCACGAAGGAGGACACGATGCCCAGGATCGCTCTCATTCTCATCACCGCCACGCTCGCCCTCGCCGCAGCCGCGTGCTCGGGAGGAGACGACGACGCCGGCTCGTCCGAGGACGCCGGTGCCGTGGCCGAGGCCACGGACGGCGGGATGGAGGCGCCAGTCTCGGACGAGGCGGCCGGGGACGACGCCGTCCTCGCCTCCGGGGGCTCCGGCGGGAATGTCTCCCTCCCCTCGGTCGGCCCCAACGTCATCCTGACGGCCGCCCTCACAGTCGCCGTCCCGCGCGACGAGTTCGAGGGCACGATCGCCCGTGCGCGGACGATCGCCACCGGGCTCGGCGGCTTCGTGGTCGGCTCGAGCGCCTCCCAGGGCGACGAGCGCCGCCTCGTGCAGGGCCTGCTCGTCGTGCGGGTGCCCGAGCGGAGCTACGCCCGGACGCTCGAGCGCTTCTCCGACCTCGGCACGGTGGAGGCCCTGGAAGAGGACGGGCAGGACGTCTCGCAGGAGCTCGTCGACCTCGAGGCGCGAGCCCGGCATCTCGACGCGGTCGAGCGCCGCCTCCTCGAGCTCCTCGACCGGGCCGACAGCGTCGCCGAGGCGCTGACCGTCCAGGGGCAGCTCAACGAGGTGCAGCTCCAGCTCGAGCAGGCGCGCGGGCGCCTGCGCCACCTCGAGGACCAGGTCGCCTACGCGACGATCACGCTCGAGGTGCACGAGGCCCAGGTCGAGGCCGCGGCCACGGGCGGGGGCGGCTGGGGAATCGTGGACGCGTGGCGCACGGCGGGCCACGGGTTCGTCACCGTCGTCGGCTGGATGCTGATCGCGGCCGCCACGGTCGCGCCGTTCCTCCTCGTCGGCGGGCTGGCTCTCCTCGCGGCCCGGATCGCGGGCCGTCGCGTGCGGCCCTTCCGCCGCAGCGCTTAGTGACACGGCCGCCGCGGGTATGGTCCGGGGCGGCGACGAACAGGAGGGCAGATGGCGACTGGCAAGCAGGAGAAGGAGACCGAGGCCACGACGATCGAGCGCCTCTCGAAGCGCGGCGAGGAGACGTTCTCCCGGCTCGCGGACGAGCTGGCGAGGAACGAGCTCGTGTCGGACGCGCTGTCGCGCGCGGCGGCCGCGCGCGGGAGGCTCGACGGCGCCTCCAAACGGGCACTGAGCCAGGTGGGCCTCGCCTCGGCGGACGAGCTCGAGGCGCTCCGCAAGCAGGTCGAGCGGCTGGAGAAGCGCCTCGCGAAGCTCGAGGCGCCGGCGAAGCGGAAGCCGGCCGCGAAGAAGGCGACGACCCGGGCGCAGAAGACGGTGGAGAAGACCGCCTCGCCGGCGCCGGGGCGCGCCGTCGGGGGCGGCGCCGCCCGCGGCTCGAGCGCCGGCGGCGGGACGGCGGCCCGCTAGGAGGCGGGAACGCGGAGGCGGAGGGCGCCCGGGACGATCTCGAAAATCGCGGGCGTCGTTCCCGGCTGCTCACCGTCCAGCTCGACGGGAATCGGCGTCGCCGCGTCCACGAAGACGCGCGCGCCGCGGAGCGCCTCTGCCTTCGGGTGGGGCAGGTGCGTCCCCCGGTAGACCTTCGGGAGGGTGAGCGCGAGGTCGCGGCGCGTGATGTCGCCGATCACGAGCACGTCGAGGAGCCCGTCGTCGGGCTCGGCGTCCGGGCACATCGCCATGCCGCCGCCGAGGTAGCGGCAGTTGGCGACGATCGCGTCGTAGAGGAGCCCGGAGCGGCGCTCGGAGTCCACGATCACCTCCATCTCGCTCGCGTGCCAGCGGGCGAAGACCGCCAGCGTCGCCCAGAGGAAGGACGCCTTGCCGCCGAGCGCCTTCGAGGACGTGTTCGCGCGCTGCGCGACGGCGCCGCTCATGCCGGCGCTGGCCGCGTTGACGAAGTGCGCCGTAACGTTCTCGCCGCTCCAGGCGCGGTACCTGATCCGACCGGCGTCGATCGTGCGCGTCGAGCCGGAGAGCGCGGCGGCGACCGCCCCTTCCAGCTTCCCCGAGATGCCGAAGTGGCGCACGAAGTCAGTGCCCGTCCCTCGCGGGAGCACCGCGAGCTCAGGCGCCCCGTCCTCCGGGGCGGCGAGGAGGCCGTTCGCGACCTCGTTGACGGTGCCGTCGCCGCCGACCGCCACGACCAGCTCCGCGCCGTCGGCGGCGGCCGTGGCGGCGAGCTCGGCCGCGTGGCCGGGGCGCTCGCTGAAGACCGCCTCGCCGACGAGGCCGAGCTCCGCCGCCCGGTGGGCCAGCTCGGGCCAGAGCCGCCGCGTCGAGCCGTTCGCCGACGCCGGGTTGACGACGAAGACGACGCCGCCTTCGGGCACTAGTCGCCGGTGACGACGGCGAGCGCGAGCTCGGTCATCTGGTCGACGGCCCCCTTCATCTCCTCGTCGGTGATGCGGACGAACTCGCCCTCGACGACGACGTCGCTGACGGTGAGCAGGCATCCCGCCTTCACCTTGCGGAGCGCGCCGAGCGTGAAGAGCACGGCCGCCTCCATCTCGACCGCGAGGATGCCCCGGTCGGACCAGCGCTGATACTGGCCCTCGTCGGAGTTGTAGAAGACGTCGCTCGAGACGATCGGCCCGACGCGCACCGGCGTCCCGAGCTCCTTGGCCGCGTGGACGGAAGCATGGACGAGGCTCCAGTCCGCCGTCGGCGCGTGCGGCTCGCCGACGATATGCGTCGCCGTCGCGTCGGCCGGCACCGCCGAGAGCGCGACGATGAGGTCGCCGAGCTCGAGGTCCGCCTGGAGCCCGCCGCACGTGCCGATTCGGAGCATGCGCTTCACTCCGAGCATGGCGAGCTCCTCGATCACGATGGCCGCCGAGGGGCAGCCCATGCCGGTCGCCTGCACGGACACGGGCTTCCCGCGGTACGTGCCGGTGTAGCCGAGCATCCCGCGCTCCCAGTTCCGCTGCTCGGCGTCGTCCAGGAAGGTCTCGGCGACGTACTTCGCGCGCAGGGGGTCGCCGGGGAGGAGGCAGGCCTCGGCGTAGTCGCCGGGCGCTGCGCGAACGTGGATAGGCATGGCGTTATCGTCCACGCGCATGGCGCGTCTGGTCAAGCAGCCTCGGCTCTCGCAGGTCCTCGCCTTCTGCGGCGAGGACCCGATCGAGCGGGTCTTCCTGGAGGACGTCGCCCGCCGCGGGCTCGGCCGCTTCACCGGACTGCGAGAGGGCGGGCGCCTCGTCGCGCTCTGTCACCTGGGCGCGAACCTCGTCCCCTCCGGGCCGGGCTCGGAGGCGTTCGCCGAGGTGGTCGCCGGCACCGAGCCGCGCATGCTCGTCGGGGAGGAGGGTGCGGTCACCAGCCTGTGGGAGACGGCCCGAGACGTCCTCCCCCAGCCGCTCGACGACCGGCCGGGCCAGCCCGTCTACGTCCTCGAGGAGCCGCCGGAGGCGGCCGGGAGCGGGCTCCGGCCGGCCCGCCTGGACGAGCTCGACGTCATCGTCGCGGCCGCGGCCGCCGCCTACCGAGAGGAGGTCGGGGTCGACGCCTACGCGCGCGATCCCGCGCTCTTCGAGTGGCGGACCAGGGTGCAGATCGAGGAGGGGCGAAGCTGGATCTGGCTCGAGGGCGGGCGCATCCGCTTCAAGGCCGAGGCCTCGGCGCGGACGTCCGGTGCCGTCCAGCTCCAGCAGGTGTGGGTCGATCCCGACCTGCGCGGCCGGGGCTACGGCAAGCGTGGGCTCGCCGACCTCTGCCGGCTGCTCCTCGAGACGACCCCGGCCGTCTGCCTCTTCGTGCGCCCCGAGAACGTCCCGGCCATCGCCGTCTACGATGCCGTCGGCATGCGCCGCGCCGGCACGTACCGCTCGCTCATCTTCGGGTAGGACACCTCGTGGCGTCCGAGCGGAACAAGCGACTGGCCCGGCGGGCGCTCGAGGAGATCTACGAGAAGGGCGATCTCGGCGCCGCCGACGAGCTCGTCCACCCCGAGTTCGTGGATCACGAGCCCGCGCACCCGGATTCGCCGACCGGACCGGAGAGCGTCAAGCGGACCGTGCGGAGCCTCCACGAGGCTTTCGCCGACCTTCGGTTCGAGGTCCGGGACGAGATCGCCGAGGGCGACAAGGTCGTCCAGCTGGTGGTCGTGAGCGGTCGCCACGTCGGCCCGCTCATGGGCCGCGCGCCGACCGGGAGGGAGTTCGCAGTCCGGCACGTCTACGTCTGGCGGATCGCCGGCGGCAGGATCGCGGAGCACCGGGGAAGCCGGGACGACCTCGGGCTGCTCGGGCAGCTCGGGCTTCTCCCGGCCGGCGGGGGGCCGGAAGCCACGAGCGGGTGCTTGCGCGGCTCGCGGCCGGCGCCGATCAGGCGCTTCGAGCCGCGGTGGACCTCGCTCACTGCGGCAGCGCTCGTCCTCGCGATCTCGACCGTCGGCTGCGGCCGAGATCGCGACCCGCAAGCGCATTCCCTTCAACAGCTCGCGGACGACGTCCGCGCGGGCGAGGTCGACGCCGCGAAGCGTGTCGGCCACGTCGGAGCCCAACGATCCCTCGCTCCGCCGGCGCAGAAGTACCTGGACGCCACGTTCACGGAGTAGGGAGCGGCGGTGACGCTCCTTGCGGAAGGCAAGAGCTCGGGCCAGCGTATGTTCCGGGCGTACGGGCTGGCGACTTCGCCGCGACGTCTTGCTCGAGGCGCAACCGGCGCTGTAACGCGAAGGCTGCGACGCGGCGCCGCTCCCTGTAGCGCGCGCCGCCGCGCCCGCCGCTGAGTACGATCGTGGTGTGGACGCAGCCGCGCTCCGCGCGCGCATCGAGGAGCACGTCCGCCGAGCCGACCTGATCCCGCCCGGCGGCGAGGTCGTCTGCCTCGTCTCCGGCGGCCCGGACTCGACCTGCCTCCACCACGCGCTCACTGCGCTCGGATACCGCGCGTCGGCGCTGCACGTGAACCACAAGCTGCGGGGCGAGGAGTCCGAGGAGGACGCGCGCTTCTGCGCCGAGACGCTCGGCGCCGAGATCGTGGATGCGCAGCCGGCCGGTCGCGGCACCGAGGCCGAGCTGCGCGACCTTCGCTACGCGGTGGCGGCCGCGCGCTTGCGCGCGACGGGGCACACCGCGTCCGACCAGGTCGAGACGATCATCTTCCGCCTGGCCTCGAGCGGGACGACGACGGGCATCCGCGCGCGCCGCGACGACGGGATCGTGCGCCCGCTCCTGACGGTCTGGCGCGAGGAGACCGAGGACTACTGCCGCGCCGAGGGGCTCCCATACCGGCTCGACTCGTCCAACGCGGACACGGCGCGGGGTCTGATCCGGGGCGAGATCCTGCCGGCCCTGCGGCGGCTCCACCCGGCCGCCGAGCGCAACGTCCTCGCCGCCTTCGAGGCGCCCGCTCGGCTGCCGCGACCGGTGGAGAGAGCGGTGTTAGAGTTGCTCGCCTCTCGTGCGGGCTCCAAGCGTCTCGACCTCGGCGACGGCCGCGTGGCGGTGCGGGAGTACGAGAGCGTCTGGCTCGAGCGCGGCCCGGTGCCGCTCGAGGGCCGGGTGCGGTGGGGCCCCTGGGTGCTCGAGTCGCGGCGGCGGGGCCTGACCGTGCGCGGGTGGCGTCCCGGCGACCGGCTGGCCGGGAGGGGCAAGAAGGTGCAGGACGTCTTCGTCGACGCGCGGGTGCCGCGCTCCGAGCGCGAGGCCTGGCCGCTCGTCGTTCGCGGCGACGAGGTCGTCGCCGTCCCGGGGATCGCCGCCGCTCCGGGCTACGAGGACGCGGTCTCGGGGGAGCGGCGGGAGTGACCGTGAACGAGCTCACGGCCGCCGTCGAGGAGGTCCTCGTCGACGAGGAAACCCTTCAGGCCCGCATCGCCGAGCTCGGCCGGGAGATCAGCGAGGACTACCGCGGCCGCGACCTCCTGCTGGTCGGCGTGCTCAAGGGCGCCGTCTTCTTCATGGCGGATCTCATGCGCCGGATCGAGGTCCCCTGCGAGGTGGACTTCATGGCCATCTCGAGCTACGGAGCGGGCATCGACTCCTCGGGGGTCGTCCGCATCCTCAAGGATCTCGACGTGTCGATCGAGGGCCGGAACGTCCTCGTCGTCGAGGACATCATCGACTCGGGCCTCACGCTCTCGTACCTCCTCCGCAACCTCGAGTCGCGCGAGCCGGCGTCGCTCGAGATCTGCGCGCTCCTGACGAAGCCCGCGCGGCGCCAGATCGACATTCCCTGTCGCTACGTCGGCTTCGAGATCCCCAACCGCTTCGTGATCGGCTACGGCCTCGACTTCGCCGAGCGGTACCGGAACCTCCGCTTCGTGGGCGTTCTGCGGGACGAGCTGGCGGCCCAGGCCGAGGGCCCGGCATAGGGGATTTCCTCATCCGGCGGCGCCGGGAAGCCGAAGAGGGGACTGCTACCCTTTTCTCCTAGGCTGAGGTCTCTAATTTGAGCCGTTTTCTTCGCAGCGCACTCTTCCCCCTGATCGTCATCGTCCTGCTCGTCTGGCTGGCGACGCAGACGCTTCTTCCCGACGACGAGCCGGAGGAAACGATCACCTACAGCGAGCTGATCGCGGACGTCGACGAGAACCCCGGGCAGTTCGAGAAGATGCTCTTCGTCCCGAAGGATCGGGAGATCCAGGCGACGCTCCGGCCGGCCTCGGGCGAGAGTGAGGGCCGGGTCGTCACCGTCAACTACGCGAGCGACGAGGCCCAGATCGAGTTCCAGAACCTCCTGCTCGACAAGGGGGTCCTCTTCGACTCGGAGGGCCCGGGAGGCAGCCCGTGGTGGTCGATGTTCACGTACGTCCTGCCGTTCCTGCTCTTCCTCGGCTTCTGGATCTTCCTCATGAACCAGATGCAGGGCGGCGGCTCGAAGGTGATGAGCTTCGGCAAGAGCCGCGCGAAGCGGATGGCGCCCGACTCGCCCAAGATCACGTTCAAGGACGTGGCCGGCGTGGACGAGGCCGTCGAGGAGCTGCACGAGATCAAGGAGTTCCTCGAGAACCCCAAGAAGTTCCAGGCGCTCGGCGCGCGCATCCCCAAGGGCGTGCTCCTCTACGGGCCGCCCGGCACGGGAAAGACGCTGCTCGCGCGCTCCGTCGCCGGCGAGGCCGGCGTCCCGTTCTTCTCCATCTCCGGATCCGACTTCGTCGAGATGTTCGTCGGCGTCGGCGCCTCCCGCGTGCGCGACCTCTTCGAGCAGGCGAAGCAGGCGAGCCCCTGCATCATCTTCATGGACGAGATCGACGCGGTCGGCCGCCACCGCGGCGCCGGCCTCGGGGGCGGCCACGACGAGCGCGAGCAGACGCTCAACCAGCTCCTCGTCGAGATGGACGGCTTCGAGATGAAGGACAACATCATCCTCATCGCCGCCACGAACCGGCCCGACATCCTCGACCCGGCGCTCCTGCGCCCGGGCCGCTTCGACCGGCAGATCGTCGTCGACCGACCCGACCGGAACGGCCGGCGCAAGATCCTCGAGGTACACACGAAGGGCAAGCCGATCGACCCCTCCATCGACCTCGACACCCTCGCCGCGGCCACACCCGGGTTCACCGGCGCCGACCTCGCCAACCTCGTCAACGAGTCCGCCCTCCTCGCCGCGCGCCACGGCAAGAAGACGATCGGCGACCTCGAGCTGGAGGAGGGGATCATGCGCGTGATCGCCGGGCCGGAGAAGAAGACCCGGCTCCTCTCCGAGCACGAGCGCAAGGTGACCGCCTACCACGAGATGGGCCACGCCCTCGTCGGCCATTACCTGCCGAACTGCGACCCGGTGCACAAGATCTCGATCATCAGCCGCGGCCAGGCGCTCGGCTACACGATCTCGCTTCCCGCCGAGGACAAGTTCCTGACGACGAAGCAGGCGCTCATGGATCAGATGGCGATGACCCTCGGCGGGCGGGCGGCGGAGGAGCTCGTCTTCCACGAGGTCACGACCGGTGCCGCCAACGACATCGAGAAGGTGACGGCGACGTCGAAGCACATGGTCATGCGCTACGGCATGAGCGAGAAGCTCGGCCCCCGTCTCCTCGGTCGCAACCACGACCAGCCCTTCCTCGGCCGCGAGATGAACGCGGAGCCGGACTACTCCGAGGAGATCGCCCGCGAGATCGACGACGAGATCCGGCGCGTGATCGAGGAGGCCCACGACCGCGCCCGCAGCGTCCTCAACGAGCACATGGAGGAGCTGCACCAGCTCTCCGTGCTCCTGATCGAGCGCGAGACGATCGACAAGGACGAGTTCGAGCGCCTGCTCGCCGGCGAGGCGCCCGGGAGCGTCTTCCCGGAGCCCGAGAGCGAGCCGGAGGCCGAGGCCGCGCCGGAGGCAAAGCCGCGCGTGGAGCCCAAGCCGCGGCCGTTCCCGCTCCCGGGCGCGACCATGCAGCCGCCGCCCGAGCCCGAGGGCGCGAACTAGGATCTCCCGCGTGCGCGGGCTCCCCGTTCTCGCAGGACTCCTCCTGGCCCTCGCGGCCTGCGGCGGAGAGACCGTCACGGTGACGACCACCGTCGTCGAGACGGAGACCGAGACCGAGACGGTCGCGGAGACGGAGACGGTCGAGCAACCGATCGTCGTCGGCCTCCCGGGCTCCGCCGCCGCGACGCACGCCGCGCTCCTGCAGGCGGCTCGCGCCGGCGACTACGAGGCCCTGCGGCCGCTCGTGCCCCAGGAGAACTTTTCGTACACCTTCGGGACGCCGGACCCCGAGGGCCCGATCGCGTACTGGCAGCGCCTCGAGGAGGAGTCCGACGAGAGTCCGCTCGAGATCCTCGCCCGGATCCTCGAGCTGCCGTACACGCTCTCCGCCGGCACGTACGTCTGGCCCTTCGCCTACGACAAGCAGGCGGAGCAGCTCACCGACTACGAGAGCGAGCTCCTCGGCGACCTGGCGGAGTCGTTCCTGCCCGAGACCGGGTACCTCGGCTGGCGCGCAGGCATCGACCCGAACGGCCGCTGGCAGTTCTTCATCGCCGGCGACTGACGCGCGCTACTTGACGATCATCACCGGGCACCCGGCGTGCTCGGCGACCCGGTCGGCGGTCGAGCCGAGCAGGTGGTTGCGCAGGAAGTGGCCCTTGTGCCCGAGCACGACCAGGTCGGCGTCGAGCTCCTGCGCGACCCGCACGATCAGCTCCGCGGCGTGGCCGGGTCGGAGCGCGATCTCGAGCTCGATGCCGGCCGCCTCCGCCTGCTCGCGCGTGCGGGCGAGCAGGCGCCCGAAGAACGCGTCCTTCTCGCGCTTGACCTCCTCGACCTCGCCCACGGTCGCCGCGTAGGCAGGAAGCGGGCCTTCCACAGCCAGGGCGATCACCCGGCTGCCCGCAACCTGCGCCAGCTCGAGCGCGGTGCCGAACGCGCGGTCCGACGCCTCCGAGCCGTCGATCGCCGCCAGGATCCTCTCGAATGGCATCTAGCGCACCTCCTCGACGGCGAGCGTACTCCGTCGCTCCCGCGCCAGCTCGTCGTCCGCCGAGGGCTGGAAGAACCGCTGCGCGACCACTGTGGGGACGATCGCCGAGAGGACGACGACGGCGACGACGAGCGAGAACTGCGTCTCGTCGAGGATTCCCTCGCGAAGGCCGAAGAGCGCCGAGATCGTGCCGAACGTGAGCCCGGTGGACATGAGCAGCGAGGTGAAGCCGGCATGCGGGCTGGCATAACGGCGGGCCAGCGGGTAGACGGCGCCGAGCTTCGGGATCATCTTGGCCGCAAAGAGGAGGCCGAGGACACCGACGTTCGCCCAGAGGGCGCCGAGAGAGACGTAGAGCCCGCCGCTCACGAAGAAGAACGGCGTCAGGAACGCAAAGGCGACGAGGCGCAGGCGCTCCTGCTCCTTCCGGTGGCGCGCGTAGTGCCCCGAGAGGGCCAGCCCGAGGACGAACGCGGGGAGGACGGCGGGCAAGCTCGCGCGCTCGCCGAGCCACATGAGGAGGAAGAGGGAGGCGAAGACGAGCTTGATCTCCGGCTCGACCACCCGGTCGCCGTAGCGGCCGAAGAACCAGGGCGAGAGCCGAGGCAGCCCGAGGACGAGCGCAACCGAGGTTGCGGCGAAGGGAAGGAGCCAGATGCTCGGCTCGACGAAGAGGATCGAGAGCGCGGCGACAGTGCCGAGGTCGGTGACGAACGTCGCCGCCATCAGCCGCTTCCCGATCGCCGTCCTGCTCAGCCCGCTCTCGACCAGCACGGCGTAGACGACCGCGAGGCTCGTCGTCGAGAGGGCGATTCCCGCGATCTGGGCCTGCTCGAGCGTCCAGTCGAGCGCCCAGTAGGTGAAGCCGAGGGCGATGAGGAACGGCGCAGCGAATGACGCCAGGCCCATGGCGACGCTTGCGCGCCACTCGCGCCGGAGCTGGGGCACGTCCACCTCGGCGCCGGCCAGGAACGTGAGGACGATCCCGGCGAACAAGGCCACGAAAAGGAGCCACTCGGGCGACGTGATGTCGAAGACATTCCCGACGACGACCCCGAGCGCGAGCTCGATCAGGGCGACGGAGATCCCGATCTCGACCGAGATCGTCGAGGCGACGAGGACAGTGATCGCGAGGACTGCTGCAAGCGCGAGGTTGCTCATCCCTACCTTCCGTCGAGTCCGATCCGGCTGGTAGAGGCCATCAGCCCCGGAGGGCGGTTGGGCGCGAGCCTCATCGCGCAGGAGCTCCTCCACTGTAGCGCGCGTGCGGAGCGCTAGAAGAGGAGGTAGCGCCGGCGCCTCGGCTTGCGCGGGGGCGCGGGCACCGGCTCGCCGGCGACGATCGCGGCCGGGGCCTCGACCGTGAGGAAACGCGCGAGCTCGCCGCCGACCGCCTCGGCGGCGGCGCCGAGGCCCGCCTCGCGGATCTCGGGCGTGTGCGCGTCGCTCGCGAGTACGTGGGCGAGGCCGAGCTCGAGGAGGCGCCCCGCCGCCCTCTCCGCCGAGCGGCCGATGCGGCCGTCCAGCGACGCCGCCGTGAGCTGGACGAGCGCCCCCAGCCGCACGGCCTCGGCCAGGCGCGTCGGATTGCCCTGCACGGCCCGGTTCCGCTCCGGATGGGCGAGGATGGGGACGAGGCCGCGCAGCCCGAGCGCGTACACCGTCTCCTCGAGCCCGGCCGGCCAGCCAGCGTAAGGGAACTCGAGGAGGAGGTACGTGCCCGACTGCGCGAGCGTGAAGCGGCGCAGGTCGTCGTCGGCGAGCGTTGCGAGCGTCCCCAGGTCGATCTCGCCGCCCTGAAGCACCTCGACGTCGATCCCTTGCTCGAGGAAGTCCTCGCGCAGCCGCAGGACCCCCCGCTCCATCTCCTCCGGGCGGGTCGGGTAGTCGGGGCGGACGTGGGGCGTGGCGGCGATCGCCGTGACGCCGTCGGCCGCGGCCCGGTGGGCGAGCGCCCGCGCGTCCTCGACCGTGCGGGAGCCGTCGTCGAGCCCGGGAAGGATGTGCGAATGGAGGTCGATCATAGGAGAGGCCGGTCGTAGGATACGGTTGCGACGTGAGACCCCCTCTGGAGCAGGCCTTTCCGCGGCCGTCCGTGCTCGGGGTCGTGAACGTCACGCCCGATTCCTTCTCGGACGGCGGTCGCTTTCTCGGGGCCGGCGAGGCCGAGGCGCAGGCCCGCCGGCTCCTGGAGGAGGGCGCCGCGGTCGTCGACGTCGGCGGCGAGTCCACCCGCCCCGGCTCGGCGGGCGTCGACGCGGCCGAGGAGCTCCGCCGCGTCGAGCCCGTGCTCGAGGCGCTCGCGGGCCTGCCCGTCTCGATCGACACCTCGAAGGCGGCGGTGGCGCAGCGCGCGCTCGCCCTCGGCGCCGTCATGGTCAACGACGTCACCGCCCTTCGCGCCGACCCGGAGCTGCCCGGTGTCGTCGCGGACGCGGGCGCCTATCTCTGCCTCGTGCACATGCTCGGGCAGCCGCGGACGATGCAGCGCTCGCCGCGCTACGACGACGTCGTGGCCGAGGTGAAGGCGTTCCTGGAGGAACGTCTCGCGTTCGCGGTCGCCGCCGGGATCCCGGAGGAGCTCGTCTGCGTCGACCCGGGCATCGGCTTCGGCAAGACCGTGGAGCACAACCTCGAGCTGGTCGCGCGCCTCGGCGAGCTGGTCGCTCTGGGCCGCCCGGTCCTCGTCGGCGCGTCGCGGAAGCGCTTCCTCGGTCGGGTGCTCGGCGACCCCGAGGCGCTCTCGGGCCCGGTGTCGGCGGGCATCGCCGTCGCCGTGCTCGCCTACGAGCGCGGCGCCTCGCTCTTCCGCGTCCACGATGTCCGCGAGCACGTCGAGGCGCTGACGGCGGCGCGGGCGCTCACGGGGACGGTCGCGTGAGCGAGGTCGTCATCGACGTCCACGGACTCGAGCTCCGGGGCTTCCACGGGGCGCTCGAGAAGGAGCGCACGATCGGCCAGCGCTTCGTCTTCGACGTCCGCCTCGTCGCCCACGACGCGGGCGTCCGCTCCGACCAGCTCGCGGACACGGTCGACTACACGCAGGTCGTCGAACGGGTGCGAGCGGTCAACGGGATGCGGCGCTTCAACCTGATCGAGGCTCTCGCGGCGTCGATCGCGGACGACCTCCTCGAGCGCTTCCCCGTGAGCCGCGTCCGCGTCCGCGTGCGGAAGCCCGAGGTGCAGCTCGACGCTCCGGCCGACTACACCGCCGCGACCGTCGAGCGCACCCGCCGCTGAGGGCGCTTGTGTTTCAGGCGCACAAGGTCGTGACCGGCGTCGCGGCAAAGCTTCGGGCCTTCGACCCGTGTTCGGAGGCTCGTGCGCGTGGAACACGAGCGGGCGTCGCGCGGCCGTGGTGACGGCGTACGTCGGGCTCGGGGCCAATCTCGGCGACCGGGCCCGCACGATCGGGCGCGCGGTCGCGCTACTCGACGCGACGCCCGGGGTCGACGTCGTCGCCGTCTCGGCGCTGCGCCAGACCGACCCAGTCGGCTACGGGGACCAGCCGCGCTTCCTGAACGGCGTCGCCGCGGTCGAGACCGGTCTCGGGCCGCGGGAGCTGCTCGACCGCCTCCTCGCCGTCGAGCGGGAGCTCGGGCGCGTCCGCGGCCAGGGGCCCCGCTACGGGCCGCGGGCGATCGACCTCGACCTCCTCCTCCACGGGGACGCGGTCGTGGACGAGGCCGGGCTCGTCGTCCCGCACCCGCGCCTCGCGGAGCGCCGCTTCGTGCTCGAGCCGCTCTGGGAGCTCGCGCCGGAGCTCGTCCTCCCCGACGGCCGGCGCGTGCGGGACCTTCTCCGCACGACGCTAGAATGAGCCGCATGTCGCACCTCGACGAGCTCGACGAGTACGAGGCCGACCTCGAGCTCCGCCTGAAGAAGGAGTACTCGGCGGTCTTCAGCCTCTTCCGCTACTGCATCGTCACGCAGGACTCGACCTACCTCTGCAACCGGCACGAGCTGAAGGTGCTGCCGCAGACGACCTACCCGTTCTTCCACTTGACCATGGAGGACGTGTGGGTGTGGGACAAGAACCGGCCGACGCGGATCATCCCGCGCGCCGAGGTCTACACGTCGAGCGACGTCACGATCGAGGAGCTTCGCGGCGAGGGCGACGGGCCCGCGCTGACGCCGGAGGCGCTCGCCCAGAAGCTCGGCGAGACGCTCGGCGGCGACGACGACGTCTCCTAGGCACGGCGCCGGCTCATGCTGCTGGCCGTCGACGTCGGCAACACGCAGACGGTCTTCGGGCTCTACGACGGGGAGCATCTGGCCGAGCACTGGCGCGTCGCCACGGAGGCCGAGCGGACGGGCGACGAGCTCGGCGTCCTCGTCGGGCGCCTGCTCGAGCTCCACGACGCCGGCTTCGAGGACGTCGGCGGCGTCTGCCTCTCCTCGACCGTGCCGCCGCTCGTCCGCGCGTACGAAGAGCTCGTGCGCGACTACCTCGACGCGCGCCTCCTCGTCATCGGTCCCGGGACGCGCACGGGGATCCCGATCGTCTACGACGACCCGCGCGAGGTCGGACCCGACCGGATCGTCAACGCCGTAGCCGCGCGCGAGCGCTACGGTGCGCCCTGCATCGTCGTCGACTTCGGGACGTCCACGAACTTCGACATCGTCTCGGCGGCGGGCGAATACGTCGGCGGCGTCCTCGCGCCCGGAATCGAGGCGTCCATGGACGCCCTCTTCGCCCGCGCCGCGCGGCTCGTGAAGGTGGACTTCTCGGCGCCCCCGTCGGTGATCGGCAAGACGACGGTCGGCGGCCTCCAGTCGGGGCTCGTCTACGGCTTCGCCGGACAGGTGGACGGGATCGTGAAGCGGATCCGCGGCGAGCTCGAAGCCGAGGCGCCGGTGATCGCCACGGGCGGCCTCGCGGAGCTGATCGCCCCGCACGCGGAGACGATCGACCGCGTCGACCCGCTTCTCACGCTCGAGGGGCTCCGGCTCGTCTGGGAGCGAAACGCGGGCTAGGAGGGCTCGCGGCCGGCGAGGATCGCCCCTCGCAGCGCCTCCGGCTCGGCGCCCAGGTCGCGCACGATCGCGACGGCGCCCGCGCGCTCGTCGGCGATGAGGCCGAGGAGGACGTGCTCGGCGCCGATGTAGTTGTCGCCGAGCGCCTGCGCCTCGCGGAGGCTCAGCTCCAGGGCGCGCTTCGCCGCGCGCGTGAAGGGCTGCCGGCGACGGGCGGAGCCTGAGGGCGAGAGCGCTGCCACGCGCTCGCGGACCGCGTCCGCGGTCACGCCGGCCCCAGCGAGCAGGCTTGCGGTCGCGTCGTCCTCGGCCAGCACCAGTCCGAGGAGCAGGTGCTCGGAGCCGACACGAGGATGCCCGAGCTTGCCGGCTTCCTCCTGGGCGAGGACGACGATCTGCCGCGCCCGCCGCGTGAAGCGCTCGAAGGGCCAGGCGAAGCGCCGCCTCGCCCCGCCGCGGTGGGACGGCCGCCCCTCGCCTCCATCGACGATCTGGTGCACGCGCTGGTGGCTGAGGCCGAGGTCTTCGGCGATCTCGCGGAGGGAGCCGCCCTCGGCGTGGAGCCGGCGAATCGCGTGATTGTAGTCGGCGCGGGCCCGCTCGAGCTGGTGCTGAGCCTCGAGCATGCGGTCGCGCGAGCCGCGAGCCTCGCGGAGGGCGGCGGGGTCGAGAGGCGTCATGGCGTCTAGCGTAGTAGACGCCGCGGGCTCTGTCAAGACGGATAGACACTATGCCAGCGCAAAGCCCGGAGACACGGCTCGGCGCTCGGCACCGGGCCGTGTCCACCCAGGCCTCGCCGCCTAGCGTTGCAGGCGCACGACCGAGAACGCGGCGCTCGCCGGCTCGGGCACGCCGAAGCGGGCGTTGACGGTGTAGAGCGCCCTGCCGAACTCGGCGATCGTGGTCGGCACGTCGAGGCTCGGGTCGGTCAGGTGGCCGGTGATCGTGCCGGAGCCGAGGTCGCGGCTCAGGCGCACGACGGCGATGCGGTTGAGCTGGTTCTGCACGACGTAGAGCGTCTTCCCGTGCAGGAGGATGCCGTCGCCGAACGTCACGTCCCCGCCGGCGAGCTCGATCAGGTCGGCGGTACCCGTCGCGGGATCGACCGTGTAGAGGCGGCCGAGGTTCGACTGGACGACGACGAGCCTGTCACCGCGCGGCGTGGCGTCGATCCCGTTGGTGTTGAACCCGGGCGCGAGCGTGAAGTCGCCCGTGAGCGGGATCGTCTCCACGTCCGCCTGGGAGCCGAGCGTCCCGTCAGGCGCGATCGGCACCCGGTAGAGGACGGCCCCCATCGACTCCGTGAACCACGCTGCGTCGCGGGTGACGACGACGTCGTTCACGAAGGTCGGCGGGCCGGCGGCGAGCTGGTAGGAGGCGAGCGTCGCGCCGGTGCGCGCGTCGTAGACCCACGCGCGCCCGGAGGGCCCGCCCGCGACGAAGAGGCGCTTACCGGCGAAGGCGAGGCCGATGGCCTGGCGTCCGGGCTGCGCCGGAACGAGGATCGACCCCGCCCCCGTCCGCAGGTCGCCGCGCCAGACGGCGCCCGTCGGGATCGAGCCGACGTAGAACGTGTGGCCGTTTCCGACGGCGATCCCCTCCGGCTGGAACCCGGTCGGGAGCGGGATCGTCTTCGGCCACGACGCCGTAGCCCCGACTGGTACGGCCGCGCAGAGGACGAGGCCGGCGAGGAGGGTGAGCACGCGCGTCCTGGTCATTGGAACCCCCTTGTGAGCTGTCGACGGCTGGGTCCCCGGCCGGCGCGGCCGCGAACCCTCGGTACCGAGAACGTACGGGCTGCAGCCGCTTTCAGATGCTCAAGCGAGCTTCACGACCGCGTCGCCCGCGCGGACGGTGCCGGGCTCGACGACGCGGGCGTTCACGCCGCGGAGGCGGAGCGTGCGGCCCTCGCCCTTGTTCACGAGCTTCAGCGCCTCAACGCCGAAGCGGGCCCGGAACTTGGCGCAGCCCGTGTGCGGGAGGCCCGTTACCTCGACGACCGCCCCACCGACCGCGAGGCGCGTCCCGGCCGGGAGGTTGTCCACGCCGAGGTCGAGGTCGACGTAGAGCTGGTCGCCGGCGAGGGGCCAGCGGTCGCGGCTTCCCGCGACGAGCTGCGCGAGGCGCGCGTTCATGAGCGTGAGCTGCGCGTCGGCTGCGCGAGACCCGAGCGCCCAGCGGTCGCCGACGAGCCCTTCGTCCAGGTCGAGCAGCGCCTCGGCGAGCACCTCGCGCTCGTTCTCCGCCGGCCGGCGCACGATCAGCTCGACCGTGCCCGCGTCCGCCGGCGACGCGCGCACCTCGCCGAGGCCCGCGAAGAGCTCCTCCCTGGTCGCATGCTCCGCGATCATGCGACCTCCTCCCGCTTCCGCACGACGACCGCGTCCAGATGGGCGCGCGAGAGCGGGCTCGCCCAGAGGCCCTCGACCCAGGGACGGCGGAGCAGCGCCGAGCGCGGATAGGCGAGCGGCAGGATCGCCGCGTGCTCGGCCACCCAGAGGCGGTCGACCTCGTGGTAGGCGCGCATGCGCTCGCCCTGGTCCTGGGCCGAGCGGCCCTGCTCGAGGAGCTCGAGGATCTCGTCGTCGCGGTAGAACGGCCCGTGAGAGGTGAGGAGCCCGCGGAAGAACCCGTCCGGGTCGGGGTAGTCCGCCGTCCAGCCGGTCAGCCACATGGAGGCGTCGTCGAAGGCGTCGGGCTCGACGGGCCCGGGCGCGGCCGTCACCTGCACGCGCGCCCCGATAGCCCGCCACATCTCCACCAGCGGCTCCGCGGGCTGGAACCAGGTCGGGAGGACGATCTCGACCTCGGGCAGTCCCTTGCCGCCGGGGTGGCCGGCCTCGTCGAGAAGAGCGCGCGCCGTCTCGAGGTCGTACTCGGGCCCGACCCGGTGCGAGTGCGCCGGCATCGCCGGCGGGATGGCGCCGCCTCTGGTCGCCGCGCGCGCGAGCTGCAGCGCCGGCGAGGTGGCGACGAGGAGCTCACGGTCGATCGCGTGCGAGAACGCCCGGCGCACGAGTTCGTTCGAGAACGGCGGCCGGTCGGCGCGGAAGCCCACGTACTGGAGGCCGAGCTCGGAGACGAGGTCGCGCAGCGTCTCGGGCTCGTCCTCCGGCACCGGGTTGTGGACGTGCAGGAGGTCGAACCGGCCGCGCTGCCACGCCTCGATCATCTCCGCGCCCTTCGAGTGAAACGTGAAGGCGATCTCGCCCACATTCCCCCGCGGGCCCGCCCAGTGCTCGTTCGCGCGGAGGAGCGCATGCTCGTCGTCGAACTCGACGAGTGTGAAGGGCCCGTTGCCGACAAGGTTCTCCGGCTTCGCCCAGTCGTCGCCGAGAGCCTCGCAGCGGTGGCGCGGCCAGGGGAAGGCCCAGGCCGAGCAGAGGACGTAGGGGAAGTAGCTGCGCGGCTCGCGCAGGCGCACCTCGAGGGTGCGGTCGTCGAGCGCCTCGGCCGTCTCGACATCCTCCATCAGGAAGGACGTGCGCGTCTCCAGCTCGCGCATCCGCCGCCACGCGTAGGCGAAGTCCTCGGCGGTGACCGGCTCGCCGTCGCTCCAGCGCACGTCCTCGCCGAGCCGGAAGAGGTAGCTGAGGCCGTCCGCGGAGACGCGGAAGTTGTCCGCCATCGCCGGGACGACGTTCAGCTCGGCGTCCACCATCAGAAGCCCGCGGAAGAGGAGCTCGGAGAAGTAGCCGGCCTCGGTCGTGTAGATGTCCCCGGGCGCGAGCTCGCGCGGGAGCGCCGATGCCGTCTCGAGCCGCGCCGTGGGCGGAAGCCGCGGATCCTCGCCGACGCGGCAGCAGAACGCCTCGTCGTACATCTCCTCCGCCTTCTCGAAGTCGAAGGCGAGGTGGTAGGCGAGCGCCATCTTGAAGAGCGTGTCGCGGGCCCGCCGCTCGTCGCCGAGGCGGGCGAGGAAGACTCGCGCGCGGCTGTAGTGCTCGAGCGCCTCCTTGTCGGCGTAGACCGCGCGCGCGGCGTCGCCCGCCTTCAGCAGGTACTCGACGGCCTTCTCCGGCTCGTCCGCCTCCGTGAAGTGGCGGGCGAGGAGCCCGTAGGCCTCCTCCGGGGACTCGCGGTAGATCTCCTCCAGCGCTTCGCCGACCTGCTTGTGGAGCTTGCGCCGCTTCGAGTCGACGAGGCTCGCGTAGGCGACCTCCTGGACGAGGCCGTGGCGGAAGCGGTACTCCGGGTTGGGGCGGCGGCGCTTCTCGACGATCAGGTCGAGCCGTTGCAGCTCCGTGAGCGCGCGCAGGAGCCGGTCGCGTGGGACGAGCCGCTCGAGGAGGGGCAGGCCGAAGGTGCGGCCGATCACGGCCGCGAGCGAGAGCGCCTCGCGCGTCTCCGGGTCGAGGCGGTCGAGGCGGGCCTGCAGCGTTCCCTGGACGACCGCAGGAATCGAGAGCTCGTCCTCGGAGACTGCCAGCTTCCAGCCGCCGTTCTGCCGCTGGAGGACGCCGCGCTCGACGAGGTCACGGAACGCCTCCTCGAGGAAGAAGGGATTGCCGCCGGACCGCTCGGCGAGGAGCTCCACGACGCTCTCCGGGATCTCGCCGTCGGCGGCGTTGCCGACGAGGACGCGCGAGGAGTCGGGCGGAAGCGGGCGCAGCTCGATCTCGCGGTAGCGGTGCGGGTAGTGCTGCCGGGCGCGCTCGCCCAGGCGCCAGGAGCCGTGCTCACGCTCGGGGCGGTAGAGGAAGAAGAGGGCGACTGCGGACTCCTCGGTGACGGCGAGAAGCGACTCGAGCAGCTCGAGCGTCGCCTCGTCCGCCCAGTGCAGGTCCTCGAAGGCGAGGCAGAGCGGCAGCTCCTCCGCCAGCTCGCAGACGAGGTCGTGGAAGACCTCGAAGGTGCGCGACTGGATGCTCTCGCGGTTGAGCTCGCGGATCGACTGAGCCGCCTCGGGCTCGAGCGTGAGCCCGACGAGGCTGGCGAAGAACGGATAGCTCTCGTCGGCCTCTTCCTGCCCGAAGAGGTGTGCCAGCTCGGCCTTCAGCTCGAGCCGCACGCGGGCCTCCGGGGTCGTCGCGCCGACGCCGAGCCACTCGCGCAGGAGGTCGCGGATCGGCCAGTAGGGGAAGCTCTGCGCGTACGAGACGCCGCGCGCCTCGATGAAGCGCACGTCCTCGCGGTAGCGGTTCCGCGCCTCCCAGACGAGCCGCGTCTTGCCGATTCCCGGCTCGCCGACGATCGAGACGATCGCGCCGCGCCCTTCGACGAGGGCGTCCATCGTGCGCTCGAGGACGGTGAGCTCGAAGTCGCGGCCGACGAGCGGCAGCGTCGGCGGCGAGGGCTCGGACTCGAGCACCCGCGTGACGCGGAACGTGTCGAGCGGCGCGCTCACCCCCTTGAGGTCTTGCGAGCCCATCTCCTCCAGCTCGAAGCAGGTCTCGACCTGCCGCTTCGTCGTCGGGCCGGTCACGACGCCGCCCCGGCCGGCGATCTCCTGGAAGCGCGAGGCGACGTTGACCGTGTCGCCGAGGGCGTTCCAGCGGTCGTAGCCGTCGTCGCCGTCGCGCTCCGGGGCGACGACCACGGGGCCTGTGTTGACGCCGATGCGAACGGCGAGCTCGACGCCGTAGGCGGCCTTGACCTCCTGTGCGTACTGGCCGATCGCGCGCTGGATGGCGAGGGCGGCCCGGAGCGCGCGCTCGGCGTCGTCCTCGTGGGCGACCGGCACGCCGAAGACGGCGAGCAGCTCGTCGCCGACGAGCTGGGCGACGGTGCCGTCGTAGCGGCGCACCTGCTCGGCCATGACCCGCATCACCTCGTCGATCAGGAACTTCGAGCGCTCTGGCCCGAGGGCCTCGCCGATCGCCGTCGAGCCGACGACGTCGGCGACGAGCACGGAGACGATCCGCCGCTCACCCGTTGCCACCGCCATACCGAGAGTTATAGCCGTGCGGAAGGCCTCTCCGGGCTCCGGCTCAGAGCGCGGAGACGGCCTCGCGCCGGCACCGCTCCAGCCCGTCGATCTGGCTCTGGGCCCGCTCGGCGAGCGCCGCGAAGTCGAACGCGGCGAGGCGTGGCTCCGCGGGAGCGAGCACGGCGAGGGCGTCCCAGAGCGACTTCTTCCCGGTGACGCCGAGCACGAGCGCCTCGAGCTCGACGAGGCGGGAGAGCGGCGAGTACGAGAGCAGCCGCCCGTTGAGCTTCAGGCGGCCGGCCTTCTCCGCCACCCAGGCGAGCCGCGGCTTCACGCGCGACGGCGAGACGTCGAGGGCGCGCATGACCGCGAGGAGCGCGCCGCGATCCTCCTCGATCTCGCGCGTGAGGCCGGCGAGGAAGTCGCCGAGCTCACCGCCCTCGTTCGACCGCTGTGAACGGCGGGCGAGCTCGACGCCGGCGACGGAGCCCGCGAGGTGGTCGTTCAGGTAGACGGAGAGGAGGCGCTTCTCCATCTCGTCGGTGTCCCCGGAGTGGGGAGGCGCTAACCGCCGCCGTACACGGAGATCGGCAGGTCGAGGAGGACGTCGTCCTCTGCGGGCAGCTCCCCCTCGAGCCGCGCGAGGACTTCGGCCGCGCCGGGCGCCGCGGCGAAGAGGCGCTCCTCCACCTCGGCGAGCGTGCCGAGCTGGACGAGCTCCTGCTTGAACGGCTTCGGGAAGCGGCCGCGGCCCAGGTACCAGCCGTAGAACTTCTTCAGGAAGCCCGTGGCGCGCTCGACGCCGATCTCCTGCACGGTCGCCCGCATGAAGAGGACGAGCTCCGCCACGACCTCCTCGCGCCCCGGCTCGCTCTCGCCGGCGCCCGCGATCTCGCCCACCGCCCACGGGTTGCCCTGGGCGGCGCGGCCGACCATCACCGCTGCGCAGCCCGTCTCGTCCAGAAGCCTCTGGGCGACCGCGCGCGAGGTCACGTCCCCGGAGGCGATCACGGGGACGTCGACGCGCTCGACGAGCTCGGCGGTGAGCGCGTGGTCGGCCGTGCCCGTGTACATCTGCTTCGCCGAGCGGGGGTGGAGGGTGAGCGCCTGCGCGCCCGCCTCGACGAGCCGCGGCCCGACGTCGAGTGCCGCGCGGGAGCCGTTCGCCAGTCCGCGCCGCATCTTCACGGTGACCGGGACGGAGACTGCCTCCGCGACCGTCTCCACGATCGCGCAGGCGCGGCCGGGATCTTCGAGAAGGGTGGCGCCCGCGCCCGTCTTCGTCACCTTGCGGACGGGGCAACCGAAGTTCAGGTCGACGATGTCCGCGCCCGCGTCCTCGACCATGCGGGCCGCCTGGGCCATCGCCGCGGGCTCCGAGCCGAAGATCTGCACGGCGAGCGGGCTCTCGTCGCGGCCGATGCGCAGGTAGCCGAGCGTGCGCTCGTTCCCGTGGGCGAGCCCGGCGCAGCTCACCATCTCCGAGCAGACGAGCCCGGCCCCGAAGCGGCGGCCCTGGCGGCGGAAGGCCTGCACGCTGACGCCCGCCATCGGCGCCAGGACGACGCGTGTCGGGATCTCGACCCTCCCGATGCGCCACGGAGAGCGGATGCTCACGCCCATGGAGGAGATCGTAGCCTTCGCTCGAGCGTTTTCAGGCTTGACGGAGCGGCTACAATGTCCGCCTTCGGGCGGCGCGTCAGCGCCGCGTTCGTCTGTCTTGAGGGGGTTCGGAGGAAGGCAGTGAAGGAGATCATTCTCACTCCAGAGGGCCACGAGAGGCTCAAGGAAGAGATCGAGGAGCTCTCGACGGTGAAGCGCCGCGAGGTCGCGGAGCGCATCAAGCAGGCCCGCGAGTTCGGGGACATCGCCGAGAACTCGGAGTACGACGACGCGAAGAACGAGCAGGCGATGCTCGAGCACCGGATCGCCACGCTCGAGGAGCGGCTGAAGGCGGCCCGCGTCATCGACGCCGACGAGATCACGACCGACGTCGTCAGCGTCGGCACGGTCGTGCGCCTGCGCGACGTCGACGCCAAGGAGACGATCGAGTACGCGATCGTCGGCTCGGCCGAGGCGAACCCCGCGGAGCACAAGCTCTCGAACGAGTCGCCGGTCGGCAAGGCGATCCTCGGCCGCAAGAAGGGCGAGACCGTCGAGGTCGCCGCCCCGCGCGGGTCGCTCAAGTACAAGATCATGGACATCAAGGCCGCGTAGCGGCCCTCCCGGCGCCACCTGTCCCGCGCGGCCCGCCGCCCGCCTCGAGGGGGCGCCCGCGCGACTCACTAGACTCGCCGCGATGAGCGCCCGCCCGCCCAGCCTTCCGACGCGGTTTCCCGACCGCGACGAGATCGCCGCCGTCCGCCTCGAGGCCGACGCGCTCGAGGCCGGGGAGGAGGGGGACGTAACCCGGCGCCTCGCCGGGAGGGTACTCGGCCGGCGCGGGCACGGGAAGCTCGTCTTCCTCGACCTCGCCGACCGCTCGGGGCGGATCCAGCTCCTCGCCGCCGCCGACCGCGCCGGTCCGGTCGACCTCGACCTCGGCGACATCGTCGGCGTCGCCGGCAAGCCGACGAAGACGCGTCGCGGCGAGCCGTCCCTCGCCGTCGACGAGCTCGTGCTCCTGGCGAAGACGGCGCGGCCGCTCCCGGACACGTACCACGGGCTCGTGGACGCCGAGACCCGCTACCGCAAGCGGTACCTCGACCTGCTGGTGAACGAGGAGACGAGGCGCGACTTCGTGCTCCGGAGCGCGATCGTCTCCTCGATCCGCCGCCGTCTCGACGCGGACGGGTTCGTCGAGGTGGAGACGCCGGTGCTGCAGCCGCGCTACGGCGGCGCCTTCGCGGAGCCGTTCGTCACCCACCACAACGAGCTCGACCGCGACCTCTACCTGCGGATCGCCACCGAGCTCTACCTCAAGCGCCTCATCGTCGGCGGCCTCGAGCGCGTGTACGAGATCGGCAAGGACTTCCGCAACGAAGGCGTCTCCTACAAGCACCAGCCCGAGTTCACGATGCTCGAGTGGTACGAGGCCTACGCCGACTACTCGGACACGATGGCGCGCATCGAGACCCTCCTCGCCGGCGTCGCCGAGGACGTCCTCGGGAGGACGAAGGTGACCTTCCGCGGCAAGGAGGTCGACCTCGCGCCCCCGTGGCGGCGTCTCCGGCTCGTGGACGCGCTCGAGGAGCTGGGGCTCTGGACGCGGGACGAGGCCGACCTGCGCGCGCGCCTCGAGGAGCGCGGCGTCGACACGGCCGCCGACCGCACGTGGGCGCAGCTCGTCGACCATGCGCTCGGACACCTCGTCGAGCCGGAGCTCGCCGAGCCAACGATGATCCACGACTACCCGGTGGAGCTCTCGCCCTTCGCGCGCACCCGGGACGACGACCCGACCATGACCGAGCGGTTCGAGTACTACGTCGCCGGGATGGAGCTCGGGAACGCCTACACCGAGATCAACGACCCGGACGAGCAGACCGCCCGCTTCGCGGAGCAGGCGGGCGTGGCCGGCGGAGAGCCCGGCGACCCCGACTTCGTCGAGGCCCTCGCCCACGGGATGCCGCCGACGGGCGGCCTCGGCCTCGGGCTCGACCGGCTCGTCATGCTCCTCACGGGGCGCGAGACGATCCGCGACGTGATCCTCTTCCCGACCCTCCGCGAGCGCGAGTGACCGGCGGGGGCGAGGCCGTCCCCGCGGTCTCGGTCGTCGTCCCGACGCTCGACCGGCCGGCCCGGGCGGCCGCCGTCGTCGGCGGGCTCCTCGCCGGCGACGAGCCGCCGCCCGAGCTCCTGGTCGTCGACCAGAGCGAGGGCGACGAGACGCGGCTCGCGCTCGAGCGCCTCGGCGACGAGCGCGTCCGCCACGTGAGCCACGCCCCGCCCTCGACCTCGGGCGCCCGCAACGAGGGCGCCCGCCTGGCCCGCGGCGAGTACGTGGCCTTCCTCGACGACGACGTCGTCGTCGGGCCCGGCTGGCTGGCGTCCGTGCGGGCCGAGCTCGCCCGCCTCGACCTTCCCGACGCCGTCTACGGCGAGGTGCGGGCCCCGGAGGGGTTCGTCCCCGGCCGCACGACCCTGCCCGTGAGCATCTTCCGCGTCGAGGACGCACAGGTGTGGGACAGGCCCGTGCACCCGAACCGGCTCGGCTACTCGGCCAACTGCGTCGTCCGCCGTTCCGTCTTCCTGGCCGCGGGCGGGTTCGACCCGAGGCTCGGCCCGGGCACGCGCTTCCCCGGGGCCGAGGACATGGACCTCGGCTACCGCCTCCTGAAGGAAGGTCGGCGTGTCGCCTCGACGCCGGGCTTTTCCGTCGTCCACGAGCAGTGGCGGGCCCCGGCCGAGCTGCCGCGCCTCTACTACGGCTACAACGTCGGCGGCGCGGCGTTCTGCGCGAAGCACCTGCGCGCCCGCGACCCCCGCGCGCTCCGCTTCCTCCTCGTCCAGGTCCGGGACGACGCGAAGATGCTCGCCAGCGCGCTCAAGCGCCGCTCGCGTCTGCGGGCCCGGGTCGCCGCGGCCCGCACGGCGGGCACGTGGAGCGGCCTCGCGCGCGGGCTCAGAGAGCTCGGCGCCATGTCCGCCGGGTCGCCGCCAGGCCGCGATACCTTCCCAGGATCCCCGCCAGACGGCGGTAGTTGAGCCGGTGGAACAGCGCCGAATGACGGTTGTCCGGCGGCCGCCACCAGTCGCGCATCGCGTCGCCGAGCCGATAGGGAGGCAGCGGCACGAACTCGGCCAGCCCCGTCGCCTCCATCCGTTTTCGCCGGTACTGGAAGAGCGCGCTGCCGTCCCACTGGTGGCTCAGGTCGACCCACAAGAGCGGATCGAAGACGAGCACCCAGCCGGCGGCCGTCACGCGCAGCGCCCACCTGCGGTCCTCGGAGCTCGTGAGCCCTTCGGCGAACGGGATCCCGCGCCAGATCTCCGCGCGCCAGGAGGAGGCGTGGTTCGAGAAGCCCCAGAGCGGGTTCGTCCACGCGTGCTCCCCATCCTGGAAGAACGGCTCCTCGACCCGCGTCCCGTCCGGGAGCGTCTGGATGCCGTTCGTCCCCGCCACGTCGGCGCGCGCGTAGTGGGCGAGCGAGCGCTCCACCCAGTCGTCCCGCTCCGGGAAGCAGTGGGCCGAGAGGCAGAAGTGGAAGGGGGCCCGGGCCGCGTCGGCGCCGATGTTGATCGCGCGGCCGTAGTCGAAGGTCTCGGCCGGGATCTCGATCAGCGTGTCGCACCAGCGCCGGGCGATCTCCACCGTGCGGTCGGTCGAGCCGGAGTCGACGACGACGATCTCGACGGGGACGGTCTGCCGCCGGAGCGCCTCGAACGTTCGCTCGATCGCCCACTCCTTGTTCTTCGCGCGGACGATGACGCTGGCGCGAGGCTCCGGCATGGGCTGCGGGCAGGATAGAGGGCGGCGTGGAAGAGAAGGCCATCCGCGGCATCCCCTGGACGTTCCTCACGCTCGCGGGGAGCCGCCTCGTGCAGATCGGCGGCACGGTGGTCCTTGCGCGGCTGCTCGAGCCCGAGGACTTCGGCCTCGTCGCCCTCGCGCTCACGATCTCGATCCTCCTTGGGCTCGTGGCCAGCCTCGGCCTCGGCGGTGTCTTCGTCGTCGAGCAGGGGCTCGACGAGCGCGGGAAGGGCACGTATCTGACGCTCTTTCTCGCAATGGGCGCCGGCTTCGCCGTGCTCATGGCCGCGCTCTCCCCGCTCGCGGCGCGCATCTTCGCCGAGCCGCGCCTCGACGAGATCGTACTCGCCATGTCCGTCATGGTCTTCTTCAGCGGCGGCCTCAACTGGTTCTACGAGGCGCTCCTGCAGCGGGAGCTCGAGTTCCGCCGCCGCTTCGTCGCGCAGATGGTGCAGGCGGTGACGTACGCCGGAACGGGGGTGACGCTGGCGGCGCTCGGCGCGGGCGTCTGGAGCCTCGTCGCCGCGCAGATCGCGAGCGCCGGCTGCTACGCGGCCGCGCTCCTCGCGCTCGCCCCCTACCGGGTGCGCCCGGCCTGGGACGGCCCCGCCGCGCTCCACGGCCTGCGCGCGGGCCGCGGCTTCCTCGTCCAGGCGGTGACGAGCTTCGCGGCGCAGAACGTGGACATCGTCGTCGTCGGTCGGGTGCTGGGAGCCGCGCGCCTCGGGTACTACTCCCTCGCCGTGCGCCTCTCCGAGCTGCCCAACTGGTTCGTGGCCGAGTCGGTCGCCCGCGTCACCTTTCCCGGCTTCGCGCGGATGCGCCACCGCGGCGAGGACGTGACGCCGCCCTTCCTGACGGCGCTCCAGCTCGTCGCCTTCGCGACGTGCCCGCTCGGGATCGTCCTGAGCGGCGCCGCCGAGCCCGTGACGCTCGTCGTCTTCGGCGAGCGCTGGGCGCCCATGATCGGGCCGCTCGCCGTCCTCGGGGTCTGGGCGGCCGTGAAGCCGGTCCGGAACACGACCGCGTGGCTCCTCAACTCGGTCGGCGAGCAGGCCGTGCTCGGGCGCATCTCCCTCGCGCTGCTCGTCCTGCTCGTGCCAGCCGTCGCCGTCGCCGCGCGCCGCGGCGACATCGCCGACGTCGCCTGGGTCGTCCTCGCCGAATCGGTCGTCGCGACCGCGGCCCTCGCCTGGTTCGCGCGCACGCGGGCCGGCGCCGGCCTCGGCCGCCAGTGGCGCGCGCTCCGGCCCGTGGCGCTCGCATGCGTCCCCGCGTGGCTCGCGACGCGCCTCGTCGTCGAGGCGACGGAAGGCGCCGCCGGCGCGGTCTTCCTCGTCGCCCCGCTCACCGCCGGGCTCGCCGCCTACCTCGCCGCCATCCTCGCCGCGGACCGCGGGCTCCCGCGCCACGCGCTCGCCCAGGCCCGCCGGATGGTGAGCCCTGCGACCGAGCCGGAGCCGGAGGCTCCGTGACCGGGGCGCCCGACGTCTCGATCGTCGTCGTCGCCTACGACGTCCGCGACGAGGTCCTCTCCTGCCTCGAGTCCGTGGAGCGCCACGCCGCCCCCGTCGCGACCGAGGTCTTCCTCGTCGACAACGCGTCGACGGACGGCACGGCCGAGGCGGTCGCCGAGAGGTTCCCGGCCGTCGAGACGGTTCGCCTGCCCGTGAACATCGGCGTCGCGGCGCGCAACGAGGGCCTCCGGCGCGCCCGCGGGCGGATGCGCATGTTCCTCGACAGCGACGCGCGCCTCACCGAGGGCGCCCTCGCCGACCTCGCCGGGTACCTCGACGCCCACCCGGGCGTCGGCCTCGTCGGGCCGAGGCTCGTCTACGAGGACGGGACGCTCCAGCTCTCGGCCCGCCGTTACCCGCCGGTCCTCCTCCCGCTCCTGCGCCGTCCGCCGCTCGCGCGATTCTTCGACGGCAGCCGATGGGTGCGCCGCCACCTCATGGCCGGCGAGCCGCACGACGCGACTCGCGAGGTCGAGTATGTTCTCGGCGCCTGCCAGCTCTTCACGGCGCGGGCGCAGGCGGCGGCGGGCGAGATCGACCCGCGGATCTTCTTCGGCCCGGACGACGTCGAGTGGTGCTTCCGGATCCGGCGGGCGGGGCTCGCCGTCGTCTACCACCCGGCGGCGACGGTCGTCCACGCCTACCGGCGCTCTTCGGCCCGCCACCCGCTCTCCCGGGTCGCGCTGCGCCAGCTCGAGGCGTTCGCGCGCTTCCAGTGGCGCTGGCGGCACGAGAGGGCCGCCCTCGTCGCCGAGGGGCGGGAGATGGACGCGCGGGCGCACGCGGCCCGGGCTGGCCGACCGCAATCCCCCGAGTAGACTGAGACGATGTCCGCCGACCAGCTCCTCGTCACGCTCTGGCGGCGCAAGTGGATCGTCCTCCTGACGGTGCTCGTGGCGACCGTGGCCACCTACGCGGTCAGTCTCCAGCTCCCGAAGGTGTACTCGGCCGAGGCGACCCTCTTCGTCGGCAACCGCAGCGAGGCGGGGAGCGACTTCGAGGCGATCCAGTCCTCCCAGGTGCTCGCGCGCACGTACGCCGAGCTGATCCAGAGCCCCAACGTGGCCGCGCGCGTCGCGGAGGAGCTGCCGGGCGGCGAGAGCCCGTCCGAGGTCCTCGAGCGCACGAGCTTCCGGCCGATCTCGGACACCCAGCTCCTCGTCGTCCAGGCGGAGGGCTCGACCCCGACCGAGGCGGCCGAGCTCGCCAATGCCTACGCGCAGGGATTCGCCTCCTACGTCGAGACCGAGCTCCCCGCGGAGACGAACGGCGAGGTCACGGTCGCGGACGCGGCGCAGCCTCCGGCCTCGGCCGTCCGGCCCCGGCCGGCGCTCTACACCGCCGTCATGTTCGTCTTCGCGCTCTTCCTCGGCGCCGGCCTCGCGCTCCTCCGCGACCGGCTCGACACGCGCCTCGGGAGCGAGGAGGAGCTCGCCAACGAGCTCGGCGTCCCCGTGCTCGCCCGCGTGCCGACGCTCGGCCGGCGCCGGCGCCAGGCGAAGGCGCGCGAGCAACGCTTCCTCGAGGCCTTCCGCATCCTGCGGACGAACCTCGCCTTCCTCTCGCCCCAACAGCCGCTCGCGAGCGTCGTCCTGGCGAGCGCCTCCCCGGCCGAGGGGAAGTCCACGTGCGCGATCGCCCTCGCACGCGTCATGGCCGAGCAGGGACGGAGGGTGCTCGTCATCGAGGGCGACCTGCGGCGGCCCGCGCTCGCGCGGATGTACGAACTCGACGGTCCCGCGATCAAGGGCCTGACGCACTACCTCGCGCTCGGCTGGCGCTTCGAGGAGGTCGTGCACGAGACGCCGGTGCGGAACGTCTTCGTCATGCCCGCCGGCGCCGTGCCGCCGAACCCCTCCACGCTCCTCCGCCCGGACGCGCTCAAGAGCCTGCTCGCGGACGCGGCCGAGTGGGCCGACTTCGTGATCGTCGACAGCCCGCCGCTCTCCGCCGGGGCCGACGCGACCATCCTCGCGCACGCCGTCGGCACCGTCATCTTCGTCGTCAACCACCGCCGTGGCTCGCGGACGAAGGTCGCCGCCTCCATCCGCCAGCTGCGGCAGACCGACGCGACCATCGCCGGCCTGATCGTCAACGAGATCGCCGGCGCGGACGACTCCGACCGCTACTACGGCGAGGTCGACCCGACCGAGGCCCACTCCGGCCCGCTGACGGCGACGCGCCCGCCGGCCTGATGACGGCGCGGAGCTGGGCGCCGGCGGCTGGCCCGCGCCGGTCGCTCTCCCTCCTGGTGGCCGTCGCGGGCGCAGCGGCGGTGGCCGTCGCGGGCGGCGCCTACGCGATCGGCTCCTACCGCCTCGACGACCCGACGATCCTTCCGATCGTGGCGGCCGGGCTCGCCGCGGTCACGCTCGGGCTCTGGCGGCTCGAGTACGGGCTCGCGCTCCTCATCGTCCTCACCCCGCTGGCCGAGAACGCGCCCATCGCCGAGCCCGAGAACGCGCGCCTGCGGGTCGCCCTCGTCGCATGGGCGATGGTGCTCGTCGGCCTCCAGGCCGTCCGCTCGGTCCTGAGCGGACGGAGGCTCGAGGTGCCGCCGGTCTTCGCCGGCGCGCTCGCCTTCGTCGGCGCCGCGCTCGCGGCCGTCCCGTTCGCCGGGGACGGGCAGGCGGCGGCCTCCAAGTTCCTCCTCCTCGCCGGCTCCGTCTTCATCTACCTCCTGATCGCGCTCTTCCTCGACGACTGGCGATCCCTGCGGCCGATCTTCGCCGCGCTGCTCGTAGTCGGGCTCGTCGTCGCCGTGCACGCGCTCTGGCAGTACGCCACGGGTCAGCTGTCGCGCGTCGGCTTCGTCAGCGCGACGGGCGCCGTCGAGTACCGCGTGGCCTCGTTCTTCCCGCACCCGAACCAGCTCGCCGGCTTCGTCGTCCTCTTCGTGCCGCTCTCGATCGGGCTCTACCGCGTCTTCGAGAGCCCGCTGGCGAAGGCCGCCTCGCTCGTCCTGGCGCTCGTAGCGCTCCCGGCAGCGATCGTCACGTACTCACGCGGCGTCCTCGTCGCCCTCGTGGCGCTCGTCCTCGCCTTCGCGCGGAACCGCAAGGCCTGGCCGCTGATCGCCGCGGCCGCCGTCCTCGTCGTCCTCCTGGCGCCCGCCGCCTGGCAAGACCGCGTTGCCGACGTCGGCCGCCTCGACCGTCCCGAGATCGCGACGAGGCTCGACTTCTGGGAGGCGTCCGTCGCCATGTTCCAGGCGCACCCGGTGGTCGGCGTCGGCCTGAACAACTTCGAGGAGGCGTACGCCGGCCTCGAGCTGACGGGCCGCAGCTTCCTGCCCGGCGGAGGGCTGACCGCACCGGAGACGGCGCACAACCTCTACCTGAACACGCTCGCGGAGCAGGGCCTCGTCGGGATCGCCGCGCTCGCGCTGCTCGTCCTCGCTGCCGCCCGCATGGTGCTCGCGCTGCGCCGCTCGCACGACCCCCGGATCCGCGGCTTCGGGCTCGGGCTCATGGGAGCGGGGATCGCGCTCCTGGTCTCGAACCTCTTCGACGTGACCTTCGTCGACCCGAAGACGTCGATGCTCGCCTGGACGCTCCTCGGCGTCGGCGCCGCGCTCCAGCGCATCGACGCGCGAACGCGCGGCGAGGCGGCGGCCTCGCCTCCCGAGTGAAGCGCGACATCCTCTTCTACTCCGACTTTCCTTTCGGCTTCCACAACGCCGAGGCCGAGGAGAAGATGGCCCGCTTCGCGGCGCGGGGACATCGGGTCGTCTACGTCGAGCAGCTCGGGATCCGCAACCCGCGTCCCCGGCACCTCCTGCGCGCCCTTCGAGGGCGGCGCGGCGCCGGACGGCCCCGCCGAGCGGTGCCGTTCGAGGTCGTCTCGCCGAAGCTCCTGCCGCCGCGTCGCGCACCCGTCTTCGACGGGCTCAACCGCCGCTGGCTCGCGCGTCAGCTCCTCGCCCACGTGCGCGACCCGGCCGCGACCGTTCTCTGGGCGCGCTTCCCGACGCCCGAGCTCCTGCCGCTCGCCGAACGAGAGCCGTGGGCGGCCGTCGTCTACGAGTCGGTCGACGACCACCTGGCCAGCCCGGGGCTTCCGGAGCGTCTGCGGCCGGTCCTCGAAGAGGCCGAAGCGCGCCTGCTCGCGCGCGCCGACGTCGTCTTCGCCTGGTCCGAGCCGATCCGGGCGCGGCTGGCCGCCCTGCACCCGAACGTGCGCCTGGCGACCGCCGCCGCCGACCTCGAGGCGCTCGCCCCGGCGGCGGCAGCACCCGGGGAGGAGCGCACCGCGGTCTTCGCGGGCGCGCTCGGGTTCCGCTTCGACGAGGAGCTCGCAGCCGCCGTCGCGCGGCTCCTTCCCGACTGGACGCTCGTCCTCGCCGGGCCGGTGGACGCCGGTGCGGAGAGCGCGCTCTCGGGGCTCCCCAACGTGCGCCTGACGGGGCCGTTCGAGCGGGCCGAGCTGCCGGGGCTCCTGGCCCGCGGGTCGGTCGCGCTCGTCCCCTACCGGCGCAACGAGTTCACGGACACGCTCGTGCCCGTGAAGATCGTCGAGTACCTCGCCGCCGGTCGGCCCGTCGTCTCGACGCCGATGCTCGCGGCCGAGGCGTTCGCCGACGTCGTCTCCTTCGCCGAGGGGCCCGAGAGCTTCGCGGCGACCGTGCGCGCCGCGGCGGCGGGCGACACGCCGGAGGCCCGCCGCAGGCGCGTGGAGCGGGCGCAGCCGTACTCGTGGGAGCGGCGCATCGACGACATGGAGGCCGCGATCGAGGAGGCGGCGCGTGGCTGAGGCGCGCGCCGTCGCGGTCGTCGTCCCCGTCCTGGACGAGGCGGAGAGCTTACCCGCGCTCCTCGCCGACCTCGCAGCCCAGGAGCCGGCTCCGGCCGAGATCGTCGTCGTCGACGCGGGCTCGACTGACGGGACGCTCGACCTCCTGCGCGCCGAGGCGCTCCGCCTCCCTGCCTTGCGGGTCGTCGAGTCGCCGGGGGCGACGCCCGGCCGGGGCCGCAACGAGGGCGTCCGCGCCTCGGCGGCCGCGCTCGTCGTCACGCTCGACGCGGGGAGCCGCGTCGGCCCGGGCTTCGTGCGCGCCCTCGCGGCCACGGTCGCCGCCGGTCCGCGGGCGGTCGCCGTGGGCGTGGCCGAGCCGGACGCCCGCTCCGCCTTCGAGCGCGCCGCCGGCTGGTTCACGCTCCGGGCCTTCAAGCCGCCGGACGCGCCGGGGCCGATCGGCGCCGAGTTCCTCCCGGCCGGGCGCAACGGCCTCGCCTTCGCCCGCGAGGCGTGGGAGGAGGCGGGCGGCTACCCACCCGACCTCCCCTGGGGGGAGGACAAGCTCTTCCTCCGGGCGCTCCGCGCCGCGGGCTACGAGCTGACGGCCGTGCCGGAGGCGGTCGTCCGCTGGCGCCCGCGCGGGTCGCCCCGCGCGCTCTGGCGTCAGTACCGCAACTACGGCCGCGGCGACGCGCTCGGGCGGGTCGACCGCCAGAACGAGCTCGTCACCCTCGGCCTCCTCGCCGTCGCCGTCGCTCTGGCCGTCCTCGCCGCGCTCGGCTCCCGCACGGCGGGCGCGCTCCTCGTCGCGGGCGCCGCCGGCTACCTCGCGCTCTTCGTGCTCGCGGCCCGGCGCGACCTCGGCGTCGACCGCGCCCTCCTCTGGGTGCCCGCCGTCCGCCTCCTCGTGGACGCGGCCAAGGTGCAGGGGTTTCTCGAGGGCACCCTCCTGCGACTCGTCCGCCGGGCCTGACCGGATCCCGTCCCTCGAACGAGGGACAGCCGCTCTTCCGCGACGCGCCGATCTCCCTGGAGACCGCCGTCCTCGAGGGGGATCCGGGAAGTGGAAGCAGCGTTCAGAACGAGCAAGCGCCCACGCGGCTGCGTCGCGCTGGCCGCGCTCGTCGCGGCGCTCGCGCTCGCCCAGGCCGCTCCGGCGGCCGAGGTCGGGGTCGTCGGCGACATCACGTGGGGCCAGCCCCGCAGCGACGTCGACCGGGAGATCGAGCTCCTGGAGGCGGCGGGCGTCAAGTGGATCCGCGCGAACGCAAACTGGGCCGGCCTCGAGCCGGACCAGAAGGGGACGATCAACACCTGGCTCCTCGACGAGTACGACTACGCGATCGACCGCGCGCGCGCCGCCGGGATGCAGGTCCTGATGCCGATCTCCGACGGCGTCCCGTACTGGGCGTCGGCCGATCCGGCCAAGTACGTCGACGGCTCCGGCAAGCGCCGCTACCAGGTCACGTACCGCCCGGCGAAGGCGTCCGACTACGGCGACATCGTCCGCTTCGTCGTCGAGCACTTCAGCGCGCGCGGCGTCCACGCCTACCAGATCTGGAACGAGCCCAACCACGGGCGCTTCTGGCCGTCGGGCCCGAATGCGGGCGAGTACGTCCCCATGCTCAGGGCCGGCTACGAGGCGGTGAAGGCCGTCGATCCCGGGGCGACCGTCGTCCTCGGCGGGCTCTCGAAGAGCGACTTCTACTACCTCGAGGACGTCTACCGCGCCGGCGGCGGCCCCTACTTCGACGCCGTCGCCGTGCACCCGTACACGTTCGGCGTCGACCCGACCGTCGCCTGGAACGGCGTCCAGGCCTGGGAGGACAAGAAGCGGATCTCGATCAACGCGTTTCCGGCCATCCAGGAGATCAAGCGGTCGATGGACGCGTTCGGCGACTCGCACAAGAAGGTCTGGCTGACGGAGTTCGGCTACTCGACCACGACGCGCGACGGCGGCGTCTCGGCGCAGACGCAGGCGGAGTTCCTCACGAAGGCCTACCACTACGTCGAGCAGTTCCCGTGGTTGGAGACGCTCTTCTGGTACGCGGCCCGCAACAGCCCCTTCTACGAGGACGAGGACACCTACGAGGGACGTTTCGGGCTGACCGCGACGGACTTCACGCCGAAGCCGAGCTACGCGGCGCTCAAGGCATACGCGAAGGGGCCGGGGATGCAGGCGAAGCGGAAGGTGAGGCTCGCGAAAGCCGGCCAGCGCCTGCTTCGCGCCGGGGAGCCACGGGCGCGCGTCGTCCTCCGCGGGCGCGTCGTGCTCGGCGAGGACGCCTGGCGCGTTGCCGCCGCCGCGCGGCAGGCTCGGCGCGCCGTCGTCATCCAGAGGCGCACGCCGCGCGGGTGGGTGCGCGTGAAGCGGGTCACGACGGGGACGGACGGCGCGTTTCGGGCGCGGGTCGTCGCTCGCGGCGACACGGTGCGCTACCGCGCCGTCGCGCGCTACGACGACCTGCGCGTCAGCTCGCGCGTCGTCCGCGTCACCATCCGGCGCTAGGCGGCCGCAATCCCTCCTAGACTCGCCCGGCCATGGAGGAGACGGAGCCTCACGGGTCGCCCTGGGCGCCCGCCCTGCTCGTCGGCGCGCTCCCGATCGGGATCTTCCTCCTGTGGGCGGCGATCGACGGTGGGTATCCGCCGACGATCTGGAACCCCGGCGCGCTCGCGCTCGCCGGCCTTCTCGCCCTCCTCCTCGGCGTCGCGCGCGAGCTCCTGTGGACGCTCCCGCGGGTCGCGCTCGCGGCGCTCGCGCTTCTCGGCGCCTTCACGCTCTGGACCTTCCTCTCCATTCTCTGGGCCGTCGACCGGGGCGAGGCCTGGGACGCGTCCAACCGCGCCCTTCTCTACCTCGCCGTCTTCGGGATCTTCCTCCTCTGGCCCTGGCGCACGGGCCAGGGCGCCCTCCTCCTCGGCGCCTGGGCGCTCGGCGTGGCCGGGATCGCCGCGCTGACGTTCGTCTCGGCGCTCGGCTCCGACGATCCGTACAGCTTCTTCATCGGCGGGCGCTACGTGCAGCCGGCCGGCTACGTCAACGCGGCCTGCGCCCTCTTCCTCTCCGCCTTCTGGCCGGCTGCCTTCGTCGCCTCCCGGCGCGAGACGCCGTGGTTCCTCCGCGGCCTCTTCCTCGCCGCCGCCGGCTTCCTCCTCCAGCAGGCGATCCTGCCGCAGAGCCGCGGCTCCCTCTTCGTCTTCCCCGCGGTCGTCGCGCTCTACCTGGTGCTCGTCCCGGGCCGGATCCGTTCGCTGCTCGTCCTCGGCCCCGCCTTCCTCGCCTTCGCCCTCGTCCGCGAGCCGCTCCTAGACGTCTACTCGGCGGCGCGCGAGGGGACGCTCCCCGCCGGGCTCGCGGCGCTCGAGGAGCCGCTCCTCGGCTCCGCCGCAGCGCTCTTCGCGCTCGGCACGGTCTACGGGCTCGTCGACCGCTTCGCGCCGCTGCCCCGCGACGTCGCCCGGCTCGGCTCCTGGCTCCTCGGGAGCCTGGCCGTGCTCGCCGTCGTCGTCGCGGCCGTGACGCTGCTCGCCGTCTACGGCAACCCGGTGACCCGCGCCGGGGACGCCTGGGACGAGTTCACGGCCGGCCAGGTCTTCGAGGAGGACGCGTCGTACCTCGGCGCCAACCTCGGGAGCAACCGCTACGACTTCTGGCGCGTGGCGATGGGGGAGTTCCGCGACTCCCCGGTTGCCGGCATCGGGGCGGGGAACTTCGCCGCGGCGTACCTGCGTGAGCGGGAGAGCCTCGAGGAGCCGCTCTTCCCGCACAGCCTGCCGGTGATGATCCTGTCGCAGACCGGCCTCGTCGGAGGGGTCCTCTTCCTCGGCTTCCTGGGCGCGGCGCTCGCGGCCGCCTGGGCGGCGCGGGCCCGCGGGACGCCGTTCGGCCGCGCCGTCGTCGCCGTCTCCGTCGTCGCCTTCGCCTACTTCCTCGCCCACGGGTCGATCGACTGGTTCTGGGAGTTCCCGGGGCTCGCTGCACCGGCCTTCGCCTGGCTCGGCCTCGCCGGCGGCCTCGGGCGGCCGGCCGCCGTCTCCTCGGAACGTCCGCCGGGCTGGACGTCGCGGCGGGCGACAGCCGCCGCGGCCGCTACGCTCGTGCTCGTGGCGGCTGCCGCCTCCCTCGCCTTCCCCTGGCTCGCAGCGCGGGAGGTCGAGCGCGCCGCCGAAGCCTGGCGCACGAGGCCCGACACGGCCTACGCCGCCCTCGACCGCGCCCGCGCCCTCAACCCGCTCAGCGACCGCGCCGACCTCGTCGCGGGCGCGATCGCGATGCGGCGCGAGGACTGGCCGCGGGCCGAGGAGGCCTTCGGCCGCGCGCTCGCGCGGAACGAGGAGAACTGGTACGCCGAGCTCGAGCTGGCGCTCGTAGCCGCGCTCGAGGGCCGCGACGCCGAAGCGCTCGCCCGGCTCGGCCGCGCCGAGGAGCTGAACCCGCGCGAGGAGACGATCGGCCTCGTCCGGGAGGGCGTGACGTCGGGCGAGCCCGTGAACCCACGGGTCGTGGACCGGATCCTGCTCCAGCGAGTCGAGGCGAGGACGAGCTGAGGGCCTTCCACGAGCTGAGGGCCTTCCGGTTGACACGCGTGAAAAGCCGCCGATACTGTGAGGTGAGCCCCTGGGGAGGACAGGGGTCCCAAATGCGGCAAACCGAGAGAGGCTCTTCACCTGCGGCTCGTCAGCGTGCTCGAACACGAGGGTGCTCACGACGGCGTGGCGGTCAGTACTAGGCCGTGGCGTCGATCAGCGAGCCGTCCGATGCGCCCGCTGGCTCGTGCCGTGAGGATGAAAGTAGTGTTTGAGCGCGTTGCACGTGGGGCAGACCTACGGCGCGGCTCACTGGAAAAGGAGAGACCATGCGGAAGCGGATAGCGGTAATCGGAGGCGCGGCCTTCGCGTTCTTCACGACGGCATCTCTTGCGTTCGCGCAGGAGCCGACGCAGAGCGGGTACGGAGGCACCGGCGGATCCATCCAGGGTGGAGTCGAGGGAGGCGGAGCGGGCGCGCTGCCGTTCACCGGCCTCGATCTCCTGCTCCTGGTCGCGGCTGGGGCGCTCCTGCTCGCTGCCGGCCTCACCCTCAGGCGCGTCAGTAGGGCAAGAAGCTAGACCCGGAGTTCTGCGGCAATGAGCGAGAGCCCTCGCGCGGAACCGCGCGCGCAAGGCCTGGGCGCGCGGCAGCTCGCCGATCGGATGCGAGGCCTGGGCGGCTGGACCATCAGCTGCTTCGTGGTCGACGCGCTCATGCTCACGGCCGCCGTCGTCGTCGCCGACCTCGGCTCCGGCCGGGCCGGCGTCCCGCCGACCCCGGCGCTCTGGCTCGCCGCGTTCCCCATCCTCACGTTCGTCTTCATGGCGGCGCGAGGGATGTACCGACAGCGCGCTTTCCTGCGCGTGCTCGACGATCTGCGCGTCACCGTCACGGCGACTGCGCTCGCGGCGATGATCGTGCTCTCGCTACGGGTCCTCACGGCCGACGATCCCTGGATGGCGGCGCAGACGGCCCGCCTGTGGGCGTTTGCGAGCATCTACCTGCTCGCCGGGCGCGTCGTGCTCTCCTGGAGCGAGCTCCGGGCCCGCCGCCGCGGCGAGTCCGTCCGGCCGACGCTCGTCGTCGGCGCCGGACGCGTCGGGCGGCTGACGGCCAAGCGCCTCCGCGAGCACCCGGAGCTCGGCCTCAGGCCCGTCGGCTTCCTCGACAAGGAGCCGCTCGACGGGAAGGACGGCGACCTGCCGGTGCTGGGAGCGAGCTGGGACCTCGACCGGATCGTGGCCGAGCACGGCGTCCGCCACGTCGTCCTCTCCTTCTCGACCGCGCCCCAGAGCGTCCTGCTCCGGATCATGCAGCGGTGCCAGGAGCTCGGCGTCGAAGTCTCGATGGTGCCCCGCTTCTACGAGAAGGTCGTGGGCCACATCGGCGTCGAGTACCTCGGCGGCCTGCCGCTGATGATGGCGCAGCCGACGAACCCGCGCGGCTGGCACTTCACCGTCAAATACCTTTCCGACCGGATCGCAGCGACGTTCCTGCTCGTGCTCGTGTCGCCGGTGCTGCTCGCCGCGGCGCTCGGCGTTCTGGTCACGATGGGACGCCCCGTCTTCTTCCGGCAGCCCCGCGCCGGGCTGGACGGCCACGTCTTCGACATCATCAAGCTGCGCACGATGCGCCCATCAAAGCCGGGCGGCGATGCGCCCGCCGACCTGCCGGCCGGCACCGCGCCCGGCGGAGTCGAGGGGGAGGACCGCCGGACCCCGCTCGGCAGCTTCCTGCGTAAGAGCTCCATCGACGAGCTGCCTCAGCTCTGGAACGTCGTTCGCGGCGAGATGAGCCTCGTCGGCCCCCGCCCCGAGCGGCCCGAGTACGTCGAGCGCTTCAGCGAGCAGATCGAGCGCTACGGCGCGCGCCACCGCGTCAAGGCCGGCATCACGGGCTGGGCCCAGGTGCACGGCCTCCGCGGCCGGACGTCGCTCGCGGACCGCGTCGAGTGGGACAACTACTACATCGAGAACTGGTCGCTCTGGCTCGACGTCAAGATCCTGCTCCTGACGGTCCTCGCAGTCGTCCGGCCGGCCCAGGCCGAGTGACCGCAGGCACGTTTCGCATCCTCGAGACCGGGGACAGACGGAGGGTCCGAGGAATCTGTGGCCCAAGGGGGTCTGCATCATGAAGCTTTCGTTCGTACTCACCGGGATGGCCCTCGCGTACCTCGCGACGGCGTCCCTGGCCTTCGCCCAGCAGCCGACCGAGAGCGGCTACGGCGGCGTCGGCGGCCAGGTCCAGGGCGATGTCGACGGCGGCGGCGCGGCCGGAGCCGGAGCGTTGCCGTTCACGGGTCTCGACGTCCTGCTCCTGCTCGGCGCGGGCGTCCTGCTCCTGGCGGCCGGCGTGACGCTGCGGCGCCTGAGCGGCGCGCGCAGCTAGCCGGGGGCTCAGCGGGCCTTCGCGAGCAGGTAGATGCTCGCGAGGCCCGCCCAATCCCCGTAGGGCGCGAGGAGCGCGCGTGTGTCCTCGGCCTCGGCGCGGCGCCCGAGCAGCCGCGAGCAGAGCTCGATGAGCCCGAGATCGCCGACGAGCCCGTGCTCGCGGCGGCCCAGCCCGTAGAGGCTGATCATCCCCGCCGACCAGGGCCCGAGGCCGCGCTCGCGCTCCACGCGCGCGACCGCCGCCTCGGTGCTGACGCCGTGCAGCCGCTCGACGTCCCACTCGCGCGAGATGCGGACGAGGACGTTGGCCTTGCGCGCCACGAGCCCCTCTCGGGCCAGCAGGGCGGGCGAGAGGCCGCCGAAGGTCGCGCGCGTGGGCGGCAGCCGCAGCTCCCCGAGCGGCGCCGCGGCGCGCCGGAGGAGCTTCGCCTCGAGCGCCCGAGCCGCGCGCGCCTGTATGAGCTGCCCGCAGACCGCCTTGAGGAGGGCGTGCGTGACCGTGCCGGTGCGAAGCGGCCGCAGCCCCCGCAGGCGCCGGATCGCGCCGCCGAGGAGCGGGTCGTCGCCGAAGCGGCGCAGAAAGGGGGAGTGGTCGTCGTCGGCGGCGAGGACGAAGCGAAGCCGCTCGAGCACCGGCTCCGGGTCGGCGCCCTCGACCCTGGCCTCGAGGACGCCGTCGGGCCGCTGGCGGACGCTGGCGAGGGCCGGCGTCCCGCCGGCCTCGAGCGCGAGCGTGAGCACGCCGTCGCGGAAGCGCCGCGTGGCGTCGCTCGCGTGCCTCGCCGAGAGCGCGAGCGAGTACGGCGGTCGCGCCACGATCGTGGTCTCGAGCACGCGCGCGAGCTTACCGCTACCGGCGGAAGCCGAACTCGGCCACGACGATCGTGACCTCGTCCCAGAAGCCGTACGTGCCGACCGGGCCCTCGACGTGCACCGCGGCGACGCCGATCCGCCGCCAGCTCCGGTTGAGGAGGTTCGCGCGGTGTCCCGGGCTCCGCATCCAGCTCCTCACCGTCTGGCGGGCGCTCAGGCCGGGCGCGCCCCAAGCAACGTTCTCGCCTGCGCCCCAGACGCTCGCGTCGGGGCCGGGCCAGAACGTGCGGATCCAGGTGCCGAACGGCACCCAGCGTGAGGGTTCCGCCGCAGGAGCTCGTGGCGGAAGTAGCCGGCCGTCGCCATCGAGGCGGCGTGGCTGTTCGCCGCGGGTCAGGGGGGCCGCCGCGCGGAGCTTGGAGAGCCCGCAGGCCTGCCGAGCCGCGTTCACCCGCTTCACGAGCGCGGTCTCGAGCCGGTCCTCGTCCGTGACGGCGGTCTGGGCTCCGGCGCCGGGCGCGGCCGCGAGGGCAGCGACGACGAGCGACGCCGACGCGGCCGCTGCGAGCCTTCCCCTCGTGGACGCAGGATCTCCGCGATCGCAGTGTTCTGCGTCCCCCGTTCGAGGCTCCGCGCGGGCGCCGCGGCGGGCTCCGGAAACTCGGGCTGTTGCGGCTTCGCCACGGAGCCGATACGAACCCCATGACGCGCCCGGGTACTCCCGACCCGTTCGGTACCATAGGTCCGGCTGTCGACCGGAAAGGACGCTGAAGCTTGTTCGAGCGCTTCACCGAGAGAGCCCGGCAGGTCGTCGTTCTCGCCCAGGACGAGGCCCGCGCCCTCAAGCACAACTACATCGGCACCGAGCACATCCTGCTGGGACTCCTCCGCGAGGAGGAGGGCCTGGCCGCCCGCGTGCTCGACAGCCTCGACATCACGGTGGAGGAGGTTCGCGCCCAGGTGGCCCGCATCGTCGGACAGGGCGACGAGGTCACGACCGGCCAGATCCCGTTCACCCCGCGCGCGAAGAAGGTCCTCGAGTTGGCGCTGCGCGAGGCGCTCTCGCTCGGCCACAACTACATCGGCACCGAGCACATCCTCCTCGGCCTCGTGCGCGAGAACGAGGGCGTCGCCGCGCGCATCCTGCTCGACTTCGACGCCGACGCGGAGAAGATCCGCAACGAGATCATCCGCATGCTCTCCGGCCCGGGCCGCCGCCAGCAGGGCGGGGGCACCGCCGCGGGGGAGAAGTCGAAGAGCTCGAAGCTCCTCGACCAGTTCGGGCGCAACTTGACGAAGCTCGCGGCCGAGTCGAAGCTCGACCCGGTCGTCGGCCGCCAGACCGAGATCGAGCGCGTGATGCAGATCCTGTCGCGGCGCACGAAGAACAACCCCGTCCTGATCGGGGAGCCGGGCGTCGGGAAGACGGCCGTCGTCGAGGGGCTCGCCGCCCGCATCTCCGCTAACCAGGTGCCCGAGCTCCTCAAGAACAAGCAGATCTACACGCTCGACCTCGCCGCGCTCGTCGCGGGCTCGAAGTACCGGGGCGAGTTCGAGGAGCGGTTGAAGAAGGTGATGAAGGAGATCACCCAGCGGGGCGACATCATCCTGTTCATCGACGAGCTCCACAACCTCGTCGGCGCCGGCGCGGCCGAGGGCGCGATCGACGCGGCCTCGATCCTGAAGCCGGCCCTGGCCCGGGGCGAGCTGCAGACGATCGGCGCGACCACGCTCGACGAGTACCGCAAGTACCTCGAGCGCGACGCCGCCCTCGAGCGCCGCTTCCAGCAGATCCGCGTGGACGAGCCTTCCGTGGACGACACCGTGCAGATCCTGCGAGGGCTCCGCGACCGCTACGAGGCCCACCATCGCTGCACGATCACGGACGAGGCCCTCCGCGCCTCCGCCGTCCTCGCCGACCGTTACATCCAGGACCGCCACCTACCGGACAAGGCCATCGACCTGATCGACGAGGCCGCCTCCCGCATGCGCATCAAGACGATGACCGCCCCGCCGCGCTACCGCGAGCTCGAGGAGGAGATCGAGAAGGTGCGCGAGGAGAAGGAGGCCTCGATCGAGGCGCAGGAGTTCGAGAAGGCCGCGAACCTCCGCGACAAGGAGCGCAAGCTCACGCAGAAGAAGCGCGAGCTGGAGGAGAAGTGGCGCAACTCCGAGCATGTCGAGCAGCCGGAGATCGGCGAGGAGGAGATCGCGGACATCGTCTCCATGTGGACGGGCATCCCGGTCTTCAAGCTCACCGAGGCCGAGTCGCAGAAGCTGATCCGCATGGAGGACGAGCTGCACAAGCATGTCATCGGCCAGCAGCAGGCGATCGTCGCCGTCTCGAAGGCGATCCGCCGCGCGCGCGCCGGCATCAAGGACCCGAAGCGCCCCACCGGCTCGTTCATCTTCCTCGGCCCCTCGGGCGTGGGCAAGACCGAGCTCGCGCGCACGCTCGCCGAGTTCCTCTTCGGCGACGAGGACGCCATGATCCAGGTGGACATGTCGGAGTACATGGAGAAGCACTCCGTGTCCCGGCTCGTCGGCTCCCCGCCCGGCTACATCGGCTACGACGAGGGCGGCCAGCTCACCGAGTCCGTGCGCCGGAAGCCGTACTCCGTCGTCCTCCTCGACGAGATCGAGAAGGCCCACCCGGACGTCTTCAACATCCTCCTCCAGATCCTCGAGGACGGGAAGCTGACGGACGCCCAGGGCCGTAAGGTCGACTTCCGCAACACGATCGTGATCATGACGTCGAACATCGGCGCCGCCACGATCTCCAAGAACCAGTCCTTCGGCTTCTCGGTCGGCGACGACACCGGCCTCTCCTACGACGAGATGAAGGACAGGATCATGGGAGAGCTGAAGAAGGTCTTCCGCCCCGAGCTCCTGAACCGGATCGACGAGGTCATCGTCTTCCACAAGCTGACGAAGGACGAGATCAAGACGATCGTCGACCTGATGATGAAGCGTCTGCGCGAGCAGATGGTCGAGCACGAGGCCGCCATCGAGCTCACGGAGGAGGCGAAGGAGCTCCTCGTCGACAAGGGCTACGACCCGGCGATGGGCGCCCGGCCGCTCCGCCGCGCGATCCAGCGCTTCATCGAGGATCCCCTCGCCGACTTCGTCCTGGGCCGCTCGATCAAGCCCGGCTCGACGATCGTCGTCGACCGCAAGGACGAGGAGGAGGTCGACATCAAGGTCGTCGAGGGCGAGCCTCCGGAGCGCGAGAAGGTGACCGTCCCCGCCGACCAGCCCAAGGGCGAGTCGGAGGGCGACGCCGAGCCGCACGACGACGAGTAGCGCGGGCGTGATCGAGTACGAGGACGCGTCCCCCGAGGTACGCGCCGTCTACGACGACATCATGGCCACCCGGAAGACCGACCGGGTGAACAACTTCTGGAAGGTCGTCGCCGCCGACCCGGCGACGCTGCGGCGGACGTGGGAGTCCGTGAAAGAGGTCATGGCACCCGGCGGCGCGCTCGACCCGCTCACGAAGGAGCTCCTCTACGTCGCCGTCTCGGTGACGAACGGCTGCGAGTACTGCATCGCCTCCCACACGGCCGCGGCCCGCGCGAAGGGAGCGACGGAGGAGCAGCTCGCCGAGCTGCGCGCCGTGGTCGGCATGGCGAGCGAGACGAACGCGCTCGCCACCGCCTACGGCGTCCCGGTGGACGAGGCCTTCCGCCGCTCGTAGCCGCTTCCGCTACGGCGCTCGCTCGTCCGCGGCCGGTGGGCTCTCCGGCGGCTCGGCGGGCTCCGCGGGTGCGGTGGGTTCCGTGGGCGGTCGTTCGGCCGCGGCCGCGGGCTCTGCGGGCGCAGCCGGCTTCGCGGTAGGCGACGGGTCGGCGGGCGGCGGCGCGGCGGACGAGGTGGGCGCCGGCGGGGGCGACGTCGGAGTCGACGCCCCGGCATCCCCTCTCATGCCGGAGGCCTCGGTGCGGAGCGTGTCCACGCCGCCGGCGTCCTGCACCATGAGCCAGCCGCCCACGGCGACGATCGCGGCCAGCACGAGGCCGATCCAGGCCCAGACGGCCGTGAAGTCGTCCGGGAGCACCTTGAGGAGGGCGAAGACGAAAATGAGCAGGCCGAGCGCGGCCGCGATCATCGTGTCGGAGACGGGGAGGTCGATCTCGACGCCCATGAGCCGCGTGACGAGCCAGGCGACGAGGGCGATCGTCAGGAGGCCCAGCACGACGCCCCAGAACCCGTTCCAGGCGTTCGCGGTGGCGACGGCGAGGTCGAGCACCTCCACCCGCTGCCACGGGAAGAAGGTGACGACGAGAAGCAGCGCCCCCGCCGCGAGCATGATCTGGCCTCCGCGGGGCAGCGCTCTGAATCTGTCCATCGAACACGTCCTTTCTGATCGCGGGACGCACTCCGGCGGCCGCTTCTGCGCCGCGCGCGAAGGGCAAACGCAGCGCAAGCCTTGCAATCAGGCCGGACGGAGGGACGATCGGTGCGGAGGCGCAGAAGTCCTGACGCTTCCGGCACGCTTCGGCGTCGGACCTCCGGCCTAGACTGGGACGCCGATGGCGAAGGCGGCGATCCAGCACGCGTGCTCCGAGTGCGGGTACACGACCGGCAAGTGGCTCGGCCGCTGCCCGGCGTGCGAGGCGTGGGGAACCCTCGTCGAGGAGCGCCCGCTCGCGCCGGCACCCGGGGTGCGCGGGGCGGCGGCGCGCGGGAAGTCGCTCCTGCGCCTGGTCGAGGTCGAGGCCTCGGACGCCGAGCGCCTCCCCACCGGTGTTCCCGAGCTCGACCGCGTTCTCGGCGGCGGCCTCGTCCCCGCCTCGCTCGTGCTCGTCTCGGGCGACCCGGGCATCGGCAAGTCCACGCTCCTCCTCATGGCGCTCCGGGCGATGAGCGAGGAGCGAAAGGTCGTGCTCGTCACGGGGGAGGAGTCAGCGGCCCAGGTGAAGCTGCGCGCCGACAGGCTCGGCGGCGCCGGCGCGGTGCACATCCTCGCGGAGACCGATCTCGACGAGGTGTGCGCCACGCTCGAGCGGGAGCGCCCCGGGGTCTGCGTCATCGACTCCGTGCAGACGCTCTACGCCCCCGACCTCGGCTCGGCGCCCGGGTCGGTGGCGCAGGTGCGGGAGGCCGCCGGGCGGCTCCTCCGGGTCGCCAAGGAGCAGGAGGTCGCCACTTTTCTCGTCGGGCACGTGACCAAGGAGGGCTCGGTCGCCGGCCCGCGCGTGCTCGAGCACCTCGTTGACTGCGTCCTCCACTTCGAGGGCGACCGCTACCGCTCCCACCGCGTGCTGCGCGCCGTCAAGAACCGCTTCGGCTCGACGAACGAGATCGGCGTCTTCGAGATGACCTCTGCCGGCCTCGTCGCCGTCGAAGATCCCTCCGAGCTCTTCGGCCGGCCCGACGACGAGCAGCCCGGCTCGGCCGTCGCTTGTACGATCGAAGGGACGCGGCCGCTCCTGCTCGAGGTGCAGGCGCTCGTCTCGCCGACCGACCTGGCGATGCCACGCCGCGTCGGGACCGGCGTCGACCCGAAGCGCCTCTCCATGATCGTCGCCGTCCTCGGACGCCACGCCGGAGTCGCGCTCGGCCAGGCCGACGTCTTCGTGAACGTCGCCGGAGGCGTCCGGGTCGACGAGCCCGGGGCCGACCTCGGCGTCGCCCTCGCCATCGCCTCGGCGGCGCGCGGCGTGCCCGTCCGCTCCGGCCTCGCCTGCTTCGGGGAGGTGGGGCTCACGGGCCGGATCCGGCCCGTCAGCCAGGCCGAGCGGCGGCTCGCCGAGTGCGCGAAGCTCGGCTTCTCCAAGGCCCTCGTGCCGGACGGCACCGAGTCCCGTGCAAGAATGCGCCTCGAGGCAGCGGCCACGCTGCGAACGGCGATCACGGCGGGGCTCGATGCGAGAAGACCCTCGGAAGGATAAGACCCTCCTCTCGGCGCTCAAGCAGGTTGCGCCGGGAACGCCGCTGCGGTCGGGCATCGACGACATCATCCGCGCCGAGCTCGGCGCCCTCATCGTCATCGGCGACCCGAGCACCCTCGCCTTCCTCCTCTCCGGCGGCATGCGCCTAGACCTGCCTTTCTCGTCCCAGCTCCTCTACGAGCTGGCGAAGATGGACGGGGCCATCCTCATGAGCCGGGACATGCAGAAGCTCGTCTACGCGAACGTCCAGCTCATGCCGGACGCGGCCATCCCCTCGAGCGAGACCGGTACCCGCCACCGCACCGCCGAGCGCGTCGCCAGGCAGACCGACGCCCTCGTCATCTCGATCTCGCAGCAACGGGAAACCGTCACCGTCTTCGTCGGCGACCTGCGCTACCAGCTGGGGGAGATCTCGGACACGCTGGCCCGCACGAACCAGGCGCTCGGCACGCTCGAGACATACCGCACGCGCCTCGACCAGGGCCTCACCCGGCTGACCGCGCTCGAGTTCCAGAGCGCCGTCGTCCTCGACGACGTCCTCGTCGTCCTCCAGCGGGCGGAGATGACGACGCGGATGGCGGAGGAGATCGAGCGCAACTGCGTCGAGCTCGGCGAGGAGGGCCGGCTCATCCGCATGCAGCTCGACGAGCTGATGGAGGACGTCGTGCGCGAGAAGTCCTCCGTCGTCTACGACTATGAGCGGAGCGGCGACCTGGCGACCGCGACGGGCGCGATCGAGCAGCTCTCCGGCCTGGACTACCCTCGGCTGCTCGAGGTCGAGGAGCTGGCGGCCCTGCTCGGCTACCCGCGGGAGGCGAACCCCCTCGACGTGACCGTGCAGCCGCGCGGCTACCGCGTGCTCTCGCGCATCCCACGCCTCCCCGACTCCGCCATCCGCCACGTCGTCCGTAGCTTCGAGAGCCTCGACGCGGTCGTGCGCGCGAGCCACCGCGACCTCGAGGCGGTCGAGACGGTGGGAGCGGTGCGCGCCCGCGAGATCCGCGAGGGCCTGCGCCGCCTCCAGGAGCACAACCTGGTCGACCGCTACCTACAGCTCTGAGCCGCCGCAGGAGCCGTTTCGCGCGCCCTGGGGGCCAGAAAATGGCTTTTCAAGCGGGTTTTCGGTAGAATGGCACGGTTCCGCAGGCGTCCCGGGCGTCTTTTTTGACGCCCGCGTTCAAGGAGGAGAGGGTTGTACGAACTCGGCGACAAGGTCGTGTACCCCCACCACGGCGCGGGGACCGTCGTGAAGAAGGAGACGAGGACGGTTCTGGGTCAGGAGCGCGAGTACCTGACGATCAAGATCCTGCACAACGACATGACCGTGAACGTCCCGACCGAGAACGCCGACCGCGTCGGCCTTCGCAAGGTCATCGACGAGAAGATGGTGGAACAGGTCGTCACCGTGCTCCACGGCAACGGCACGAAGATGCCGAAGAACTGGAACCGCCGCTTCAAGTACAACCGCGACAAGATGAAGACAGGGGACATCTTCGAGCTCGCCGAGGTCGTGCGGAACCTCTCCCTGCGCGACCAGGAGAAGGGCCTCTCCACGGGTGAGAAGCAGATGTTCGTCAAGGCCAAGAAGATCCTCGCCTCCGAGCTCATGTACGCGAAGCTGATGGACGAGGACGAGGCCGCCGCCTGGCTCGACGAGGTGCTCGACTCCGTCGGCGCCTCGAAGGTCGCAGGCTAGGCCCCCGCGCCTCCGAGTGCGACCGCTCGGCCGGGGCCGCAGGCATCCTTGCCGTGTGCTCTCGCGTGTCGCTCTCGCCGTCGTTCCGGCGGCTCTGGCCGTCGCGGCCGGCTGTGCCGGCGACGGCGCCGCCGAGGCCGAGCCTCGTCCGCAGTTCGAGGACGCCGTCGTCGGCGCGCTTGCGGCTCAGGGGCTCGAGCCCGAGGCAACGGCGGGCTCCGGTGTGCGCGTCCACGAGGGGCCGAACTCGGCCGTGCTCGACCTCGAGCCGGCCTACGCGCGCTACGAGGAGCGCCCCGGCGACCGCGACGAGATCGTCGCCGGGCTCGTCTCCGAGGCCGAGGACCGCCTCGAGGAGGGCCTCTCCCAGCTCCTCCTGGAAGAGGTCCGCGATGACCTGATGCCGCTCCTGAAGGCGCCCTTCGAGCTTCGCACGTACGGCTTCGAGACGGCGAGGACGCCGTTCCCCGGCCGCCTCGCGGTCGTCTACGCCGTCGATCGCGAGGACTCGTTCACACTCGTCACGCCGACCGACGTCAGCCGCTGGGGAACCACCCTCGAGGAGGTGCACGAGCTCGCCCTCGCCAACCTGCTCCTGCAGACGAACGAGGAGGAGGCCCTCCTCTGCGAGCCGTCGGGCGACGCCGAGCTCTGCGGCTGGGCTTCCGGCGACGGGTACGACGCGACCCGGATGATCGTCCCCGAGCTGCGTCGCCAGATCGTGCGATCCTACGGAGGCCCGGCCGTCTACGCCGTCCCCATGGAGCACGTCTTCGTCGCCCTTCCCCGCGAGCTTCTCCGCGGCCGCACCGAGGAGTTCTTCCGCCTGAAGGTGCAGCAAGACTTCCAGACCGGCGACGATCCGCTCAGCGACGACATCTTCGTCGAGCGGCGCGGAGAGCTCGAGGTTCTCCCGTGAGCGACGCCGCGACCGGCGTCTGGGCCGTGCTCGTCGCGGCCGGTCGCGGGGAGCGGCTGGCGGGCGACCGGCCGAAGGCGTTCGCCAACCTCGCCGGGCGCCCGCTCCTGGCGGAGAGCCTCGAGCGGCTCGAGTCCTCCGACTGGGTCGAGGCGATCGTCGTCGTCGCGCCCGAGGGATGGGAGGAGCCGGCGATCCTCCTGGCCGAAGAGATCGGCGCCGGCAAGGTGCGCGCGGCCGTGACGGGCGGCGCCACCCGGTCGGACTCGGTGCGTGCCGGGGTCGCGGATGTGCCGCCCGACGCAGTCGTCGTCCTCGTCCACGACGCCGCCCGGCCGCTCCTTCCCGACAACGTGGTCGAACGGGTCGTGACCGGCCTCGAGCCGGGCTGGGACGGCGTCGTGCCGGCGCTCCCGCTCGCGGACACGGTCAAGCGCGCCGAGGGCGAGGCGGTTGGCGCAACGGTCGATCGAACGGGGCTCAGCGCCGTGCAGACGCCGCAAGCCTTCGTCGCGGAGTCATTCCGGAGGGCTCTTGGCGCCGGCCGCGACGCAACCGACTGCGCCGGGCTCGTCGAGGGAGCAGGCGGCCGGGTGCGCCTTGTGCCAGGCGACCGCAGGCTGGTGAAGGTCACGTCGCCCGAAGACCTCGCCTTCGTCGAGCTGCTCCTCCGGGCCGAGCGTTGATCGTCGACTACCACATGCACCTGCGCGGGCCTGCGGACGGCCGGGAGGGCCCGATCGAGCACACGGTCGAGGCCGTCGAGCGCTTCGCCGAGCAGGCCGAGGCGTGCGGCGTGGACGAGATCGGCTTCACGGAGCACATGTACTACTTCCGCCAGCTCGGGCCGCTGCTCGAGCATCCTTACCAGCGCGCGAAGAACGGCCACGACCTCGACGCCTACTGCGCCGCCGTGATCGAGGCGAAGCGGCGCGGCCTCCCCGTCAAGCTGGGGCTCGAGATCGACTGGCTCCCGGGCCGTGAGGCGGAGCTCGCAGAAGCCCTGGGCCCGTACCCGTGGGACTACCTGCTCGGCTCCGTGCACCTCGTCGACGGCGAGGCCGTCGACCTCGAGCCGGGCGTCTGGGGGCGGCTCGCCGTCGAGGAGGTCTGGAGCCGCTACTTCGCCGCCCTGCGCGACCTCGCGGCGAGCGGCCTCGCCGACGTCCTCGCGCACCCCGACCTCGTCAAGATCTTCGGCCGCCGCCCGGACCCGGCGGCGGTCGGGCGCCACCACACGGAGGCTGCGGATGCAGTCGCGGCGGCCGGCGTGGCCGTCGAGGTCTCGACGGCTGGGCTGCGGAAGCCCGTCGGGGAGCTCTATCCCGACGCCGCCTTCCTCGCGCGCTGCCACGAGCGCGGCGTCGGGGCGACGCTCGCCTCCGACGCGCACGTGGCGGGAGACGTCGGGCGCGACTTCGGCGCCGCCCTCGACCACGTGCGCGCCGCCGGGTACGCGACCGTGACCGTCTTCGACGGCCGCATGGCGCGCCAGGAGCCGCTCGGATGACGGGAGCTCTTCGAGCCGCCTGTCCTTCGGGGCACCCCAGCCCACCACCCGCTTTCGAGCGTACAGCGGAAATCCGCGCGCGTGGCGCGCAGAATGTGCCGGAAGTGTGACGGAATGAGCGATCTTCGTGTCGGCACCGGGGTGGACGCACACGCCTTCTCGGAGGAGGCGCCGCTCGTGCTCGGCGGCGTCGAGCTGCCCGGGGAGCCTGGCCTCGCCGGCCACTCCGACGGCGACGTCATCGCCCACGCGATCGTGGACGCGATCCTCGGCGCCGCTGGCCTCGGGGACATCGGCACGCTCTTCCCGTCCAGCAATCCGCAGTGGAAAGGCGCCTCCTCGCTCCTCTTCCTCGAGCGCACGGGCGAGGCGATCCGGCTCGTCGGCCTCGAACTCGTGAACGCGGACTGCGTCCTCGTCGGCGAGCGGCCGCGCATCGCCGAGCACAGGCAGGAGATGGAGCGGCGGCTGGCCGGCGCGCTCCGCGTCAAGGCGGAGAGGATCTCCGTTCGGGCGACCACCACCGACGGGCTCGGCTTCACCGGCCGGGGCGAGGGGCTCGCCGCCCACGCCGTCGCGCTCATCCGCCCGACTGGTTGAATAGAGGCATGGCCGCCCGAAACGACCGCGGACGCAGGCTCGGGATCGCCCTCGCGGCCGCCCTCGTCGCGGCGGCCGTGACGAAGGAGCTCCGCAAGCCCTCCTCGGAGCGCACGTGGGAGGGGCGGCTCGCCGGCTTCCTGCCCTACGACCTCCGCGTCCCGACGCCGGCGCGGCTTCGCGCCGCTTTCTGGAACCCGGACGACCCGACGATCTTCACGCCGCGCCCGCTCGGGGTCGGCTGGGTCGTGAACGTCGGCCGCGTCGTCCGGCTCGCGCGCGAGCGCGTCTCGTAGACGAACGCCGCGGAGAGCCGCCGCTTCCCCGCCCCGGGGCGCGCTGCCTCTTGTGTCCGGGCCGAGGCGAGGTCTAGGATCGGCGGGCAATGCCGGACTGGGCGATCTGGATCGTCGCCGCGGCGGCGCTAGCGGGGGTGGAGGCTCTCACGCTCGTCTTCCTCTGCGGGCCGCTCGCGGTCGCCGCCCTCCTCGCCGCGGCGGTCGCCGCCGCCGGCGCGAGCGTCGTGGTCCAGCTCGGCGTCTTCGTCGCCGGCTCGGTCGCCTCGCTCCTCGTCCTGCGGCCGATCGCGCGCCGGCACCTGCGCTCGCCGGGCCAGCTCCGCTCGGGAACCGCGGGGCTCGTCGGCGCGACGGCGGTGGTGCTCGAGCGGGTCGACGGCGAGAACGGGCTCGTCAAGCTCGCCGGCGAGACGTGGACGGCACGGTCCTTCGACGATGCCCGCGCCTTCGAGCCGGGGGAGCGCGTGTCCGTCCTGCAGATCGAGGGCGCCACGGCGCTCGTATCCGACTACTAGGAGGCAATCGTGGCCGGCGTCATCGTGCTCGTCTTCATCGCCCTCGTCGTCATCGTCGTCCTCTTCCTCGGCGTGCGCATCATCCCCCAGGCCCAGGCGGGGATCGTCGAGCGGCTCGGCCGCTACCACCGCACGCTCGACCCTGGCCTCTCCCTCATCGTCCCCTTCATCGACCGCGTCCGGCCGCTGATCGACCTGCGCGAGCAGGTCGTCTCCTTCCCGCCCCAGCCGGTCATCACCGAGGACAACCTCGTCGTCGAGATCGACTCGGTCATCTACTACCAGGTGACCGACCCCAAGGCGGCCACGTACGAGATCTCCAACTACATCACGGCGATCGAGCAGCTCACGGTGACGACGCTCAGGAACGTGATCGGCGGGATGCACCTCGAGGCCACGCTCACCTCCCGCGACCAGATCAACGCCCAGCTCCGCGGCGTCCTCGACGAGGCGACGGGCAGGTGGGGAATCCGCGTCAACCGGGTCGAGCTGAAGGCGATCGACCCGCCAGCGACGATCCAGGAGGCGATGGAGAAGCAGATGCGGGCCGAGCGCGACAAGCGCGCCGCCATCCTCCACGCGGAGGGTGTGAAGCAGTCCCAGATCCTCACGGCCGAGGGCGAGAAGCAGAGCTCGATCCTGAGAGCCGAGGGCGAGCGCGAGGCGCAGATCCTGCGGGCGCAGGGCCAGGCGGAGGCGATCGACAACGTCTTCAAGGCGGTTCACGAGGGCGACGCCGACGAGAAGCTCCTCGCCTACCAGTACCTGCAGGTGCTCCCGCAGATCGCGCAGGGCCAGTCGAACAAGCTCTGGATCATCCCGAGCGAGTTCTCGCAGGCGCTCGGCCGCCTCAACCTCACCGTCGGCCCGGCCCCCGACGGGAAGTCGGACGCTAAGCCGCGCGCGGCAGAGTGAAGGAGACCCTGGCGCCGCCGTCCGGGCCCGACTCCGCCCAGATCCTCCCGCCGTGGGCCTCGACCAGGCCGCGGGCGATGGCGAGGCCGAGCCCGGCGCCGCCGGGAGGCCGCGAGCGGTCGCCGCGCCAGAACCGGTCGAACATGCGGCGCACGGCCTCGGCCGAGAGCCCCTCGCCCGTGTCCTCGACGCTGACGCGCACCTCGGAGGCGAGCGGCTCGACCACGACCGCGACCGAGCCGTCCGACGGCGTGTGCCTGAGCGCGTTCGCGAGCAGGTTGTAGAGCACACGCTCGACCTTCTCCGGGGCGGCGCGCACGAGCGCGCCCTCGCCTCTCAGCTGCGCGCGCAGCGTCACGTGCCGCGCCGCCGCCTCGGCCTCGAGCCCGCGCAGGCAGGCGTCCACGAGCGGGCCGAGGGCCAGCTCGCGCAGCTCGAGCGTCAAGACGCCGGCGTCGATCCGGGCGAGCTCGAAGAGGTCGTCGACGAGCAGCCCGAGCGTCCTCACCTGGTCGCGGAGAGCGGGGAGGTATCGCTCCGGCTCCGCGAGCCCGTCCTCGAGCGCCTCGAGCATCGCCTGCATCGAGGCGAGCGGCGTCCGCAGGTCGTGGGAGGCCCAGGCGACGAGCTGGCGGCGCGCGTCGAAGAGGCCCTCGACGTTCGCGGCCATCTCGTTGAAGGACGAGGCCAGGTCCGCCAGCTCCGCCGGCCCGCCCTCGGGCGCCCGCGCGGCGAGGTCGCCGCGGGCGAGCGCCGAGGACGCGCCCCGGACGCGCTCGATCGACCGCAGGATCGAGCCTCCGAGGAGGAAGGAGGCGACGAGCGCGACGGTGGCCGAGGCGGAGGCCACGGCCAGGATCGTCAGGTCGTGCTCGGAGTCGAACATGACGAGGCCGGAGAGGAGCACGGCCGCGAGCGGCAGAAGCACCGCCAGGAGCGCGAGCCCCGCCAGCTGGAGCCGTAGCGTCGGCAGCCGGCGGAGGAGGAGCGCGACGGCCAGGCCCGCGGCGAGCGTGGCGCCGGCGACGGCGAGGGCGAAGCCGATCACGCCACGAACCTGTAGCCGACGCCCCACACGGTCTCGAGGAAGCGCGGCCGCGAAGGGTCGTCCTCGATCTTCTCGCGGAGCCGGCGCACGTGCACGGTGACCGTGCCCGTGTCGAGCGCGGCCTCGTAGCCCCAGACCCGGTCCATGAGGTGGTCGCGCGAGAACACCTGCCGCGGGTTGTTCGCCAGGAACCAGAGCAGGTCGAACTCCTTCGCGGTCAGGCGCACCGGCGCGCCGCGTTTCGTGACGTCGCGGCTGCGCCCGTCGATCTCGAGCCCGTCGAAGGAGAGCCGCTCGGCCTTGGCCGCGCCGGGCTCCGTACGGCGAAGGACGGTGCGGACGCGCGCAGCCAGCTCGCGCGGCGAGAACGGCTTCGTCACGTAGTCGTCGGCGCCCAGCTCGAGGCCGACGATGCGGTCTGCCTCCTCCCCCCGGGCCGTGAGCATGATGACGGGGACGTCGGAGCGGGCCCGGATCCAGCGGCAGAGCTCGAGCCCGTCCGTCCCCGGGAGCATGAGGTCGAGGACGACGAGGCTCGGGTCCTCCTCCTCGAGGAGCGCGCGGGCGCTGTCGCCGTCGCCGGCCTCGAGCGTGCGGAAGCCGGCGCGGCGGAGGTACTCGGCGACGACCTCGCGGACGATGGGCTCGTCGTCGACGACCAGCACGGTGGTCATAGCCCCAATTAGACCTCCTGCAGGGGCGATCGGGGCGGCCGGGTACCGCCCCGATCGGGAGAAGCGCGCGGAGATCAGGCCTTGATGAGCGGGCACACGAAGCGGATGCCGCTGTCCTCGAGGGAGCTCGCCGCGGCGACGACGTCGTCGGCGTTGGTGAGCTGGCTCGTGATCCCGAAGGCCATGACGACCTTCCAGCGGCCGCCGTTGTAGCCGGGAACGCCCGGCGCCACCTCGGAGACCGACGCGCACGCGGGGCAGTCGGGGAAGACGTAGATCGTGTCGGTCGGGCCGCTCTTGAACGAGGTGGGGGTCGCGATCGTCTTGTATGCCTGATCGAACGCCCAGATCGTCCCGGAGGGCGGTCCCAGGCCGTTGCCGGCGGCGGTCGCCGGGACGGCGAGCGCGGCGGCGGCGAGGGCGAGCAGCGCGAGTCGTCTCATGTCCTCTCCTTGCTCGGGATTGCGGCCGGAACGCTACGACGGCGAGATTGCGACGCTCTTACGCGCCGGTTACGGCCGGCTTAATCCGGCAGCCGCACGTCGCCGCCCGCGACGGCGACGAGGCCGTCGCGGGCGAGCGAGGCGACCGCCTCGGCGTCGAGCTCCTCCGCCGGCCGCGGCGCAACTGCGACGGCGCGGAGGACGCGCGCCCGCCGCTGGCGGAAGGAGCCCTCGAAGCGCCCCTGCCGCCGCAGCGGCTCGTAACGACGGCCCCGCGACGGGCAGCCCTCCGCGAGCGGGCAGGCGCCGCAGCGGGGCACCCGCGCCAGGCAAATCGTCGCGCCGAGGTCCATGAGCGCCTGCCCGCATGCGGCCGAGAACCTGTGCCCCGTGCGCTCCTGCACGCGGCGCACATTCGTGTCCACGGGAACCACGTCCGCGCCGAAGGCGAAGGCCGCGACCGCGTCGGCCGTGTATCGCCCGACGCCGGGGAGCTCGGTGAGGTCGTCCGGCCAGCCGCGTGCGGCGATTCGCTGCGCGGCGCGGTGGAGCGCCACCGCCCGTCGGTTGTAGCCGAGCCCCTGCCAGGCGCGAATGACGTCCGCGAGCGGAGCGGCCGCGAGCGCCTCTGCGGTCGGCCAGCCCTCCAGCCACTTGCGCCAGCGCGGCACGACCCGCTCCACCTGGGTCTGCTGAAGCATGACCTCGGAGACGAGGATCGCGTATGGATCCCGCGTTCGCCGCCAGGGGAGGTCGCGCCCCTGCTCGCGAAACCAGGCGAGGAGCAGGCCGTCGAGATCCACGCGAGAATCCTAGGCGAGACGGCGGAGGCCGATCAGAGCAGGTACCTGATCATCGGGTGGTCAAGGCACGCGCCAGCGGCACCGATGGGTCGCCGGCGAGCAGCTGCGGGCGATCGAGCCCGGCGCGCTTCTCCACGACGTCGGCAAGATCCGCGTCCCGGAGTCGATCCTGAAGAAGCCGGGCCCGCTCACCCCGGAGGAGTGGGCGGTCATGCGCAGGCACACGGAGGCCGGCGAGGCCATCCTGGCGCCGATCTCGTCGCTCCTGGACGTGCTCCCGATCGTGCGCTCGAGCCACGAGCGCTGGGACGGCGCCGGCTACCCCGACGGGCTGAGCGGCAACGCCATCCCCCTTGGCGCCCGCATGTCTCCGTCGCGGACGCCTACCGGGCGATGGTGGAGCCGCGGCCCTACCGGCGCCCGCTCGAAGCAGAGGAGGCCCTGCGCGAGCTCAGTGACCACGCCGGGACGCAGTTCGATCCGGCGTGCGTCGAGGCGATCCTCCACGTCCTCGGCGAGCGTGAGGCGGCGCCCGTGCTGAAGCTCCACCGACCGGGCGACCCGCCAGACACCCGTGAGCGTCAGGCGAAGATCGCGGCCAATGCCTCGCGCATGACCGCCTGATCCGGCGTCACGCCCGTCCAGTACTCGACGCTCAGGGCACCCTGGGCGACGAGCATCTCCAGGCCGTCCACCGTCTCGCAGCCGGCGTCGGCCGCCTCGCAGAGGAAGCGGGTCCGGGGCGGGTTCGGGATCACGTCCGCGACGATCAGGCCCGGTCGCAGCGACTCCCGGGCGACCGGGACGCGGGCTTCGACGTCCGGGTGCAGGCCGATCGACGTCGCGTTCACGAGCACGTCGGTCCGGGGCGGGACGGCCAGCTCGCCCTCCCAGGGGATGAAGCGCGCCGCGACCCCGAGCCCGGCGACGAGGCCGGACAGCTCGCGGCCGCGCTCCTCGGTGCGGTTGGCGACTCCGATCTCCGCGACGCCCGCGAGCGCCAGCTCGACGGCGATGGCCCGCGCCGCGCCGCCGGCGCCGAGGACGACGGCGCGCAGACCCGGGGGATCCACGCGCCGCTGCAGCGCCGCGAGGAATCCGCGTCCGTCGGTGTTCTCGCCGACGAGCTCGCCGTCGCGGGCGACGACGGTGTTGACGGCGCCGATCAGAGCGGCCGACTCGCCCAGCCGGTCGAGGTGCTCGACGACGGCGACCTTGTGCGGCAGCGTGCAGTGGAAGCCGCGGAAGCCCATCGCCCTCGCCCCCGCGACCGCCGTGCCGAGATCCTCTGGAGCGACCTCGATCGTGAGGTAGCGCCAGTCGAGCCCGTGGCGGCGGAAGGCCGCCTCGACCATGACCTGCGTCGGGTTCTCGTCGACCGGGCGGCCGAAGAGGGCGACGAGCTCCTGCCGGAACGTCACGGGCCCCGCTCCTCCGGCGGAGCGCTCGACCCGCGCTCCACGAGCTCGGGCTCGAGCGTGACCGTGCGCGGCGGCCCGGTCTCGCCCGCGAGCCGTGCCTCGAGGAGGCGGGCGGTCGCCTCTCCCAGCGCGCGACCCGGCTGGCGGACAGTCGTCAGCGGCGGAGAGGTGAAGGCCGCGTAGGCGATGTCGTCGTAGCCCACGAGGCTGAGGTCCGCCGGCACGGCGACGCCGAGCTCGCCCGCCGCCTTGAGGACGCCCATGGCCAGGAGGTCGTTGCCGGCGCAGAACGCGGTGGGACGGGCGGGCGAGCGGAGGAGCGTGAGGGCGTGCTCGTAGCCGCTCGCCAGCGTGAACGCGCCGCTGCTCGAGGCCGCGAGCTCCAGGCCGTGTGCCGCGAGCGCCGCCTCGATCCCGGCGCGCCTCTCCCTCGCGGTTCCGAGTGCCGGATCGCCGTCCAGGTAGCCGATCCGGCCGTGGCCGAGCCGGACGAGGTGCTCCACCGCGAGCGCCATGCCGGCGCGGTTGTCGCCCACGACCGCGTCGGCCGCGATCGGCACCGGCCGGTCGACGACCACGGTCGGGACCTCGGCCGCGACGACGGCCAGGAAGTCCAGGTCGCTTCCGGCCGTCACCGCGACGATCGCCGCGTCCACACGCCGCGAGAGGAAGCTCTCGAGGTACCGCCGCTCGCGCTCCGGGTCGTTCGCCGAGCTGCCGAAGAGCACTGCGTGCTCGACGTCGGCCATGGCCCGCTCCACCTCCCAGATGAGGTCGGCGAAGAACGGGTTCGTCACGTCGGGGACGACCATGCCGATCGTCTGCGTGCGCCGGCGGTTGAGGGCCCGCGCGATCGTGTTCGGGCGGTAGTGGAGCGCCGCGATCGCGGCCTCGACGCGGGCGCGCGTCGCCGGCCGCACGGTGCGCGAGCCCGAGAGGACATGCGAGACGGTGCCGACGGAGACGCCGGCGGTCCGCGCCACGTCGCGGATCGTGCTCCGGCTCACAGCGCGGGTCCGGCGAGGAGCTCCGGGTCGATCCGCCGCGGGAGCCACCGCCCGTCGGCCGGCGTCCCCAGGAGCCGGCCGTCCTCGACGACGACCTTCCCGCGCAGGACGGTCGTCACCGGCCAGCCGCGTACGTCCCAGCCCTCCCAGGGGCTGTAGTCGGAGTCGTGGTGGAGGTCGTCGAGCGCGATCGTGCGCTCGGCGTCGGGATCCCAGAGCACCAGGTCGGCGTCGCTTCCCGGCGCGATGACGCCCTTGCGCGGGTAGAGGCCCATGAGCCGTGCGGGGCTCGTGGAGAAGACCTCGACGAATCGCTCGAGCGGCATCCGCCCGGCCGCGACGCCTTCCGAGTACCCGATCGTGCCCCTCGTCTCGACGCCGACGTGGCCGCCGGGCGTCGTCTGGATCGTCGCCCCGGCCATCTTCACAGCGAACGAGGTCGTGTACTCGTCGGTGGCGAGCGTCGAGAGCCGGCCGTCGGCGAGCCCCTCCCACAGCGGCTCCTGGTGGCCGGGCGGCTTCAGCCCCATGCCGATGTGGTACTTCGCCCCGTCGGGCCTCGCGTAGTGGTCGGTGGAGAAGCAGAGGAGGTTGTGCAGCGTCTCGCCGTAGACAGGGAGGCCGCGGGCCCGGAGCTCGGCGATCGCGTCGAGCGGCTCCCTGCCTCCCACGTGGACGACGTAGAGGCCGGCGCCCGCCTCCTCCGCCATCCGGGCGACCGAGCGGACGGCGAGCTCCTCTCCGAGCGTCGTGTGCACGAGGCTCACGTTGGCGAGGACGCGGTCCTCGCCCGTCTCGGCGAGGCGCGCCTCCATGTGCTTGATCAGGTCGTCGTCCTCGGCGTGCACCATCACCATCGCCCCGTGCGCGGCGCACTCTCGCATGACGGCCAGCGCTGAGCCGTTGTCGATGCGCACGCCCGCCTGTCCGGTCGTCAGGTCGGTGGTGAAGAGCTTCATCGTCGCCGTGCCGTCCTGGACCGCCTCGCCGACGGTGGCGATCGTCCGCTCTGACGGGCTCCCGGTGAGCACGGGGTGGAAGCCGAAGTCCGTGTGCGAGCTGCCGGCGAAGACCTCGCGGCGGTGCTCGACGGCGCGGCCCGCGTGGAACTGCTCCTCGGTCACGTGCACCGCCATGAAGGCGAAGGAGAGGACGGTCGTCGTGCCGCCGAAGATCGCCGCGCGCGTGGCGCCCTCGACGCCCTGGAGCCAGACCTCCTCGCCCCCCGACCAGCCGCGGTACATGGGCTCGAAGATGTGCGCGTGCGGCTCGACGCCGCCGGGGAGGACGAGGTTCCCGGTCGCGTCCAGGATGCGCGCGCCGCCGGCGGGGAGCACGCCCGGCTCGGCCACGGCCGCGATCCGCTCGCCGCTCACCGCGACGTCGAGGAGGGCCGTCCGGCCCGGCGTGACGACTGTGCCGCCCGTGACGAGCAGGTCGATCACGCAGGCCCCTTCCCGAAGCGCGGGAGAACGAGCCGCGCCCACTTCGTGATGCGCTCCTCGTGCTCGGGCAGCTCCGCGTCGATGGCGCCGTCGAAGTTCCGGGCGCCCGCGTCCATGGCCGCGCGGACCTGGCTCTCGACCTCGTCCGGGGTCCCGGAGAACACGAAGCGGCGCCGCAGGTACTCGCCGACGCCGAGCTCCTCCGCCAGGCGAGCGTAGCGGGCCTGCTGCTCGGGCGGCACGGCGCCGTGCGTGCCGAGGTCGTACGCCTGCCCGAGAGCGACGACGCCGTCGCGGTGCTCGTCCGGGACGAAGCGGCCGTCGACGCCCCAGCGCGCGAAGTGGAGCGCGAACGCGGTCGCCGCCCAGGCTGCCTTCTCCGCGGCGGCGCCCGGCTCCTCCTCGACGAACCAGAAGCACGTGAACCAGACCTCGATGTCGGCGAGCGTGCGGCCCGCCTCGCGGGCGCTCCGCTCCAGCACCTCGAGCGAGCTCCGCACCACCTCGGGCGTCACTCCCAGGCCGACGACGACGCCGTCGGCGACCCGCCCGGCCAGCTCGAGCGAGCGGGGGCCGTGCGCGGAGAGGACGATCGGGATCGAGCGGCCGGCGCCCCAGTCCAGGCGTCCGTCGCGCCCTTCCCAGGCCGCGCGCCCGTCCCGGAGGAGCGAGCGGACGGCGTGGACGTACTCCTCGAGGACGGCGAGCCGCGCTGCCTTCATCCCCAGGTGCCAGACGCCGGTGCCGCCGGCGCCGATGCCGAGGTACGTCCGCCCCGGCGCGAGCTCGTCGAGCGTGGCGATCGCGCTCGCCGTCACGACCGGATGGCGGCTGAGCGGGTTCGTGACCCAGGTGCCGAGCCGGATCCGCTCGGTCGCGCCGGCGACCGCGGCGAGCGTCACCCAGGACTCCCGGAAGAGCGCGGGCGAGTCCCAGATGCCGATGCGGTCGAAGCCGAGCGCCTCCGCCCGGGCGGCCTCGGCCGCGACGCCGGCCGCCGGGCCGGGGCTGACACTGAAGCCGAAGCTCATGCGATCTCCACCACGGCCTTGAGGCAGTCCGGGTCCGAGCGTACGGCCTCGAGCGCGTCGCCGAAGCGGCCCAGGCCGAAACGGTGCGTGACGATGCCCTCCGTCCGGACACGGCCGCCGCGCAGGGCGGCGATCGAGCGCGGGAAGCAGTCCACCTGCGCGAACGACCCCCGGATCGTCAGCTCGCGGCGGTAGACGTCGTACGGGCTCACGTCGATCCGGTCCTCCGGTCGCGTCACCCCGTACTGGAGGATCGTGCCGCCGTCGCGGGCGAGCCGGACGCAGAGCCGGCTCACCGCGGCCGAGCCGGTCGCCTCGACGACCACGTCGAAGCCCTCGTCCGCCCGCTCCCGCAGGAGCGCCAGGTTGCGCTCGGGGTCGTCGCGGTCGAGCACGACCGTCTCGTCGATCCCGAAGGCCTCGGCTCGCTCCAGCTTGAAGCGGGTCGGCGCCCCCACGGTCACGTGCGTGGCGCCGCCGTGGGCGAGGAGCTGGGCGAGCACGAGCCCGCTCGGGCCGGCGCCCAGGACGAGCGCGTGCGAGCCGGGCCGCACGTCGATCCGGTCGAGCCCGTGGATCGCGCAGGCGGTCGGCTCCACCATGACGGCCGCGTCGTCGGGGAGGTCACCGATCGGCAGGCACTGGCCGGCGGGCGCGACCATGTGCTCGGCGAATCCCCCGGGGCCGGTGACTCCGAGCGCTTCGAGCCGCCGACAGAGGAGCGGCCGTCCTTCCTGGCAGAACGAGCAGCGGCCGCAGCCCGAGTTGCCGTTCACGGCCACCCGCTCCCCGACCTCGAGGCCCTCGACGCCTTCGCCGAGCGCGTCGACGATGCCGAAGGGCTCGTGCCCGGGGACGAGGGGGAAGCGGGCGAAGAAGTCGCCGTCATGGATGTGGACGTCGGTGCCGCAGATCCCCGTCGCGGCGAGGGCGACGCGCACCTCGCCCGCGGCGGGCTCGGGCAGCGGCGTCTCGCGAACGGAGAAGTCGCGCGGCGCCTCGTAGACGACCGCCTTCACCGGGCTGCGTTGAACCGTTTCAACTGTCTCGGCGGCAGCATGCTACGGCGCCCCGGCTGCTGTCAACTCAGCTCGTGAGCTCGAGGCTCTCGATCATCGCGTCCAGCACCTCGCGGTTGCGCTCGTAGTCGAAGTCGCCGACGTCGTACGTCGTCGCCACGATCGACTCGTCGCCGACGCCGATCACGTACTGGTACGAGCGCGTCCCGGGGCCGAGGAGGCCTTCGCCAGTGGACTCGAGCCCGAGCCGCACTGCCGGGTTGCCTCCGAGGTCGAGCTCCTCGCGCTCGACGATCGTGCGCGTCGGGCTCTCGCCCGTGACCACGTCGAAGGGCGCGGGCTCACGGCTGAAGCCGATGGCGAACTGGATCGCGTCCGTGGCCTCGGGGACGTCGATCGGCTCCGGGTCGAAGAACGAGCACGGCGGCGCGACGTCGCCCGAGTTCACGTGCCAGTCGGCGGGATAGGAGACCGCGTAGCCCGCCTCCTCGTTCTCGCAGCGCTCCGTCTCCGTCCTGCCGGCGACGGTCTCGGTCGCGGTCTCGGTCTCTGTGGCCGTCTCGGTCACGACCTCCATCTCGGTCACGGTGTCCGGAGGGGCTGCGGTCTCCTCGTCGTCGCCGCCGCAGCCCGCGGCGAGGGCGGCCGCGAGGGCGAAGGCGAGCAGGGTGCGTCCCATCCCCCCGGACGTACCGACCGGGGCGATCCCGAAACGTCCTACCCGCGGCCGAGCGTCGCGACGAGGCGCTCGCCCGCGAGCGCGTGCGCCGTGCGGCCCTCGCAGCCGGTCATCGTCTCGGCGGCGAGGAGCGCGTTCAGGATCGCCTCCTCGGTCGCCTCGACGACGGCCTGGAAGAGCGGCGTGATCCAGCAGTTGGAGAGCATGCGGAGGTCCACCTCGCGCGGGCCTCCCTCCGCGAAGCCGTTCGGCGGCAGGCCGCGGTTGCCGGTGGCGAAGCAGAGGAAGAGGTCGCCGCTGAAGTGCTCCCCCAGGCCGCCGGCGCGCGCGACGCCCAGCCCGACGCGCTGTGCGAGGCGCTCGCACTGGCCGGGAAGGAGGGGCGCGTCCGTGGCGGCGACCGCGATGATCGAGCCGGCGCCCTCCTGGTCGAACGCGCCCGGCGACGGCACCTCCCCGACGGGGATCGCCGCCCCGACCGGCACGCCGTTCACGCGCAGCTGCTCACGGCTCCCCTGGTTCGCCTGGACGAGGACGCCGACGACCCGGCCGCCGGTCTCCTCCACGACCCGCGAGGCCGTGCCGACGCCGCCCTTGAACCCGTGGCAGATCATGCCGGTGCCCCCGCCCACGTTCCCCTCGGCGACGGGCCCGCCCGAGGCGCGCTCGAGTGCGGCGAAGACGTGCTCCTCGCGGACGTGCCTGCCGTTGACGTCGTTGAGCACGCCGTCCCACGTCTCGCCCACGACGGGCAGGCTCCAGAAGGGCGTCTCCGGGCCGCGCGCCCGCACCTCGGCCTCGACGAGCGCGTCGCGGACGACGCCGACCGAGTGCGTGTTCGTGAGCCCGATCGCCGAGTGGAGCATCCCGGACTCCCGCACCCACTCGAGACCCGTCACCTCCCCGTTTCCGTTCAGCCGGTGCGCGCCCGCGAAGACGGGGTCGGCCCAGGGCTCGCCCTCGTGCGGGAGGACGACCGTGACGCCCGTGCGGACGCGCTCGCCCTCGACGAGTGTCGTGTGCCCGACGCGGACGCCGGCGACGTCCGTGATCGCGTTCAGCTCCCCCGGCGAGAGCGAGCCGATCTCGATGCCGAGCTCCCGCGCCCTCATCCCGTCGTGAACTGGTGGCTCTTGAGCTTGCCCTTCTTGAGCTCGAAGAGCGCGCCGCGGAGGACGCCCTCCGTGTACTCGCTTCCCGGGTTGACGCAGAGCGTGCGCCCGAGCTCGAACGTCCCCCTGGACTCGTGCAGGTGGCCGTGGAGGCCGAGGATCGGCTGGTGCTCCTCGATCGCCCGGCGGCAGGAGACGCTCCCGACGGGGTGCATCTCGACGCCGCCCGCTCCCGCGGTGACCCGGAAGTCCTCGCGGAGCTTGGGCCCGGCGTCGATGCCCGTGTCGTACGGCGGGCAGTGGAAGTTGAAGATCGCGCGCGCGGGGTCGTCGAGCCCGGCGATCACCGCCTCGAGCCGGCGGCCGAGCTCGTCCTCCTCGACGTCGCGCGGGCACGCCCACGGCGTCATGTTCGCGTAGCCGCAGCTCGCCACCGGCGTGCCGTCGGGAAGCTCGACGACCCGGCCCTCGAGGAACTGCACCCAGCCCGTCTCCTCGAGCACCGGGTCGATCTCCGGCGGGTCGTCGTTGCCCGCGTTCACGTAGCACGGGATCCCCTGGGGGCGCAGGCGCTCGTCGGCGAGCTCGACCCACTGCGCGACGCGCTCGACGATGAGGCGGGTGAAGAGCTCCTCGCGCAGGGCGGGGTCGGCGGCGGCCGCCTGCTCCTCCTCCGGCGTGCACCGCCACGCGTAGTAGCCGGTGTTGGCGATCTTCTGCACGAGCTCGGCGACCGCCTCGTCGCCCTCGACCTCGAAGGGCTCGCCGAGGAAGCGCCCCCGGTAGCCGCCGTTCGCGGCTACCAGGGGCACGATCGCCTTGCCGGTGATGTCGCCGCCGAGCAGGATCGCGTCGGCGTCGTAGAACCCGGCCGCGTTCACGAACTTGCGGAAGCAGCGCTCCGAGCCGTGGACGTCGGTTGCGTAGAAGAGGCGCACTACTCGGGCGGGATCTCCTTGTAGAGCAAGTCGAGGTCGATGCCGCGGCGGCGCTGCACCGCGCGCGACACGAAGTACAGGATCGCACCGACGACGTAGATGCCGACGACGAACAGGATCGCCCGGCCTCCGGTCGGGCCGCTGAACGCCGGCGTCTTGAACGACGCGACGAGGATCAGCGTGAAGAGCGCGAGGTTGCCGACGCCGAGCAGTGAGATCACCGGGATCCCGCCGATTCGCCGGCGCGCCGTCTCCGGCGCCTGGTTGAAGAGCTCGGGTCGCCGGTAGGGCAGAAGGATGGCGGCGAAGCTCGTCAGCCAGAACGCGATCGAGAAGATGACGATGTAGTTGACGACGATGGTGAAGAACGTCGTGAAGACGTAGAGGGCGAGGAGCACGGAGGCGATCGCCACGATCACGATCGCTGCCACCCACGGCGCGTGCGTGCGCTCGCTCACTGTCGCGAGCTTCCGCGGCATGACGCCGTCGAACGACCAGGCGAAGAGGTTCCGCGTGCAGATCATCCCGATCACGAAGAGGAGCAGGACGTGCCAGAGGATGAAGCTGACCCCGATGATCACGTTCACGATCGTCGAGTCGGTCATGATCCCGGCGAAGAAGTTCAGCACCGGGCTGACCGGGAGCCCCGAGCCCGCGTCCGTCTCGCCGTCGAGGTAGACGACCGAGTTCGTGAAGTCCTTGCCGACGACCTCGTAGTAGCGCCAGAAGATGAGCATGTAGACGGCGTAGGCGAAGCCGAGCGTGGCGAGGATCATCCGCGGCTGCGTCTTCGAGGCCTGCTTGACCTCGCCGCCGATGTAGGCGGAGTACGTGAAGCCGATATAGATCCAGTAGCCGAGCGGGATGGCCAGGAGCGCCCCGATGAAGGTCGCGTCCCCGGCCGTGAAGCCGGCGTCCTGCGCCGCTGCGATGAGGCCGTCGTACGTCTCCCCGTTGGCCCGCTCCGCCATGAAGGCGTTGAACTTCGCCACGAACTCGTCCTTCGTCGTCGTGAAGAAGACGATCATCGTCACGAAGGTCCCGAGGAGCGCGGGAATGAAGCCGATCAGGAAGATCCAGCGCAGGATCCGGGTCGAGAGCGAGAGGACGAGGAGCACGGCCGCGAGCAGGATGGCGCCGATCAGGAAGGTCTGCCACTCGCCCGTGACGCTCTCGCTCCAGTCGATCAGCGTCGAGTTGCCGGTCGCGTTGCCGACGGTCGCGAGCGCGACCGCCAGGCCGAAGTTGACCGTGAACGCCGCGTAGAGCCCGAGGCCGAGGAACTGCGACCACGTGAAGCCCCAGTTGGCCGTGAAGCCGATGCCCGGGTGGACGATGCGGCTGAGGTAGACGTAGTCGCCGCCCGAGCGCGGCAGGATCCCGGCGAGGTAGCCGTACGTGAGCGCGTTGAAGAGCGTGAGCGCCGTCCCGATCGTCACGATCAGGAGAACGTTCTGCTCCGGCCAGAGGCCTGCGGCGAAGCTGGGGACGACCGCGAGCACGAGCCCGAGCGCGTAGCCCAGCGTGTTGAAGACGAAGACGTCGAGGGCCCTGAACTCGCGGATGAGCCCCGACGACTGGCGGACGAAGAGCCCGCGCGCCTCCGTGGGCGCGGACGGGCCGGTCATTTCACCCATGCCTGCCTCCTACGGTAGTTCGCTACGGACGGTGTCGCGTCGCGCGGCGAGCTCCTCCTTCACCTGCCGCTCGACGGCGTCGATCGTGGCGGCCATGCGCTCGATCATGAGGTCGAGATCGGACCGCGTCGTGACGAACGCGGGGGCGAGGAGCGTCTGGTCGCCGGCCCAGCCGTCGGCGGTTGGCTGGGTTGAGTAGACAATCAGGCCCCGGTCGAGCGCCTCTAGGTCGATCCGCCGGGCGACCCCGAGGGCCGGATCGAGGAAGGAGGAGCCGTCGCGCGGGTCGACGTACTCGATCCCGAAGAGGAAGCCGCGGCCGCGTACCTCGCGCACGAGGTCGAAGCCGGCGAGCGCGGCTGCCAGCTCGGCTCGCACGCGCGGCCCCTCTTCGCGCACGCGCTCGACGAGGCCGTGCTCCTCGAGGTACGCGATCACCGCGAGGCCGACGGCGCAGGGGAGCGGCGCGCCGTCCCATGTGTGCCCGAGGTCGAAGACGCGCGACCCGCCGGCGACCGCGTCGTAGACCTCTTCCCGACACAGGACGGCGCCGACGGGCGCGTAGCCCGCCCCGAGCCCCTTCGCCGTCGTGATCACGTCGGGGACGAAGGGGAGCTGCTCGGCCGCGAACCACGTCCCCGTGCGGCCGAGCCCCGTGACGACCTCGTCAAGAACGACGAGGAAGCCGTGCCTTTCCCGCCGCTCCGCGAGCCCCTCCCAGAACGCCTGCGGCGGGGAGTAGGCGGGAAGCGCCGCCGCACTGACGGGCTCGCAGAAGAATGCGGCCACCTCCTCGCCGTGTGCCGCGAGGAGCGCGTCGAGCGCCTCGAGCGCCTCCTGCCCCGTCGGATCCGTGCGCCACGTCGAGGGGGGGACGTGGAGCTGCGGGACGACGTAGGGGTCGAAGTGGCCGGTGAGCGCGGCCCGGCCGGCGAGCCCGAGCGTGACGGCAGTCGGGCCGTGGTAGGCCTGCGCCGGGGAGACGATGCGCCACCGCGCCGAGTCCCCGCGCTCGACGTGGTAGCTGCGGGCGAGGCGCACGGCAGTCTCGTTCGCCTCGGCGCCGCCGGACGTGAAGTGCGATCGCGCGAACCCCGCGGGCGCGAGCGAGACCAGCTTCCCGGCGAGCTCCTCCTGCGCAGGGCTTGTGAGCTGCTGGTTGTAGAGGAAGGAGATCTCCTCCGCCTGGCGGCGCGCGGCCTCGACGAGCTCCGGCACCCCCGCGCCGAGGCTCGAGACCATCGCGCCCCCGCCAACGGCGTCGAGGTACTCGCTTCCGTCCGCGTCGTAGAGCCGGACGCCCTCGCCCCGGACGATCAGCGGGTAGGCGCGGTCGAGCTCGCGCGGGAAGACCGCCGTCGAGCCGGCGCGGACGAACGCCGTCACATCCCCCCCTCCGCGCCGCACCAGGCGGCGATTGTCCTGGCGTAGAGCTTTGTTCCGAGGATGAGCTCGTCGATCCCGATCCACTCATCCGGCGCGTGCGCGCGGGCGAGGTCGCCGGGGCCGAAGGCGGGGCTCGGCGTGTCCGCGAAGAGGGTCAGGAGCGCGCCGTCGTACGTCGTGTCAATGCCGACCGGTCGGACGTCCAGGCCGAGCTCGCGGCCGGCCTCCCGCGCGGCCGCGACGATCGGCGTGGCCGGGTCGATCTCTGAGGGCGGATAGTCCGTGTACCAGCTCCACGCTGGCGGGTTGGCGGCGAGCCAGCCGTCGGCGGCCGCAGCGTCGGCCACCGTCCGCTCGATCTCGCCGCGCGGGACCGTGCCGTAGCCCTCGGCGTCCGCGTTCCCCGGCAGGTAGGTCGTGTTGAGCGCGAGTTCGCACTGCTCGGGGACGTTGGAGATGAAGCTGCCGCCGCGGACGATCGTCGGGTGCACGGCCGGCGTGCCGAGGAGCGGGTGGCGCTTGTCCTCCCGCTCTGCCCACTCGGCCGAGAGCCCGTTCAGCGCCTGGAGAAGGAGCATCGTCTTCTGGATCGAGTTGACGCCGCCGCCCTCCTCCCACGGCGGCTGGTTCATCTCCGCGTGCGCGGAGCGGCCCGGCACGGTCAGGGTCCCGTGCAAGAGACCACGCGTCGCGACCCAGAGGTCGTTGCGCGTCGGCTCCGGGACGAGCCCGGCGTCGGCGCGGTAGCCGCGCTCGATCGCGGCGATCGTGCCCATGGCGCAGGTCTCCTCGTCGGGGACGACCTCGAAGATCACGTCGCCCGCGAGCCCGACCCCGCACGCGCGCAGCGCCTCGAGGGCGAAGAGCGCCGCGCCGACTCCGCCCTTCATGTCGCAGGCGCCGCGCCCGTAGATGCGCCCGTCGCGCACGTCGGCCGCGAAGGGCGGCGACGTCCAGCGTGTCTCGTCGCCGGCGCTCACCACGTCGATGTGGCCGTTGACGAGGAGCCAGCGGCCCCCGCCGCCGCCGCGGAAGACGCCGACCGTCAGCGGGCGGTTCCGCCAGTGGTGCCAGGGCGGCATCATCGGATGTCCCGCGAACAGCTCCGCGTCTGGCTCCCACTGGTCCACCTCGGCGCCGGCGGCCTGCAGGCGCTCGGCCGCATAGGCCTGGAGCGCCGCCTCCTCGTTCTCCGTGTGCTCCGAGCCGGGCGAGAGGTCGACCGACGTCGTGTCGAAGCGGACCAGGTCGCGGACGAGCTCGACGAGGTCGTCCGCGTGCTCGTCCACATACGCGTCGATCGCCTGAGCGTAAAGGACTCGATGCAAGTCCAAACGATCCTACGGCCGCCCTCGACGGGCGGTCAAGTCAGAGCGAGGAAAGGAGCGCGCGCGTGCTCGCCTCGGTGTGGCGGACGTGCTCCTGCATGGCCCTGTGCGCGGCGCCGGGCCGGCCGCGCTCGACGGCGGCGAGGATCGCGGCGTGCTCGCTCGTGCTCCACGCGCGCCAGGCGGCCGAGTCGGGGAGCGCGACGAGGACGTCGGCGAGGGCGAGGCGCGTGCGCTCGACGGCCTCGACGTAGAAGCGGTTCGCGCTCGCGCGCGCGAGCGCGAGGTGGAAGGCGGAGTCGTGCTCCATGAAGACGTCGTCGTCGCCGGCGTCGGCGGCCGCCGCACAGGCTTCCGCGGCGGCGGCGAGCGCCTCCTCCGTCCGGACGCCCGCCGCCTCGGCGGCGGCGGCCGGCTCGACGGTCGCGCGGAAGGCGAGTGCCTCCTCGATGCCCGCGCGCTCGGCGCGGATGCGGTCGAGGGCGGCGGCCAGCGGCCCGTCCACTCCGGCCGGTGCGACGACGAACGTTCCGCCGCTCCGGCCCCGCCGCCTCTCCACGAGCCCCTCACGCTCGAGCAGCGAGATCGCCCGCTGCACCGTCGCGCGGCCGACGCCGAAGAGGCTCGCCAGCTCCCGCTCCGGGGGCAGCGTCCCGCGCGGTCCCACGAGGCGCAGGCCGATCTGCCGGCGCAGCTGCTCGGCGACGTGCTCGTGGGCGCGCAGGTGTTCGATCGGGCGGAAGCTCTGGTCGGCGGGCGCGCTCACAGCCGCACGACGTCGAGGGACCCCGGCAGGTGGCGCAGGTAGTCGACGCGCTCGTCGGCCGTCCCCGGCGCCCCGACGGGCGCGAGCATGAGCTCCTCGCTGTCATGTGCCGCCTCGGCGAGCACGTTCCCGTCGGCGTCCACCGAGCGGCTGCCGCCGACGAAGTGGACGCCGTCCACGGTCCCGACCGCGTTTGCGTAGACGAGCGGCAGCCTGTTCTCGAGCGCCCGGGCACGCGTCCCCACCTCGTGGTCCACGTAGAAGGGCTCCATGTTCGCGGAGGAGACGACGATGAGCCCGGCACCGCTCACGGCGACGCGGCGCGCGACCTCGGGGAACTCGACGTCGAAGCAGACGAGCGGCGCGGCCCGCCGACCGGCGAGCTCGACGAGCATGAGCTCGGTGCCGGACGCGAACGCCTCGCGCTCCGCGCCGAAGAGCTGGGTCTTGCGGTAGACCGCGGCGAGGGAGCCGTCGCGGTCGAAGCAGGCGGCCGAGTTGGCGACGCCGCCTTCGAAGGCCTCGGCAAAGCCGATCACGACCGCGGTGCCCACCTCGCGGGCGGCGTCGGCCACGCTCCGGAGCTCGGGGGAGTCCGGCGCCCGGGCCGCGTCGACCACGCCCGCGGTCACGTACGCGCTCAGGAAGAGCTCGGGGAAGACGGCGAGGTCCGCCTCCGGCCGGCTCCTGATCGCCTCTACGGCCCTGGCCGCGTTCGCCGCCGGGTCGCGCGGTACGGATGCGAGCTGGGCAAGGAGCGCCTGCACGGCCACAGGCTACCGCGGCGGGCCCCGCGGTAGGCTTGCCGGGCCGTGACCGTCCTCGTCTCAGACATCATGCGACGCGGGCTCGTCACGTGCCCACCCGAGACGACGCTCGGCGAGGCCGCGGCCCTGCTCGTGCGCGAGCGCGTGCACGCGGTCGTCGTCGCGGACGTCGCCGGCGCGCCCGCCGGGGTCCTCGCCGACAGCGACCTCCTCGCCGGCGAGTGGCTCGCAGGCGACGAGGTCAGCCTCGACGCGATGCGCCGGCTGACAGCCGGCGAGCTCATGTCCGCGCCCCTGACCAAGATCGACGCGGCGGCAGGCGCCGCGGAGGCGGCCGAGCGCATGCTCGCGGAGCGGGTCAGCCGCCTCGTCGTCGTCGAGGACGGCGCGCCGGCGGGGATGATCGCGGTCTCCGACCTGGTCGCGAGCGCAGCCGGGCAGCCCGGCGGGCGCGGCACGGTCGAGGACGTGATGAGCCGCGGGTTCGTGGCCTGCCGGCCGGAGACGCCGGCCGCCGGGCTCGCCCGGGCGATGACGGAGCGGCGCTCCCGCTCGGTGGTCGTGCTGGATGTTGGCGGGACCGCGGTCGGGGTCGTCACCGGGCGCGACCTCCTGCCGCTCGCTGCCGCCGAAGACCTGGACGGGAAGACCGCCGGCGACCTCATGCACCCGCCCCTCGCGATCGGCCCTGACGCGACCTTGCGCGAGGCCGCCGACCGGCTCGTGCGCGAAGAGGTGCACCGTCTCGTCGTCGCCGATCCCGACGGCGGCGTCCCGCTGGGGATCGTCTCCACCTGGGATGTCCTCGCCGAGATGGCCGGCCCCGGCTCGCCCTGGCGCTGAGCGGCACCATGCCGGGGAGCCGACGCGAAGAGGACCAAGCCGTTCGCGGACGTCTGATCCGCGAAGAAGCAGCCCAGCCATGAAGGCCTTCACTCTCGACGGCTTCGAGACCCAGCTGGCGCTGCGCGAGGACCTGCCGGGAGCCGAGCCCGGGCGCGAACGAGGTGGTCGTGCGCGTGCGCGCCTCCTCCGTGAACCCCGTCGACGTCTTCGTCGCCATGGGCGCCCTGAAGGAGATGGTCGAGCACGAGCTCCCTGTCGTTCTCGGGCGCGACTTCGCCGGCGTCGTCGAGAAGGCCGGCGAGGACGCCGGCCGCTACGTGGCCGGAGACGAGCTCTTCGGCTTCGTCCCCCCACGCGCAACCCCACCGTAAGGACGGAAGCTGGGCTCGACCTGATCGTCCCTCCGGAGGACGACTTCTCCGCCGCCAAGCCCGAGGGCGTGGGCGCCGAGGCCGCGGGCGCCGCACCCCTCGCGGGGTTGACCGCCGTGGCCGCGTTCGACGCGCTCGCGCCCGCGGAGGGCGAGGACGTGCTCGTCGTCGGCGCGACCGGCCGCGTCGGGAGCTTGTTCGTGCAGCTGGCCGCGTCGGTCGGCGCGAACGTGATCGCGCCGGCGCTCCCCGAGGGCGAGGACTACCTGCGCGACCTGGGCGTCGGCGGATCCTCGACCGCGACGCGGACGTCGCCGCCGCGGTGCGCGAGGCTCGTCTCGCCGGCGTCGCCGCCATCCTCGACCTCGTCTCACAGGCGCCCGATGCCTCGCTCCTCGCGGAGGGAGGCCGCCTGGCCTCACCGCTCGGGGCCGCCGGGCGAGGGTGCCGGACGGTTCAACCTCATGGCCGTGCCTCCCCGGCGAACCTCGAGCGGCTCGGCGGGCTCCTGGCGGCGGGGACGCTCCGCGTCCCGATCCAGCGCAGCTACCTGCTCGAGCGGGCCGGCGAGGCGCTCGAGGCCCTCCCGACCACCCACACCCGGGGAAAGCTCGGCGTCACGATCGCCTGACCGCGAGGCGCCGAAGTCCTCCCGGCGGCTAGACCTCCTCGGGGAGCTCGTACCAGCGCACGCGCTCGCCGACGCGCGCCCGCAGCTTCCAGCCGCGCGACTTCGGCTCCTCCTCGATTCGGGTCAGGAGGTGGTCGGCCCGCTCGGCGACGCGCGCGTGCACAACGTCCTCGAGGTCGTAGCCGCCCGCACGGTCGCGGCACTCGGCCACGTTGGCGGTGAACGTGCGCCAGAGCCCCCAGTCGGCGGCGCAGAGCTCGGCGACGCGGGCCATCGAGATCGTCTCACCGTCCGCCTCGGCGATGTCGTGGCCCTGCAGGAGGGCGAGCACGTCCTGGACGTCCTTCTCGTTCAGCTCGACGATCTGGAGCTTCGTGAGCAGGAGCTCCGCCAGCGGGAGCGTGAGCGGCTCCAGCTCGATCCGGTCGAGCGGAACCTTGTGGCACATGCTGAACTCCCCGACGAAGACGTCGAGCTTACGGGCGTTGGCCGCGTCGAGGTAGATGAGGCGCCGCTGGCCGTGGAGCGTGTTGAAGGCCTCGTCCGGCGCGTAGCCCGCGTCCTCGAGCAGGCTCCGCACCTCCCGCGAGCTGCCGCGCGCGGCCGCGAAGTCGAGGTCGCCGAAGGCGCGCATGAGAGGCGCGGGCACCTCGGGCGTCCGCAGGCTGACGGCGACGCCGCCGAGCGCTCGCAGCGGCACGCCGGCCTCCTCCGCCGCCCCGAGCAGGCGCTGAGCCTCGGCGACGATGTCGCTCGCGATCGCGGACACCCGCGTGACGATACTGGCCCGGGGCTCATGGGCATCTAGGGTTCGCGCATGATCGCCGAGCTGGACCGCGCCGAGATCGACGAGCTCCTGCACGCCCAGGTCGTCGGCCGGATCGGTTGCCACGCCGACGGGCTCACGTACGTCGTGCCGGTCATCTACGCGTACGACGGCGAGGGCCTCTACGCGTACTCTCTCGAGGGCACGAAGATCCGGATGATGCGCGCCAACCCGCGCGTGTGCTTCGAGGTGGACGAGTACGAGCCGAGCGGAAGCTGGCGGAGCGCGATCGTCCAGGGCACCTACGAGGAGCTCGGCGGCGAGGGCGCGCGGCGCGCGCTCGCGCTCCTCACGGACAGGTTCGCCGGGCGCGCGGCGACAAGCGAGGGCGAGCGGCGCCGGCGCGGGAACGGGACGCCCGTCGCGTTCCGGATCAGCGTGGACGAGGTCACCGGGCGCTCGGTTCGGCGCTGACGCTCACCAGCGCAGGAGCGCGGCGACGCCGTCGGTCTCTGCGAGCGCCTCGGCCGCCTCGCCCTCGAGCGGGGTGACCGCCGCGTCGGTCGCCAGGGCCGCCTCGACCATGCGCTCGGCGAGGTTCGGCTCCGGCTCCAGGCTCTCCGCGTCGACGCCCGGGGGCACGACCCCCTCCGGCGCGAGCAGCCCGTCCGGGCTGCGGACGCCGGCGAGCTCGCGCTCCGGGTCGTAGAGCAGGTGCGAGACGCGGCCCTCGGCGAGCGCCGTGAGGACGTCGGCGACGCCGACCGCGCCGTGCCCGCCCGCGAGCGCGGAGTCCCGCGCGCGCTCGACGAGCTCCCGCTCGCGCCGCCGCGTCGCCGCCTCGAGCTCGGGCGCCAGCTCGGCCGCGAGCTCCGTTGGCGCGAGGTCCTCGAGCGTTCGCCCGACGAGCACGACGTCGCCGTTGGCCATCTGGACGTGCTCGGTCACGATCTTGCCCAGGTGGGGGTCGCCGGCGACGACGAGGCGGTCCCACCCGTGTTCGGCGACGAGCTGACCCAGGCGCGTTCCCGCGGACTCGAGCAGCCTGACGCGGTGCTCCTCGAGCCGCCGCTCGAACCGGTCCCGCTGGGGGGCGGACTGCTGTCCGCGTGCGGGGTTGGCCGCGGCAGGCCCCTTCATCTCGCGCCACTCGGACGTGTCCGGGTCGACCGAGAGCGTGAGCAGCTCGGACGTCACGCCGAGCCGGTGGTCGAGCACCCGCACGGTCGGAAGCGAGACCGCGACGAAGCCCGCCGGGCGCCCCTCGTCGAGGGCCGCCGCCAGGGGCGCGATGAAGGCCGTCTCGTCGAGGACGACGCGGGTGACGAGCGGCACCTGGAGGGCGATCTGGCGGACCTCGTCCGAGCCGACGGCCGCGAAGAGCGCGCGCCCGCGGCCGTGCGAAGCGGGGTCGACGAGATCTGCGAGGGCGGGTTGGAGCTCGCCCAGCCGGCGCTCGAGGGCCGTCCACCGCTCCCGGGGCCCCTGCTCCCTCATGCGCTCGCGCACCTCGCGCAGGCCGTTCTCGACGGCGATCGCCCAGGGCCTGCGCTGCGCGTTCTTCGCGTGCGGGTCGGCGTCGACGTAGACCGACAGAAAGCCGAGCGGGTCGCGCAGCCGGGCGAGCGAGAGGAGGTCGACCTGCGGCGCGCTCGAAGGCATGCTCTCGAAGCCTACCCGTGCCGCCCGGCTTCTAGTTCCAGCGCATCCCGTCGAGCCGGGAGAGGTCTACGTTCCCGCCGGAGAGGAGGCACGCGACCCGCGTGCCCGCCGGAGCGTCGACGATGCCCTCGCGGATCGCGGCCACCGTGGCCGCCGCCGCTCCCTCGACCACGAGCTTGCAGCGCGCCATCGTCCAGGCGACGTTGGCGAAGATCGTCTCGTCGGGCACGATCACGATCTCGTCCACGAAGCGGGAGACGAGCTCGAAGGTGCGCTCGCCGGCGCGCTTGACGCGCAGGCCGTCGATGATCGTGTCGCAGCGGTCGAGGGTGACGAGCTCGCCGGCCTCGACGCTCCGCTTCATCGCGGGCCCGTCCGAGGACTCGACGCCGACCACGCGGACGCCGGGGCTCGCCTGCTTCAGGTACGTCGCCACTCCGGAGATCAGCCCGCCGCCGCCGATCGGGACGACGACGACCTCGACCTCGGGCCAGTCGTCGTGCAGCTCGACCCCGACGGTGCCCTGGCCGGCGATCAGGTCGACGTCGTCGAACGGGTGCACGTACGTGAGGCCGTCGCGCTCGACCAGCTCGCGCGCCTTCGCGTCCGCCTCGTCCCAGATCGACCCGTGGAGCACGACCTCGGCGCCGTACCCGCGTGTCGCCTCGATCTTCGCGGGTGTCGCGTTCTCGGCCATGCAGACTGTCGCGCGCACGCCGAGCATCGCGGCCGCGAGGGCGACGCCCTGCGCATGGTTCCCCGCGGAGGAGCAGACGACCCCCCGGTCGCGCTCCTCCTGCGAGAGGCGCGAGAGCTTCACGAGCGGGCCGCGGATCTTGTAGGAGCCGGTGCGCTGGAGGCACTCGGCCTTGAGGCGGACGTCGAAGCCGGTCGCGGCGCTCAGCGTGCGGGAGCCGAGGAGGGGCGTCCTGTGGACGTGCGGCGCGACGAGCGGCATGGCGGCGCGCGAGTCGGGCAGGGTCGTGACGCTCATGGCTCCTCCAGGTCGGTTGCAGGGAGCCTACGGCGTGGGCGCCGTTCGCGCGAGGGTGCGCCCCGCGCTAGTCTCCGCGCGATGGCCGTCGACATGTTCCTGAGGATCGACGAGATTCCCGGCGGCAGCACGGACGCCCAGCACAAGGGCGAGATCGACGTGCTCGGCTACAGCTTCGGCGTCACCCAGACCGGCACGCTCGCGACGGGCGGCGCAGGGGCGGGCGCCGGCGCGGGCAAGCCGAGCTTCGCGGACCTCGTCGTCAGCTGTTCGACGAGCAAGGCCTCTCCGGAGCTCCTGGTCGCCTGCGCGTCCGGCCGGCACCTGAAGTCGGCGGTGCTCACCTGCCGCCGAAGAGACCCCAAGCCGCACGAGTTCAGCCACATCGAGCTGGGCGACGTGATCATCACGAGCTACCAGTCGGCCGGGTCCGACGGCGAGGTCCCGGTCGACCAGATCTCCCTCGCCTACGGGATGATCCGGACGACGTACTCGGGAGTCAACAAGAGCGGGAAGCCGAAGCCGCCCGTGACGGGCGGCTGGGACCTGAGGAACACCAAGGCCTAGGTCGATGGCCGGCGCCGTGCGCGTGCGCTTCGCGCCGAGCCCGACGGGGTCGCTGCACCTCGGAGGCGCGCTGACGGCGGTGGCGAACCGGCGCTTCGCGGACAGCCACGGCGGGGCCCTCGTCCTGCGGATCGACGACACCGACGAAGCGCGTCGCGTGCCCAGGGCGGAGGAGGGCATCCTCGAGGATCTGCGCTGGCTCGGCATCGCGTGGGACGAGGGGCCCGTGCGCCAGAGCGAGCGGGCGGAGCGCCACCGGGAGGCGGCGCGGGAGATCGGCGAGGTGGACGACGAGGGGGCGCTGCGCTTCCGCGGCGTCACGCTTCTCCGCGCCGACGGGCGGCCGACGTACCACCTGGCCTCGGTGGTGGACGACCTCGACCTCGGGATCACGCACGTGATCCGCGGGAAGGACCTCCTGCCGGCGACGGCGGTGCAAGAGGAGATCGCCCGCGCGCTGGGCGTCGAGCCGCCCGCGTACGTCCACCACGGTCTCCTCGTCGGCGAGGACGGGCGCAAGCTCGGAAAGCGCGTGCGCTCGGCTTCGGTCGCCGGCCTGCGCGAGCTGGGGATCCCGCCGGAGGCCGCGCGCGCCTACCTGGAGGAGCTCGACCTGCCGCGGGGCGACGTCCGCCTCGACGAGTCCCGGCTGCGCCGGCTCGCGGTGGAGGCGCTCGGCCGGCTCTCCGACGAGGAGCTCGCCGCGAGGGCCGGCGCCCCCGCCCGCTTCGGCCCGGCTCTCCGCGGCGCCCGCGACCTCGCCGAGGCGCGCGCGACCGCCGCGAGCCTCGCAGAGCCGCCGGCCCCGGCACCGGCGCGCTCCCCGGAGACCTTGGAGCGCTTTCGCGAGCTCCGCGAGGCAGCGCCGGAGGAGCTGACGAAGGAGGAGGCGAAGACGATCGTTCGCGAGCTGAAGGCCGTCGGCGGCGACCTTCGCGCCCTCCGCATCGTCCTCACGGGCGCCGAGCGGGGCCCGGAGCTCTGGGCAGTGCTCGTCGCGCTTCCGTCGGCGGAAGCGCTTCGGCGCGTCAGCGGCTGAGCTCGGGCTGGAGCTCCCGTAGTGTTGCCAGGAACGCGTGCACGGCTCCGCCCGGCGCGCCGCGGTCACGACGGCGGATCGCCACGATCTGGCGTCGCACCGGCTCGGCGTCCTCCACGTCGACCTCGACCAGCAGGCCGGCCTCGAGCTCCTCGGCGACGGCGGTGTGGGGGAGGAGCGCGACGCCGAACCCCTCCTGCACCATCTTCTTCGCCGCGTCGATGTTGTCGAGCTCCATCACGCCGGTGGGCTGGACGCCGGCGCCGCGGAAGAGGGCGTTGGTCAGCTCGGTGTAGCTCGACGTGCGGTCGAAGAGGACGAGCTGCTCGGGGCCGATCTCCTCGAGGCGGATGCTCCGACGCGAGGCGAAACGGTGCCGCGGCTCGGCGACGAGGATGAGCCGGTCCTCGTAGAGCGGCGTGATCGAGATGTCCGGGTGCCGGAGCTCGCGCACGAGCCCGAGCTCCACCTGCTCGCGGAGGACGAGGTCGAGCACCTCCTCCGAGTGGCCCGTCTTCACGCTCACGCTCACGCGCGGGTGGCCGACCGCGAAGCGCTTGAGGATGGTCGGGAGCACGTAGGTCGAGACGGCCGGCGCCGCTCCCAGGGCCAGGCGCCCGGCACCGCCGCGCTCGAAGGCGTTCACGATCCTCCGCCCATCGTGGACGCTGTCGAGTGCCTTCACCGCATGCGGGAGGAAGACCTCGCCGGCCTCCGTGAGGCGCATCCCGCGCGGCGTGCGCACGAAGAGCTGGGCACCGAGGTCGGCCTCGAGCCTCTGGATCCGGGCAGTCAGCGCCGGCTGCGTGACGAAGAGCGCGTCCGCGGCCGACTTCACCTTCCGCGTGCGCGCCACCTCCACGAACGCCTCGATCTGCGCGAGCAACACGATAGATATAGTCTATAGCAGTGATCGAAAGAAACGATTTGGTGAATACCGACGCGCGCCCTACCATCGAGAGGGTCAATGCGACCGCCCGCCGTCGACACCGCCCCAGCGAAGCGCGAGCCCAGGGAGGCCGCGCGTGCACCCGCCTCGATCATCGTCCTCACGACGGCCGAGCTGACCGAGTGCACGTGCCCCGAGGCCTGCGACCGCGACCACGACCGCGACTAGGGCTCGAGCGGTGACGGGGGAGACGGAGGTCGTTGCCGGTGTGGACGTTCGCGCGCCCCTCGAGCGGCGCGACGAGGAAATCCTGAGCCCGGGCGCGCTCGCGTTCCTCGCCGAGTTGCACCGCCGTTTCGAGCCCGCCCGCCGCGAGTTGCTCGCGCGGCGGGCCGAGCGCCACGTGCGCATCGACGCCGGCGAGCT